>CCMO02000001.1:2117500-2717500 GCA_000751295.2 bacterium YEK0313
CGCAGCACGCGGACGAGCTTGGCCTGGTCGAAGGGCGGCGCCTGATAGTGCAGGCCACGCAGGGTCAGCGGCGCCTGCGAGAAGGACTGGTTGTCCTGCACCCAGGTGCTGTCGATCCCGGCGGCGGCAAAGCGCGCCTGATTGAATGTCTCCGAGAAGAAGCCGCGGTCGTCGCCGATTCTCCGGGGCCTCAGCTCCAGGACGTCGGCGATGGGTAGATTGCGAACCTCGAGCATGCCGGTGCCGATCCCATTCTCCCCCAGAGGTCATCAACGTTCTGATCCGACTTTCCGATCCGTGCAACTCTTGGCTGCGTCGGCAGAGAATTGTGCTGGTATCGAACGGGGCCTGCGCAGAATGCGAAGCCGATGGCGTGGGGAAGCGCTAGGCGAGCCGGTTGCGGAAGCCGGATCTTATCGGCTTCCGCTCGTTTGAACCCTGTGGTCAGGCTGCAAGCTTCAGGATGTGCGCGTCATGGACGACAAGGAAGTCGCGCAGCCTTGCACCATAGTCGGCGCCGACCGCCGCCTTGACGCTCGAGCGCGCGGCCAGCGCACGGCGCCAGGCGGCAAGCTTCGGCTTGCCGGTGAGGATGGCCGTGTCCGTGATCGTGTCGAACAGGTCGAAATAGCGGAAGATCGGCGCGAACACGGCATCGACGAGGCTGAAGGCCGGGCCCGAAAAGAACGGACCGGCGCCGAGCTGCTCTTCAACACGTGCGAACTTGTCGCGCAGCGCGACCGCCTTGGCCTGATAGGTTGCGGCATCCCTGGCGGTCTCGAAGCCCCAGAGATCGGCAAGGATCGACGAGCCGAACTCCATCCAGCCCCGATGCCTTGCGCGCTCCAGGGCATCGGGTGGGTGCAGGCGACGGCCGGACTGGCTCTCCTCCAGATATTCACAGATGACGGCGCTCTCGAACAGCACCGTCTCGGCACCGTCGTCGTCGCGGACGATCAGCAGCGGCACCTTGCCGAGCGGCGAGATCGCCTTGAACCAGTCCGGCTTGTCGGCGAGATCGATCGTGCGCCGCTCGAAGGCGACGCCCTTTTCCGCGAGCGCGATCGCGGCCCGCTGGACATAGGGGCAGAGGTGATGGCTGACGAGCACGAGCCTTGCTGTGCCGGCGGTCGCCGTCGGTTGGTCGGGGATCATGCGGCTCTCCTGGTTGCGTTCATTGGATGATGCCAATCTAGGTCCGGCGCGTCCGCAATGCTCATTGGGCAAATGCCAATGATGCTTGCGCTGTTGCAAGTCGTTGGATGATATGAACAGGCGATGGAAGACTGGAATGAACTGCGCCTCGTTCTCGCCCTGCAGCGCGCCGGAAGCCTGACGGCCGCCGCGCAGGCGCTCGGCATCGACCATTCCACCGCCTTCCGCCGCCTGAAGGCGCTGGAAACCCGGCTTGGCGTCCGTCTGTTCGAGCGTCTTCCCGGTGGCGTCTATGCGCCGACCGCCGCGGGGCAGCGCATGGCACTGGGCGCGGAACGGATGGAGGATGAGGTCCTGGCGCTCGATCGCGACCTGTCCGGGCGCGATCACCGGCTGGCCGGCCGTCTGCGCGTCACCTGTTCGGAAACGCTCGCCTACAGCCGTCTGACCGGCCATCTCGCGGCCTTTCGCGCGGTTCATCCGGGCATCGTGGTCGAACTCGTCATCGACAACCGCGTGCTCAGCCTGTCGCGCCGCGAGGCCGACATCGCCCTGCGGCCGATCCGGCCGAAGGAGGGCGACCTCTGGGGACGCAAGCTGGCCGACGTGGCCTGGGCGATCTATGGGGCGCCGGCCTATCTCGACCGCGCCGCGGACAGGCTCGACGATCGCGCCGATCTGTCGCTGGAGACGCTGGTCGGCTGGGAGGAGACCGCCACGGGCATCGGCGCGGCCGACTGGCTTGGCCGGACCGTGCCGGCGGAGGCCTTCGTCTACCGCACCAACAGCCTCGTCAATCAGTTCACCGCGGCCCGGGCCGGGATCGGCCTCGCGCTTCTGCCCTGCTATCTCGGCGACGCCGCGCCGGATCTCGTGCGGGCGCTGCCAGCGCCGATCGCCGATCTTGCCGGCGAGCTCTGGATCGTCACCCATGCCGACTTGAAGGCGACCGCACGCGTGCGCGCCTTCTTCGACGAGGTCGGCGAGCGCCTGGCCCGCGAGCGCGACCTGTTCGAGGGCCGTGCGGGGCGCGTCCGCGCTTAGCGTGCGGCTGCCGCAGCCTGCCGCAGCGCCTTGAGTTCGGAGAAGCGGGCCGTTGCGTCCCTCAGGATCGCCGCCGTCCCGGACGGGGCGCCGTTCCGGTCGCGTAGCAGGACGATCGAGAATTCCACCGAAATCCGCCGTCCATCCCGCGTCATCGCCGGCACGGAGAGGAGATCTCCCGCGCCGTACCGTGTCGTGCCGGTCGCCATGGTCTGCACATAGCCCGCGCCGTGGCGCGCGCGCAGCGCCTCGGGGATGATCAGATCGAGCGGCTGGCCGATGGCCTCGGCGGCGGCGAAGCCGAAAATGCGCTCTGCGCCCGGATTCCAGAAGCGGATGATGCCGTCCCGGTCGGCGGCCAGAATGGCATCGGTCGATTGGTTGAAGAGCGCTTCGGCGAGGCTGTCGAGGCCGTCCAAGTCATCCTCCTGCTCATGGACCGCGGCAGTGTCGATCGTCTCATCCGCCATTGCGGCAGGCAACCGCTGCCCCGCCGATGCATCCCCGCGGGATGACCTGCCCATGCGAGCTATGCAGAGACGGTGGATCCCAGGGGCGCGGTCTGCTGCCTGTCATGCCCCTCGCCTCACCCGCGGAGGCCGTCAGGCCTTCGCAAGGCGGAAAGGTCCATAGCGGCCGCGCGTGCGATCGGGACGGGAGGTGGACCTTGCGTATTCTACTGATCGAGGACGAGCGGCGCATCGTTGCCGATGTCAGCCGGGCGCTGTCGCAGGCCGGCTTTGTCGTCGAAAGTTGCATGGATGGCGATGACGGCTGGTTTCGCGGTGCGCACGACAGCTTCGACGTCGTGGTGCTCGACCTCGGCCTGCCGAAGCTCGACGGGCTGACCGTCCTGCGCCGCTGGCGCCAGAACGGGCGCGCCATGCCCGTCCTGGTGCTCACGGCCCGCGACGGCTGGCGCGAGAAGGTCGAAAGCATCGATGCCGGCGCCGACGACCACCTGTCCAAGCCCTTCTACATGGAAGAGCTGGTGGCCCGGGTGCGTGCCCTTGCGCGTCGTGCGGGCGGCCACGCCTCCGCCGTCCTTGCCGCAGGCCCGCTCCTGCTGGACACGCGCAGCCATCGGGTGACCATCGGTGGCAAGGAGGTGCAGTTGACCGCGCTCGAATACAGGCTGCTGGCCTATCTGCTGCATCAGGCCGGCCGCGTGGTGCCGCAGAACGAGATCCGCGAGCACATCTATCGCGACGATCGCGACAACGAATCGAATGCGATCGAGGTCCTGCTGGCCCGTCTGCGCCGCAAGCTCGACCGGCCCGTGATCCGGACCGTCCGCGGCCATGGCTACATTGTCGAGGCGGGGCCGGGCGGCGGTTCGTAAGCGGCCGCGCGGGCGGCGCGCGCCTGCCGAACAGACGGAGACTCAGCCGGACGGCGGCATAGCTCGCCGGCCCAATTCGCGTTAGTCTTCACCAAAACGGATCGATGCCGGGTTCGACCTGTCGGTCGGCGCCGCCTGTCTGCTTTGGCCGTCACGGACGGTGGAGGCTGGCGGGCGAAGGCGAGGGTCCGATCGGCAGGAGAGGATACGCATGACGGCAGCTGTTTCGGCGAAGCGCGCAACCGCGATCACGGCGGCCGAGGCCGCGGCGCTGGTCAAGTCGGGCATGTGGCTCGACTATGGCTTCGGCATGGGCCAGCCGGATCTGTTCGACCGGGCGCTCGCCGCCCGGCGCGACGAGCTCAGCGATGTCAAGATCCGCTCGGCGCTGACCATGAAGGCACGCCCGACGCAGGACAGCGATCCGCAGGGCGCCCATTTCCACTGGTTCAGCTGGCATTTCTCCGGCTACGACCGGGCGCGTCACGACGAGGGCCGCTGCAACTACATCCCGATGAATTTCGGCGAGGCGCCCGACTATTATCGCCGCTTCATCGAGCCGGTCGACATCGTCGTGCTCAAGACCTGTCCGATGGATGCCGACGGCGTGTTCAATTTCGGCGGCGCGGCCACCTATCAGCGCGCCACGGTCGAACGCGCCAGATGCGTCATCGTCGAGGTCTGCGAGGCCATGCCCTATTGCCATGGGCCGGACAATGGCGTCCACGTCAGCGAGGTCGACTTCGTCATCCAGGGCGACGGCGAGCCGATCCCGGTGATCGGCAATCCCGCGCCGACCGATGTCGACCGCAAGGTGGCCGAGCAGATCGTCGGCGAGATCGCCCATGGCGCCTGTCTGCAGATCGGCATCGGCGGCATGCCCAATGCCGTCTGTGCAACGCTAAAGGACAGCGGCGTGCGCGACCTCGGCATCCACACGGAAATGATGAGCGACGGCATCATCTCGCTCTACGAGGCCGGCCTCGTCACCGGCGCGCGCAAGACGATCGACCGCGGCAAGATGGTCTATACCTTCGCCGCCGGTTCGCAGCGCCAGTACGAGGTGCTCAACCACAACAGCGAGGCGCTCTGCTACCCCGTCGACTACACCAACCTGCCGCACAACATCATGCAGAATGCCGGCGTCGTGTCGATCAACAACACGACGCAGATCGACCTGCAGGGGCAGGCGGCGTCAGAGTCGGATGGCCACCGTCACCTCAGCGGCACGGGCGGCCAGCTGCAGTTCGTTCGCGGCGCCTATGCCTCCGATGGCGGCAAGTCGTTCCTGTGCATGTCGTCGACCTATGACAAGCGCGGCGACCGGCGCAGCCGTATCGTGCTCAACCTGACGCCCGGCAATGTCGTCACCACGCCGCGGACCGACACGATGTATGTCGTCACCGAATTCGGCATGGTCAATCTGAAGGGCAAATCGGTCGCCGAGCGCGCCAAGGCGCTCATTTCCATCGCCCATCCGGATTTCCGCGAGGGATTGGAGCGCCAGGCGCGCGAACACGGTCTGATGCCGAAAGGGCTGACCCTGCGTTGACGGGGAACGCCCGGCTCAGCGCAGCTCGGTGCGGATGTCGATGCCGGGCTTGAGCACAAGCGTGACCGGCGTCTTCTCGGCGATCTCGGCGAGCCTTGCCTTCTGTTCGGGAGCGAGCTCTCCAGTGACCGTGATGGCACGCTCGATATGGGCCTCGTCGACCGTCTTGATGTAGCGAAGGTCGATGTCGACGGCCTCGAGCGGCCACTGCTTGCGTTCGGCATACATCTGCAGGGTGATGGCCGTGCAGGCGCCGAGCGACGAGAGCAGGAGGTCGAACGGCGCCGGCCCCGTGTCGCCGCCGCACAACGCTTCCGGCTCGTCGGCAGCCAGCCTGTGGCCGCGCGCCTCGATGGCGACGGCATAGCGCTCCTTGCCGATATGGGCATGGACATGGGCCATGAAGGGCTCTCCTGTCGGGTGTCGTGCGGGTCAGGCCGCGAGCGTCTGCACCAATCGCGCGAACGAGCCGTCGGCCAGCCGCATGCGGGTCCAGCGCATCCGGCTCGGTCTGATCGGCACGATCTCGGAATTGTTGGCACCGGTGACGATCTCGACCGCGGGCGCGAGCGGCTCGAACCAGCGGGCCTCGGCGAGCCGCGCCTCGGCCGCGACGATCTCCGGACTGGCAAAACGCCAGAGCGATGTGCCGGTGAGCTCGTCCCTGCCAACCGACCAGGCGGCCGCGCGGGCAGGGGAGGCCGCCAGCAGCCTGTGGGTCACGTCGCAGACGAGATGCACCGCGTCGCGGGAGTGCCGTACGAGTTCGGCCAGCGCTGCGTCCGCCGCGCCATCCAGGCGGGCGGCCATGAGCGCGGCCAAGCGCTCGGCCTGCCGGCCGACGGGCTCCTGGCTGCCGCTCTCCCAGCGTGAAATCGTCGCCTGCGAGACATCGAGCAACTCGGCGGCATGGCTCTGCTTCATGCGCCTGAGCAGCCGCCACGTCTTCAAGGCGGGGCCGAGCCGCGGCGCGAGCGGCGCCGCCGGCAGGGCCTCCTGAACTGTCACATGATCGCTCATCATCGAGATCCCGTCCGTCCGGTCACCCGCTCGCATCATTTATACGTGGCAAGGCTGCTCCGCCATGGTGATAACGCGCGGATTCGACCAAGCAGGGAACGGACATGCGCATTCTTCTGACCGGTTCGGCCGGCTGGCTCGGTCAAACGCTGGCGCCAAGGCTGGAAGCCGGCGGGCACGAGGTGATCGGTCTCGACCCCGTGGCGTCGCCACGCACCACGGTCTGCGGATCGGTGACGAACCGTGACCTCGTCCGCTCGGTGCTGCGCGAGGCGCGCATCGAGGCGATCGTGCATGCCGGCGGCCTGCACAAGCCGGATATCGAGCGCTTTTCCCGCGCGGACTTCATGGCGGTCAACGTCCATGGCACCTTCAATCTGCTGGATGCGGCGGTGGAGCAGGGCATCGACCGCTTCGTCTTCACCTCGACGACATCGCTGATGATCTCGGCGGCGATTCGGGCCGGCCTCGCGGGCGGAGCCGCGCGGGCGGCCTGGCTCACCGAAGACATGTCGCCCCAGCCGCGCAACATCTATGGCGTCACCAAGCTTGCCGCCGAGAAGCTCTGCCGGTTCTACCACGACGGCTTCGGCATGAAGGTCGTGGTGCTGCGCACCGCGCGCTTCTTCCCCGAGGCCGACGACATGGCCCACGCCATCGATCAGTCGGATGAGAACACCAAGGCGAACGAGCTGCTGTTCCGGCGCCTGACGGTCGCGGACGCGGCCGAGGCCCATATCCGCGCGCTGCAGCGCGCGCCCCAGCTCGGCTATGGCCTGTTCATCATTTCGGCCGCGACCCCGTTCACGCCGGCCGACTGCGACGAGCTCATCGGCAACGCGCCGGCCGTGGTGGCGCGCTATTTTCCGGATTATCCGGCGCTCTATGCGCGCCGGGGCTGGACCATGTTCCGCTCGATCGACCGCGTCTATGACGCATCGCTCGCGGCGCGCCAACTCGGTTTTGTCTGTCGCACGGGTTTCCGGGACGTGCTGGCCGGGCTTGCGGACGCCTGAGCCGCCGGAGCCGGTGGATGGCCATCGCGCGACAGTTTTTGGCCCGCCGGCATGCGACGGCCGCCCGTCGTCGTGCTAACGGCGACGATCAGAGGGCCTGCGCCCATGCGCGGCGCGGCACGCCCAGACATCCAGCCGGACGGGACCCTGCATGACCGAAATCACCGACGTCGCGACGCTTCGCGAAGCCTATACCGACCCTGGCGACCTCGCGCGCAAGAAGATCATGCCGCGTCTCGATGCGCATGCGCGCCGTTTCATCGCGCTCTCGCCGTTCCTGACCGTCGCGTCGAGCTCGGCCAGCGGCACCGACTGCTCGCCGCGCGGCGACGCGCCAGGTTTCGTCACCGTCGTCGACGATACGACGCTGCTGGTGCCGGACCGGCGCGGCAACAATCTGCTTGATACCTTGCAGAACGTGCTCGCCAAGCCGGAGGTTGGCCTCCTGTTCTTCGTGCCGGGGCTCAACGAGACGCTGCGGGTGAACGGTCGGGCGCGCATCGTCACCGACCCCGCCGTGCTGCAGTCCATGGCGATCCGCGGCACGATCGTGCCGAGTTCGGCCATGGAGGTCACGATCGAGCAGGTCTACTTCCATTGCGGCCGGTCGCTGCTCCGGGCGCGGCTGTGGAATGCCGAGCATCAGATCAAGCGCGAGGATTTCCCGCTGCTCGGTACGATCATTGCCGACCAGATCCAAGGCGTCGACGGCGACAAGGCCAACCAGAGCCTCGAAATCGCCTATACGACCAACCTCTATTGACGGCAGCGGCGGCGCGCCGGAGCGCCTGTCCGCGCCAATAAGGCGGTTGCCGATATTCTCCTGCGGCGGAGCGGGGCGCGACAGTCCCGCCCGGCAACGCCTTGTCGCGCGGCCGCCGCCGCGGTCCTTGCCGGCGGTCGGGCTCGCCGCCGGCTGAACAGCCCCGCAAATGGGCGGGCGCCGCCGTGATCGCCGCGCGGCCCGCAGGCAGCCCCTGATCGCCGGAACGGACCGCCCTTTCCCCCAATCCTTGCTCGTCCCGCCCGGCCGTCGCGCCGCTCGGCCTGCGCATCGCAGCGCCGGATGTACGCCCGCGCCCATGCGTATGAGCCCCCGGGCCAGGATCGCCGCGAATGTGACGCCGGCGACCCCGGGACGGTCCGCCCCGCCATGGCCCTTTTGGAGGCGTCCGAACGCGGGGAACGCGCTTGACCGCGGCGGTTTCGATTTATACGATACAGTATAAACTAATAAGTCAAAAAAGATATTCCGGGAGGAAGATATTGATAATTATCAAGAATTCGCGTGATGATTGGCGCTGCGGCGGGCGCATCCAGATGCGCGCATGCCGCTTCCAGTGCGGCGACGCGCGCGTGCTGCCGCCGCTCCGGCTGTGGTCGTGACGCAGCCGGCCGTCCCGATAGCGCGATCGGGTCTCCCCGATGTGCCGCTTCTCGAGCTGAAGGACCTGTCGCTCGCCATCGGCTTCGACGCGGGACCGCGACTCATTCGCGACGTCAGTTTCTCCTTGCGTCCCGGCGAGCGGGTCGGGGTCGTCGGCGAGAGCGGCTGCGGCAAGACCATGACCGGCCTGTCGATCCTGCGCCTGCACCAGTCCTCGCAGATCAAGGCGTCCGGCGAGATCCTGTTTCGGGGCCGCGACCTTCTTTCCCTTTCCGAGCCGGAGATGCGCGATATCCGGGGACGCGACATCGCGATGATCTTCCAGGAGCCGATGAGCGCTCTCGATCCGGTCTTCACCGTGGGAGACCAGATCGCGGAGGCCTATCGCACCCATGTCGCCGCCGGCCGGAAGGAGGCGCGGGAACGGGCGATCGAGGCCCTGGCGCAGGTCGGAATCCCGGCGCCCGAGCGGCGCTGCGAGGACTATCCGCATCAGCTCTCGGGAGGCATGCGGCAGCGCGTGATGATCGCCATGGCGCTCATCTGCGGGCCGAAGCTGCTGATCGCCGACGAGCCGACCACCGCGCTCGACGTGACGGTGCAGGCGCAGATCACCGATCTTCTGCTCGACATGAGCGAGCGCCTGGGCACCGCGCTCCTGTTCATCACGCACGATCTCGGCGTGGTGGCGGAGACCTGCACACGGATCGTGACCATGTATGCCGGCGAGGTGGTCGAGGATGCGCCGGTCGACGAGATTCTGCTCGCCCCGCGCCATCCCTACACGTCGGGTCTGCTGCGGTCGCTTCCCGGTCTCAGTCCGCGCCGCAGCCCGCTGCCCTCGATCCCGGGTCGCATTCCAGCTCCCGGCGCCATGCCGGAGGGCTGCCGTTTCGAGCCGCGCTGCGCCTACGCAATGCCGCCATGCCGCGCGGCGCAGCCGGTGGCAACGGTCGGAGCCGGGCACGCCGTGCGCTGTGGCCGATCGGGCGAGCTCGCGCTTGCGGGGGTCGTCGCGCCATGACCGGGTCTGCGAAAGTGGAGGTCGCCACGGCTGCCCCGGTCATGTCCGTGCGCGGATTGCGCATCGCCTTTCCCGTCGGCGGCACCGGGCAGACGGTGAAGGCGTTGGACGGCGTCGATTTCGACGTCTTCAAAGGCGAGACACTCGGCATCATCGGCGAGTCCGGGTCGGGCAAGACGACGCTCGGCCGCGCGCTCGTCGGCCTTGCCCGTCCGACCGCCGGGCAGATCCTGCACGACGGGATCGACATGAGCGGGCTCGGCGGCGCCCGCTTCCGCAAGGCGCGGCGCGATTACCAGATCATCTTTCAGGACCCGAACGCGGCGCTGAACCCGCGCATGAGCGTCCTGGACAGCATCGTCGAGCCCGCCGCAGTCGCCGGCATCGGCGATGCAAGGTCGCGCCGTGGCGACGCGCTCGACATGCTGAAGCGCGTCGGCCTTTCGCCGGAGCTCGCCGGCCGCTACCCGCATCAGTTTTCCGGTGGCCAGAAGCAGCGCATCAACATCGCCCGGGCGTTGATGCTGCGGCCGAAGGTCATCGTCTGCGACGAGGTGGTGGCGGCGCTCGACGTCTCGGTCCGCGGCAACGTCCTGAACCTGTTCGCCGAACTGCAGCGCGACTTCGACCTGACCTATGTCTTCATCACCCACGACATCTCGGTCGTGTCGCATATTTCCGACCGCATCGCGGTGACCTATCTCGGGCGCTTCATGGAACTGGCTGCCGCCGAGGAGCTGATCGAGCGGCCGCTGCATCCCTATACGCGCGCGCTCCTGTCGGCCGAACCGGTGCCGCTGCCATCGGCGATGCGCACCCATCGGCGCATCGCCTTGAAGGGCGAGATTCCCAGCCCGCTGTCCCCGCCGTCCGGCTGCCGCTTCCGCACGCGCTGCCCGGCTGCCGGCGAGCGCTGCGCCACCGAGGCCCCGGCCTGGCGCGAAATCAAGGCCGGCCATTGGGTCGCCTGCCACTTCTCGACGCCCGAGGGGCCTCCGGCCTTCGCCGATGCCTGACGGAAAAAACGACAAAAGGGAGGATCACATCATGAAGACCCGGAAGCTCCACGGCGCCGCACTGTCGCGGCGCGACGTCCTGGCGCTCGCAGGCGCCATTTCGCTGGCAGGGACGGCAGGCCTGCCCGCCTTCGCGCAGGAGGCGGCGAAGAAGGGCGGCGTGCTGAAGGCCGTGGCTCCGGCCAATCCTTCCTCGCTCGATCCGGCGACCGGCGGCTCGGGGTTCGACCACACCGTCCTGTGGACGATCTACGACACTCTGACGGAGTGGGACTACGACACGCTGCTGCCGAAACCGGGCCTGGCGCGCTGGTCGTTCCCCGACCCCAAGCGGATGGTTCTCGACATCGAGCCGGGCGTGACGTTCCACGACGGAACAGCGCTCGACGCCGAAGCCGTGCGGTTCAACCTCGAGCGCAACCGTGTCGACGAGCGCTCGAACGTGAAGGCTGATCTGGCCAGTGTCGCCTCGGTCGCGGTGACCGGCCCCCTGCAGGTCACGATCAGCCTGAAGAGCGCCGATGCGGCGCTGCCGGCGATCCTTTCCGACCGCGCCGGCATGATGGTCTCGCCAGCCAATATCAAGGCATTGGGACAGGACACCAACCGCAAACCGGTCGGCACCGGGCCCTGGAAGTTCGTGAGCTGGACGGACAACGAGAAGGTCGTGGTCGCGCGTAACGACGCCTATTGGCGTGCCGGCCGGCCCCATCTCGACGGCATCGAGATCGCGATCATTCCCGAGGCGGCAACGGCGCTGCGTGCCGTCTCTGCCGGGCAGATGGACATGGCCTATTTCCTGCCCGCGCGGCTGAAGCCGGTCGTCGAGCGCGCGCGCTCGCTCCAGATGGTCGCGGCGCCGACGCTCTATCTCAACCAGATCTACATCAATTACGGCCGCGCGCCGCTGAACAACGTCAAGGTTCGGCAAGCGCTGAACCACGCGATCAATCGCGAGGCTTTCGTCCGCGCCGCGATGGGCGGGCTCGGCGAGCCGGCGACCATGGCCCTGCCGAAGGCGCACTGGGCCTATGACCAGACGGTTGCCGCGCTCTATCCGTTCAACCCGGACAAGGCCCGCGCGCTTCTGGCGGAAGCCGGCGCGAAGGATCTCGAACTGCATATCGGCGCCTATTCCGACCAGGACTCGGTCCTGCGCAGCGAGGTGATCCAGTCGCAGCTCAAGGAGGTCGGCATCCGCGTCCGCTATACCCGCGGCACGGTGGCCGAGATCAGCGCCCAGTTCTTCGGCAGCGAGAAACGCTTCGATGCGCTGCTCTCGGCCTGGACCGGCCGGCCCGACCCCAGCATGACCTACGCGCTCGTGTTCGGCGAGGGCGCCTATTACAACGCCGGCCGCTCGGCCGATCCCGCGCTCACCGCCCTCCTGCAGCAGAGCCGAGAGACCGATGACCTCGCCGCGCGCAAGGCGGTATTCGCCAGGATACAGGGCCATGTGATGGAGAACGCGCTGCTGGTGCCGATCGCCTTCCAGTATGAGCTCGACGCGATCGCGCAGCGGGCCAAGGGCTACAAGGCCAACCTGCTGGGCAAGCCGAAGTTCGAGCACATGCATATCGCGTAATGCCGGCGCCGGTTCCGCCGCCGGGCGGCGGATACCGGCTGCCGTCCGGCGGAAGCAGGTCATGACTCATTTTCCAAAGCTGACGATGATCCTCCGGCGACTGGCGCAGGCCGTGCCCGTCGTCGTGCTGGCGACCTTTATCGTCTTCTCGCTGCTGAAACTCGTTCCCGGCGACGTCGCGGTCACGCTCGCCGGCGACAATGCGTCCGAGCAGCGCATCGCCGAAATCCGCGCCCTCTACGGCCTCGACCGGCCTTTCTTCGTCCAATATGCCGGCTGGATCGCCAAGGCGTTCCAGGGCGATCTGTCGCGCTCGCTGCTGTCAGGCGAGGCGGTCGTCGATTCCATTCTGCGCTGCTTCCCGCACACCCTGCTGATCGTCGTGCTCGCCATGCTGATCGCGCTTATCATCGGCATTCCGCTCGGCGTCTTCGCGGCGAGCCGGCGGGGCGGGCCGGCCGACACGCTGGTGATGGGCGTCGCGTCGGTCGGCGTCGCCGTACCGAACTTCTGGCTCGGCATGCTGCTCGTTTCCTATTTCGCGCTCGAAAAGGGCTGGCTGCCGGCGACCGGCGCGGTCTCGCTCCGCGACAGCGTCGGCAGTGCGCTCGGCCATGCCATCCTGCCGGCGGTTGCGCTTGCCGCCGGCAGTATCGCCGAAGTGACGCGGCAGTTGCGCTCCTCGCTGGTCGAGATCCTGTCGTCGCAGCATGTCCGCACGCTGCACGCCAAGGGGCTGTCGCCCGGGCGGATCCTCTGGGTGCACGGGCTCAAGAATGTCAGTGTCAATCTGCTGACCGTGGTCAGCCTGCTGTTCAACCGCCTGCTGGCGGCGACCGTCGTGGTCGAGGCCGTCTTCGCCATACCGGGCATGGGCGGACTGGTGGTCAATGCCGCGATGAACCGCGACTTTCCCGTCGTGCAGGGCGTGGTCTTCGCGATGGTGCTGGTCGTGGTCGCGATCAATCTGGTGACCGATATCCTCTACAAGATCTTCGACCCGAGGGTGGCGTGATGACGGACGCCACCCTTGCTCTCGACGAACCGAGCCGGCTCGGCCGGTTCCTGCTCTGGCTCCGCAGCGATCCGCGCGGCGCGCTCAGTCTCGGCTTCCTGGCGCTGCTGATCCTGCTGTCGGCGCTTTCGCCCTGGCTCGCGCCCTATTCGCCGGTCGAGCAGAATTTCGAAGCGATGTTCGCGCCGATGTCGGGGCGGCACTGGCTCGGCACCGACGATCTCGGCCGCGATACGCTCAGCCGACTGCTCCATGGCGGCATGGCATCGCTCTATGCGAGCTTCCTGGCGGTCGGCGTCGCCATCCTCATCGGCGTGCCGACCGGCCTGATGGCCGGCTATCTCGGCGGCTGGATCGACGAGATCGTCAGCCGCATCATCGACAGCTTCCTGTCGTTCCCGGCCATCATCCTCGCCATTGCCGTCACCGGTGCGCTCGGCATCGGCCTGACCAACGGCATGATCGCCGTCGGCATCGTTTTCGCGCCGCAGCTGGCGCGTCTTGCCCGCGCCCGCGCGCTCGTCGTCCGCAACGAGCTCTACGTCGACAGCGCCCGCTGCTTCGGCGCCTCCACCAGCTACATTCTGTGGCGGCACGTGCTGCCGAACACCGTGCAGCCGGTCATCGTTCAGGTGACGCTGTTGCTGGCGGGGGCGCTGCTGGCGGAGGCGAGCCTCAGCTTTCTCGGGCTTGGCACGCAGCCCCCGGATGCGAGTTGGGGCGCGATGCTGGCCCGCGCCTATCAGAACATGGAGATTGCACCGGCACTGATGTATCCGCCCGGCATCGCCATCCTCGTCACCGCGCTCGCCTTCAACATACTCGGCGAGTCGATGCGGGAGGCACTCGACCCGACATTCAAGCGGAGCTGAGCATGCCGTCAGACAAGAAGCAGGTGCCGGGGACCGGCGCGCGAGCGAGCCGCAGTTCCGGCCCGGGCGCCAAGGGCGTGAAGATCGGTCTGCGCGGCAGCGTCGTGCGCAATCCCGCGCAGCGGGAGGAGCAGCGCCGCCAGATTCTGGCGGCCGCCGGCCAGGTCTTCGCCCGCAAAGGTTACGAAGGCTCGACGATGGACGATATCGCCGCCGAGATGGGCTGCAGCAAGGGGATCCTCTACTACCAGTTCCAGAGCAAGCAGGACCTGATCGTCGAGACCCGCCGGGTGGCCTCCGGCAGCGCCGCCGACCGGCTCGAAGAGATCGCGGCGCGCCCCCGGCCGGTGCTGGAGCGGATGGAGCTCGCTGTCCGCGACCTGATCGTCACGAATTTCGACGACTTCTCGCGCCACGTCATTCTCACATCCATCGCCCAGGGCCTCGACGCGGCCCATATCGCTCAGGTGCGGATCATCGAGCGGCGCTACGAGAAGGTGCTGATCGCCCTGCTCGAAGAAGGCATGGCAGCCGGCCTTTTCGTGTCCGGCGACGTCAAGACGATGGCCTTCACCATCATCCAGACCTGCCTCTCGCCGGCGCGCTGGTTCCGCGCGGGCAAGGACACCTCGGCGGAGGAGGTGACCGATGTGGTCACCGGCATGGTCCTGCGCGGTCTGCGGCCGCCACCGGCGGATCGGGAACGATGACGAGGTTTAGGCCGGCTGTCGCCTTGGGCGATGCCATGGAGGTTTGAGTGACGACGATCCTGATCGCCAACAGAGGCGAAATCGCCATCCGCATTGCCCGGGCAGCGCGCGAGCTCGGCCTTGCCACGGTCGGCGTTCACGCTGCCGACGACGCGGCATCGCTGCACACGCGCTATGTCGATCAGGCGCGCGCGCTGCCGGGGGAGGGAGCGGCCGCCTATCTCGACCAGGATGCGATCCTGGCCGCCGCACGCGAAACGGGGGCAGCCGCGGTCCATCCGGGCTACGGTTTCCTCAGCGAGAACGCCGATTTCGCGGCACGCTGCGCGGCGGCGGGCCTGATCTTCATCGGTCCGTCCAGCGACGCGCTGGCGTTGTTCGGCGACAAGATCAGCGCCCGGCGCCTGGCCGAGAGCGCCGCCGTTCCGGTGGTGCCGGGAACCAGCCGGCCGACGACGCTGGAGGAGGCACGGAGCTTCGCCGCCACGCATGGCGCCGTCATGCTCAAGGCCATTGCCGGCGGCGGCGGCCGCGGCATGCGGGCCGTCCAGAGCCTGCAGGAGATCGACGAGGCCTTCGCGCGCTGCAGTTCGGAAGCGCGCCAGGCCTTCGGCAATGGCGATCTCTATGTCGAGAAGCTGCTGCCCGCCGCCCGCCATATCGAGGTGCAGGTGGTCGGCGACGGAACCGGCGATATCTGCCACCTCTGGGAGCGCGACTGCACGGTGCAGCGCCGCCACCAGAAGCTCGTCGAGATCGCGCCCGCGCCGGCGCTCGCTCAAGCGCTGCGCGAGCGCATCCTCGCCGTCGCGGTGAAGCTCGCCGCCCAGGTCCGCTATGCCGGGCTCGGCACGTTCGAATTCCTCGTGCGCGGCGACGAGTTCTGGTTCATTGAGGCCAATCCGCGCCTGCAGGTGGAGCATACCATCACCGAGGAGGTGACGGGCGTCGATCTCGTCCAGGCGCAGATCCGCATCGCCTTTGGCGCGCGCCTCACCGACGTGGGGCTCGCGGTGCCGCCTGCGGTCCAAGGCTTCGCGGTCCAGGCTCGGGTGAACCTCGAGCAATTGCTGCCCGACGGCACACCGGTCCCCCGGGCGGGCCGCCTGAGCGCCTATACGCCGCCGTCCGGACCGCATGTGCGTGTCGACGGCTATGGCTATGCCACCTACACGACCAGCCTTCGTTACGATTCCCTGCTCGCCAAGGTGATCGCGCGCGGGCGTTCCTACGAACGCGCGCTGGACAATGTCGCGCAGGCGCTGCGCGAGTTCCATATCGGCGGCGTCCCGACCAATATTCCACTGCTCTTGAGCATTCTCGATCTTCCTGCCGTCAAGGCAGGCGGCTTCGACACGTCGCTCGTGGCCGAGAACCTGCCCGCGCTGCTGGCCGCCTCGAACAAGCAGACGACCATCGTCCCGCCCGCCGCGCCAGGCGAGGAGACGCCGGCGGACGAAGCCCCGGTCGATCTTGGCGAGGCGGAGGAGGGGATCGCGCTGGTGACGGCACCGATGCACGGCATGGTCGTGTCGGTAGCGGTCCGGCCGGGCGACGTCGTGCCCGCAGGTGCCAGCCTCATGGTGCTGGAGGCAATGAAGATGGAGCATGTCGTGCGTGCCCCCGTGGGCGGCACCGTCCTGGCTGTCGCGGCGGTCGCCGGTGGCGTCGTCGCCGAAGGGGCCAGGGTCTTCCGCATTCGGATCGGCGGGGAGGGCGCCGGCGACATCGCGGATGCCACGGCTCAGCCGAAGGAGCCGGTCTGGGCCCGCGAGGTCGAGGAGATCGCGCGCCGGCGGCAGCTTACGCGCGGCATGGGCGGACCAGCCAAGCTTGCGCGGCAAAAGGCCGAGGGCAAGCGGAATGTCCGCGAGCGTATCGACGCGCTCGTCGATCCCGGCAGCTTTAGCGAGATCGGTCCTCTGACCGCCTTCGTCGGCTATGACGAGAACGGCGCCATGACCTCTTATGCTCCGGCCAATTTCGTCGCCGGCACCGGCCGGGTGAACGGACGCAAGATTGTCGTCGGCGCGGACGACTTCACGCTGCGCGCCGGATCGGGCGATGCGGCGATCCACGAGAAGCAGATCTTTTCCGAGCATTATGCCGGCCAGATGCGCCTGCCGATCGTCCGACTGCTCGACGGCGCGAGCGGCGGTGGCAGCGTCAAGATGGCGCTGGAACAGGGCTTCCATTACCTGCCGGTCAATCCCGGCTGGGACGCAGTCGTCGAGAACCTCTCGCTCGTTCCCGTCGTCGCGGCTGCCCTCGGACCCACGGTCGGGCTCGGCGCGGCTCGCCTGGTCATGTCGCATCTTGCCATCATGGTGGCCGGCATCGGCCAGGTCTTCACCGCAGGGCCCCCGATCGTCCTGTCGGCGACGCGCGAGAACCTGAACAAGGAAGAGCTGGGCGGCGCCGAGATCCACCGGAACAACGGCATGGTCGAGCGCCTCGTCGCCAGCGAGGCCGAGGCCGCGGATGTCGCCCGCCGCTTCCTCTCCTACCTGCCCTCGAGCGTCTTCGAGCTGCCGCCCGTCACGACGTCAGCCGATCCCTGCGACCGCAGCGAGGAGGGCCTTCTCTCGGCCATTCCGCGCCATGAGCGCCAGCCCTATGCCATCACCCCGATCCTGGACGCGGTGTTCGATGCCGGCTCGGTCTTCGCTTATGCGGATTACGGCGGATCCATCGTCACCGCGCTCGCCAGGCTCGACGGCCATCCGGTCGGTGTCATCGCCACCGACCCGATGAAGGGCGCGACCATGACGGCCGAAGGCGCCATGGCGGCGACGCGTCTTGTCGACCTCTGCGAGACCTTCCATCTGCCGCTGGTGAGCCTGACCGACCAGGCCGGTGTCTCCATCGGCTCGATTGCCGAACGGCGCGGCACGATCCGCTATGGGGCACGGGCCATCACAGCGATCTACCAGGCCAGGGTGCCGCAGGCCGAGCTCGTGCTACGGCGCGTCTTCGGCGTGGGCGGCGCCGGCGCGGTCAACCGTCATCGCGCCAACCGGAGCTGGTGCTGGCCATCGGGCACCTGGGGCTCGCTGCCGCAGCAGGGCGGCATCGAGGCGGCCTTCCGCGCCGAGCTGGCTGCCGCGACGGATCGCGAGGCCGCGATAGCCCGCATCGCCCGCCGGCTTGAGGCCGTCGGCTCGCCATTCCGCACCGCCGAGCATTTCGGTGTGCAGGACATCATCGATCCGCGCGAAAGCCGCGCGCTGCTCTGCGACTGGGTGAAGGACGCCTATCGGGTCCTGCCCGAGCTCCTCGGCCGCCCGTCCTTCGGCATGCGGCCCTGAACCCAACGACAAGCGCCGGGCGGCCCTGGCCGCACCGCTGCATTTCCCGGGAGAAACGGATATGAACGAACGCGAGCTCACGGATCTGCTGAAGGCCGACGGCGAGATCATCACCGAGCGTCTCGACCATTGGGCCGATGTCGCCGGCGACCGCACCTTCTTCTACTACGGCGAAGACGACGAGACGCTGAGCTACGCTGTCTTCGTCGCGCGCGCGAACGCCATCGCCGGCAACCTGGCGCGCCTCGGCATCGCCAAGGGCGACCGGGTCAGCGTCTTCTGCAAGAACGCGCTCGCGAGCTCGCTTCTCATGTTCGGCATCTGGAAAGCGGGCGCCGTCTACTGCCCGGTCAATTTCAGCTATGCGGGCCGGCTGCTGACCTATCAGCTCAACGACACCGCCCCGAAGCTGGTCATCACCGACGGCGCGCTGCTGCCGGCATTGAACGACGTTCTCGATGCGCTGGCGGTGAAGCCGGCCATCATCGTCTACAGTCCCGTGCCCGGCGCCCACGACCATATTGCCGAACCGCCATCCGTTCGTCCGGGCCATGTCGAATATGCCTGGTCCGAATTGACCAGGCCCGCCGCGGCGCCCGATGTGAAGGTCACCTTCGACGACGAGGCGAACCTCATCTACACGTCCGGCACGACCGGTCCTTCCAAGGGCGTGGTCCAGCCCTACCGCTGGATGGCGCAATACGTCTATTTCCTGCGCGCGCTCATCGGCGAGGACGACGTCATCTACAACGACCTGCCCATGTATCACGTGGGCGGCGCCATCGCGAATATCTGCCGTGCCGCCTGGGTGGGCTGCGAGGTCGCGGTGTGGAACCGGTTCAGCCCCGACAGCTTCTGGGAGCGCGTGAAGGCGCGGCGCGTGACGACCGCGATCCTGCTGGACGTGATGATCCCCTGGCTGGACAAGGCGCCGCCGTCGGAGAACGACCGGCGCAACACGCTGAACAAGGTCCACATGCAGCCGCTGCCGCTGCTCCACCACGACTTCGCCAAAAGGTTCGGCATCGACTTTGTGACCGCCGGCTTCGGGCAGACGGAATCGGGCGCCGGCATTTCGGTGGTGCTTGAGGAGACGCAGCAGGGCGACGGCACGCCGGCCGATCTTTATCGCGGCTATTCGCACGCGGAGGTGGCCGAGATCGCCGCGCGTTCCGGCATGCCGCTCCAGCAGGGCCGCGAGGCGGCGCGCAAGGGCCTGATGGGACTGCCGACCTTCTTCGTCGACGTCTCCGTGCGCGACGATCTCGACGAGGAATGCGACGACGAGATCGCCGGTCACCTGGCGCTCAGGCCGCGCCTGCCGGGCATCTTCTTCCACTCCTATCTCGGCAAGCCGGACGCCACCGTGAAGGCCTTCCGCAATCTCTGGTTCCACACCGGCGATGCTGCCGTCCGCGGCAGGGATGGGATGTATTATTATGTCGACCGGCTGGGCGACCGGATCCGCGTGCGCGGCGAGAATCTTTCCTCCTTCCAGGTCGAGGACATGATCAACCAGCACCCGTCCGTCCAGATGAGCGCGGTGGTCGCGATCCCGAGCGAGGAGGGCGATGAGGACCAGGTCGTCGCCTATGTCGTGCCGGTGCCCGGCGGGGCGGTGAGCGAGCAGGAGATCCAGGCTTTCGCGGCCGAGACCATGCCGAAATACATGCGCCCCCGGCATGTCCGCATCATCGACGACCTGCCGCGGACGCCGACGAACAAGGTCGAGAAGTACAAGCTCAGGAACAGCATCCTGCAGGAGCTCGGCGGCAAGCCGCGGACGTAGCGGGCGGCCGATCGCACGACTTCTCCCCGCAGGAGCCGGTTGCCGGTGGAGAGCGGGATCGTTCGAGGCGTGTCGCCTGGTGGTGGGGCCCGGCGCTCCGCCTCGAATCCGGCGGCCTCCGGCGCGGCCGGAAGCGGCGCTCCCGTCTCAATGCAGCAGGAACTCGCCGTCCACCTTGCTCATCTCGGCCGGGCCGATCAGCGACTTGTGCGCGACCGTCACCCGGTAGAGGCGGCCTTCGAGCCGCGCTTCCCAGAAGGCGAGGAAGCGCTTCAGCTCGGGAAAGCGCGGCGCCAGGTCATAGTCCTGCCAGACATATTCCTGCAGGATCGAGGGATGGTCGGGCATGCGGTAGAGGATGTCCGCCGTGGTCAGTCCATAGCCATCGATCTGGCGGGCGAATTCATGCGATGCCATGCTGGAATCTCCTGTGGCTGAAGACCCGTTCATCGCAATGGACCCCGGCTGTTCGCGCAAGCGAAATTCGGATGAAAACGTCAGTTATTTCAGTCTGTTGGCACTCTGTTGACAGCGCTGCTGCCAGATCTTGCCGGGCCATCTCCTGCCGCCTGTGTTAAGCTCTGCCTCTGACAACCCGGGCGCCGGGCGGAAAGTTCAGGGCAATGATGGAAAACAGCGCGACGCAGGGCGGCCGGTACCGCGAATGGCGGCCGTCGGCCGAGCTTGAGGATCATTTCCGCTGCGTCTGGTCGCACGAGGTGGCGCCGGACCATGAGGGACCGATCGCCGTCGTGCCGGACGGCTGCATCGACATCGTCTGGCGTGGCGGCGCACTGCATGTCGCCGGCCCTGATATCGAAGCGGCGCTGCCCGAGGTGTCGGCCGGGGCCGACATTCTGGGGCTGCGCTTTCAGCCGGGCGCTGCCATGCACTGGCTCGGCGTGCCGATCCCCGATCTCGTCGGCAACCAGGTGCCGCTGGCCGATCTCTGGGGGCCAGCCGCGGTGCGGCTGGCCGACCGCATCGCGGAAGCGAGGACGGCGACGGCGCGCCTTCAAGCCTTCGAGAACGGCCTTGCCGCGCTTTCCGGCGTCAGATCCGGGCCGTCGCCCGACATGGCCTTCCTGTTCGAGCGGCTCGGCCAGGGCCGGGCCTCTCTCGATACGCTGTGCGCCGGGCTCGGCCTCTCGCCCCGGACGCTGCGCCGACGCAGCATCGAAACCTTCGGCTACGGCGCGAAAACGCTCGAGCGGATCCTGAGGTTTCAGCGGTTCCTCGATCGCGCACGCAGAAGCCCGGCGGCCGGCCTCGCCGCGCTTGCGGATGCCGCAGGCTACGCCGATCAGGCCCATCTCAGTCGGGAGGTGAAGCGGCTCTCGGGCTTCAGCCCGGCGACGGTCCTCTGCCAGCTCGGCTGTTGAGCCCGGCGGCCACGGCCGGGCCGCGTCGCTCTTCTGGCCGTTTTGTTCAAGACCACGGCGCAAGGCGCGTGGCACAAGCGGCGGCATGAAGGAGTTCGCCATGTCCGAGACCCCGACCACGCCGCCCGCCGTCGTCAAGGACGTGCGCATCATCACCCAGTCGATCGCGCGCGACTGGCGGGCGGTCTACGACTTTGCCGCGGAACCCGCGAACCTGCCACGCTGGGCCGCGGGTCTCGGCAGCAATTTCAGGCAGCAGGGCGCGACCTGGACGGCGGACAGCCCGCTCGGCCCGGTCGCGATCCGCTTTGCGCCGCGCAATGATTTCGGCGTGCTCGACCATTGGGTCACGACGGCGGCGGATGTCGAGGTCGCGGTGCCGCTTCGCGTCGTCGCCAATGGCGCGGGCTGCACGGTGGTCTTCGTGCTGTTCCGGCAGGCCGGGGTCGGCGATGCGGAACTGGCCCGCGACGCGGCGGCGGTCGAGGCGGATCTCCAGCGTCTCAAGGCGCTTCTCGAAGCCGAAGCTTGAACGACAGGACAGGGAGACAGCATCATGGCGCAGAGCGGCCAGGACCGGCGCATCGACAATATCGAGTTCGGTGTCGCCGACATCGCGCGTTCGCGCGCATTCTACGGCGCGGCGTTCGGCTGGAACTTCACCGATTACGGGCCGACCTATTGCGAATTCTCGGACGGCCGGCTGACCGGCGGCTTGACGACGCAGACGCCGGTGCGCACCGGCGGGCCGCTGGTGATCCTCTATGCCGACGATCTCGCGGACATGCAGCGCCGTCTGGAGGCGCTCGGCGCACCGATCGTCAAGCCGATCTTTTCGTTTCCCGGCGGCCGGCGGTTTCATTTCACCGATCCCGACGGCCATGAGCTTGCGGTCTGGTCGGACAAGTAGCGGGAGGGATCTCGGTTCCCGAGAAAACGGGATGCAAGCCTCCGCGCTTTGGTGTTTGCTCGCGGCGAGCCCATTGCCATTGCGACGAGGGAGGCTGCATGTCCGGGAAATCTCAATCAAAGGTCCGTGTCGGTATCGGCGGCTGGACCTTCGAGCCTTGGCGCGAGACCTTCTATCCGCCCGGCCTCGCGCAGAAGCGCGAGCTCGAATATGCCGCGAGCAAGGTCACCTCGATCGAGATCAACGGCACCTATTACGGGTCGCAGAAGCCGGAGAGCTTCGCACGCTGGCGCGAGGAGACCCCCGACGGTTTCATTTTCGCGCTGAAAGGCTCGCGCTTCACCACCAACCGGCGGGTCCTGGCGGAAGCAGGGCCGTCGGTCGAGAAGTTCCTGACGAGCGGCGTCACCGAGCTGAAGGAGAAGCTCGGCCCGATCAACTGGCAGTTCATGGCCACCAAGAAGTTCGACCCGGCGGATTTCGAGGCCTTCCTGAAGCTGCTGCCGAAGACCGTCGACGGACACACCATCCGCCACGCGGTCGAGGTGCGGCACGATTCCTTCAAGACGCCGGATTTCATCGCGCTCGCCCGCGACTATGGCGTTTGCGTCATCCATGCCGACAGCCCCGACTATACCTCGATTGCCGATGTGACGGCGCCCTTCGTCTATGCCCGCCTGCAATGCGCCTCCGAGACCGAGGAGCTCGGCTATTCCAGGGCCGCGCTCGACGCCTGGGCGAAACGGGCCGCCGCCTGGGCAGCCGGCGGCGCGCCGGAGGATCTTGCGCCGGTCGCCAAGCCGGAGGCCAAGCCGCCGGCCGCGCGCGAGGTCTTTGTCTATATGATCAACGGCTTCAAGCCGAAGGCGCCGGCCGCGGCCATGGCGCTGATCGAGCGATTGAAATAGCCGAAACGGGGAGGGCTCCGCCGGTGCCGGCGGGGCCGCTCGCCGGCCGGGGCTGGCTCAGTCGAAGCCGAGCAGGCCGTAGATGCGCTTTACATAGTGGCCGAAGGTGTCCGACGTCTTGATGTCGAGGCCGCGGTCGGCCGGCAGGTCGATGTCGAAATAGTCGGCCATGCGGGCGGGCCCCGCCGTCAGCACCGCGCAGCGCGCGCCGAGGAACACCGCCTCCTGGATCGAGTGGGTGACGAACAGGATGGTCTTGCCGCTCTCGCGCCAGATCCTGAGCATTTCGAGATTCATGCGCTCGCGCGTCAGCGCGTCGAGCGCGCCGAACGGTTCGTCCATCAGGATCAGTTTCGGGTCATGGACCAGCGCCCGCGCGATCGCCGCGCGCTGCTGCATGCCACCGGAGAGCTCATAGGGATATTTGTCCTCGAAACCGGCGAGGCCGACCATGCGGATCAGCTCGCGGGCGCGGGCCTCGGCCGCCTGGCGCGGCAGATCCAGGATCTCCGCCGGCAGCATGACGTTTTCCAGGATCGTGCGCCATTTCAGGAGCAGGGCCTGCTGGAACACCATGCCGACGTCGCGGCCGGGCGTGAAGGCGGAGCGGCCGCTGCCGATCGTCACCTCGCCCTCGTCGGCGTCGTGCAGGCCGGCGAGAATCTTGAGCACCGTCGTCTTGCCGCAGCCGGACGGGCCGACCAGCGCGACCATGTCGCCTTCGCGGACGTCCATGGTCACGTTGGAGACCGCGATGAAGCGGCGGCCGCCGGTCGAATAGGACTTGCTGACGTTGCGCAGCCGGATCAGCGGCTCCCGAACCGGCGGCTCCGTCATCGCGGTGGCATGGGTCATGACAGCCAGCGCTCCAGATTGGCGGCGACGAAGGCATCGTCCGAGAGGTCGGCATGTTCGCGGCTGACCCTGTCGATCAGGGCGGCCTGGCCGGGGCTCAACCCTTCCGAGGGATTGAGGCACCAGATGCCTTCGAGCAGGCCCTGGCGCCGCAGGACCTCGTGGCAGCCGGCAATGCAGCCGTGGAAATTGTTGGCGACGTCGAAGAAGGCGGCATTGCAATCGGTCACCCGGGCATCGAGCGCCAGCAGTTCGGCGCTGACCGCCGGGCCGCTCGCCGCCGCCTTCAGCCGGTCGAGCAGGGCGACCGCGCCCCTGGTCCAGACCGACCAGTGGCCGAGCAGGCCGCCGCGGAAACGCACGGTGACAGCTGAGCCGTCGCGCATGGCGACGAAGGGCGTCACGAGGTCGAGGACGATATGGTCGTCATTGCCGGTATAGAGCGTGATCCGCTCCTCGGCGCGGGCCGCCACCAGGCCGCGCACCACATCCATGGTCCGGTAGCGGTTGAAGGGGGCCGCCTTGATCGCGATGACATTGTCGATGCAGCAGAAGTCGCGCCAGAAGTCGGCATCAAGCTCCATGCCGCCGACGGCCGGCTGAAGATAGAAGCCGACCAGCGGGATCTCCTCGGCCACCGCGCGGCAATGGGCGATGAGCTCGGCGCGGTCGGCCCCCTTCAGCGCGGCGAGGCTAATGAGGCCGGCGGAGTAGCCGAGCGAGACGGCGAGCCGCGCTTCCTTCACCGCCTGCTCGGTCCGGCCGCAGACGCCGGCGACCATGGCCAGCGGCCGGTCGGTCCAGGCGCGGGCATCCTCCATCGCCGCCGCAAGGACCGGTTCGTAGAGCCCGACGTCGCGGATCTCGAATTGGGTGGTGTGAACGCCGACCGCGAGCCCGCCGACCCCGGCATCGAGATAGTAGCGGGTCAGGGCGCGCTGGCGCCGCCGGTCGAAACGCCTCGCGGCATCGAGCGCCAGCGGGTGGGCCGGGATCGCGGTGCCCTGGGCGATGATGCCCCGGACCGCTGCGGGAATGGCCTGATGGTGAAGACCCATGGAACCCCTCGTCTCAATGCCGTGGCGCAGGAGGCCGCGGTTTCATCGTGGCCCGGGACGCAACCCGGACCGGTTTCAACCCAATTCCGGGCCGGCGATGGCGAAGAGCCGGCCAGGGTCGCCGAACGGCTCGCGCCGGCCGAGCGCCATGCGAAGATAAGGCCGCTCCTGGGCGAGGCCCGCGGCGGCGGCGATCGCGGCGGCATCGCCGGCGCTTTCAGGCAGATCGACGATGACCGGCCCTGGCGCGCGGCTGAGCGCGGCGCGCATCAGCGTGGCCGCGCCGGCTTGGTCGGTGGCGACCAGCGGGCCGATCTGCAGGGCGGCCCGGCCGGGGCGGGCGAGCACGAAGCCGCTGCCGTCCGCCAGCATCAGGGCATGGTCGGGCGCCCGTGTCATGAGACCGGCGAGGAGCCGGCCGCGCGGCGCGCCGAAGGCCATGGCATCGAGCGCCGCGATACGGTCGAGATCGTCCGCACCGGCGGACACGACGTCGGCGGATCCGGACGGCGCGATGGCGGGCCGATCCTGGCTGCGCCAGCGCCACAGCCTGAACTGCGGCAGGAACCCGAGCGGGGCATAGATGCGCTCGCCCTGCGGCGTTGCGTCCAGCACTGGCAGACGGCCCGCGCTTTTAAGCTCCGCCATGCAATGCTTCAGAATGGCTGTTCCAAGACCCTTGCCGCGCTGGGTCTTGGCGACCAGCACCATGCTGATCCAGGCGAAGCCGTCGAACGGCAGCAGCGCGCCGGTTGCGACCAGCCCCTCCGGGCCGGCCTGGCCGAACACGCTGCCCTGGTCGAGGAAGATCCGCCAGTCCTCGGCGGACTGGTTCCAGCCGGCTTCCTCCGAGAGGCGCCGGCAGCCGTCGAGCGCCGCCCGGTCGAGACGGGTAATGGTCGGCTCAGTAGGTCCCATCCCGCACCTCGAAATGGGTCGGCTTGCCCAGGCTCGGCTTGTCGCGGGCGACCCAGTCGGCGACCCAGTCGATCATCCGCGCGAGCGGCACCTGCGGATAGCCGAACAGGCGCGCGGCCTCCGCCGCATTGTTGAGCCAGGCCGTCGGCGCCTCCGTGCCGACGATGACGGGCGCCTTGCCCAGCCGCTCGCCGAACACGCGGGCGAGCCAGCGCACCGAGATGGTCTCCGGGCCGGTGACATTGAGCGGCGAGGCGGGCACCGTCGCGTGCCTGAGCGAGCGCAGCGCCTGGGCGTTGGCGTCGCCCTGCCAGATGACGTTGACATGGCCCATGGTGACATCGACCGGGCGGCCGTCGCGCACGGCACTCGCCACGTCGAACAGCACCCCGTAGCGCAGGTCGATCGCGTAGTTGAGGCGGAACAGGCGGCCCGGCGTCTTGTTGACGCCCGAGAAGTAGCTGATCAGCCGCTCGCGGCCGATGCAGGAATTGGCATATTCGCCCGGGGGCGTCAGCGGGCTGTCCTCGGTCGAGCCCTGGCTGTCGGTCGCGACGAAGGGATAGACGCAGCCGGTGGAGAAGGTGACGATCCGCGAACTGCGGAAAGCCTCGGCCACCAGCGTCGGCACGAAGACGTTCATCGCCCAGGTCAGCGGCTGGTCGCCTTCCGCCCCGAACTTGCGGCCGGCCATCAGCACGACGTTCCTGACCTTGGGCAGCGCCTCGACCGCCGAACGGTCGAGCAGGTCGCAGGCAATGGTCTCGACGCCATGGCGATTGAGGTCTTCGGCGAGCCCCTTCTCGCTGAACCGTGCGACACCGATCACGCGCTTGTCCGGCGCCGCGTTGCGGGCGAGGCGCGCGAGCGTCGGGCCCATCTTGCCGCCGACGCCGAGCACCATGATGTCGCCGTCGAGCGCCGCGAGGTCGTCGGCGAGTGCGCGCGTCGGCCGGGCCATGAAGGCCTCGAGCTCCTCCGCCGTCTCGAAACGGGCGGGCAGGGCGGCGGGGTCGAGCCAGGGGCCGGCAGCTGTGTCGGTCATGGGGTTATTTCCTTGCATCGCGAGGAACGAAGATGCGCTCGGCCGCCAGCACGACGAGGTAGAGCACGATGCCGATGAGGGTGAGCAGCAGCACGGCCATGAACATGGCCGGCGTGTCCAGCGCGGCCTGGACCTGGATCATGAGATAGGCGAGGCCGCGGTCGGAGGCGATGAATTCGCCGACGACGGCGCCGGCGACGGCGAGGATCGCGGCGACCTTCATGCCGGAGAAGATATAGGGCAGGGAGCCCGGCAGCTGGATGTAGCGGAACACCTTCCAGCGCGATCCCTTGAGCGAGCGGACGAGATCGAGCAGGTCCGGCTCGACCTCCTGCAGGCCGCGCAGCGTGGTGAGCAGGATGGGGAAGAAGCAGAGGCTGAAGGTGATCAGGATATTGGTGCGGATGCCGTAGCTGAACCAGACGATGACCAGCGGGCCGAGCGCCACTTTGGGGATCATGTTGAGCGTGACCAGCAGCGGGAACACCGCCAGGGTCAGCACCCGCGACCAGGAGAACATCAGCGCCAGCCCGACGCCGGCAACCGTTGCCAGCGCGAAGCCGCCGACGATCTCCGCGGCGGTCACCGCGGTGTTGTCGAGCCAGGCGTAATTGGTCTTGGCGAGGGTTGCGAGAATGTCCGACGGCGCCGGCAGCACGAAGGCCGGCAGCTGCGTGGCGCGCACGCCGAACTGCCAGACCAGCACCAGCCCGACATGGACCGCGACGATGGCGGCCCAGCGCTTCATTGTCTCGATCCGCGCGGCACGCTGCATCGCCGCGACATCCGCCGCGTTCGCAGCTTTCTGATCCGGGCCTGCCAGCATGGATCCCCCTCGACACGGCGACCGGCAGCCGAACCGCGCGCCGCGGCGATGCGCGGCTCGGGCTGGGCGGCGGGCGCCGGCAACCTCATTGCTTGCCGGTCCTGCCGCGTTTCGAGCCCAGCCGCGACCGGTTTTCGGAACCGGGCATCGGGCCACTGCGCAGCGCCAGCGTCCGGTTCTCGGTCCGGATTGCAGGCAGCCTAGAAACGCCTGTCGTGGATGTCAACCAACTGGTTGGATAATTTCAGTCGAGCGGCCGCAGCGCGCCGAGGGCAAAGGCGACGACGTGGCGGCGGCGGGCGGCGACGGCCTTGGCCGTGCCGAGATCGCTGTCGAAGATCGCCGACAGCGTGCGCCCGTTGGAGAAGTAGAAATAGGAGAGCGCGGCCAGCGAGATATAGATGTTGAGCGGGTCGAGGTCGGTGCGGAACACGCCCTCGCGGGCGCCGCGGTCGAGCGTTTCCTGCAGCAGCTGGATCAGCGGCGAATGCATGTCCTGCAGGCGCTTGGAGCGCCCGACATGGGGCGCCGACTGCCGGTTCTCGTCATTGAGCAGGGCGATGAATTCCGGATGCTCGACGAGATAGTCGAACGAGAAGCCGACGAGCTTTTCCATGGCGGCGAGCGGTGGCAGGTCGCCGAGCTTCAGCTCGCGCTCATGCGCCCGGATCTCGGCATAGACCTGTTCGAGCGCCGCCTGGTAGAGGTCGTCCTTGTTGCCGAAGTGATGATAGACGAGCTGCTTGTTGACGCCCGAGCGCCGGGCGATCTCGTCGATACGGGCGCCAGCAAGCCCCTTTTCGGCAAATTCGGCGACCGCTGCCGCCAGCAGTGCGCGCTGGGTCGCTTCCGGGTCGCGCTGGCCCTTCAGCCGCACCGGCGGATTGGGCTTCAGCATGGGGGCGGGTCGGCTGACGGTCATGATGAATCGATCCTCCGTTCCACTCTACCAATCAACCAACTGGTTGTGTACAGTCGCCGCCCGATGCGGCCCCTGACGGCCGCGCCCGGTCGGTGGCACTTTCGGCCGGCACGGCCGCCCGACCGGTGAAGATCCGATGATGGAGGGGATTGCAATGACAAAAACGACAATTCGCGCAAGGTTCGGTGCGACGCGCCGCGGCTTTCTCGGCGGTCTGGCCGGCGCCGGCCTTCTGCTGCCGGTTCGTGCGCAGGCGGCCGAGAAGGTCAATCTGGTGCTGAACTGGACGCCGACGGCCGATCACGCGCCCTATTATTTCGCCAAGGCGCAGGGCTGGTACGAGCAGGCCGGCATCGACCTCGTCATCGAGACCGGCCGCGGTTCGGGCGCCGCCGCCCAGCGTGTCGCCGCCGGCGGTTCCGAGCTCGGCATTGCCGACATGGCCACCGCGCTGCTCGCCAAGAGCCGCGGTTCGCGCCTCACCGCCGTCATGGTGGTCTATGCCAATTCCCCGCAGGGCTTCTACTGGCTGAAGTCGAGCGGCATTACCGGGCCTAAGGATTTTCCCGGCCGCTCGATCGGCAATCCGCCGGGCGATGCCTCGCGCCTCATGTGGCCCGCCTTCGCCAAGAAGGTCGGCATCGATCCGGCCTCCGTGCGCTTCGTCAATGTCAGCCCGCAGGCCAAGATCCAGGCGCTGCGCAGCAAGACGATCGACATCACCAGCGATTTCTACAACGAGCACGACCTCAAGCTGCGCGAATTCGGCGCGGATCTCGGCTTCCTGCCCTGGCGCGAGATCGGCCTCAACCCTTACGGCAACTCGGTCATCGCGAACGACGACTTCCTGACCGCCAAGAAGGACGTCGTGCGCAAGTTCGTGCAGGTGTCGCAGCGCGCCTTCGCGGCCTGCGTCGCCGATATCGGCCCGGGCCTCAAGGCCCTCATGGCCTCGGTCTCCGGCCTTGACGAGGCCAACCAGCGCGACCAGTGGAAGCGCATCCTTGAGCTGATGCGCGATCCGACCACCACCCAGGTTGCGCTCGGTGCCTTCAACCCGGACCGGGTGAAGGAGGACTACGAACTGGTGCGGACCTATTTCGAGGATGTCCGCCCGCTCGACCCGGCCAAGGCGGCGACCAACGAATTCCTCGATACCGGCATCAAGTTCGCCGGCGCCTGAGCGGCGCTCGGCACCGTCCGCCTGGCAGGGGCGGACGGTGCCGTTGCGCGCTCACCGCCAATATCCGCCTTGGCGGGAGCATGGCGCCGCACAGAGGTGCCACGGCCATGTTTCCACACTGTCGCACCCGGTCGGCGCGGCCCGAAACATCGCGTTGACGCAACGTCGGCGCGGTGTCCCGCGGCCGGCGCGCCGTGGCATGTCATCACAGCGTCACCGGGGGGCTGGCGGAACGCCCGAAGACTGCCTAAGTGAGCGCCACGGGCGACCGGATAGGCGTGGTCCCATCGCTCGCAACCAGCGCGCCGGCTCGTCCGGCGAGGCTGAAAGCGGCTGCGGGTGGTCTTCAGCATGGCGCATCGCGCAAGGCGGGCGCATGGCGGGATACCTGCGGCAGGACAGCAGGGACCCGTGCGATGCGCATCGACTTCGTCACCATCAGGCAGATCCTCGAGCAGGATCCTTGGTTCAGCGCCTGTCCGCCCGGCCTCCAGGACGGGCTGGTCAACCATGCCCAGCTGATCACCGTCGCGGAGGGCGACTATCTGTCGCGCCGCGGCGACCCGGCGACCGGATTGTTCTGTCTGATCGAGGGGCGGCTACGCATTGGCGGCGGCGCCGGCGATCACGACCGCGAGGCGATCCTCGCCATTATCGAGCCGCTCTACTGGTTCGGCGAACTGGAGCTGTTCGACGACCAGCCGCGGCGGCAGGACGCCCGGGCCGAAGACCCGGTGCGGGTGCTCAATGTTCCGCAGGAGGTCCTGAAGGCCATGCTGGACAGCGAGCCGCGCTACTGGCGCGAGATCGGCCAGCTCGCCGCCTCCAAGACGCGGCTCGCCTTCAAGGCCCTCGCCGATTCCGCGACCGGTTCGAGCCTGACGCGCGTCGCCCGGCGCATCCTGACCATTTTCGACAGCCACAGCCTGCATGCCGGCGTGCCGCGGACCCAGCTCTCCGCGTCGCAGGAGCAGTTGGCGCAGATGCTGGGCATGTCGCGCCAGACGGTGAACCTGCATCTCGGCAAGCTCGAGAAGCAGGAGGTGATCCGCCGGCGCTACGGCGGCATCGACGTGCTCGACCCCGTCAGGCTGGGCGAGATCGCTGGCCTCAGGCCCTAGCGCGCCGCGCGTCGCTGCAACGGCAGAAGGGCCGCCGGTGGGCGGCCCTCGTTTCTCGCTGTGGTCGTGTCGGCGCGGCGACGCCGGTGCGGCCGTCGCGTCTCAGTTCGAGCCGGGGATGGTGCCGCCGTTCTGCATGCAGGCGAAGTAGAGCGCATTCTTGTTGTATTCGAGATTGGTGCTGGTGTCGCTGCCGGGCAGGCGGCGCTGCACCGCCTCGGTGCACTGCCGCTGGACGCTGACATCGGCGCGGCGGGACGTCATGTGCGACTGGGCCGCCGCGCTGCCCGCAAGCGCGATGAGACCGGCGAGGCCAAGGCCCGCAATGCTGACGCGCGACATGGTGATCTGATGAGCCATTGCTCTCTCCTGTTCTCAGACGCGCTGAAGAAGGCCCGGCCCGTGTTCGTCGTCAATCGTCGTTACTTCGATATTTTCTGTAATGATTTGTTATCACGACAATGTGATAAGTTTTATTCAGGCAATTGTATGAGTTTTTACAGTCGAATTTGCCTGATTGTACAGGCTTTGACAATTCGCATGCGCGCGTGAAAGCCTTTGCATGAAATCGAGTTCTGCATACGTCATGCCGATTCCGAATTTCCGGGCTATGCTCTCGATCGGCGTGCGGTGATGACATGAAGGACCGGCAAGCGTCATGAGATCGGATTTCGACGTGGTCATCGTCGGGGCGGGGGCGGCCGGCCTTGCCGCGGCCGACCGGCTGGCCGGCAGCGGCCTCGAAGCGGTGGTCGTTGAGGCACGCGGCCGCATCGGCGGGCGCGCCGAGACCGTCCAATTGGCATCGGCTGGCGACCCGGCCGCGACCTTTCCGGTCGATCGCGGCTGCGGCTGGCTGCATTCGGCAGACATCAACCCGCTGGTCCCGTTGATCGAGGCCGCAGGCTTCGTGCTGGACCGCACGCCGGCCGCCTGGCAGCGCCCCGCCGAGGAACGCCATTTCCCCGTCGCGGAGCAGCGCCGGTTCGCGGAAGCCGTCGATGCCTTCGAGGCGCGTGTCGAGGCGGCCGCCGCAACCGGCGTCGACCGGCCGGCCGCGGAACTGCTCGAGCCGGGCAACCGCTGGAACCCGCTGCTGGACGCGATCAGCTCCTACCACAATGGAGCGGAGTTCGAGCGGGTCTCCCTTCTCGACTATGCGGCCTATCAGGACACCGAGGTGAACTACCGGGTGCGTGACGGCTATGGCGCGGCGCTCGCACGATTGGCGGCATCGGCGAATGTCATCCTGCACTGTCCGGTGACCGCCATCGACCATGGCGGGCGGACGGTCGTGATCGAGACGGCGCGCGGCCGGCTGAGCGCCCGCGCGGTGATCGTCGCCGTGCCGACGCCGCATATCGCCGAGGCCCGGATCAGGATCACGCCCGCGCTGCCGGCCAAGGTCGAGGCGGCCGGCCAGCTGCCGCTCGGCCTTGCCAACAAGGCCTTCATCGGCCTGCTCGCGCCGGAGGCGTTCGCGGTCGGCGCGCGTTTCCTCGGCGACATCCATCGCACTGAAACCGCGAGCTATCATGTCAGGCCGTTCGGCCGTCCCTATATCGAGGCCTATGTCGGCGGCCGCAACGCCCGGGCGCTGGAGGCAGCGGGGGAGGGCGCGCTGATCGCCTTCGCGCTGGACGAGCTGCGCAGTCTGCTTGGCGCCGATGTCGTCAGGGACTTCAGGCCGCTCGCGGAGACGGGCTGGGCGCGCGATCCCCATGCCCTCGGCGGCTATTCGCACGCCCTGCCGATGCATGCGGGCGCGCGTGGCGTGCTGGCGGAGCCGATCGACGGCCGGCTTTTCTGGGCCGGCGAAGCGACCCATCCGGTCGCATTCTCGACCGCCCATGGCGCCTGGCTGTCGGGCCGGCGGGCCGCCGAGGAGGCGTTGGCGGCGCTCCTGTCCTGATCGGCCCCGAACCTCGGCCGCCGAGGCGTGCGTTCGCGATCGCGGCGCTAACGGCGCGCGGCTGACCGCGCGGGCGGCCTCGCCGCCGCCTTGGCGAAGATGGCGAGGATCGCCGCGACGATCGCGTCAGGTTCCTGGGCGCCGTTCGCGGCATACCATTGCGGGGCCCAGTTGATCGCCCCGAACAGGGCGAAGCTGAACATCCTGGGATCGTCGGTGACGATGGTGCCGTCCTTGGCGCCGTCCTCGACGATGCGGCGCACGCGCGTCTGGAATTCCTTCTTGAGCAGGCGCAGCTTCCGGCGCGATTCCGGATTGAGCGACCGGTCGGAGACGACCGCCATGCAGATGCCGAGGTCGGTCAGCATGAACCGGCCATAGACGCGGAAGAAGCGCTGCAGGCGTTCGATCGCCGGCAGCCCGGTCTCGCCGCCGTCCTGCAGCTCCTGGTCGAGCTCGGCCAGCGCTTCGCTGGTGATCTGGAACAGGATGTCTTCCTTGCTTTCGATGTAATAGTAGATGGTCGGCTTGGTGACCTCGAGCGCGGCGGCGATGTGGTCGATCGTCGTGTTGTGAAAGCCCCGTTCGGCGAAGATTCTCGCGGCAGTGACCAAGATGAGCCGGCGCTTCTTGTCGTGCTGTTCCTGGCGCAGATCGGTGCTGCGCCAGAGCGCGGCCTGTCCGCCTGCCGCGGCAGCGCCCTTTCGTCTCATGCCTCCCATGGGCTCTCCATTCTTCCCATCGTCCCGGACGATCTTACCGCGCGACCATTCGCCACAAAGCACGACCTGGGGCGAATGGCCCTATCTGCCGTCCGGATGATTGACTCCTACTTTCGGGTAATCATAGACCTACTCGCAAGTAAAATAGGTGTCCCGCCCGAAGCGGCCGGACCGGTGCGGGAGGCCATTCATGGACCGTCGTTTCTTCATGCGCAGTGCCGCCGCCGCGGCGCTGTCGACCAACCTGCCTGTCGCCTCGGCGCGGGCCGCCGAGCCGTCGGAGTTCCATATTGCCGGCATCCTGGCGTTCTCGGGCGCCTACGGCATCATCGGCAAGGACATGCGCCAGGGCGCCGAGCTCGCCATCGCCGACCGCGGCGGCAAGGTGCTGGGCAAGCCCATCCGTGTGTCCTGGGAAGACGATGAGACGAAGCCTCAGCCGGCGGTGCAGAAGGCGACGCGCCTGCTGGCGGGCGGGGCTCAGATGATCTTCGGCGCGGTCGGATCGGCTTCGACCCTCGCGCTCCAGAGCCTTGCCGACCAGCGCAAGGTACCGCTGCTCGTCACCATTTCGGCCGATGACAAGATCACCCGCGTCAACGGCTCGCGTTATACGTTCCGCACGTCGAATACGCTCGGCATGGAAACGCGCATGGCGCTCGAATTCGCCAAGGCGAAGGGGCTTAAGAAGCTCTACGGCGTCGCCGCGGACTACCAGGCGACGCGCGACGGCTGGGCCATGTTCCAGGCCGAGGCGGCGAAAGCGGGCATCGCCATTGTCGGCATCGACTATGCGCCGCTCGGCAATCGCGATTTCTCCGTCATCGTCGACAAGATGGCAAAGTCCGATGCCGACGGCATCGCCGTCTTCGTCACCGGCAACGACGCCGTGACCTTCCTCAAGCAGTCCGGCCAGGTCGGGCTGGGCCGCACCAAGGTGCAGTTCGGCCCGGTGCTGCAGGACGAGACGCTGGCGGCCGCCGTCGGGCCTTCGGCGGTCGGGGTCTATTCCGGCGTGCGCTACCACTTCAGCTACGATTCCCCGGCCAACAAGACCTTCGTGGCCGCCTATCGGGCGAAATATGGCGAATTCCCCTCGAGCTTCGCTGGCGAGGCCTATGACGGCATGAGCTGGTGGCTCGATGTCGTCGAGGCGACCAAGTCGTGGGATCGCGAGCGCTGGGTCGATGCCTTCGCGAGCAGCACGCGTGAAAACTCGCTCGAGGGCCGCAAGACCATGCGGGCCTGCGACCATCAGGCCGCGCAGGTCGGGCTCTGGGGCGTGGTGACCGAAGGCCAGGCGCCGCTGCCGCCGCTGACCATGAAGATCACCAACGTATTCGAGCCGGCGAGCCTGTTCGACGCCTGCTGAAGCCGATGGACCGGGCGGGCGACAGCCCGTCCCGCTCCAGGATGATCATCGGACTGCCGGGCTTTTCGCGGCCCGGCCCCCTCGCTTCAGGACCCTCGCGCTTGTCCACCATCGTCATCGGGCTCAGCCTCAGCTTCCTGCTGTTCCTCCTGGCCGCCGGGCTGACGCTCATTTTCGGCATGCTCGGAGTGATCAATTTCGCCCATGGCGCGCTCTACATGCTGGGCGCCTATGTCTGCTATCAGATCGTGCAGTGGACCGGATCGTTCTGGATCGGCCTCGCCCTGGCGCCGCTCGTCATCGCCGCTCTCGGCGCGGTGATGGAGCGGCTGGCGCTCCGCCCGGTCTATGAGCGCGATCACATCTACCAGCTCCTGCTGACCTTCGGCTTCATCCTGGTCATCGAAGAGGCCGTGAAGCTGATCTGGAGCCTCGACTACAAGCAGGTGCCGACGCCCGACCTGTTCTCGCAGCCGATCGCCATGTTCGGCAGCCAGATTCCCTCCTACCGGCTGTTCATCATCGTGTTCGGCGCGGCGGTTTCAGCGCTCCTGTTCGTCGTCATCGAGAAGAGCCGCTACGGCGTGATGATCCGGGCGACCAGTTCGGATTCCGACATGGCCGAGACGCTCGGCATCAACGTCTCGCGCGTCCGCACCGCGGTCTTCGCGCTCGGCGCAGGCCTCGCCGCGCTCGGCGGCGTGATCGCGGCGCCCCTCGTACCGATCGAACTCGGCATGGGCTTCAGCGTCATCATCGACTGTTTCGTCGTGGTCATCATCGGTGGCCTCGGCAGCATCCGCGGCGCGGTCTTCGCCGCTCTGCTCCTGGGCATGGCCCGTGCGGTCGGCTTCACCTACGCGCCGGAATGGGTCGATCTCATCACCTTCATGCTGCTGATCGTCACGCTCCTGACGCGTCCGGCAGGCCTGTTCAGCCGCAAGGGACGCGCCGCATGATCTTCTCAGGTCCCGCAAGACCCTCCCGCATCGGCCAGGCGGCAATGGCGCTGATCGTGGCGGCGATGATCGTCGTGCCCTTCTTCGTGACCGGCGAGGAGAGCCTCAACCTCGTCAGCCTGATCCTGATCTGGAGCCTCTTCGCCATCGGCTTCGACCTCATCTTCGGCCTCGCCGGCATGCTCTCCTTCGGCCATGCGGCGCTGTTCGGTGCCGGCGGCTATGCCTTGACGCTGCTGATGACCAAGGCCGGGCTCGGCTTCATGCCCGCACTCGGCTGTGCGGCCGTGGTCGGCGCTCTCTTCGCCTTCGCGCTCAGCATCTTCGCCCTGCGTGTCTCCGGCCTCTTCTTCTCGCTGCTGACCCTGGCGCTGGCCCAGCTCGTCTACATCCTCGCCAGCACCAAGCTGCGTGATCTGACCGGTGGTCTCGACGGCCTGCCGGGCGTACCGAGGCCCGATCTCTTCGGCCTCGATTTCTACGACAACCGCACCTTCTATTATTTCCTGGTGTTGGTCTTCCTCGTCGGGCTGGCGGTCATGGCGCTGCTGCGCGCCTCGCCCTTCGGCGACGCCTTGCGTGCCGTGCAGGCCAACGACGTCCGCGCGGCGCAGATCGGCTACAACGTGCAGCGTCTGCGCCAGTGCGCCTTCATGATCTCTGGCGCCTATGCCGGTGTCAGCGGCGCGCTGCTGGCCTCGCTGATGTTCTACATCAGCCCGCAGATGCTGCACTGGACGACGTCCGGCGACGTATTGATCATGACCCTGCTCGGCGGCAAAGGCACGCTGCTCGGCCCGGTTCTGGGTGTCGGCCTGTTCGAGCTCCTGAAGGAGGAGCTCAGCCAGGTGACGCAGCACTGGTATGGCATTCTCGGCCTCATTTTCATCCTCTGCACCATCTTTCTGCCGAATGGCCTCGCCGGCTTGTTCGCCGGCCGCGGCCGGCGCGATGGAGGTGTGCGATGAACGGCGCCGCGCTTCGCTGCGAGAATATCGAAGTCGCCTTCGGTGGGCTGAAGGCGGTCGCCGGCGTCAGCCATGCCTTTGAGGCCAATCGGCTCTATGGCCTGATCGGCCCGAACGGCGCCGGCAAGACCACCTTGATGAACGCGCTCTCCGGCCATGCGACGCTGAGCGGCGGCAGGGTGTTTCTCGACGGGCGCGACATCACCGCGCTTGCCGTTCACGCCCGCACCCGCGCCGGGCTCGGCCGCAGCTTCCAGATCACCAAGATCTTCGCCGGCATGACCGTGCTGGACAATCTCAAGCTCGGCGCCTTCGCCCATCGCCATCGGCTTCAGCCGTTCTGGCTGCCGTCCGGCCGTTTCGCCCGGGAGCGTGAGGAGGCCGAGAAGGTGCTCGAGCTCGTCGGCCTGACCGCGCTTGCCCATGTTCCCGCCGAGAACCTGTCCCACGGCGACCAGCGCGCGCTGGAGGTCGGGCTGACCCTCCTGTCGGATCCGCGCGTGCTGCTGCTCGACGAGCCGCTCGCCGGCGTCGGCCATGATCGGCTGGAACAGGCGATTGACCTGATCCGGCGCGTCGTTGCCGGCCGCACCGTGCTGCTCATCGAGCACAATATGGACGTGGTCATGCAGGTCTCCGACGAGATCGTCGTGATGGTCCAGGGACAGCTGCTGGCGTCCGGAACGCCGGAGGCGATCAAGGCCAATCCCGCCGTGCGCGCCGCCTATCTCGGGGAAGACGAATGACCGCTCTGGCCCTCGAGGATTGCGACGTCTTCTACGGCAAGGCCCAGGCCCTGCATCATGTCGGCATCGACGTCGCCGACGGCGAGGTGGTGTCGCTGATCGGGCGCAACGGCGCCGGCAAGAGCACGCTGCTCAAGGCGGCGATCGGGCTGAACCGGCTGGCGCGCGGCCGGCGGCTGGTGGCCGGCGCCGACGCCACCGCCATGCGGCCCTACGAGCTCGGCCGGCTCGGCATCGCCTTCGTTCCAGAGAATCGGCGGATCTTCCCGAACCTGACGGTCGAGGAAAACCTCACCATCGCGACCGTCATGGGCCGTTCCGGTCCCTGGACGCTGAAGCGCGTGCACGAGCTGTTCCCGCGGCTCGAGGAACGGCGCAATTCCGGCGGCGATACCCTGTCGGGTGGCGAGCAGCAGATGCTGGCGATCGGCCGCGGCCTTCTGACCAATCCGAAGGTGCTGCTGCTCGACGAGCCGACCGAGGGGCTTGCCCCGCTCATCGTCGAGACGCTGATCGAGGCGATCCGCACCATCAATGCCGAGGGCATCGGCATCCTTCTGGTCGAGCAGAACCTGCGCGTGCCGCTCAAGCTCGCCCAGCGCCAGTTCGTCATCGACAATGGCCGCATGGTCTGGTCGGGCACAACCGCCGAGCTGCAGGCGAACCGGCAGAAGATCGAAAGTCTCATCAGCGTCTAGATGTGAGTTCTGGTCAGGTTGTTCCGGCGAGAGCTTGAGCCGGTGATCGTCGTGCGAGGCTAGCATGCGGCCGGTGCTGGTTGTACCAGGCCAGCCATCGCGTGAGATCTGCGGTCCGGCGGGCGGAAGAGGGGAACGGGATGGCATAGGCCGATCGGGACGCATGGGGCCGGGACGAGCGGTTCTGCAGCCCGGCTTCTCCATCGCTCCGCCATCGCGACAGCCATTTGCGGGCGGTTCGCTCGCTGACCCCGAAGCCGGCCGCCACTTCGCCGACAGGCCGGCCGTCTCCTACGATCCGCCGGATCATCTCCGCTCGACCAAGCGGCGTCGTTCGCGCATTCTTGTGCGGGTTGTTCATCCTCGTGCCCTGCGGTGCTTCGTGTCGCAACGACCACCTTCGGGCTCTCACGGGCGATGAACAACCTCCTCGGACTCCACAACTAGACGGGTTTTGGTCCGCGGCCGTTCCGGCCCGGCGCCCATCGTCGGCCATAGTCAGAAGGGGAGCGCCATGCGTCTCATCGATTTCTTCGACCGCGGTGTCGCACTCGATCCCGAGCGGCTGTGCCTGAAGGATGCGACGGTCGCCCGCACCTTCGGCGAGGTGCAGAGGCGCAGCTACCGGATCGCCAACTTCATTCATGGCCTCGGCATCGGACCGGAGCGCATGGCCGCGGTCTACAGCCCCAATTCGGCCGTCGCCTTCGAATGCGTGCTCGGCATCGTGCGCGGCGCCAATGTCTGGGTGCCGATCAACGCCCGCAACGTGGTCGCCGAAAATGCCTATATCCTCGACAATTGCGATGTCGAGGTGCTGTTCTACCACAGCGAATTCGAGGACAACGTCGCCGCGTTCCGGCGCGAATGCCCGAAGATCCAGCATTATGTCTGCATCGACAAGGCCGGGGCCGGTGCACCGTTCCTCGAGGATGCGATCGCCGACAGTCCGGAAACCGATCCCGACGTTCCGGAGCGGCGCGACGCGCCGATCTCGATCTTTTCCTCGGGAGGCACCACCGGCCGGCCGAAGGGCGTGCTCTGGACCAATCTCGTCTGGGAGACGATGATCGCCAACTTCTACGCCGCCATGCCGACGCGCAAGCCGCCGGTCCATCTGGTCATCGCGCCGATGACCCATGCCGCCGGCGGTGTCGGCATCATGCTGATGGCGGCGGGCGCGACGCAGGTCATCCTGCCCGGCTTCGACGCCGCCAAGGTGGTCTCGGCCATCGAGACCGAGGGCGTGACGCATCTCTTCCTGCCGCCGACGGCGATCTATGTTCTGCTCGCCCATCCCGGCCTGCGCGAGCACGATTTCTCCTCGCTCGAGCACTTCATCTATGCGGCGGCGCCGATGTCCGTGGAACGGCTCAAGGAATGCCTCGACGTGTTCGGGCCGGTGATGACCCAGACCTTCGGCCAAGCCGAGGCGCCGATGCTGTGCACCTTCCTCTCGCCCGAGGATCACAAGGTGATCGGCGATCCCGCGCGCGAGCAGCGCCTTGCGAGCTGCGGCCGGCCGACCTTGCTGACGCCGGTGGCCATCATGGACGATGATGGGCGCCTCCTCGGCCCCGACGAGCGCGGCGAGATCGTCGTGCGCGGCAATCTGGTCATGCCGGGCTACTACAAGAACCCCCATGCCACCCGCGAAGTGTCGGGCCATGGCTGGCATCACACCGGCGATATCGGCTTCAAGGACCGCGACGGCTACGTCTATATCGTCGACCGCAAGAAGGACATGATCATCTCGGGCGGCTTCAACGTCTATCCGAGCGAGGTCGAACAGGTGATCTGGGGCCATCCGGCGGTGCAGGACTGCGCGGTGATCGGCGTGCCCGACGACAAGTGGGGCGAGGCGGTCAAGGCGGTCATCGAGCTGAAGCCGGGTGCGACGGCAACCGAAGACGAGATCATCCAGCTCTGCAAGGACAAGGTCGGCAGCGTCAAGGCGCCGAAGACCGTGGAGTTCTGGGACAGCCTGCCGCGCAGCCCGGTCGGCAAGGTGCGCAAGAAGGATATTCGTGAGAGCTTCTGGAAAGGCCAGACGCGCGCGGTCTGACCGATCGCGGTGACGTCGACGGCAGGGAGTGTAACACGTGAACATCGCCGAACTGCTGGTCAATGCCGCCGCCGCGTTCCGGGACCGGCCGGCGGTCTGCCTGGGCACCAGGCCGGTCCTGTCCTACGGCGCGCTCGCCTGCCGGGCGGCGGCGATCGCGGCCGCGCTCCGTCAGCGCGGTCTCCGGCAGGGCGCCCGCGTCGGCCTCTTCATGTCGAACGGCCCGGACTATTTCGAGGTCATGTTCGGCGCCTGGTTCGCCGGCTGCGTCATCGTGCCGATCAATGCCAAGCTCCACCCGAAGGAGCTCGGCCACATCCTCGCCGACAGCGGCGCGGAGGCACTGTTCGTGACCGCGGACCTCGCCGAACAGGCCGCCACCGCACTGCCGGATCCGGCTCCGGCCATGGTGGTGGTCGGCGGCGCCGACCATCGGGCGATGGCGGCGGCGGGCGAGGGCGTGCCGATGGGCCGCGCGGCCGTCCGTCCCGCCGTGGTTTCCCCCGATGCCGTCGCCTGGCTCTTCTATACCAGCGGCACGACCGGCCGGCCGAAGGGCGCGATGCTCACCCATCGCAATCTCTACAACATGACGCTGAGCTTCCTGGCCGACATCGGCCCGGTGGATGACCGCGATGCCGCTCTGCATCCGGCGCCGCTGTCGCACGCCGCCGGGCTCTTCTCGCTTGCCCATTTTGTGCGCGGCGCGGCCAATGTCGTGCCTGCCAGCGGCGGTTTCGAGCCGGAGGAGATCGTCGACCTCGTCAATCATTATCCCGGCAGCTCGTTTTTCGCGGCGCCGACCATGGTCAACCGGCTGATCGGCTCGGCCGCGATCGCCCGCCTGAAGCGCGAAAATCTCGACCAGATCTTCTACGGCGGCGCGCCCATGTATGTCGAAGACCTCAAGACGGCGGTCGACCGGCTCGGCCCCCGCCTGTGGCAGGTCTACGGCCAGGGTGAGGCGCCCTGCACGATCACCTATCTGCCGCCCCACATGCATGTCGACACCGGCGACGGCCGGCTGGAGCAGAGGCTCGCCTCGGTCGGCATCGCCCGCACCGGCGTCAGCGTCCGCGTGGTGGATGAGAACGGCGTCGACCGGCCTGTGGGCGAGAATGGCGAGGTGATCGTGACGGGTGACGTCGTGATGGCCGGCTATTGGAACAATCCGGCGGCCACCGCCCAGGCGCTGCGGGACGGTTGGCTCCATACCGGGGATATCGGCCAGTTCGACGCGCATGGCTTTCTGTCGCTCAAGGACCGCTCCAAGGACGTGATCATCTCGGGCGGCTCGAACATCTATCCGCGCGAGGTCGAGGAGGTGCTGCTGCAGCACCCGGCCGTGGTCGAGGTGAGCGTCGTCGGCCGGCCCCACGCCGACTGGGGCGAGGAGGTCTTCGCCTTCGTCGTGCCGGCGGCCGAAGGCGCCGTGTCCGCCGCCGAACTCGATGCTCACTGCCTCGACAACATTGCCCGCTTCAAGCGTCCCAAGGCCTACCGGTTCATGGCGGCGCTACCGAAAAGCAATTACGGCAAGATCCTCAAGACCGAGCTGCGCAAGCTGCTCGATAAGTCCTGACGGCGCGGCGCGCCGGGCCGGGATTGTCATCGGCCTGCCGATCCGGCAGGCTTGGCCCGTCGCGCTTTCGCCGTGAGGGGCCGTTCCCGTCATGCATGACCGGCAGCAGCAGTTCATCGAGGAGACGCTGAGGCTTGTCGAGCAGGCCGTCGGCTCCAGCCGGCTCGCCTTCTATTCCGTCGACGACGACGACAATCTCTGCGAGTTCGTCTGCCGCGACGTTCCCGACGAGCTGCAGCGGCGCTATCTCGTCGAAATGCACGCGAAGGATCCGCTGCATGTGCGGCGCCTGTCGGTATGGCCGCGGCCGGTCGCCTGGCTCGACGAGGTCGCGGCGGCGGTGGCCCCCGACGATCTCGGCGCCTATTGCGACTTCATCCACCATTACGGCACGGTCGAGACCGCCGAGATGGTGTTCCGGCAGAACGGCCGGATCACCGCCGGCATGAGCCTGATGTGGACGGCGCGCGACATGCGCCCGACACCGGCGCACGGCCGCATCATGGCGGGCCTGCAGCGCTATATCGCCTTCAACCTGCCGTCCTGGTTCCGGCCGGTAAGGAGCCTGCCGGGCGAGCGGATGGGCGGGGCGTTCCGCCTGACCGCGCGCGAGGCGGAGGTGGCGCGCCTCGTCTGCTGCGGCCGGACCAACCAGGACATCGCCCTTTGCCTCGGCATCGGGCTCGCCACCGTGAAGACCCACCTGATCCATATCTTCGAAAAGACCGGCGTGGAGACGCGCGCCGGCCTCGCGGCGCGTCTGACCGCCACCGGCTGAGCTTTTGCGCCTGCGGCATCCACCGGACGGTTGATGGCCGCGGCGGCCGTGCAAGGCCATCGTGACGTGACGAGGGCTTTTTCAGGAGAGACGAAGATGGTCGCGATGCCGACAGCCGCGGCGGAGACGATGAGGCCGGCGGGCCTCGCAGCGGCAAAGGCGCATCCGTTGGACCCGCTGACGACGGCTGAAATCGCGGCCGCCTGCGCCATAGCCAGGGATCGCCTGAAGCTCGACCGGCACGAACGTTTTGCCATCCTCCGGCTCGAGGAGCCTGCCAAGGCCGATGTCCTCGGCTTCCGCCCCGGCGCCTCACCGCCGCGCCTTGCCTTCCTGGTCGTGCTCAACACGGCGACGGGCCGCAGCCGCGAGGTCGTCGTCGACATCGGCGCCAAGGCGATCGCCTCCGAAACCGAGATCGCGACCGGCGAAGCGCCCTACGGCCAGCCGCCGGTCATGGTCGAGGAGTTCTTCCTGTGCGACGAGATCGTCAAGGCCGATCCCGGCTGGCGTGCCGCCATGCGCCGGCGCGGCCTGAGCGATGCCGACATGGCGCTCGCCCAGATCGATCCGTTCTCGTCGGGCTTTTTCGACCGCGATTTCGAGCGCGGCCGGCGGATCGTCCGGGCGGTCAGCTATTATCGCTCCGAACTGAAGGACAACGGCTACGCCCATCCGGTCGAGGGGCTGGTGGCGGTGGTCGATCTCATTGCCCGCAGGGTGGTCGACCTCGTCGACGAACAAGATGCTCCGCCCATCCCGAAGACCAAGCACAATTATGATCCCGAGACCTGGAAGGACACGCGGCAGGACCTGAAGCCGCTGCACGTCGTCCAGCCGGAGGGGCCGAGCTTCACCGTCGAGGGATGGCGGGTCGACTGGCAGAACTGGTCGTTCCGCATCGGCTTCACGCCGCGCGAGGGGCTGGTCCTGCACCAGCTGGCCTATCGCGACGGTGGCCGCGAGCGCCCGGTGATCTATCGGGCGAGCGTCACCGAAATGGTGGTGCCCTATGCCGATCCCACCGCCAACCACTACTGGAAGAGCGCTTTCGACGCGGGCGAATATGGTCTCGGCAAGCTCGCCAACGCGCTGGAGCTCGGGTGCGACTGCCTCGGCCACATCCACTATTTCGACATTCCCGCGGCCGACGACCGTGGCGAACCCTTCGTCATGAAAAATGCCGTGTGCATGCACGAGGAGGACTACGGCATCCTCTGGAAGCACTACGAATTCCGCAACCAGCTGTTCGAGGTGCGCCGTTCGCGCCGCCTGGTCATCTCCTTCTTCGCGACCGTCGGCAATTACGACTATGGCTTCTACTGGTATCTCTACCAGGACGGAACGATCCAGCTCGAAGCCAAGCTCACCGGCATCATCCAGACGGCGGCGGTCGCGCCGGGCGAGCGCTATCCCTGGGGCGGCATGGTGGCCGAGGGTCTCGGCGGCCCGACCCACCAGCACTTCTTCAATGCCAGGCTGCACATGATGGTGGACGGCGAGCGCAACACGGTCACCGAGCACGAATTCGTGCCGCGGCCCTGGGGCACCGACAATCCCCACGGCAATGTCTTCGGCGTGACGAGCCGCGTGCTGGCCCGCGAGCGCGACGCGGCGCGCGAGGCGGACGGGCGTACCGGACGCTACTGGAAGATCAGCAACACCAATGTGGTCAACGCCGTCGGCAACGCTCCGGGCTACAAGCTCTCGGTTCAGGCGAGCCCGCTGATGCTCGCGCAGGAGGGCAGTTTCGTGCGCGCCCGCGGCGGCTTTGCGACACGCCATGTCTGGGTGACGCGCTACGACCCTGCCGAGAAATATGGCAGCGGTGACTATCCCAACGTCCATGCCGGAGGCGACGGCCTGCCGCGCTATGTCGCTCAGAACCGCGCGATCGCCAACGAGGACATCGTGGTTTGGCATTCCTTCGGGCACACCCATGTCTGCAAGCCTGAGGACTTCCCGATCATGCCGGTGGAATATGCCGGCTTCACCCTCAAGCCGAACGGCTTTTTCGCGGGCAATCCGGCCATGGATGTCCCAGGCGGGCGCAACGGCGAGAGCATCGACAACAGGCTCCAGGCGGGATCCGGAGGTGCGGCCTGCTGCTCCGGTCCGGGCTGAGGGCCTGGGCGAACCGCAATCGGCGGCCGCCGGACGGCGCCCAAGGTTGCGCTGTTCCGCCATTTGAGGCCATGTCCGACGGCCGGCACAGGGTCGGCGCCGTCGGTGGAGCGAAGGCCATGCTGATACGCCGTGAACGGCCTGACGACGTGGCCGCCATCCGCGCCGTGCTCGAGGCCGCCTTTCCAGGTCCCGAGGAGGCCCGGCTGGTGGAGGAGCTGCGTGCCGATGGCGACGCGGCGATCGCCCTGGTCGCCGAGACGGGCGGCGTCGTCGTCGGGCATGTCATGTTTTCGCCGATGACGGGTCCGTTGCGGGCACTGGGCCTCGCGCCAGTCGCGGTCGCGCCGGCGCACCAGCGTTCGGGCGTTGGCGGCGGGTTGATCCGCCAGGGGCTCGCCGAGGCGCGCGCGGCCGGCGTGCAGGCGGTCTTCGTCCTCGGCGATCCCGCCTATTACCGCCGCTTCGGTTTCGACCCGCGGCTCGCCGAAGGCTTCGCTTCGCCCTATGCCGGCCCCTATCTGATGGTGCTGGCTCTCGGCGGCCCGCTGCCGGCGACGAGCGGCCGGGTCGACTATGCCCCGGCCTTCGGACGGCTCGGCTCGGCTGCGTCCGACGGAAATTCCTTGTAGCCGTGCGAGGTCCCGATCAGGATTGCATTCCTGATGTCGGCCCGGCCGCGCCGCTTGAGCTCGCGCAGGGCGGTGAGCGATGCGACCGAGGACAGTTCGAGATAGAGGCCGTTGGTGGCGAGCAGGCGCTGGTCGGCGATCGCCTCGGCCGGATCGATGGCAACGGCCAGGCCGCTGCTGCGTTCGAGCGCCGCCAGCGACTGGTAGGTCACGGTCGCGCCATTGATCGAGACGAGCGCCGATTTTCCTGGAAAATGGTCGGTGACGTCGGCGCCGGCCTGAACCGCCGCGAGGCGTGGAAACGGTTCGACGGCAACGAGCTGGGGGACGCGCGCCAGCCGCCCCGTCGCCGCGGCTTCGGCGAGGCCGGCGTGCAGGCCCCAAAGGAGGTCGCCGCGTGCCGTCGGCACCAGGATCGCGTCGACCGCCGCGATATTCTCGGCCTCGGCCAGCTCGTAGCCGACGGTCTTGTAGGCATCGACGGCGAAGGGATCGCTGCCGACGGGCGGGTCGAGATAGTTGGTCGCCGTCGCATAACCCTCGTTGCGGACCTTGTCGCGCACCACGGCCCAGCGCTCCATGCTGGTCTCCACCACGTGCAGATGCGCACCGGTCATGATGATGGCGCGGCGCCAGACCGGGCTGGTCTCGACCGTCGTCACGATGGTGCAGGCAAGGCCGGCGGCGGCGGCATAGGCCGCCACCGACGCGCCGCCGTTGCCGCTGGAGGCGGCGATGACGGCGGGCGCGCCGCGGGCCCGCGCGCGGGTGACGAACTGGGCGCTCATCCGGTCCTTGTGGGATCCTGTCGGATTGGCGCTTTCGAGCTTGATCCTGAGCGTGTCGAGGCCGAGCGCAGCGGCGAGCCGCGGCAGCGCGACGAGCGGTGTATCGCCCTCGCCGAGCGTGACGAATTCGGGATAGGCGAGGCGGGCGGCAAAACGGCTCATGCCCCGGCCGGCGCCGGCGGCAGGCAGATCCGGCAGGTTCTGGTAGGTCGCGACGACGCTCGCCGGCCGGCTGGCCGCCAGGCAGACGGGACAGCCCTCCGGATGGTCGGCGACGGGCAGGCGATGGCCGCAGCGGATGCATTGGAAGCCGGTCAGGCACGGATTGATCATGCTCATCATGGTCTCTCGATCGGTTGTGGGCAGCCGCAGCGATGCCTCAGTCGCTGCGGCCGGGGCTCGACGCAGTGTCGGGTGACCGGCGGCCGCGTTTCGCAAGGGCGAGGAGGACCGGGCCGAGGGCCACCACCACGGCAAGGGCGAGGAAGGCGGCGCTGATTGGGCTCGACAGGAACACCCGCGCATCGCCATAGCCGATGATCAGGCCCTGCCGGAGGTTCTGCTCCAGCATGCCGCCGAGCACGAAGGCGAGCAGCAATGGCGCAACGTCGAAGCCGCCGCGCCGCAGCCCGTAGCCGAGAAGGCCGAAGCACAGCATGGCGCCGACGTCGAACAGGCTGTTGTTGAGGCTGTAGGCGCCGATGACGCAGAAGAAGATGATCAGCACGGCCATGACCGCCGCCGGCACGCGCAGCAGCGCGACGAACAAGCCGACCAGCGGCACGTTCAGCACGACCAGCATGAGATTGCCGACGAACATGCTGGCGATGACGCCCCAGAACAGGTCCGGATGCTCGACGATCAGGCGCGGGCCCGGCGTCACGCCGGCCATGAGCAGGGCGCCCATGATGACGCCGATGACGGCATTGGCGGGAATGCCGAGGCAGAGCAGGGGAATGAAGCTTGCCTGCGCGCCGGCATTGTTGGCCGCCTCCGGGCCGGCGACACCCTCGATGGCGCCTTGCCCGAAACGCTCCGGCGTCTTGGACAGGCGTCGCTCCATCATGTAGCTCGCAAAGCTGGAGATCAGCGCGCCGCCGCCGGGCAGCAGGCCGAGGAAGAAGCCGAGCAGGCTGCCGCGCGCGACCGGCCCCGCGGCTTGCCTGATATCGTCGCCATTGGGCAGGAGATCGCGGAGCCCCCGGCCATAGGCCATGGGCCGTCCGGCCTCGTCGCCGCCTTCCGCCATCAGCAGGACCTCGCTGATGCCGAACAGGCCCATGGCGACGATGGCGATGCCGAAGCCGTCCCTGAGGGCGGGAACGTCGAAGACGAAACGCTCCTCGCCGGAGACGAGATCGACGCCGACAGTCGCAAGGAGCAGGCCGAAGCCGATCATCGCGAGCGCGCGAATCTTGGGGCCGTCGCCGATGCCGAGCACCAGCGCGAAGCCGAGGATGAGCAGGGCGCTCTTTTCGACGGGCCCGAACATCAGGGCGAGGCCGGCGATGGCGGGGCCGAGGGCGGCGATGCCGATGGTCGCGACGATGCCCGCGGCGAAGCTGGCAAGGGCGCTGATGCCGAGCGCGGCGCCGGCCCGTCCCCTGCGGGCCATCTGGTAGCCGTCGATGCAGGTGATGACGCTCGCCGCCTCGCCCGGGATCTTGACCAGGATGGAGGTGATCGAGCCGCCATACATGGCGCCGTAATAGATGCCGGAGAGCAGGATGAGCGCGCTCGTCCGGTCGAGATAGACCGAGATTGGCAGCAGGAGACTGATGGTCGCCGTCGGGCCGAGGCCCGGCAGCACGCCGACCGCGGTGCCGACGAGGCAGCCGACGAGCGCGATCAGCAGGTTGGTCGGCGTCAGCGCGACGCCGAAGCCCATGACGAGATTGTTGAGGATCTCCATCACGCCCCCCAGACGAGACCGCGCGGCAGGGGCACGGCGAGCGCCCAGGCGAAGATGATCCAGGAGGCGGCGGCGACGCCGCCGGCGAGCGCCGCCGCGCGGCCGGTCGAATAGCCGTTGGCGAAGCGCAGGATGGCACCGCCGACCAGCGCCAGCGCCGGCAGGAGGCCGATGAGCAGGGTCAGCGGGATCAGTGTGACGAAGCCGGCCATGTAGGGCAGGCTGGCGGCAAGGCCGGGGCCCGCCGCTTCCGGTGTATCGTCCGTCCTGCCGCGGCTGAACGAGGCAAGGCTCGCGACGAGCATCAGGCCGGCGCCGACGACCGGCATGAGACCCGGGCCGGGCGTGCCGAAGGACCAGATCTCGTAGCCGGCCGCCAGGGCGAGTGCCGCCGCGGCCACAAGGCTGAGGAGGAGCGGGGCGATCATCGGATCACCGGGCCCGGAAGCCGAGGCTGTCCATCGCTTCGCCCAGCCTGCGATAGGTCTCGACCGCCCTGGTGGTGAATTCGGCATGATCCCAAAGGAGCTTGCCGCCGCGGACCACGTCGAGATAGGTGCGATAATCCGGTGTCTCCATCATGTCGCGCGCGACGTCGTTCCAATAGGCGACGGCATCGGCCGGCAGTCCGGCGGGGCCGACGAGGCCGTAGATCGCTTCGACGGCGAGCGGCTGGTCGAGGGTCTTGAAGGTCGGCACATCGGGCTGGCCTGCGATCGGCTCGGTGCCGGTCGAGGCGAGCAGGCGCACCTGCCCCGCCTGCAATTGCGGCCCGTAGTCCGAGGAGACGGAGGCCTCGATATGGCCGCCGAGCAGGGCGGTCATGGCCTCGGCGCCGCCGGTGAACGGCACGAAGGTGGCGCGCAGGCCGAGCTTGCGGAACGAGGCTTCGATAGCGATATGCGCCGCGCCCCGGACGCCCGACGTGCCCCAGCGCAGGCGCCCCGGATTGTCCCTGCCGTACTTGACGAGATCGTCCCAGCTCTTCAGCGCGCTGTCGGTGCGGACATAGAGCGCGATCGGCACGTAGGAATGAGCCACGACATAGGTGAAGTCCTTGGCCGCGTCATAGGGCACGCGCTGCACATGCGGCAGCGTGCCGAACGGGCTTACCGAATAGAGGCCGAGCATCGTTCCGTCCGGCGCCGTGCGGGCGATCTGCGTGACACCCAGCGTGCCGCCGGCGCCCGGCCTGAAATCGACGGCGACAGGCGCGTTGCGGCGGTTGCGCGCCTGGTCGGCCAAGACCCGGGCGGAGAGATCGCCCGTGCCACCAGGCGCGAAGGGCACGAGCACGGTCACCGGCCGGGCCGGATAGGCCTGCGCGCGTGCCGGCCGGGCGGCCGGAATGAGAGTACCGGCGCCGACGAGGCCGGTCATGGCGAGAAAATGCCGCCTGTCCATGGGCTGTCCCCTTTGCATCTTGTTTTTGCCGGGCTGTCGCTTGGGTACCGGCCGGATCCGGAGCTTTGCCGCATCCGACCATGCGCTCGATCGTTCCGCGCCTAGCCGGCCGTCATCAGTCGGCCGTCGGAGCTCATCAGGCTCTCGCAGCCGTCGGCGCGCACCACCACCATGTCCTCGACCTGCAGGCCGCACCAGCCGAGCTCGTAGTAGGGCGTCTCGACACAGAGGACCATGCCTTCCTCGACGACGGCAGTGCTCGAGGCGGCGAGATCCGGCGGATCATAGCCGTCGATGCCGATGCCGTGGCCGACATGGGACCGGCTGTAGTGCGGAATACCCTCGCGCCGGACGGCTTCGACGGCGACGTCGAAGACGTCGGCGGTGCGCACGCCCGGCCGGATCATCTCGATCGCCTTCTGCGTGCCGACGTGCAGCGCGCGATAATAGGCGGCGACCTTCGCGTCCGGCTCGCCGAGCACGGCGATGCGCGCAATGTCGGCGCGGTAATGCCGGTAGCGGCCGCCGACGTCGAAACGGATTACTTCGCCGCGCTTCAGCTTGGCATCCGAGGGCTGGACATTCGGCATGGCGCTGCGGGTGCCGAAGCCGATGCAGCCGAGCACGGGGTAGCCGCCCTCGGCGATGGTGCGGCCATGAAAGGCCTCGGCCAGGTCGCACTCGCTGGCGCCCTCCCGGGCGATGCCCAGGGCGGCTTCGATCGAGCGCTCGGTCATATGGGCGGCCCGCCTCAGCCGTTCGATCTCCTCGGTCGTCTTCACTGCCCGAACCGATCGGAACAGCTGCAGCGCCGGCACCAGGGTTGCATGCGGCAGCTTCTCCTGCAGCCGCTCCCAATAGCCATGCAGCAGGCCGAGCTCGTCGAGCCCGATGCGGCCCCGTTCCAGCCCCGCTTCGCGGATCGCTGCGCACAGCGCATCGAGCGGATCCTTGTCGTCGGCAAGGCCGTAGAGCTCGGCCTGATGCCGGTCGAGCGCGTCGAGCGGGCCGTCGATCCGGTCGATCTGGAAGTAGCCGAACCGCCGGACGCGGTCGATCCAGATGTCCTGGTCGGCAATGAGATCGAGCAGGGTGGTGGAGGCGATGATGGTCGAGGCGGCGAGATCTTCGCCTGCGAGCAGCACATAGGTCTGGGGTCCACGCCGCAGCCATTGCGACATGGCCCAGTAGCCGCTGGCATAGGTGACATTCTCGGGTGCGGTCGCCACGACCGCGTCAAGCCCTTCCTTCGCCATCAGGGTTTTCAGGCGATCGGCGTTGAGCAGCCGCGTGGCGGCGGTGCAGGGCGCGGCTGTCGCCGGCCGTGTCTCGGGGTTACGCAACATGGGCATTCTCTCCGGTCAGTTGGATGGGCGGCCCGTCATGGCCGAGCGATCGGGAGCAGCGGTGCGCTGCGTCGAGCACGAGCTGGGTGATGGCTGGCCAGCCGGTGCTGTCGTGCTCGCTTGCGAGAAAGGCGACGCTGAGCGCAGCGGCGATGCGGCCGGACTGATTGCGGATGGCAGCCGCAACCGAGATCACGCCGACGAGGTTCTCCTCGCGCGACAGGGCGAAGCCGCGCCGGCGGACCTCCGCAAGCTCGGCATCGAGAGCTTCGGCCGTGACCAGCGTATGCGTGGTCAGGGCAGGATAGGGCGCGGGACCGACCACGCGTGCGAGCTCCGCGGCGGCGAGCTCGGCGATCAGGATCTTGCCCATGGCCGTGCTGTGCGCATGGGCACGTTCGCCGGGCATCGACCGGACGGCGATCGGCCCGCTGCTCTGCACGCTGTCGATATAGACGACGCGATGGTCCCTCAGCGCCCCCAGATAGCCGTTGAGATGATGCTCGTCGGCCATGCTCCGCAGTTCCCGCGCGGCATTGGCGAGCAGGTGGTCATCGCGCCGCAGGGCGCCACCGAGCACCACGGCGCGATAGCCGAGCCGGTAGCGCCGCGTCTCCGGCATCTGTTCCAGATAGCCGGCCGCCGCCAGCGTGTTGGCGAGGCGCTGGACAATGGTCGGGCTGATGTCCAGCGCGCGCGCAATGTCGCGGATGCCCATCGGCTGCGCTTCCCCATCGAGCAGATCGAGAATGGCGAGACCGCGGTCGAGGGATTGATTGGTGGCCATATTGTTGCTATTATAGGAACAGTGTTTCTATAAATGAATGATGCAGAAGGGAGCTGTGCGCTGTCAAGCGCGCGGACGGCTCGCTTCATCGGCCGTTCGGCCGTGCCGCTGGTATCGGGAGCAAGGAAAAGGGGCGGGTCTGGCCGCTAGAGGCTGGCGGCGATCATCTGCGCCGCATCGGCCGGCGCGACCATGCCGGTGTCGATGGTCAGGCGGGCGGCTGGCATGGCCGCTTCCGCCGCTGCGAACTGGCTGCGCAGGTCATGCAGCAGGGGCAGTGAACGCAGCTTGCCGAATGCGGCGCGGTCGGCCGCGGCGATCCGCTGGTCCTGGATCGCGTCGGCAAGGGTCAGGCGTACGAAGACGACCGTGCCGCCCTCGGCGTTGACCGCGTGCTGGATCCGCTGCGCAAAACCGGCCGTCACCGTCGGCTCCGGAGCAAACGTGAAGATCGTCGAGCGGTCCGCTCGGGCCGCTTCCACCAGCGTTTCGTGCCAGAAGCTCTCGCGCAGCCGCACGAAAGGCGCGCTGCCGAACGGAAACACGGCACCGACCGCATCGACGATCAGGTGATTGTGGAAAACGGCGAAGCCGGTGCGTTCGGCAAGCGCGCGGGCAACGGTCAGCTTGCCCGAAGCCGGGGGCCCGTAGAGGAAGATCAACTGCATGACGGCATCATGCGGGAGCCGGCGCCGGCGGTCCAGCCGGCGCGCGTCTGCAAAGCCCCCGCCGGCGGGTCGCGGTGGTCCGGGCGGCCCGCCCATGCTCCGCTCAGGCGGCGTGGCGTTGTGCGAGGTCCTCGATCGCGACATGGCCGAGGAACCGGCCGGAGGTGACCGCCGGTTCCCCGGCTTCGATCGCGTGGGCGAAGATCACGGCAGGATCCTGTTCGAGCCTGGCGACGAGCCGATGGAGGTTCGGATAGTCGCGCTCGAGCCGGAACAGCTGCAGGTCCTCGGCCCAGCGGACGATGCCGACGAGATAGGCGTCCGCCACCGTCCTGTGCTCGCCGACCATCCAGTCGCGGCCGGCAAGGCGGCTGTCGAGTTTGCCGAGCACATGGGCGACATTGTCACGGCCATAGGCGCGCAACATATCTTTCGTGGCAGCGTCGACAGCGAGCTTGAACGTGGACCAGACCGGGCCGAAGGCGCCATGGACCTCGGTGTGGAGAAAGGCGAGGGCTTCGTTCACGCGGTCGAAGCTGCGCGTGCCCTGGGCAAAACCCAGCTTTTTCCCGAGGTCGCGCGCGGCAATATGGTTGAGGACGGCGAGGCTCTCGCCAAGCATCTCGCCGTCCTCGGTGAGCAGAGCGGGCGTCTGCGTCGTCGGATAGAGCCGGTCGTAGCCCGCGGGCTTTGTCAGCATGTCGATTCGGGCGAGGCGATAGGGCAGGTTCGACCACTCCAGGGCGACGATCGATCCGAACGAGCAGCCGTGGGGTATGCCATAGAAGAGTATGGATTCCATCTGTATATCCTTCCATTCCTTGCATTCGAATTGGCGTGAAGGATATGCGGATGGCGCATATTTCCGTAAAGAAGGCACAATAATGTTGTGCGGTTACAAATTTTATACTGGAGAGAGTGAATGAAGGAGAGTCTGTCGAGCTGCCCGATCGAGGACGCCATGCGTGTGCTCGGTGGCCGCTGGCGCAGCCTGGTGGTCTATTATCTCAAGGATGGGCCGAAGCGCTTCAGCGACCTGCGCCGGGACATGCCGAAGATCTCGCAACGCATGCTGACGCTGGACCTGCGCGAGCTGGAGGCGAGCGGCGTCGTTGCCCGTACCGTCTATCCCGAAGTGCCGCCGCGGGTCGACTACCGGCTGACCGCCGACGGCGAGGCGCTGATGCCGTTCATCTTTGCCCTTGGCGACTGGTGGACCGGTGTGGTCACGCGACGCAATGCCGGCCGCGAGGCCGCCTGAGCGCGCCCCGCAGGAAACGGGTGGCCGCCGACTGCGGCTTGCGGCTCGATCGGACCGTCACGAATTTGACCGCAAGAGCCGGAGTGCGGCCGCCGCGGTGAATGGGTAGACCGGCGGCAGGATTTCAACGGACCATCGCAAGTCAGGACGGAAGGCCATGTCGACTGAAACGATCTCCGTGGCGAAGCGGGCGCGGGCGAACCCTCCGGCGCCGTCGCCCATCGAGCAGGATCCGCGCTGGCAGGCGGTGCTGGCGCGCGACGCCGGCGCCGACGGCAGCTTCGTCTATGCCGTCTCGACCACCGGCATCTATTGCCGTCCGTCCTGCCCCTCGCGGCACGCCAAGCCGACGCATGTCAGCTTCTATCCGGATTGCGAGACGGCCGGTCGCGCCGGGTTCAGGCCGTGCCGGCGCTGCAAGCCCAACGAGCGGGGGCTTGCCGGCGATCAGGCCGCCATGGTGGCCGAGCTCTGCCGCTTCATCGAGGCGGCGGAGGAGGAGCCGCGGCTCGACGAGCTTGCCCGTCGGGCGCGCATGAGCCCGTTCCATCTGCACCGGGTGTTCAAGGCGGTGACCGGGCTGACCCCCAAGGCCTATGCGGCGGCCCATCGCTCGCAGCGCGTCAGGGCCGAGCTCGTCCGTCCGGGTACCTCGGTCACGTCGGCGATCTACGGGGCGGGCTTCAATTCCAATGGCCGGTTCTATGCGACCGCCAACGACGTGCTGGGCATGACGCCGTCCGACTACAAGGCCGGCGGCGCCAATGCCGCCATCCATTTCGCTGTCGGCGAATGTTCGCTGGGCTCGATCCTGGTCGCGCGCAGCGAGCGGGGGGTCTGCGCGATCCTGCTGGGCGACAATCCCGATGGGCTGGCGCGCGACCTGCAGGACCAGTTCCCGCAGGCGCGGCTGATCGGCGGCGATCCCGATTTCGAGGATCTGGTCGCCAAGGTCGTCGGTTTCGTCGAGGCGCCCGGGCTCGGGCTCGACCTGCCGCTCGACGTGCGCGGCACCGCGTTCCAGCAGCGGGTCTGGCAGGCGCTGCGCGACATCCCGGTCGGCGAGACGGTCAGCTATTCCGAGCTCGCCCGCCGCATCGGCGCGCCGAAGGCGGTGCGTGCGGTGGCGCAGGCCTGCGCTGCCAACCACATTGCCGTGGCGATACCCTGCCACCGCGTCGTCAGGAACGACGGCGCGCTGTCGGGCTATCGCTGGGGCGTCGAGCGCAAGCGCGCCCTGATCGCCAAGGAGAACGCCGCCTGAGCGACGTCTTCGCAGATGCCGGCGGCTGCCGTCAGGCGCTGGCGGCCGGCCGTTCCCAGGCCTCGACGTCAAGGAAGGTGCTCTGGTAGCAGGCGCCTTCGCCGATATCCGTCAGACGGTCGGAGCACAGCATGTTGATCGTGCCTTCGACCGCTTCCGTGCCCGGCCGCTGACCCGGCACCAGGATGACGCCCTCGGCCACCTCGTCACCGACCTTGAGCCTCAGGCCCACCGCCGCACGCTCGTTGTAGAGCCGCACCTTCTGGCCGTCCGCGAGGCCGCGCCTCTCGGCATCCGCGGGGTTGAGGACGCAGAACGGCTCGCCCTCGCGCTTGCGCAGGAAGGCGACGCCGGAATAGGCCGTATGCGGCTGGAAGTAGGACGGGGCCGTGAGCAGGCGCAGCGGCCAGCGCGCGGCGTCGCGCAGTTCCTCCGCGTCCGGCTGCCAGTCCGGCAGCGGCGAGACGCCCTGGGCGGCGAGCGCTTCCGAATAGATCTCGAGCTTGCCCGACGGCGTGCGGAACTCCTGCCCTTCGGACGGGGCGACCTTGATCGGCCCGGCGCCCACCACCTTGGCCGGATCGACCTTGCCGACCGCGCCGGACGCGCCGCGGAAGAACTCCGGGACGATCTCCTGTTCCGTCATCCGGAAGACGCGGTCGGTCAGTCCCATGCGCGCGGCGAGGGCCTGGGCAAGGCGGAAGTTCGACCAGGCCTCGCCCTGAGGCGCGACGGCGGCCGGGGCGAACTGCATGTAGTAGCTGCCGTAGCCGCGGTAGAAGTCCTGCGTCTCCAGGTAGGTGGTGGCCGGCAGCACGATGTCGGCATAACGCGCCGTATCGGTCATGAACGGATCGTGCACGACGACGAACAGGTCCTCGCGGGCGAGGCCAGCACGCACCTTGTTGGCCTCCGGGCAGGTGACCGCAGGGTTGTTGGCGGCGATCAGGATGGCGCGCAGCGGCGGATCCTGCATGGTCAGAAGAGCCTCGCCGAGCTTGGAATGATTGACCTGGCGGGCGGTCTTCGGGCCGGAGGGCTTCTTGACGAAGCCGAACTGGAAATCCATCGAGGCCGCGGTCATCAGCAAGGCGCCGCCGCCGCGCCGGCCATAGGCGCCCGTCACTGCCGGCAGGCAGGCGACGGCGCGCAGCGCCTGGCCGCCGCGGGCAAGGCGGGTCATGCCTTCGCCGATGCGCAGGAACGAGCGCTTGGCGGCGCCATACATGGCCGCGAGCTTTTCGATGTCGGCCTCCGGCAGGCCGGTGATGCCGGCGGTCACCGCTGGCGTGAAGCGCGGCACAACCTCGCGCTCCCAGCGCTCGAAGCCGATCGTATGGGCCTCGAGATAGGCGCGGTCGACGAGCTGGTCGCGCACCAGGATGTGGACGAGGCCGATGGCGAGGGCGGCATCGGTGCCGATGCGGATCGGCAGGTGCCAGTCGGCGCTTGCCGCGGTGCGGCTGCGGCGGGGATCGATTACCACCACCTTGACGCCGTTCTTGCGGATCGCCTCGACCTTCGCCCAGAAATGGACGTTGACCGCCATCAGGTCACAGCCCCAGGCGATGACGAGGTCGGAATCGACCACTGTTTCCGGATCGGCGCTGCCGACCGGGCCCGCGGTCATGTCCCAGGCGGTTTCGCAGCAGGTGTCGCACACTGTGCCGGCCTGCAGCCGGCTGGTGCCTAGGGCGTGGAACAGGCCGTTGACGATATGGCGGTTCATCTGTCCCTGGTGCGCGCTGTAGGCATAGCCGAGCAGCGCCTCGGGGCCGGATTCGGCAATGATCGTCTTCCAGCGGCTGGAGATCTCGTCGAGCGCGGCGTCCCAGCTGATCGGCGTGAACTGGCCCGATCCCTTCGGTCCGCTCCTCTTGAGGGGCGTCGTCAGGCGATCGGGCGAATGGACGAGCTCGGCGTCGCGGTTGACCTTGGCGCAGGCAAATCCGGCCGTGTAGGGCTGGTCCGGATCGCCCTGGACGCGGATGACGCGACCATTTTCGACCTGCGCCACGAGCGAGCACATGTCAGGACAATCATGGGCGCAGACGACTCGAACCGTTTCCATTGGGCCTTCCTTGACGTCGATCAGCCGCACGGGGCGGATTGGTCGAAGTCTTGGAGGCGCCCGGACGAGGGACAACGACCACTTCCGGCGGCTTGAACCGACCACTTGACCGGCTCGCGGCCGCGCGGGCGGGCAGGGCGGCCGCCGTCCGCATCAGCCCTGATGCCGGTCGCGCGCCACTTTCAGCGTCGCCCTGGCGAGGCGTACCGCCGCGGAGCGCAACTGGTGCGGGTCGAAGCCGGAATAGCCGAGCACGAGGCCGCTGCGCGCCGGCGCTTCGAGATAGAGCGGGCTGACCGGCTTGGTGACGACGCCGTCGCGCCGGGCTTCGGCGGCAACGGCGAGATCCGAGATCGCGTCGCGGAAGTGCATGACGAGCTGGATGCCGCATTCCGGCTCCTCGATCTCGACGAGATCGCCGAGTTCGCGCCGGATCGATTCCACGACCACGTCGCGCGCGTCGCGATAGCGCTGCCGCATGCGCCGGATATGGCTCGTCAGGAAGCCCTGACGCATGAATTCGGCGACGATTGTCTGGTGCGGCGTCGGCGGCTGGCGGTCGGCAAGGAAGCGGGCCGCGGTGAAGGCCGGGATCAGGCTGTGCGGCAGGACGGCGAAGCCGAGGCGGATGCCGGGAAAGAGGATCTTCGACAGTGTGCCGACATAGATCACGCAGCCGTCGCGATCGAGCCCCTGCAGCGAGGCGAGCGGCCGGCCGACATAGCGGAACTCGCTGTCGTAATCGTCCTCGATGATCCACGAGCCGTTCTGCGCGGCCCAGGTGATCAGCTCGAGGCGGCGCGACATGGCCATGACCGAGCCGGTCGGGAACTGGTGCGAGGGCGTGACATAGGCGGCGCGCGCCTTCTGAGCGCGGGCGAGGCCGGTCTGGACCGCAAGCCCTTCGCCGTCCACCGGCACCGGCACCAGCCGGGCGCCGGCAGCGACCAGCGCGGCGCGTGTCGCGAAATAGCTGGGATCCTCGATCCAGACCTCATCGCCAGGGTCGAGCAGCACCCTGAGCGACAGGTCGATCGCCTGCTGGGCGCCGGACAGGATGACCACCTGCTCGGGGCTGCACTGCACGGCGCGGGCGGCGCGCAGATACTGCGCCACCTCGTTGCGCAGGTCATATTCACCGGCGGGATGGGCATAGCCCAGATTGACCGGATTGAACCGGCGCATTTCCTGGGCACTGATCCGCCGCCAGGCCTCCACCGTCACAGCGTCGATCGAGCAGCAGCCCGTGCCGAAGGCGGAATGCTGGACCACGGACAGGTCGGAGGCGAGGTTGAGATAGCGCTCGCCGGCCGCCGACAGCTTGCGCCGGGCATTCCGCGGCGGCGCCGTTTCGGGCGGCGGCACCGCGGCGATCGCCTGCGGCACGTCCTGAGAGACGTAAGTGCCCGATCCGGCGTGGCCCGCGGCATAGCCTTCGGCGATGAGCTGCTCATAGGCGGTCAGCACCGATGTGCGGGAAACGTCGAGCCGCGCCGCCAGCTGACGCGTCGAGGGCAGGCGGCTGCCGGGCGCGAGCGTTCCCGACACGATCGCCGTGCGCAGCATCAGGTAGATCTGCTGGAACAACGGCCTTTCGCTGGTCGGCTCGACCGAGAGATCGAGGAATTCGGCCCATTTCGATCGGGTGCGGGGGGCGTCCATTGGTCGGGCCGTCTGGCAGATTGGGGTATGGCGACCATACCAATCTAGGCAAGGTCCGTGGCCTGCGGCAAGCCGCTCGTGTTGCCGGCCGCGGCATCGCCACCGGCATCGATTGCCCGCCAGCGCGCGGCTTGCCGGAGCCTTCCCAGGCCCTGGTGCGCGCGTATGCGCACCATTCGGACTGCAACAAAAAGTCATCACGACATAATTGCGTATCATGATCTGTTGCATCTAATAGTGGTTGCGCGCGGCCGCGATGGCGCGTTTGGAATAGCCGCATGATCAGGCAGCATCTCGTCCTGCTGGCAGCCATTGCCGTCTCGGCCGTCAGTCAATCCTCGATCTTCGCCGTCCTGCCGCCGCTCGCCCGCGACATCGGGCTGTCGGACATCCAGATCGGTGCGATCGCATCGATCGCCGCCCTCTGTTTCGTCGTCTCAGCGCCGTTTCTCGGCGGCCTCGGCGAGCGCCTGGGCCGTGTGCCCTTCATCGTCGTCGGCCTTGGCGTGGCAGTCGTGACCAATCTCGTCTATGCCGCGGCCATTCTGGCGGGGCTTGCCGGCGCGCTCGGCGCGACTGCCGTCTTCGCCGTGCTGCTCGGCGCCCGCATCGTGCTCAATATCAGCTGGGGTGGAATGTTTCCGGCCGCCTTCGCCTATGTCGCCGATGCCACGACCGGCGGCCGGCGCAGCGCCGGCGCCGCGCTCATCGGGGCGGCCTTCGGTGCCGGTGCCATTCTCGGTCCGGCCATCGCCTGGGCCCTGACGCCGCTCGGATCCGTGGCGCCGTTCATCGGCATTGCCTTTCTCTCGCTCGCGGCCCTCGGTGCGGTTCTGGTCGGTCTTGCCGATCAGCGCCCGGCGAGAGCGGCGATCTTGGCCGGGGCGGCCGAGGATGACGATCTCGCCGGCGCTGCCGCCCGGCTCTGGCCGTTCCTGGCCATCGGCCTGGCCGGTGCCATGGCCACGGTCATGATCCAGCAGCTCACCGCCTTCAGGCTGCAGGACCAGCTCGGCCTCGACGCGGCTGGCGCGACGCGCCAGGCCGGGTTGGCGCTCACCGCTCTCGCGGTGGCGACGCTCGCCGCCCAGAGCCTCGTCGTCTGGGCCGGAGGCCGCTCGGCGCCCATCACGCTCATGGCGGTCGGCGCGGCTCTTGCCGCCGTCGGCAGCCTGGCCTTCGCCCTGGCCGGACAAGCCGCCGTGCCTGTCCGCTGGCTGCTGCCGCTCCAGGCGGCCGCCCTTGCTCTGCTCGGCCTTGGCGTCGGCCTGATTCTGCCGAGCAATGCGGCCGCCGTCATGCAGGCGACCGGCGAACGGTCGCAGGGGTGCGCCGCCGGTCTGCTCAACGCGGCGCTCGGTGCCGGCACCATGGCCGGCCCCGCGCTCGGAACCATGCTGTACCGGCTCGACGCCATGCTGCCTTTCGCGCTGGCGGCGCTGTTGTTCGCCGTCGGTTTCGCCGTCGCCGTCGGCCAGCGGGTCGTCGCACGAGCCTGAACCTTTCCGTCCCTTGCCGCGACGAAGGAGCAAGGCGACACTCGCCCATGGCGACGAAATGGGGGCCGGCATGATGGGCAAAGGCAGTACGGGCGCGCCCTGCGCGCCGGTTTTCTCGGTCTGGCCGCCTGCCTCGCCGCCTGGGATGCGCGGGCCGATATTCTCGACGATGCCCTGCGATCAGGTGACGGCGAGGCCTGCTATTCCCGCACCTATTCCGCCGACCATCTGGCGCGCCACCCCGACCAGCGCGTCACCCGGATGAGCCTGATTCTGACCCGCGGCGCGAGCCGCAGTGAGCCGGCCTCATTCCGGATCTTCGTCACCGTGCGCGGCGACCGGGAGGTCTGGAGCGCCAGCGGCGAATGCCGGCGCCGCGGCGGCATCGTCTGCGACGTCGAATGCGACGGCGGCGGCTTCGCGATCGGCGCGACCTCCACCACCGAGGCGCTGCAGATCGCGCTCGATCGCCCGCATGGCAGGATCAGCATGAACGGCTGCGACGGGGGCGAGCGTGACGTTGCGGCCGGCCGCGACGACCGGCGCTTCCGGCTTGATCGCGCGCCCGGCCAGGTCTGCGCCGCCATCGCCGCGGCGACATCGGGCAACTAGCGTCGGTCACATCGTCAGGCGTGCGGCACCGTCGCCTGCATCGATGGGCGCTGGCTGAAGGCCTGATACCAGGCGGCGCCGGCGGGATGATCCTTGCGCCAGTCGAACTCGGGGAAGCGGAAGTCGAGATAGCCGAGCCCGCAGCCGAAGGTAATGGTGCCGATATCGACGCGGCCGCCGAGGCCGGGCGCAAGCGCTTCGAGCCGGGCGAGCGCGTCGGCGATCTTGCCCATCTGGCCCTTTTCCCAGTCCGCCCAATAGAGTTCCTTGGGCCTTGCCACGCGCTCATAGCGGATGAGGAGAGCGGCATCGAGCAGCCCGTCGCCAAGCGACTGTTCGGTGAGCAGGCGCCAGCGTGCGGCGCCCGAGCCGAACAGTCGGCCGCCGGCCTGGGCATCGAGATATTCGCAGATCACACGGCTGTCGTAGAGCGCCTCGCCGTCGTCGGTGAAGAAGGTCGGCACCTGGCCGAGCGGGTTGCTCTGCCGGATCCGCGCATCGCGCGCCACGGGACCGGCAGCGCTGTCGAGTTTCTCGATCCGGTCGGCGCAGCCGAGTTCATGGGCGACCACCATCACTTTGCGGACGAAAGGCGAGGCGGGGGAGAAATAGATCTTCATGGGGCGCTGCTCCTCGATCGCGGTCAGGCATTCTGACCGAGCCCGATCCGGTGGAAGTTCTCACGCAGGAACAGGCCCGCGAAATAGACGTGTTCGCGCATCAGATCCTCGGCCCGCGCCGCCTGACGGTTGATCAGCGCCTCGGCGATCCGGTGGTGGTCGTTGTGCGAACGCAGGATGACCCCGTAGTCGTGCCAGAGGATGATGCGGTCGGACACGAAGGGGATGCCGTGGGTCTGGTTGACGAAGCGCTCGGCCCAGACATTGCCCGAGAGTCGGAGGATCGTGTCGTGGAAGGTGACGTTCATGGCCTGATAGGGGCGGAAATCATCCTCCGCCAGATGGCCCTTGTCGAGGTAGCGATCGCCCTCGGCGACGCAGGCACGCAGGGTCGCCGCCGCCTCGTCCGGGATGCCTGACGTCGCCGCCAGCCGGCAGGCGAGGCCCTCCAGCGCCGCCCTGACCTCATAGGCCGCGAACACTTCGTCCGCGCTGAAGCTGCGCACCAGATAGCCGCGCTTCGGCAGGTAGTCGATGAGCCCTTCATTGGCGAGCAGGGTGAGGGCAGCCCTGACCGGCGTGCGCGACACGCCGAGCCGTTCGGCAAGCGGAACCTCCTCCAGCCGCTCCCCCGCGGCGACCGCCCCGGTGAGGATCCAGTCACGCAGGATTTCGGTGACGTCTTGCGAACGCGTTCTCATATCATGGATACATACGGGCGAATTTCACAATGTAAAGCGCGCGGATTGGTTGACACTGCTCAATCATGTGTACATGGTGCCGCGCAATCAACAAGCAGATCCATCGAGGAAGCCGATCATGAGGGTCGCAGTGGTGACCGGCGCCGGCCGTGGCATCGGGCGGGAGATCTGCCGGGTTCTGGCCCGCGACGGCCTGGTCGTGGCGGCCGCCGACATCGATGCAGGCTCGGCGCGCGACACGGCGGCATCGCTGCCAGGCGACGGCCATCTCGGCCTCCATTGCGATGTCGGCAGCGAGGCTTCGGTCGAGGCGCTGTTCGACGCGGTCGAAGGCAGGCTCGGCCCGGTCGCGGTGCTCGTCTGCAATGCCGGCAAGCTGCTGCTCCACGAGGGCCGGCGCCCGCTGGTCGTCGAGACCTCGCTGGAGAGCTGGCAGGACACGTTCGCCGTCAATACGGTCGGTCCCTTCCTCGGTGCGCGCGCCTATCTCAGGCACCGGCGCGAGCGCCCGGTGGAGCACGGCCGCATCATCACCTTTGCCTCGGTCGCCGCCCAGCTGGGCGGCTACAATGCCAGCGCCGCCTACATCGCCGCCAAGGCCGCCGTCATCGGCCTGACCAAGGCGGTGGCGCGCGAGGCGGCGCCGCTGGGCATCACCGCGAATGCCATCGCGCCCGGCCTGATCGACACCGACATGATGAAGCTTGCCGCCGGCGGCGCCGGTCCGACCGCCGCGACCACCGCCAATGTGCCGCTCGGCCGGCTCGGCCAGCCGGCCGATGTCGCGGCGGCCGTCGCCTTCCTGGCTTCGCCGGCTTCCGCCTACATCACGGGAACCACCATCGATGTGAATGGTGGCTACCGGATGCAATGACAAGAAACCTTATGGGGAGGAATTGACCATGAGACTGCTGAAGGCACTGTCGAAGACAGCCTGCATGGCGCTGCTCGCCGCCACCCTGGCGCCCGCGGCGCAGGCGCAGGAGCCGGGCATCACCCCGACCACGATCAGGATCGGCATGTTCGGGCCGCTGTCCGGTCCGTCCATGGCCTATGGCTTCGACGTGGTGAACGCGGCCCGCATGTATTTCGACAAGATCAATCGCGAGGGCGGCATTCACGGCCGCCGCATCGAGGTGGTGGTCGAGGACGATCGCTGCACGGCGAACGACGTGGTCGCGGCGGTGAAGAAGCTGGTCGAGCAGGACCAGGTCTTCCTGCTCAATGGCGGGTCGTGCTCGGCGCCGGTCGTGGCGGCGCGCGACTATGTCGTGCGGTCGGGCGTGCCCTGGGTGATGCTCAATGCCTCGAGCGACGGGGCGCTCTATCCGCCGCAGCCGAACATCTTCGGCGCGCTCTCCATTTCCCAGCGCGCGGTCGGTGGCTCGACGATCGAGTTCGCCACGCGCCAGCTCTCGGCCAAGCGCATCGGCTACATCAACCATGACGATGCCTATGGCGCCTGGAACCTGGAGGCGGCTCGCTTCCAGGCCGCCCAGAACGGCGCCGAGCTGGTCGTCGAATCGATCAATCCGAACATTTCCGACGTCACCGCGCCGGTGCTCAAGCTGCGCGCCGCCGGCGTCGACGCCATCGTGATCGCGACCTATGCCCGGCCGGCCCAGCTCATCCTGAAGAAAGCGCAGGAGCTCGGCGTCAACAAGCCCATCGTCATCGCGGTGAACGCCATCGCCAGCCTCAAGCAGCTCGTCGAGAACGTCGGCAGCCGCGAGGCCTTCCGCAATGTCTACATCCAGGAACTGCTGGCCGCCGCTCCCGGCTCGGAGAAGCTTGCCTGGGTCTACGACCTCTACCGCCAGTCCTATCCCGATCTCGCCAGCAAGCCCGACCATCCGCAGGTCTACATGCCCTACGGCATCGCGCCGGCCATGGTCATTGTCCGCGCCCTCCAGGCGGCCGGCCCGCAGCCGACACGCGCCAAGGTCATCGCCGCGATCGAGCAGTTGAACTTCGACTCGGGTGTCATGGCCGGCCCGATCGCCTTCTCGCCGACCGAGCGGGCGGGGCAGAAGGCCTCGATATACTTCCGCTTCGACGGGCAGACCATGACCCCGGTCCCCGGCGTCTTCGCCAGTCGCTGGACCTATCGCGGCCAGTGACCTGAACGGGCGCCCGGCGGCGGCTCCTTCCTGCACCGCCCCGGTCGTCCGCATGCGCATGATCCGTCCGGCGCGTGCCGGCCACCGGTGCCGCGGCGGCCGCGAGGCTGCGCCGCATCTCGGAACCTGCCCTTCAAGCGAGGCTGAATGTCCTTCGACGTCGCATTCCTGTTCATCCAGCAAGGCGTCGCCTCCGGGCTGGTGACCGGCTCGGTCTACGCGCTGCTCGCCATCGCCATCGTGATCATCTACCGCACCACCGATGTCGCGAATTTCGCCGGTGGCGAATTCTACATGGCCGCCGCCTATCTCGCCTTCTTCCTCATTGCCATGGTGGCGCTGCCGTTCTGGGCGGCGGTCCTCGCCACCATCGTCGTGATGTGCATCGGCGCCGGCCTGTTCCAGCGTGTCGTGCTGGCCCAGGTGGCGCGGGCGCGCGGTGTTTCGATCAATCTGGTGATCGCGACCCTCGGCCTGTCGTATCTCGTCAAGGGCATCGTCCGCTCGACCGGTTTCGGCGATACGCCGCGCACCTTTCCCTCCGTCGTGCCTGAAGGGTCGATCACCATCGGCCAGGCCTCGGTGAGCTATCTCGACGTCGTCATTCTCGGCGCCGCCATCGTGGTGATGGTGCTGTTCTTCTGGATGTTCAACTTCACCAGGATGGGCCGGGCCATGCGCGCGGTCGGCATGAACCGCCGCGGCGCCCAGCTCGTCGGCATCAATCTCGGCCGGGTGGAAATGTCGGTCTGGTGTTTTGCCAGCGCCATTTCCGGCATTGCCGCCATCCTGATCGCGCCGAAGCTCCTGATGACCGCCGAGATGGGTTCGGTCGTCATCATGGCCTTTGCCGCCGCCATCGTCGGCGGCTTCACCAGCCTGCCCGGCGCGGTGATCGGCGGCTTCATCATCGGCATCACCGAGAACCTGGTCGGCCTGTTCATTTCCTCGCGCGCCATCAATGTCGCGCCCTTCGTCATCATCATGCTGGTGCTGATCTTCAAGCCGCAGGGCCTGTTCGGCGGCGCCGTCAAGGTGAGGAAAGTCTGATGCGCGAGACCACCGCTCCCGCGCGCCTCACCGGCCCGCGCCTCGCCCTGCTCGTCGGCCTCGGCATCCTCGCCCTTGCCGCGGCCAGCATCGCGCTGACCAGCCTCGCCACCGGCTACATCATCTACATCGTCAACCTGGTCCTGGTCGCGATCGTCCTTGCCCTCGGCCTGCATATCGTCATCGGCGAATGCGGTCAGTTCTCGCTGGCGCATGCGGCCTTCTACGGCATCGGCATCTACACGGCCGGTCTCGTCACCAATCTGGCCGGCACGCCGTTCTGGGTGTCGCTGCTGGCGGGCGGGGTCATGGCCGGGCTGATCGGCTTCTTCATCGGCTTTCTGTCGCTGCGCATGCGCGACATCTATCTGGCGCTCTCCACCTTCGCCTTCGGCGAGGCGATGCAGTGGCTGTTCCTCAACTGGACCCCGGTCACCGGCGGTCCGAATGGCCTCAACATCAAGCCCGCCTCGGTCCTCGGCTTCGAGCTCCTGTCCGACCGCGCGGCCTTTCCGCTGGTGCTGGCGGTGACGCTGGTCATCGTCGCGCTGGTGACCGTGCTGCATGTCTCGACGCTCGGCCGCAGCATGCGCGCGGTGCGCGAGAGCGAGATCGCCGCCGGCTCGGTCGGCATCAACGTCGTCAGGATGAAGCTTACGGCCTTCACGCTCTCGGCTTTCATCGCGGGGCTCGCCGGCGGCCTCTACACCACCTTTTCCACCTTCATCCATCCGGACAGCCTCGGCTTCCAGACCACCATCGTCATCCTGACCACCGTGGTGGTCGGCGGCATGGGCTCGCTGGTCGGCGCCATCGGCGGCGCCGTGGTCTTCGGTCTGATGTCGGAGCTCCTGCGGCAGGTGCCGTCCTACCAGGAGATGATCTATGGCGCGATCCTCATCCTGTTCATGATGTATGCCCCGCGCGGCATGTTCGCCTTCATCGGCAGGCGGTGAGCACCATGGCCGCAATGCTGCAACTGACCAACGTGCTCATGCGTTTCGGCGGCATCGTCGCCATCAACAATTTCTCCATGGAGGTGGAGCAGGGCACGATCCACGCGCTGATCGGCCCGAACGGCGCCGGCAAGTCGACCGTGTTCAACTGCATCTCGCGCATCTACCAGCCCGCGACCGGCCGCATCGTCGTGGCCGGCCGCGACGTCACCGGCCTGCCGCCGCACGCCATGGCCGGGCTCGGCGTTGCGCGCACCTTCCAGAACCTCGAACTGTTCAACGAGCTCAGCGTGATCGAGAATGTCATGCTCGGCGCCTATGCCCATGCCGAGACGGGCTTCTGGCAGCGCCTCAAGCCGCGCTCGCCCGAGACGCGCGGCCGGGCCGAGGCCATCCTCGAACAGACCGGGCTCAAGGACTTTCGTGACGTCAAGGCCAACAGTCTGGATTTCGGGCGGCAGAAGCTCCTGGAGCTCGCCCGCGCTCTCGCCGGCACGCCGAAGCTGCTCCTGCTCGACGAGCCGGCCGCCGGCCTGCGCTCGCGCGAGATCGACCGCCTCGACCAGATCCTGACCGACCTCAACCGGCGCCAGGGCATTACCATTCTGCTCGTCGAGCACGTCATGCAGCTCGTCATGTCGATTTCCAGCCGCATCACGGTGCTCAATTTCGGTGAGAAGATCGCCGAGGGCTCGCCGGCCGAGGTGAAGACCCATCCGCGTGTCGTCGAGGCCTATCTGGGCGCGGAGGCCGCCGGCCATGGCTGAACTTCTCGAACTTGCCGGCGTCTCGGCCGGCTACGGCCGCATCGAGGCTCTGTCTGGCGTCAGCCTCAAAGTGCCCGAAGGCGGCATCGTCGCGCTGCTCGGCGCCAATGGCGCGGGCAAGAGCACGACGCTCAACGTCATCTCCGGCATCGTTCCCGCGAGCGCCGGCGAGGTGCGCTTCCGCGGCCAGTCGATCACCCGCCTGCGCTCCGACCAGGTGGTGGCGCGCGGCATCTCCCAGGTGCCCGAGGGGCGGGAGGTGTTCCGCGACATGAGCGTCGAGGAAAATCTCGTCATCGGCGCGCAATTGCGCAGCGACCGGGCCGGCATTGCCCGGGACATCGCGGTGATGACCGGCTATTTCCCGATCCTCGCCACCCGCTTCCGCCAGATGGCCGGCACCCTGTCGGGCGGCGAGCAGCAGATGCTGCTCATTGCCCGCGCGCTGATGGCGCGGCCGAGCCTGCTGCTGCTCGACGAGCCCTCGCTCGGCCTCGCGCCGCTCCTGGTCAAGCAGATCTTCGACATCCTGGTGACGCTGCACCGCGAGCAGAATCTCACCCTTCTGATCGTCGAGCAGAACGCGGCCGTCGCGCTCGCCGTCTCGCAATATGCCTACATCCTGGAGAACGGCGAGATCGTCGCCGAAGGCGCCTCGGCCACCCTTGCCAAGGACGACGCCATCCGCCGCGCCTATCTCGGCGCATGACCGGAGCTGACGCCATGACCAAGCCCTACGCCCTCGTCACCGGCGGAGCCAGCGGCATCGGCCGCGCGATCACGCGCCGGCTCGCCGCCGACGGCTTCCACGTCGTGGTGGTCGATCTCAATGGGACGCTCGCGGCCGAGGCGGTGGCCGAGGTCGCGGCGGCGAGCGGCTCGGCCGAGGCGCGCATTCTCGACATCACCGATGAAGCCGGCGTCGAGGCGCTGATCGGCGCGTTGCCGCCGCTCGCAGCGCTCGTCAACAATGCCGGCATCTTCACGGACCAGCCCTTCGCCGCGGCGACCGCAGCCGATTTCCGGCGCACCTACGAGGTCAACGTCATCGCGCCGTTCCTGCTGGCGCGGGCGGCCGTGGCGCGCATGGGCGAGGGCGGCCGGATCGTCAATATCGCCTCGCGTGCCTATCTCGGTGCGAAGAACCAGATCGACTATGTCGCCTCCAAGGGCGCCGTGGTGAGCTTCACCCGGGCGCTGGCCATGGAGGTGATCGGCCGCGGCATCGCGGTCAATGCGGTGGCGCCGGGCCTCATCGACACGCCGATCCTCCGGGCCCTGACGCCGGAGCGGCTGAAGGCCCAGCTCGCGCTGCAGCCGACCGGCGCGGCGGGACGGCCGGAAGACATCGCCCATGCCGTCTCCTTCCTTGCCTCGCCTTCGACCTGCTTCATCACCGGCCAGGTCCTGTTCGTCGACGGCGGCAAGTCGCTCGGCGGCTCGGCGGTGTGATGGCGGCGGCCGCGGATGTTGCGAGGGATCTGACGAGCGCTGCATCGAGACCACCCGCGGTGCAGCGCTTATCAAAGCGCCGCGGACGTTCCCCGACCCACAAGATCTGATCCACAGTCAGAGGTGCCGCTCATGACCGATCCTTTCGTTGCCCTGGTGACCGGTGCCGGCTCTGGCATCGGTCGTGCCACCACCTTGCGCCTCGTGCGGGCCGGTGCCCGCGTCGTTGCGGTCGATCTCAATCCCGATGGGCTCGCCGAGACGGTTGCCCTGTCAGGCGATGCAGCGGCGATCGAGACCCTCGTCATGGACGTCACCGCCGACGAGGCGCCATCGATCGCGGTCGGCCGCGCCATCGCGCGCTTCGGCCGGCTCGACTGGCTGGTCAACAATGCCGGCATCGGCGCCGCCAAGGCCGCGCATCTGACCAGCGACGCCGAATGGGATCGCTATGTCCAGGTCAATCTGCGCCAGCTTTTCCGCTTCTCGCGCGAAGCGCTGCCGCATCTCGTTGCCGGCCGCGGCGCCATCGTCAATGTCGCCTCGGTGTTCGGCCTGTTCGGCCATCCCGGCACGGCGCCCTATGCCGCCACCAAGGCGGCGGTGGTCGGGCTGACGCACCAGATGGCGGCCGACTACGGCCCACAGGGCATCCGGGTCAATGCGGTCGCTCCCGGTGTCATCGAGACCGCCCTGACGCGCAGCCGGATCGACGGCGATGCGCGTTTCCAGGCGCTCAACATCGACCCCATCCCGTTCCCCCGCCTCGGCCGGCCCGAGGATGTCGCCAATGCCATCCATTTCCTGGTTTCGGAGGAGGCCGCCTATATTTCCGGCCATGTCCTTGCGGTCGACGGCGGCTGGAGCGTCACCAACTATTCGCGCCGCGGAGCCGCATTGTGAGCCAGCATTGGGATCGCGAGGTCGATGTCGTGGCGGTTGGCGCCGGCGCCGGCGGCATGAGCGCGGCGCTGACCGCCGCGATCGAGGGGCTCGAGACGGTGATCGTCGAAAAGACGGATTTTGTCGGTGGGTCGACGGCGGTCTCGGGCGGCGCAGTCTGGATTCCCGGCAATGAGCAGGCAGCGGCCGTCGGCCACGGCGAGCCGTTCGAGGCCGCCAAGCTCTATCTCGACCAGATCGTCGGCAACTGGTCGAGCGATGCCATGAAGCTCGCCTTCCTGAAGGCCGGCCCGGAGATGGTTTCCTATTTTCACCGGCACAGCCACGTGCGGCTCGCCGCCCGCGCCTATTCGCCCGATTATTATCCCGACACGCCCGGTGCCTCGCTCGGCGGGCGCGCCATGGATCCCGTCGCCTTCGACGGCCGCCTGCTCGGCGCCGACTTTGCGCGGTTGCGCCACCCCCTGAAGGAATTCGTGGTGCTGGGGGGCATGATGGTCACCGTCACCGACGTGAACCATCTGCTGAAGGCGACGAAATCCTTTGCCTCCTGGCGCCACGGCATGGCGCTCGTGCTTCGCTATGCCCGCGACCGGCTGAAATACCGCCGCGGCACGCGCCTGGTTCTCGGCAATGCCCTCGCGGCGCGGCTGTTCCGCAGCGTGCTTGACCGCGGCGTCGAGGTCCTGACGGGGACGCCGGCACGCCGGCTCGTCGTCGAAGCCGGCCGTGTCGCCGGCGTGGTGGTCGAGCACCGGGGCCGGGAGTGGGCCATCCGCGCCCGCCGCGGCGTGGTGCTCGCGACCGGCGGCTTTCCCAACGATCCGGACCGGCGACGCGCCTTCCTGCCCGAGGGCATCGGGCTCTGGTCGATGGCGCCCGAAGGCAATAGCGGCGACGGCCTGCGTCTCGGCGAGGCGGCCGGCGCGGCCCTGCGCCGGGACAACGCCAGCAACATCTTCATGACGCCCATCTCGATCCTGAAGAAGCCGGATGGCTCGGAGGTCAAATATCCCCATCTCGTCTGGGACCGGGCCAAACCCGGCCTGATGGCCGTCAACGGCGCCGGCCGGCGCTTCGTCAATGAATCGACCTCCTATCACGAGTTCAGTCTCGCCATGATCGAGGGGCAGCGGACGGAGCCGACCATTCCCTCCTTCCTGATCTGCGACGCGGCCTTTCTCAGGCGCTGGGGGCTTGGCCTCGCGCTGCCGGGCGGGCGGCCGTTCCGCCACCTGGTCGAGGCGGGCTATCTTTACGAGTCCTCGAGCCTGGAGGGGCTGGCCGCAAAGCTCGGCCTGCCGCCGGCGGCGCTCGCCGACAGCGCGGCGCGCTTCAATCGCTACGCCGCCGAGGGCGCCGATCCTGAATTCGGCAAGGGCGGCACCGCCTACAACCGCTATCTCGGCGACGGCGAGGCCGGCGGCAATCCGTGCCTCGGCCCGCTCGACACGCCGCCGTTCTATGCGGTCAAGGTCTATCCCGGCGATATCGGAACGGCCGGCGGCATCGTCACGGATGGCGAGGCGAGGGCGCTCGATCGGGATGGCCGCCCGATCCCTGGGCTTTTCGCCTGCGGCAATGACATGAATTCGGTCATGGCGGGCACCTATCCGGGCCCAGGCATCACGCTCGGTCCGGCCATGACCTTCGGTTATCTTGCCGGAAAGGCGCTCGTGGCCGGCACGTGACGTGCGGAAGCGCGTCCGGTTGACCTGCCAGGTCATTGCGTCAAAGCCGACACATCGGCCCAAAAATCGGTCAGATGTCAGCAAAATGTAAGAATTAAACGCTGGCATACTGGCACGGAGTGCAATAAGCGCTCGCGACCATGCCCCAGTCACGTCAGCCGATCCGGCCGCCCCGGCCTTTCGTCGATCTGAGCCGCGGCCAGATCGCGCTCCTGTTCGTTGCCATGATGGCGATCGTCTCGGCGCCGATCCTTCTGCATCCGTTGCCGCCGATGTCCGATTATGCGAACCATCTGGCGCGCATGCACGTGATTGCCGACGGCGCGCGTGATCCCGACCTCTCGCGCTTCTACCAGATCAACTGGCAGATCGTGCCGAACCTCGTCATGGACGTGGTCGTGCCGGCACTGACCCGGTTCATGGACGTCTATCTCGCCGGCGAGATCTTCCTGATTCTGACCTTCCTGCTGATCATGTCGGGCACGCTGGCCTTCAACCGGGCTCTGTTCGGCCACTGGTCGGCGCTGCCGCTGATCGGCTTTCCACTGCTCTACAATTACGTGTTGCTGGTCGGCGTGCTGAACTATGTGTTCGGTTTCGGCCTGGCGCTCTGGGGGCTCGCCGCCTGGGTCCACCTGCGCGAACGCAACATCGTCCTGCGCCTCGCCGTCGCGGCGCTGTTCGTCTGTGCCCTGTTCTTCTGTCACCTCTATGTCGTCGGCGTTTTCGGGCTCGGGCTCCTGGCGATCGAGATCGAGCGGCTCTATCACCGACGCGACATCCCGCTGATGCGGCGCCTGGCCGATTTCTGCGCCACCGGAATCCCTTTTCTGCCGGTGCTGCCCCTGCTCAGGGCGAGCCCGACCTGGGGACTGGCGGCCGACAATTCCTGGGAGCCGAAGGGCAAGATCGACGGGCTGATCTACGTCATCGAAATCTATTCGGACGCGGTCGCCTTCGCGCTGACCGGCATCGTCGTGGTGGCCGCCGCCTGGGCGCTGCGCCACAAGGTGCTGCGCTTCCATGCCATCACCTGGCCGCTGCTCGTCGTCAGCGCCATCGTCTACATGGCCATGCCGCGGGTGATGTTCGGCTCCTATCTCGCCGACCAGCGCCTGCCGGTGGCGGTCGCCTACATGCTGATCGCCTGCATCAATGTCGATCTGCGCCACGTCTTCGTGCGGCGCGGCTTCATCGTGGTGCTGCTGGCGCTGATCGCGGTGCGCACGGCCGAGGTGCAGCTCGCCTGGGCCCAGTTGTCGCGCGGTCCGCTCGCGGTCCAGCAGTCGATGCAGCAGCTGACCCGTGGCGCCAAGGTGCTGGTCGCCTATGGCGAGCGCGACGCCGGCGACAGCGTGCGCGACTACGGCCTTGTCCATGCCGCCTGCCTCGCGATCATCGAACGCTCGGCCCTGGTGACGACCGCCTTCACCGTGGCCGGCAAGCAGATCATGCATGTGCGTTCGGCCTATCGCGACCGGGTCGACACCGAGGACGGCACGCCGCCGACGGTCGATCAGTTGCGCGCCGCGCTGGAGCCCGTCGACAGCGAGGACAGCCATTACTGGGACACCTGGTGGGAACACTACGACTACGTCTATGTCGTGTTCACCGATCCGGACCGGGAGAATCCGGTGCCCGACCAGCTCGAACTCGTGTTCAGCGGACCGCGCTTCCAGCTCTACAAGATCATCAAGAACCGGCCGGCCGAAGCGCCCGGAGTCAGCGGAGCGCCTGCCACAAATCCTTGAAGCCGAAGGGTTTGAACAACCGGCCGAGGGCGCGGACATCACCTTCGATATTGGTGTTGTCGCGGCCGGGCCGACCATAGTCGCAGTCGACCATGCGGATCGCGCCCGAGGGCGTGACGACCAGGTTCTCGGGCTCGAAATCACCGAGCGCGAGGCCGCGCGCGTGCACGCGCTTCACCTTGGCGAGGAAGGCGGAGACCTGTTCGCGGCTGCAGGCGGACAGCGGCGTCGGCCCGTGCTCGATCCATTCCTGGATCATGTAGTGGTGGCCGAGCCCGTCATGGCTCCACAGGAACAGGTGGCCCATATGGTGGTAGCGCGGCAGAATGGCGATGTCGCCGACCCGCTCCAGGACATCGGCATAATGGGCGACGAGCTTCAGGTTGAGAATGGCCTGCCGGTCGTCGAACTGATCGTAGATCTTGAACGCGCGGCGAATGCCGGTCGGCAGCTCGCGGCACAGATAGGTTTCGGCGGTCCAGCCGCTGCCGAGCCGGTCCAGGATCTCGTAATTGCCCACGCGAAATCCCGCGGGAATGTCGAAACGGACGGCCTCGCCGTCGAATATGCTGGTCACGCTGAGCTCCGGCCCTGACTGCGGCCGGCGGAGCTTAACCGATTTGGTCGCGCGCCGCGCCGGCCGACGCCAGGCATGACGGCATCAGCCGGCGGCCTTGCCGAACCGTTCGACCAGCAGGAATTTCTGCACCTTGCCCGTCGGCGTCCGTGGCAGAGGCTCGGTCTGCAGTATGAACTGCTTCGGCGTCTTGAACCCGGCGAGGTGCTGGCGGCAATGCGCCTCCAGCGTCGCGGCGGTCAGGTCCGAGCCGTCCGCCACGACCACGAGACCGGTCACGCGCGCGCCCCACATATCGTCGGGCAGGGCGAACACCGCGCAGTCGGCCACGCCGGGACAGCGCAGGATGATCTCCTCGACCTCGGCGGCATGCACGTTCTGGCCGCCGGTGACGATCATGTCCTTCTTCCGGCCGCGGATGAACAGATAGCCGTCGGTATCGATGCTGCCGAGATCGCCGGTATGGATCCAGCCATTGCGGAAGGTTTCCGCCGACTTCTGCGGGTTCTCGAAATAGGCGGTCACCGCATTGGGCGAGCGGCCGAGGATCTCGCCGAGCGCATCGGGCGGCAGCGTGCGGCCCTCGTCGTCGGCGATCCTGACCTCGCCGAACAGGATGGCGCGCCCGACGGAATCGGGCCGCTTCGCGCGGTCCTCCGGCGTCGAGGCGACCAGCGCGCCGGTCTCCTGCATGCCGTAATATTCGTAGAGATGCGGGCAGAGCTTCTCGATCGTCTGCTCGCGGATGCTGGCCGGCAGGCTCGAACCGGCAAAGACCACCGCGCGCAGCGACGAGAGATCGCGTGGCGCTGCGGCGATCGCCGGCATCAGCATGGCCGCCATGGTCGGCACCAGATTGACCATGGTCACCCGCTCCTCGGCGATCAGGCGCAGGACGTCGTTGGGTTCGAAATTGGCGATGACATTGGGAATGCCGTACATCACCGCCGCGGCGATCCAGGCGAAGCCGACGCGGCCGAAAGCCGGGAAGACGGTCAGCGCCACATCCTTGCGCGACGTCTCGAAGGCCTGGAACATCGGCTGCAGCGTGCTGTTGTTGTACTGGGTCAGCACATAGGACTTGGGCAGGCCGGTCGTGCCCGAGGTCAGGTTGAAATAGAACGGGTCGGCCTCGTCGATCTCGATCTCGACCGCTGCGGGCGATGCGGCAGCCAGCAGCTTTTCGTAGTCCCTGGCCGGGGCCGTGCCATCGCCGCCGATTTCGATCACATGTTTCAGAAGCGGCTGGGCGGCCGTGGCGGCGGCAGCGAATTTCGCCTCGTGGATGAGGCCGCTCGCCCCCATGGCCCGCATCAGCTCGACCATTTCGCTGGTGGCGAGGCGGTAGTTCAGCGGCAGGCCGACAATGCCGGTACGGGCGAGGGCGAAATAGATTTCCACCATCTCGGCGCGGTTGGAGGAGAGAAAGGCGACGACGTCACCTTTGGCGAAGCCGAGATCGCCGAGCGCATGGGCGAGTCGGTTGACCCGTTCGTTCACCGCCCGAAAAGTGTAGCGGCGGCCGGTTCCGGCACAGACGACCGCCGGGTCGTCGGGAAAGCGCAGGGCCGCGGTCTGGAGGATATTGCCGACCAGCATCTTGCCGAGGGAGCGATTCATCGTGAGGCAGTCCCATCCCGTGAGGCGCCGCGCGGCGCGAGGGCGCGCGCGGCGGCTGTTGCGGTGCGAGTGGCCGGGGCGCCCGGCCCCGGTTCAGTTTACCCGCCGTTCCTTGCTGTCCCAGAAGGGGCGCCGCAGCTCGCGCTTGAGGATCTTGCCGGCGCCCGACATGGGCAGGGGATTGTCGCTGATGTCGACCGAGCGCGGGCACTTGTAGCCGGCGATGCGCTCCTTGCAGAAGGCGATGATCTCCTGCGCCGTGACGCTGACGCCGGGCTTGCGCATGACCACGGCATGGACCTGCTCGCCCCATTCTTCGCTGGGAATGCCGACCACGGCGCACTGCGCCACCGCCGGATGCTGGGCGACGACGTTCTCGACCTCGGTCGAATAGACGTTCTCGCCGCCCGAGATGATCATGTCCTTCACCCGGTCGACGACATAGACGAAGCCGTCGGCGTCCATGTAGCCGCCGTCGCCGGTATGCATCCAGCCGCCGGCAAGCGCCCGTTCGGTCTCCTCCGGTCGCTCCCAGTAGCCCATCATCACATTGTCGCCGCGGGCGACGATCTCGCCGACCGTGCCCAGCGGCACGGGCTGGTCCTCGGCATCGACGATGCGCACCTCGCAGCCGAGCGTCGCCCGCCCGCCCGACCGGTGGCGGCCCTTGGCCCGGCCCTCGCCGATATGTTCATGCCAGTGCAGGAGCGTCGCGATGGGCGACAGCTCCGTCATGCCGTAGGCTTGGCGGAACTTGGTGGCGGGCAGGGCGGCAATCGCCCGGTCCAGCACCGCTTCGCTGATCGGCGAGGCGCCGTAGATGATGTACTCGAGCGACGACATGTCGTGCGAGGCGAGCGCCGGGTGGTCGACCAGCATCTGGATCATGGTCGGCACCAGAAGGACCTCGGTCACCTTCTCACGCGCGATGATCTCCATCACGCCTTCCGGCGTGAAGGCCTTGATGATGACGTTGGTGCCGCCGCTCAGCAGCAGCGAATACATGGCCGCGCCATTGGCGAGATGGAACATCGGGGCGGCATGCAGATAGGTGCAGGTCGGCGGGAACATCCCTTCGCCGAGGGCATTGAGCGCATTGGCCATCAGGTTGCCATGGCTCAGCATCACGCCCTTGGATCGTCCGGTCGTGCCGCCGGTATAGAAGATGCCGGCGAGATCCTCGCTCTTGCGCATGGCGTCGGGAACCGGATCGCTCTCGGCGATCAAGCCTTCATAGTCGCGCATGCCGGCGGGGGCCGCGTCGTCGTCAGCATAGACGAGGCCGAGGCCCTCGATTGCGCCCGCCAGCGTGCCGCCCACCGTGGCGAAGGCCTTGTCGACGATCAGGAGCTTGGCCCGGCAGTCGCGCAGCGCGTCCTCGTTCTCGAGCGGCGACCAGCGGATGTTGAGCGGGACGATCACCGCGCCCGCCCAGGCCGCGGCGAGATAGGCTTCGAGATAGCGGTCGGAGTTGAGGCTGAGGATGGCGACCCGGTCGCCGGGCGCAATGCCGAGCCGAGCCAGGCCGCCGGCCAGGCGCGGAATGCGCTCGCCCATGTCGGCCCAGGTCTTGCGGCGGTCGCCGCAGACGACGGCAAGGCCGCCGGAATTGATCTGCAGCGCGCGCTTGAAGCCGTGCGTGATGTTCATGTTTGGCGTTCTCCCTCGAGGTTGGTGCGGCGGGCCTCTTGACGGGCCTTGGCGCCGGGGCGGCTAATGGGCGGCGATGCCTCCGGTCAGCCGTTCTGCGAATTCGTTTGCGATCGCCTCGGCCGACATGGGGCCGTCGGGGTCGTACCAATGGCCGATCCAGTTCAGCGATCCGGCAATGGCGAAGGCGGCGAGCTTCGGGTCGCACGGCATGATCGAGCCGTCGGCGATACCCTCCTCGATACGCAACCGGAACGCGGTGTCGTAGCCGCGTTTCGAGCGGCGCACCGAGGCGCGCGCTTCCGGCGACAGCTCGCGCTCGTCGAGCCGCGTGACGCACATGCCGAACTCGCTGGTGATCGCCTTCACATAGGCGCGGATCAGCGCGCGCACCTTGTCGAGGCCGGTGCCGTCCAGACTGTCGAGCGCTTCGATCATTGCGTCATAGGTGTCCTGGCCGATGCGATAGCATTCGACCAGGATCTCTTCCTTGCTGCGGAAATAGTTGTAGAGCGCCGGCTTGGTGATGTTCAGCCGCGCCGCCACCTCGTTGAGCGTGGTGCGATGGTAGCCTTCGGTCAGGAACATCTTCACGGCCATACGCAATACCGCCTCGCGCTTCTCGTCGCGGGCCCTGCGGCGGTCCTCGAAGGGCACCCAGGGCGGGGTTTCCTTGAGCTTGGTACGCCCGGCCATGTGCTCCTGTCCCATCGTCCTTTCGGCCTGGATTGACCGTTTTCAGTGCGTCATATATTACCCATGGGTCATTTAATGTCCAGACGGTAACTTATGGAGGAACGCATGGCGTCCGGTGTCGTCGTCGCAGGCGTTGGCATGATCCCCTTCGCAAAGCCTGGCGCCAGCGCGCCCTACCATGAGATGGGCGCCGAGGCCGGCCGCCTGGCCCTGGCCGATGCCGGCATCGGCTACGACCAGATCGAGCAGGCCTATGCCGGCTATGTCTATGGCGACTCCACCGCCGGCCAGCTCGCGATCTATCCGATCGGCATGACCGGCATCCCCGTCATCAACGTCAACAACAACTGCTCGACGGGTTCGACCGCGCTGTTCCTGGCGCGCCAGGCGATCGCTTCGGGCGCCGCCGACTGCGTGCTGGCGCTTGGTTTCGAGCAGATGAAGCCGGGCGCGCTCGGTGCGGTCTTCACCGATCGGCCGAGCCCGTTCGAGACCTTCGACAAGGTGACCGACGAACTGGTCGGCGCGCCGGAGATCCCGCTGGCCCTGCGCTATTTCGGCGGCGCCGGCATGAGCCACATGAAGAAGTACGGCACGACCATGGAGGCCTTCGCCAAGGTGCGCGCCAAGGCGAGCCGGCATGCCGTCAACAACCCGCTGGCGATCTTCCGCAAGGAGGTCACTACCGAGCAGGTGATGAACGACCAGGTGATCTGGCCCGGCGTCATGACTCGCCTGATGGCCTGCCCGCCGACCTGCGGCGCCGCGGCGGCCGTGCTGGTGTCGGAGGCCTTCGCCAAGCGCCACGGCATCCGCACCGACGTGCGCATTGCCGCCCAGGCCATGACCACCGACACGCCCTCGACCTTCGACAGCGCCGACATGATGCGGGTGGTGGGCTACGACATGTCCAAGGCGGCCGCCGCCAAGGTCTATGAGGCGGCCGGCATCGGCCCCGACGACCTCGATGTGGTCGAGCTGCACGACTGCTTCGCGCACAATGAGCTGATCACCTACGAGGCGCTGGGCCTCTGTCCCGAAGGCGGCGCGGAGCGCTTCATCGATGCCGGCGACAACACCTATGGCGGCAAGGTGGTGACCAACCCGTCCGGCGGCCTTCTGTCGAAAGGCCACCCGCTCGGCGCCACCGGTCTTGCCCAGTGCTACGAGCTGACGCGCCAGCTGCGCGGCACGGCCGGCGCGACGCAGGTCGAAGGGGCGCGGCATGCCCTGCAGCACAATCTCGGGCTCGGCGGCGCCTGCGTCGTCACGCTCTATGAGCAGGCATGAGGCGCATCATGGTCGATCAATCCGCCGTTGGGTGCCGGTTCTCGCCGGTCACGGCCCGGGTCGAGCCGGGGCGCCTGCGCTATTTCTTCAACACGACGGGCGAGACCAATCCGGTCTACCGCGACGAGGCGGCCGCCAAGGCCGCCGGCTTTGCCGGCGTGCCGGTGCCGCCGACCTACCTGTTCTGTCTGGAAATGATGGACAATGACCGGCCGTTCGAATTCCTCGAAGCGCTGAACATCGATCTCGCCAGAGTGCTTCATGGCGAGCAGGGCTTCATCTATCACGCGCCCATCCTGGTCGGCGACACGCTGACCTTCGTCTCCGAAGTGACGGACGTGGCGGTGAAGAAAGGCGGCGCGCTCACCTTCGTCGGCGTCAAGACCAAGGTGACCAATCAGGACGGGCGCCACGTCGCGGATACGACGCGCACCATCGTGGTCCGGAACTGAAGGAGGCAACCATGACCGAGCCATCCAAGGATCTGGCCTCCGCCGCAGTCGGCGATCGGCTGGTGTTCAAGACCTTCCCGCCGATCACCCGCCATCGCCTGGCGCTCTATTGCGGTGCGTCCGGCGACCACAACCCGATCCATGTCGACATCGATTTCGCCAAACAAGCCGGTTTTCCGGACGTCTTCAGTCACGGCATGCTGGTCATGGCCTATCTCGGCCAGGCCCTCACCGACGCGGTGCCGCCGCAGGCGATCCGGTCGTTCTCGACCCGCTTCGCCGCGATCACCCAGCTCGGCGCCCGGCTGACCTGCGAGGGCACGGTGACCGAGCTGTTCGAGGCGGCGGGCGAGAAGCGCGCACGGCTCGCCCTGACCACCAAGGATGCCGACGGCGAGGTGAAGCTCGCCGGTGAAGCCGTCGTCGCGCTCTGAAGGCGCGCCTCCCTCATTCAGATGCAAAGGAATCCGCTCATGGCCAAACTGTCCGGAAAGGTTGCGCTCGTCTCCGGCTCGGGCCGCGGCATCGGCCGCGCCATCGCGCTCAAGCTCGCCTCCGAAGGCGCCAAGGTCGTCGTCAACGATCTCGACGCCGAACCGGGCGATGCGGTCGCGGCCGAGATCAAGGCCTCGGGCGGCGAGGCCATCGCCGTCAATGGCAGCGTGACCGATACGGGGTTCGCCGACCGCTTCGTCGGCGCCGCGATGGAGACCTTCGGCGGCCTCGACATCATCGTCAACAATGCCGGCTATACCTGGGACTCGACCATCCAGAAGATGACCGACGAGCAGTTCCAGGCCATGCTCGACGTGCATCTGGTGGCGCCGTTCCGCATCCTGCGCGCCGCCTCCGAGCCGATCCGCGTGCTCGCCAAGCGCGACGCCGAGGCGGGCCGCGAGGTGTTCCGCAAGGTCGTCAACATTTCCTCGATCGCCGGCCTCTACGGCAATGCCGGCCAGGCCAGCTATTCCTCGGCCAAGGCCTCGCTGATCGGGCTCACCCGCACGCTCTGCAAGGAGTGGGGACGCTACAAGGTCAACGTGAACTGCGTCGCCTTCGGCCTGATCAAGACGCGCCTGACCCAGGCGATCGAGAGCCAGCAGAAGACGATCGACGTCGCCGGCCGCGAGATCAAGGTCGGCGTCCAGCCGGCGCTGCTCGAGACCATGGACCGGATGATTCCGCTCGGTCGGGCCGGCACGCCGGAAGAGGCGGCGGACGCAGTCTATCTCTTCTGCAGCCCGGAATCGAACTATGTCAGCGGCCAGGTCCTGGTCTGCGGCGGCGGCATCCTGATGTGAGGAGGTGATCCATGGGCGCGCCGGCACGGCTCGACTATGACGGCCCGGTCGCGACGATCACGCTCGATCGTCCCGAACGGTTCAACGCCCTGGACCGCGACGCGGCGCTTGCGCTGTTCGCCATAGGGCAGGAGCTTGCGGAGCGCCGCGACGTCAGGGTGATCGTCATCCGCGGCGCCGGACGGTCGTTCTGCGCCGGCGGCGACATCGAGACCTTCGCGGCGCATATCGACGCGACGGGGCCGATGGTGACCGGCATCCTGGAGCCGACCCATGCCTTCCTGACGATTCTCAGAACCCATCCCGCCGTGGTGGTGACGAGCGTGCAGGGCGCAGCGGCCGGCGGCGGCCTGTCGCTCGCCTTCATGGGCGATCTCTGCGTTGCCGCCGACACCGCCCGGTTCACCCCTGCCTATATCCGGCTCGGCGTGTCGCCGGATGCCGGCGGCACGGTCGGGCTCGCCCGTATCGTCGGCGCCCGCCGCGCCATGCAGATCTTCCTGATGGAGGATGGCTTCAGCGCGGCCCAGGCGGAAAGCTGGGGTCTCGTCAACAAGGTGGTGCCGGAGGCCGAGCTCGGCGCCGAGACCGCGGCGCTGGCGAAGCGGCTGGCCGGCTTCAGCCCGGCCGCGGTGGCGGCGACCAAGCGCCTGATCCACGGCACGGCGGGCCGCTCCATGGCCGAACAGCTCGATGCCGAGCTCAACGAACTCATCGGCTGCATGGAGACGGAAGCGTTCCGCGAGGCGGTGCACCGTTTCCTCGCCAAGGCCGGCAAGACGGGAGGCCGCGCATGACCTATCGCTCGCCCTGGATGACCGAGGAACTCGACGCTTTCCGCGACCCGTTCCGCCGCTTCCTGACCAAGGACCTCGCGCCGCATGCCGAGCGCTGGCGCCGCGAGAAGATCACCGACCGCTCCGCCTGGCGGGCGCTCGGCGACATGGGGGCGCTGCTCGCCGGCGTTCCCGAGGCCTATGGCGGCCTCGGCGCGACCTTCGCCTACGAAGCCGCGGTGACCGAGGATCTCGAAGACATCGTACCGGAAATCGCCGGTCCGGTCGGCGTCCACAGCACGATCGTCGCGCATTACATCCTTGCCTATGGCACGGAGGAGCAAAAGCAGCGCTGGCTACCCAAAATGGCCAGGGGCGAGCTGATCGGCGCGGTCGCCATGACCGAGCCGGGCACCGGCTCGGATCTGCAGGCGGTGCGCACCACCGCGCGCAAGCGCGGCAATTCTTATGTGCTGAACGGTTCCAAGACCTTCATCACCAATGGCCAGCTCGCCGACATCATCGTCGTCGTCGCGCGGACCGGTGACGAGGCGGCCGGCGCCAAGGGCATTTCGCTGCTGGTGCTCGAGGCCGAGGGCAATGACGGCTTCCGCCGAGGCCGCAACCTGGACAAGATCGGCATGAATGCTTCCGACACGTCGGAACTGTTCTTCGACGATGCCGTCGTGCCGCCGGAGAACCTGCTCGGCGAGACCGAGGGCCAGGGTTTTGCCCAGCTCATGCAGCAATTGCCGCGCGAGCGCCTGTCGCTCGCCGTCGGCGCAGTGGCGGCGATGGAAAAGGCGCTCAGGCTCACCGTCGACTATACCCGCGAGCGCAAGGCCTTCGGCCAGCCGATCATCGCCTTCCAGAACTCGGCCTTCAAGCTCGCCGAGCGCAAGACCGAGACGATGATCGCGCGCATCTTCGTCGACTGGTGCATCACCCAGCTGATCGCCGGCGAGCTCGACACGGTCACCGCCTCCATGGCCAAATGGTGGTGCTCGCAGAAGCAGAACGAGACGATCGACGAATGCCTGCAGCTGCATGGCGGCTACGGCTATATGCAGGAATTCCCGATCGGCCGCATGTTCGTCGATGCCCGCATCCAGAAGATCTATGGCGGCACCAACGAGATCATGAAGCTCCTGATCGCGCGTTCGCTCTGACGCGGGTTCGGCATGGCGGTGGCGCGCGCGTGACGTGGCGCGGCGGAGGACGGCGGCTTAGGCTCGTCCCCCGCGCGTCACTTCAACGGGAACCCCACCATGCGTCCGCATATGCTGAATGTCGCCCCCGGCCGTCTGCCGCCCGGTGCCATCGGGCACAATCGCGGCGTGGTGAAGCGCAACTACGCCTTCATGCCGCCGGAGGGCGTGCTGAAGAGCCGGCTGCCGGCCTATGACGCGACCGTCGCCCGCTTTCTGGCCGCGCCGGTGCTCGGCGCGCAATTCGCCCAGTTCGTGCTCGAGATCGCTCCGGGGGGCGGCAGCAATCGCACCATTGCCGAAGCCGGCATCCAGCACTTCTTTTACGTGCTTTCGGGCGCCGCGGTCGTCCGCGTCGACGGCACCGGACCGGTGGAGCTGCCGGCGGGCGGCTTCTTCTACGTGCCGCCCGGCTCGGGGTTCTCGGTGAAGAACGAGGGCGAGCGCGAGGCGCGGCTGCTGGGCCTGCGCAAGCGCTACGAGGCGATCGATCTTCCCGTGCCGGAGCCGATCGTCTCCCATCGCGACCGGGTGCCGCGGGAAAACCCGACGGGGCTCGAAGGCCGCGGCTTCCAGTTCCTGCTGCCCTTCGGCGACATGCGCTTCGATTTCGAGATGAACCTCATGTGGTTCCAGACGGGTGCCTGCTTTCCCGACGTCGAGACCCATGTGATGGAGCACGGGCTCTATATGCTGCGCGGGCAGGGGCTCTATTTCCTCGGCGAGGACTGGCACGAGATCTGGGCCGACGATTTCATCTGGATGGGCGGTTTCTGTCCGCAGCAGTTCTATCCGACCGGCTTCGAGGAGGCCGAATATCTCCTCTACAAGAACGTCAACCGCGACATTGCGCTGTAGAGTGGAGCCATCGAAAACCTCGCGGCCCGCCGATCGAGAGCGGCGAGCCGCGAGGCGGAACCGTCGGTCGTCTGCGCTGCCTGAAGTGGTCAGGTGCGGTTGATCGAGACGCCGCCGTCGACGAGCAGCGTCGTGCCGGTCGTGAACGAGGACGCGTCCGAGGCAAGGTAGAGCGCCGAACGCGCCTGCTCCTCCGGGGTCGATATGCGCTTCAGTGCATGCAGGCCGCGAACGAAGGCGCGGGCTTCCTCGGTGGTCGCGAATTCGGCAGCCGCCGCCGTGTCGGTGCCGCCCGGCAGCAGTGCATTGACGCGGATGCCGCGCGGTCCGTTCTCCACGGCCAGCACCTGCATCAGCCCGATCAGGCCGGCCTTGCTGGCGGCATAGGCGGCCATGCCCGGCATGCCCGCGGTATGGCCGACGAAGGTCGAGGTGAAGATCACCGATCCGCGGCCGCGGGCCGCCATGGCGGGGATCTGATACTTGGCGCCAAGAAAGGCACCGGTGAGATTGGTGGCGATCACCTTCGACCAGTTGTCCAGGGTCATGTCGGGCGCCGGGCTCATCTCGCCGATGATGCCGGCATTGTTGAAGGCGACGTCGAGGCCGCCGAAGCGGCCGACGGCTTCGGCCACCAGCGCCTTGGCATAGGCTTCGTCGGCGACATCGCCGGCGAGCGCCGCCGCCGTGCCGCCGGCTTCAGCGATCTCGCCGACGAGATCGTCGAGCTCGGCCTGGCGCCGGGCAGCGACGACGAGGCGGCCGCCCTCGCGCGCGAACAGGAGGGCGGCCGCGCGGCCGATGCCGGAGCTGGCGCCGGTGACGATGATGCTCTTGCCGAGAAGCTGGGTCATGGACTGTCATCCTGATTGTGGCGGGCCCGGGGGACCGCGGTAGCGATGGCGTCCTTCAAGCCCGGCGGCGGCTGCGGCTCACTCCGCTTCTTGCGCCTCAATCCTGGCGCGTGAAGCAACGCCCCGATGTCGTGTCCTGGCCGGATGCTGAAAGTATCCGCCGCCGCGGACATTGCGGGTTGACAGTCCTGCGCGGCCGAACTACCTCAACCGTGCCCGCCCGATCCGGGCCTTTTTCTCGACAATCAAGATGAGACGTAGCGTCGCGACCGATGTCGCGCGGCGAACCCCTTGTTTGTCCCGGCCAAGATCGAACCTGGCGCGGCCATGCCCGCGCCGGCGGAACAGCGGAGGCTGTCATGGACGACGGTTCTGGACAGCCCGCCGGCCTCGCGTCGTGACGCGAGCCGCGGGCGAGATCCTGCAAACCTGTTGATCGGGCGGCCGATGGCGGCGGCCTGACACACACCCTTCACAATAGATCGAAACAAAGCGCAACATTCCGCGACAGGTGGTCGATGACTTGCATGATCAAAACCCCCGCGCCGGCAGGCAGGGCCGGGCGCGCCGGCCGTCTTGGCCTCGGCGCAGCCATGGCGCTCGTGCTGACCGCCGCGCCGGTGCTGGCACAGGGCTGGGCAACGCCGGAAGGCGAGCGTGTGCCGGAAAATGTCAGGCTCAATGCCCAGATGACCGAATTCATCCAGGGCTATCCGAGCTTCCGCGCCGCCTATTCCGGCCGCAACAGCCTGCCGGCCGGCGGCCAGGTCAGGCAGTCGACCAGCATCACCGCCTATTTCGGCATGCGCATGCCCTGGCCGGGCGGCGAACTCTATATCAACCCGGAATATTTCCAGGGCTTCGGCCTTGGCGACACGCTGGGCATTGCCGGCTTCACCAATGGCGATGCGCAGAAGGGCGGCAACAAGGTGGGGGTGCTGTCGCTGGCGCGCATGTTCCTGCGCCAGACCTTCGCGCTCGGAGCCGAAACGGAATGGCGCCCCGGCGACTTCAACCAGCTTGCCGGCTTCGTGCCGACCCGGCGCGTGGTGGTCACGGTGGGCAAGTTTGCGGCCGGCGACATTTTCCAGACGAGCACCTATGCCGGCGATGCGCGCCGGCAGTTCTGGAACGGGTCGCTCTGGGCGTCGTCGGCCTGGGATTTCGCCGCCGACGTCCGCGGCTACACCCAGGGCGTGGCGATCGAGATCATCCCGGATCCGGCCTTCGCGATCCGCTACGGTGCGCTGCTGATGCCTTCGGAAGCCAATGGCGGCGAACTGCCGTTCCGGCCCAACAATGTCAGTCACGTTCTGGAACTGGCTTACCAGCACAGCTGGTTCGGCCGCCCGGGAGCGATCAAGCCGTTCGCCTATTATTCCACCGGCCGGATGGGCCATTACCGGCAGGCGCTCGACATTGCCGCGCTCACCGGACTGACGCCCGACGCGGCCATGGCCACGACCCATCGCTACGGCAACAGCAAATGGGGCTTCGGCATCCTGGTCGACCAGGAGATTGCCGACAATGTCGGCGCCTTCTTCCGGGCGAGCTGGAACGACGGCAGGACCGAAACCTTCGCCTTCACCCAGATCGACCGGTCGATCGCCTTCGGCCTCAGCTTCAAGGGCGATCTATGGGGCCGGCCCGGTCACACCGCCGGCATTGCCGTCGCGCAGAACGATCTCTCGCGCTACCACCGCGATTTCCTCGCCGCCGGCGGCACCGGTCTCATCATTGGCGACGGCAAGCTGCGCTACGGCTCGGAACGGATGCTGGAAGCCTATTACGATCTGCCCGTCTATCGCGACAACGTCTTCGTCGCGGCGAACTATCAGCTCGTCCACAATCCCGGCTACAACCGCGACCGGGCCGGTCCGGCGCATGTCTTCGGTCTGAGGATCCACGCGCGCTATTGAGGGGTTCGCAGGCGCTGGCCGAGGAAGCTGCGCAGCCGCGGGTGGCGGTCGCCCCCGGCAATCTCGCCGGGGCTGCCGCGTTCGATGACACGGCCCTGCTCCATGAACCAGATCTCGTCGGCGACCTCGCGCGCGAAGCCCATTTCATGGGTGACGCAGATCATGGTCATGCCGCCGGCCGCCAACTGCTTCATCGCGCCCAGAACCTCGCCGACCATTTCCGGATCGAGCGCCGAGGTTGGCTCGTCGAACAGCATGACCTTGGGATCCATGGCGAGCGCCCGGGCGATGGCGACGCGCTGGCGCTGCCCGCCAGAGAGCTTGCCGGGCATGTCATCGGCCTTGTCGGCGAGGCCGACGCGGGCGAGCTCGGCCAGCGCGCGGTCGCGCGCCTCCGCCTTGCCAAGGCCCTTCAGCTTGGTCAGGCCGAGCATGATGTTGCCGGCGGCGGAGAGATGGGGGAACAGGTTGAAGGCCTGGAACACGAAGCCGACATGCTGGCGCAGCCGGTTGATGTCGAAGCCGCGGGCTGCGATGTCCTGGCCCTCGACCAGGACGCGGCCGCCCTGGATCGCCTCGAGCCGCGTCACGGTGCGGATCAGCGTCGACTTGCCCGAGCCGCTCGGGCCGACCAGCACCTTGACCTCGCCGGGCGCGACCTCGCCCGAGACCGCCTGCAGGGCCTGCAGCGGGCCGAACCATTTGTCGACAGTCTCGAAGCGAATCATCGGGGCCTCAGGCGGTGACGGCGACGCCGGCGGGCGCACCGCGCGTGGTGCCGATGCGCCGTTCGATGAAGCGGGCGAGGGAGGTGAGGGCGAAGCACAGGGTGAAATAGGTCAGGGCCAGGATGCCGTAGACCTCGAACGGCTTGGTCAGCAGCACATTGTTCACCTGTGCTGCCGCGAAGGTGATTTCGTGCGCGCTGATGACATAGCCGAGCGAGGTTTCCTTGATGGTCGAAACGAACTGGCTGACCATGCTCGGCAGCATGTTGTGCAGCGCCTGCGGCAGCACCACGCGTAAGGTGGTGGCAACATAGCCGAGGCCGAGCGCCCGGGCCGCTTCCACCTGGCCCTTCGGCAGGCCCTCAATGCCGGCCCGGATGATCTCGGAGAGATAGGCGGCCTCGTAGACCACCAGGGCGATGACCAGGGTTTCGACGCCGCCCACCGCCCGGCCAATGATCAGGGGCGAGAAGAAATAGGTCCAGAAGATGAACATGATGAGCGGCAGGCCGCGCACGGTGTGCACGATGGCGGTCGCCGGCAGGCGCAGCGCCCGATAGGGGCTGAGCCGCGCCAATGCGAGCGCGATGGCGAAGGGAAAGCACAGGAGCAGGGCGGTCACCGCCATGAACAGGGTCATGGCGAGGCCGCCGATCGGGCCATGCGGATATTGCCCGACAAGGAACAGCAGCCAGTTGTCCTGGAGGACCTGCAGCATCAGCGCGCCTCCAGCTTCAGGCGCCGGTCCGCGAGATCGCCGAGCGCCATGATGCAGAAGGAAATGGCGAGATAGATCACGGTCGCGACCGCGAAGGCCTCGAAGGTCTTGAAGGTATAGCTTTCGACCTCGCGCGTTCGATAGGTCAATTCGCCGACACCGATGGCCATGGCAAGGCTCGTGTTCTTGAACAGCAGCAAGGTCTGGTTGATCAGGGGCGGAATGACGATGCGCAGCGCCTGCGGCAGCACGACATAGCCCATGGCGCCGAGATAGCCGAAGCCGATCGAGCGCGCCGCCTCGTATTGGGTCGGCGGGATCGAGCGGATGCCGCTGCGCAGGTCCTCCGAGACATAGGCCGCCGCCGCGAGCCCCAGTCCGATGGCCGCCAGCAGGAATTCGCCGTGATGGGCGTTGAGCCAGAGCCTTGCCGCGCGCGGCAGCAGCGAGGGCACGCCGAAATACCAGAGGAAGATCTGCACCAGCAGCGGCACGTTGCGGTGATATTCGACATACAGCATGACCAGCCATTCGAAGGGCCGGAACGGGATCATGCGAATGAGCGTGAGCAGGACGCCGACGGCCATGGCAAGGCACCAGGCCGCCAGCGTCAGCGCGAGCGTCGTTGCGATGCCGATCAGGAACCAGTTGAGATACTGGCCGCTGAGGACCGCGCCGAGATCGAAGACGTAATCCATCGGAACAAACCCCGGGAGCGGCAAGGCGGCGGGGAGGCGGCCGGTAGGAGCGGGCCGGCCGCCTGATCAGCCGCGGATCAGCCGCGGATCAACTGCGGATCTCCTGGACCCGATAGTCGCGGCGCATGTTGAAGGCGGTGCCCGTGCCGAGCCAGTGGTTGAACACCTGGTCGAGCTCGCCCGACGTTTCGAGCCGTGTCAGCACGCCGTTGACGTGATCGCGGAAGGCGGTTTCGCCGCGGCGCATGCCGAGGCCCCAGGGCTCGGCGAACAGCGGCTTGTCGATGATGCGCATCGGGGCGCTCGCCTGGGCCTGCTGGCGCAGCTTGACCAGGATCAGCTCCGACGCGCAGAAGGCATCGACCTTGTCCTGGATCATGGCGAGGAAGGCCGCCGAAGTGTCCTGGAAGGTCACCGTCTCGGCGGTCGGGATCAGGCGCCGCACGCCCTGTTCGGACGAGGAGCCCTTGAGCGCCGTCACCTTGCGGCCGGCAAGCTGTTCGAGCGTGGTCAGGCCGGACGCCTCGGTGACCATGATCTTCTGCTGGCTGACGAAATAGGAGAAGGAGAAGTCGATCTGCTGGGCACGCTCGGGCGTGTAGCCGAGATTGGCGGCGAGAATGTCGACCCGGCCCTGGATGAGCTCGGGGATGCGGGCCTCCACCGCGATCGGCTTCAGTTCCAGGGCGACGCCGAGCGACTCCGCGACCTTGCGGCAGATGTCGACGTCGTAGCCGACGATCTGGCGGGTCTGCGGGTGCTGGAACGAGAACGGCTCGGCCGTGCCGAGCGTGCCGCAGATCAGCTTGCCGCGCGCCCGGATATCGGCGAGCTGATCCGCCTTGGCCGCGATGGTCGAGCCGGCGGCCAGCGCCAGGCCGAGGGCGAGAATGGAGGTGAGCTTCACGGTCGTTCCCCTTGGTTCTTGTTGAAGCGATGCAATGTCAGGCGAGGGTTCGGCAGGCCTCGGCGATCCGCGCGCAGGCCGCCTCGATCGTTGCGAGCGACGTCGCGATCGACAGGCGCAGATAGGGCGAGAGCCCGTAGGCCGAGCCGTCGAGGGTGGCGACGCCGGCCTCTTCGAGAAGGAACAGGGCAACGTCCCGGTCGGTTTCGAGCACGCGGCCGTCGGCGCGGCGGCGGCCGACTAGCCCGGCGACCGAGGGATAGACGTAGAAGGCGCCGTCGGGCGCGCGGCAGCTCATGCCCGCTATGCCGTTCAACAGGGCGACGGCCCGGTCGCGCCGCTGCCGATAGGCCTGGCGGGCGGTTTCGACAAAACCCTGATCGCCGTCCAGGGCGGCGGCGGCGGCAGCCATGCTCATCGTCGCGGCGCCCGAGGTCGTCTGCGACTGGATGACATTGATGGCGGCGATGAGCGGTTTCGGGCCGGCGCCGTAGCCGATGCGGAAACCGGTCATGGCATAGGTCTTGGACACCCCGTTGACCAGCAGGGTGCGGCCGGCGAGCTGCGGCGCGATGGCGACGGGCGATACCGGCGCGCCGCCGTCGAAACGGATATGTTCGTAGATGTCGTCGGTCATCAGCGCGACGTGCCGGTGGCGCGTCAGGACGTCGGTCAGGGCCTTCATTTCGTCGGCCGAATAGAAGGCGCCGGTCGGGTTGGCCGGCGTGTTCAGGATCAGCCAGCGGGTCCTCGGGGTGATCGCCGCTTCCAGCGCGTCGGCCGTGAGCTTGAAATCGGCGTCTTCCCGGCAGGCGACGATGACCGGCGTGCCGTCGCAGGCGAGCACCATGTCGGGATAGGATACCCAATAGGGCGCGGGCATGATGACGTCGTCGCCGGGGGCGAGCGTTGCGGCGAGGGCGTTGAAGATGACCTGCTTGGCGCCGCTGCCGACGGTGATCTGGTCGGGCGGATAGTCGACGCCGTTCTCGCGCCTGAGCTTGGCGATGATCGCCTTGCGCAACGCCAGCGTGCCGTTGACCGGCGCGTAGCGTGTCTCGCCGGCCGCCATGGCGGCGCCGGCGGCGTCGACAATGTGGGCCGGCGTGTCGAAGTCCGGCTCGCCGGTCGTCAGGTCGATGATGTCGCGGCCCGCCGCCTTGAGCTCCTGGGCCCTCAGCCGTGCCACCATGCTGGGCGAGGGCTTGATGCGCTGGACGCGCGGCGACAGGGCGATCTCGGACGCGGCGCCGTTCATGGCGCGGCCTTCTCGCCGATGCCGGCGGTACCGATATAGGAATTGTCGAACCGGCCCTCGGCGATGGCGCTGAGCGCGCCGCTCTCGCGCGTCTCCTGCGCCGCGACGAGCGCGAGGAGTTCCTCGGCGTCGGCGCGATCGAAGGACACGACCCCGTCCTCGTCGCCGACCACGACATCGCCAGGCATGACCACCATGCCGTCGACGGCAACCGGCACATTGATCTCCCCGGGGCCGGCCTTGTAGGGACCGCGATGGGTGACGCCACGGGCGAAGCACGGAAAATCTGAATGGGTGAAGGCGGCGAGATCGCGAATGGCACCGTCGATCACGAAGCCCGCGACGCCCATGGCCCGGGCGCGGCTCATCATGATTTCGCCGACCAGCGCCTGGGCCAGGTCGCCGCCGCCATCGACCACCAGCACGTCGCCCGGGCGCAGCAGGTCATAGGCCTTGTGCAGCACGAAATTGTCGCCGGGGCGGGTCTTCACGGTGACGGCCGTGCCGACCAGCTTGCCGCTGCGATGATAGGGCCGCAGCGACCGCGTGCCGTGGAGGCGGTTCATGTTGTCGGAGATCACCGCGACCTGGGCGGCGCGAAACGCCTCGATGATCGCCTCCGGAACTGGCTGTGCGGAAGGGTTCAGGCGATGACCGGGGCGCGCCATGGGCTTAGAAACCGTGTGCTGAAATGCAGGCTGGATGAAGATTATGTGGTTGGCTTTCGATGACCGAAAGCGAATAATATTCGCAATCGGCATCGCTTTTTTTCATCGTACGCCCTACGAGGGCGACGCCTTCTCCCGACCGATCGATAGCCTCCGACGATGCCCGCCACTCTCAAGCAGCTCGAAGCTTTCTACTGGACCGCGACGCTCGGCGGCTTCGTCGAGGCGGCCCAGCGGCTGAACCTTGCCCAGTCGACGATCTCCAAACGCATCCTCGAACTGGAGGACGTCGTGGGCGGCCCCTTGTTCGACCGCGCCAGCCGGGAGCTGCGGCTGACGCGGGCGGGGGAGGCGAGCCTCGGCCTTGCCGCCGAGACGCTGGCCCTCGAGGTTCGCTTTCGCGAGGCGGCCGGTGGCGCCGCCGTCTTTTCCGGGCCGTTCCGCTTCGGCGTCACCGAGCTTGTCGCGCTCACCTGGCTGCCGAAATTCGTGCTCGCCATGAAAACCGACTATCCCGGCCTGATTCCGGTGCCGGAGGTTGCCGCCAGCATCGACCTGTTCGACCGGCTCGCCGCCAACGAGATCGACTTGGTGATCGGGCTCGACCCGCCGCCATCGGCGGGCTTTGCGGCCGTGCCGCTGCAGAGCGTCAAGCTCGAATGGGTCTGTGCCCCGGGTTTCGGTCCGGCGAGCGACCGCATCCCGCTGCAGGACATGGCGCGCTATCCGATCCTGACCCAGGGCCAGGGCTCGGGATTGCAGCGCCTGGTGCTCGACTGGGCCGCGGCGAACGGGCTCAACGCCAATCAGGTCGTCCAATGCAACAGTCTCAACGTGCTGGCTGGCCTTGCCGCCGCCGGGCTTGGCGTCACCTTCCTGACGGCGAGCTATTTTGCGCCGGAGATCACAAGCGGCCGGCTCAGGATCATCGCGACCGACCCGCCGATCCCGCCGATCCACTATTTCGCGGTCTACCGGGCCAATGATTTCTCGCCGCTGGGCGCGCGCATGGCGGTGATCGCCCAGGTCTGCTGCGACTTCACCTTGCGCAATCTCGGCGCACGCTGACGGCCGGCAGCCCGTTCGCGCGGTTCAGCCGCCATGTGCCTGGAACAGCGCCAGCGTGCGCTCCAGGGCAAGGCGCGCGCTCGGTTCGTCATAGTCGGTGCGCCGGTCGGAACTGAAACCGTGGCCGGCATCGTAGAGATGGACCTCGACCTCCGGCCGTGCCTTGGCGAAGGCTTCGACCGCGTCGAGCGGAATGCCGGCGTCCTTGCGTCCGAAATGGAGGATCGTCGGGCAGCGCGGCCGTTCGTCCGCCATGCGCGGGATCATGCCGCCGTAATAGCCGGAAGCGGCCGCAAGGCCCCGGCAGCGCGCGGCGGCGGCATAGGTCACCGAGCCGCCGTAGCAATAGCCGGTGATGAAGACCGGTCCGGCGCCCTCCAGCATGTCGATGCAGCTCTGGGTGTCGGTGACCGAGAGCTCGAAAGGATGCTGCTCGCGAGCCACCTTCATGCCCAGGGCGATCCCTTCGGGCGTATAGGGAGCGTTGAGGCCTGGCGCCTCGCGGTCGTAGAGCGCCGGCGCCAGCACCTCGTAGCCATGACCGGCGAAACGGTCGCACTGGTCGCGGATATGGTCGGTGAGGCCGAAGATTTCCTGGATCAGGACGAGGCCGCCGCGCCGCCGACCGGCGGGCTCGACGTGATAGATGTCGATCTCCGCGCCGTCGGCCATCGGCCGCCTGATGATGGTTCCGCGATGTGTCATGGCCGTCTCCATCTCCGTCGTGGCTCCGGCCGTGAACAGACACCGGCGGGCAGGGAGGATCAAGGCGGGGCCGCCGTCGCCACGGCTTTGTGAAGGGGAAGACGGGCCTGCGACCCCGCAAACGCTTGGCGCCCGGCCCTCCGGCGGCTAAGGACGGCGCCAGACGTTTCATGCTGTCCGGGGCGCCATGCTGGCTCGCCTGCGCCATCCTGATTTCCGACCCGTCGTGGCGGCGCTGTTCGCCATCGCGATGGTCTGGCTCGGGCTCGGCCACCGGCCCCTTCAGATCGGCGCCGGCAATGCCGCCGCGCCGGTGGTGCTGGCAACGGTCCTCGATGACGCGGCCATTGCGCTGTGCACGGCCTCGCCCGGCGAGGTTCCCCCGGGCGAGACCCATGCGGGCCGATGCGACGCCTGCGTGCTGGCCGTCGCGCCCGAACCGCCCGTCGCGGCCGACCATGCCGTTCCGGCCGTCGAGGGAACCGGTCCGGTCCCCGCGGCCCGGCTTGTCGTCGAGGCGCAGTGGCGACCGCCAAGGCCGCCGTCGCGCGCGCCACCCGAGGCCTGAGGCGCAGAGGCAGCCTCCGCTGCCCGTTTCATCGCATGCCGGCGCTGGCCTTGGCGCGGACCGCCCATTCCTTTTCATGAGTTTCCTCGATGACTTCCCTTCGTCTGATCCGTTACGGCCTCTGGGCCCTGGTTGCGATCATCGCGGCCGTCGGCGCCTGGGCCTATTGGCAGGGGCCGCTGCCCGGCCCCCGTTCGGCCACCACCGTGCTCGATCGCGATGCGATCGGTGGCCCCTTCGAACTGACCGATGAGGATGGCCGCCGGCTGTCCTCGTCGAGCCTTGCCGGCAAGCCCTACGCCATCTTTTTCGGTTTCACCCATTGTCCGGACGTCTGCCCAACGACGATGATGGAAATGGCCAATGTGATGCGCGAGCTCGGCGATGCGGCGCGTGACTTCCGCGTCTATTTCGTCTCGGTCGACCCGAGCCGCGACACGCCGGATCTGCTCAAGGTCTATACCGATTCCTTCGACCCCCGGATCATCGGCCTGACCGGCACGGATGCCGAGATCGCCGCGGCCGCCAAGGCGTTCCGCGCGGTCTATATGAAGGTGCCGACCGAAGGCGATGCCTACACGATGGAACATACCGCCATCGTCTATCTGATGAACGGACAGGGGCGCCTTGCCGGCACGATCGCCTATGGCGAGCCGCAGGATGCTGCGCTCGACAAGGTGAAGCGGCTGCTGGCGGGCGGCTGAGCGGTGGTTGGGCCCGTCCGTCAGGCGCGGTCGGGCCCGGCCGCATCGCGGCCCGCTTCCGCCATCACCCAGCGGCAGAAATCGTCGACCTGCGGCTTCGACGCGCCGCTGGTCGAACGGATCAGGAAATAGCCGCGCGGACCGACCACCGACGTGTCGAAGGGGGCGGCCAGCAGGCCGGAGCGGATCGGTTCGTTGATCAGCGGCGACAGGCCGAGCGCCACGCCCTGGCCGCTGACGGCGGCCTGAATCAGCTGCTCGTAACGGCTGAAGTGCAATGTCCCCGCCGGCTTCAGATCCTCCATGCCGAAACTGGTCAGCCAGGTGCCCCAGTCGTACCAGGTGCGCTTCATGCCGGGATAGTCGAGGTGCAGCAGCGTGTGGTGCTTCAGATCCTCCGGCCGCCGCAGCGGGGTCGCCGGATCGTTCAGCACCAGCGGCGAGCAGACCGGCAGGATGTCCTCGCCGAACAGCGGCACGGCGTCGGCCGGCGCCATTCCCCGCTGGCAGTAGCGGATCGCGATGTCGACCAGGCTGCGGTCGAGATTGAGCGCGCGGTCATTGGCGACGATCCGGACGTCGATCTGCGGATTGGCCTTGGTGAAGCGGCCGAGCCGCGGGATCAGCCAGAGGGAGGCAAGGCCGGTCGTGGTCGTGATCGAAAGCTGGTCCGGCACGCGGCTGTTGCGCATGCGGTCGACCGCGCTCTGCAGCCGGTCGAGCGCCTCCAGCGCGATCCGGTAGAAGGTCTGGCCATCCTCGGTGAGCCTGAGGGCACGATGGCGGCGCTCGAACAGCACCGTGTCGAGATGGTCCTCGAGCGCCTTGATCTGCCGGCTCACCGCCGATTGGGTGATGAACAGCTCGGTGGCGGCCTTGGTGAAGCTGAGGTGCCGGGCGGCGGCCTCGAAGCCGCGCACGAAGTCGAGCGGGGGCAGGTCGTAGCGTCGGTTTGACATTCCCTCAGCTCATGCTGGGCGTGAGAATTGATCGTTTGAAACTGAGCAATCATGCGCGCATCGTTGCGCCATGTCGAGCCGGTCCACTTATTAATGTGCTGTTACACGATGAATCCGGCTCATGCCTTGAGGAGGCGGACATGGTCTGTCTTTCGAACAATGCCCTGATTCATCTGCACCGCGGCGGTCTCGTCCGCCTCGGCGAGCGCGACGACGCCGGCACGATCGTCAACTGCCTCGACGGCGCGCTCTGGATCACCCACGACAATGACCGGCGGGACATCGTCCTCATGGCCGGCGAGAGCTATGCGGTGGAGAGCCCCGGCCTGACCGTGGTCTGCGCCATTGCGGGCCCCGCCGTCCTGACGGTTGGCAATCCGGTCGCGGCGCCCGCCTCGTTGTCCGACAGCCCCCGGCGCAAGGCGGCCTGACCACCATGTCCATTCTCCTTCCCAACGCTCCCGCGGGAGCGATCGATGTGTTGCGCCTGCCGTCGCCCAGCATCACGGTGCGGGCGATGAGGCCGGCCGATGCCGGTCGGCTGCAGGACCATGTCCGCGGGCTCAGCCGCGCATCGCGCCAGAACCGTTTCCTCGGCGGCGTCAATGAGCTGCCGGTCGCCGAGCTCGAGCGTATGACCGGCAATGGCGGCGGCCACGTTTTCGGTCTCTTCGCCGAGGCCGTCGTGCGCGGCGAGACGCATGTCGTGGGCGAGGCGGTCTATGCCGTCCAGGCCGACCGGGGGTTCGCGGAGTTTGCGCTGTCGGTGGCCGATGCCTGGCAGGGCCGCGGCGTCGGCCAGGCGCTGATTGCCAGCATGGAATGCCGGGCGCTGCGTGCCGGCAGCCTGATGCTGACGGGAGAGACGCTCAGGACCAACGAAGCCATGCTGGCGCTCGCCGCGAAATCGGGCTTCGTGGTGCGTCGCCATGCCGAAGAGGCGCGCCTGGTGCGGCTCGAAAAGGTGATCGGCGCGTTCCAGGGGCTGACGCCGGCGGCCCGGCTCAATGGGATGCAGTGGGGCCGCGCCGCGGCCTGACGGCGGCGTCGCCCTGCCTCAGCCGCGTATCGGCTCGTAGATCGCTGAATTGCCGGCGTGCTCCCGCACCTCGACCGATTCCAGCCAGACGCGTCCCCGCGTCTCGGCGTGGATGCGCGGTGCGACGTGGTCGAAGATGAACCTGGCGGTGGCCTCGCAGCCGACCGCCGGCATCACCCTCAGATCGACCAGCCCCTTGTCGGCGAGGGCCTGAAAGGTTCCAAGTTCCGGATCATCGGCCGCCACGATCATCGTGTGGTCGAACATGTCGTGAAGCCAGGCTTTGACCGGCTTCATGCCGCCGAAGTCGTAGCACCAGTTGCGTTCGTCGAGTTCGTGGCAGGCAAAGACGAAGGCGACTGCCAGCGCGTAGCCGTGGACCAGCCGGCAGTGCGAATGGCCGGCGCGCCACTGCCGGAAACAGCACGACAGGCCCTCATTGTGATCGTAGCTCTTGGTCGAGCGGTAGACGGCCTGCGGCCCAGGCCCGCCGGCCTGGGCCTCGGGAACGATCGAAACGGTCGGATCGGCCATGGCGCGCTCCGGATGTCAGCGCGGCTCGAGCGCCGCGCATTCCTGCAGGAACTCCGTCTTCAGCGTCGGCGAGCGCGCCATCTCCCCATAGAAGGTCGAGTTGACCATCCGGCTCGCATGGCTCGCGCGTACGCCGCGATGGGTCTTGCACATGTGCACGGCGCTGATCCGCACGGCCAGGCCGCGCGGGTTGGTGGTGTCGACGATGAATTGTTCGATCTGTTTGACCAGTTCTTCCTGGATCTGCAGCCGCGTGCTGAAATAGTTGACGATCCGGTCGTATTTGGAGAGGCCGATGATCTTGCCGTCGACCGAGGGCAGAACGCCGATATAGGCGTTGCCGTAGATCGGCATCATGTGGTGCGCGCAGGTCGAGCGCAGCTCGATCGGCCCGGTGACGATGAGTTGATCATAGCGCGCCGCGTTCTCGAAGTCGGTAATCTTAGGCGGCGCAACATATCGCCCGTGCAGGATCTCTTCGACGAACATCTTGGCGACGCGCGCCGGGGTGTCGCGGGTATTGTGGTCGTTGCGGTGGTCGATCTTCAGAATATCGAACAGCTCGCCGATCTTTTCAGCCGCCGAAGCCATCATCGCAGCGCGCTGGGCCCGGTCCAGGAAGCCCTCCACCGCCTCGTTGCCGAAGCGGGCGCTATTCGCCAAAGCATTGCTTTTCGTCATGCGTTCTCTCGGTGGCCAATTTGCGCGGTGAAAAGTATAACCAATTGGTTACCGGAATATTGTGTGCTGCTCATGCTCGGGCTTATCATGGGCCGCTCCAAGTTCGCCTGGCGGGGTCGGCGAATCGGTGGGCGGGCGAATGGTTCGGGCGGCGCTTCGGGGTGTTTCGCGCCGGCGGCTGGAGAGTGACATGGGCATCGACAAGATCAGGCGTGCATTGAGCTTGGCCGTCATTGCCGGCGCCGGCCTGGCGGTCGCGGAACGCGCATTCGGCCAGACATTGGCGGCGCCGGCGGGACGAGTCATGTTGACCGTTTCCGGTAAGATCTCCGTGACCAATGTCGGCAATACCGCGCAATATGACCGGGACATGCTGGAGGCGATGGGCATGGTCTCGTTCGAGACCACGACGCCCTGGCATTCCGGGCCGCAGAAGTTCGAAGGCGTGCAGATCGGCAAGCTCCTGCGGAGCATCGGCGCGACCGGCGACCGGATCCAGGCGGTCGCGCTGAACGACTACACGACCGAGATTCCGACCGAGGACTTCAACCGGTTCAACGTGATCATCGCGTTGAAGCGCAACAACGAATATATGCCGGTGCGCGACAAGGGCCCGCTGTTCATCGTCTATCCCTACGATTCGGACCCTGAACTGCGCAGCCAGAAATATTACAGCCGGTCCGCCTGGCAATTGTCGCAGATCATCGTGCGCTGAACGGGGCGGCCGCGTCGTGGATACTCAGAGCACGGCGCCTCCGGTTCGGACGCTGTTCATGCCCCGGCTCGGGCGGGTCGGGCTGCTGTTCGCGCTGATCATGATCGCGCTGGTCTCGGCATCGGTCTATGTTTCGGTTCTGATCGTCGAGCGCCAGCAGATCATCCGGCAGACGGCCCGCTACAATGTGACCTGGCTCGCCAGCCAGGCGGCTTTCGAGATCGTCCGTTTCGAGGAGGTCATCGCGGCCGTCGTCCTGCCCGGTTCCGGCGTCACGCCCGATGACGTCGATCTGCGCTACCAGATCCTGCTGAACCGGCTCGGCCTGATGACCTCCGGCGAGTTCGAGGAGTTCGTGGCACAGGATCCGGAACGGCGCCAGGTCGTTGCCGAACTCGGCCAGGTCCTCTCCGACATCGCGCCGCTGGTCGAGAATGTCCGTGAGGGCGACAACGCTGCGCGCATCCGGGCGCGGCTCGGCCCGCTCGACAAGAAGCTCGCCGGCCTTGCCGCCTCGGCCAACCGCGTTTCCGGGGAAACCGTCGATGCCGATCAGCATAATCTCCTGCGCCTGCACTGGATCTTTTCCGGGCTGATCGTCGCGCTCGTGGCGGTCGGCCTCATCCTGATGCTGCTGCTCTACCGCCGGCACGTCCAGCTCGACCGCGCGCACAAGGCGCTCAATGCCCTGGCCGGCGTGCTGGAGGAGGCCAAGCTCGATCTCGAGCAGGCCAATGTCGAAATCCTCAACACCAATGCCGACCTGAAGCAGCGCAACGAAATGCTGCAGATCCGCGATGTCGAGCTGCGGACGCAGAACCAGCGTTTCGATGCCGCGCTCAACAACATGTCGCAGGGGCTGCTGCTCGTCGACGGCATGCACCGTCTGATCGTCTGCAATCAGCGCTATCGCGAGATCTTCAACCTGCCGGAGCAATGGGTTCAGCCCGGCGCCACCATGCGGGCGCTCGGCACGCCCCGCTTCGCCGGGCTGATCGACCGGCAGAACGGCATTGCCGCCGACCGGGCCTCGGCAAGCTTCTCCTTCGAGATGGATGACGGCTCGACCATTGCCGTGTCGCAGCAGCCCATGCCCGATGGCGGCTGGGTCTCGACCTATGAGGACATCACCGAACGGCGGCGCTCGGAGGAGCGCATCGTTCACATGGCCCATCACGACGCGCTCACCGACCTGCCGAACCGCACGCTGTTCCGCGCCCACATGGACGACGATCTCGCCGACAAGCGCGGCGGCAAGTCGTCCTTTGCAATCTTTTATCTCGACCTCGACAACTTCAAGATCGTCAACGACACGCTGGGTCATGCCGTCGGCGACCTCCTGCTGCGCGCGGTCTCGCGCCGGCTCACCGAATGCGTGCGCGAGGGCGACGTGGTCTCGCGCTTCGGTGGCGACGAGTTCGCGATCATGCTGCGCGGCGGGGCGGGCTTCGGTGAGATGCGCTCGCTGGCCGAACGTCTGGTGGAGCGGATGGCGGAGCCCTTCGCCATCGAGAGCAACGAGCTCACCATCGGCACCTGCGTCGGCATTGCGATCGCCGGCAAGGACGGGCTCGACTCCGACGAGCTGCTGCGCAATGCCGACATGGCGCTCTATCGGGCCAAGAACGAGGGGCGGGGCAGCTACCGCTTCTTCGAAGCCGCCATGAAGGCCGAGCTCAACGCCCGCCGGGCGCTGGAGGAGGATCTGCGTTCGGCGCTCGGCGCCGGCGAGTTCGACATCCGCTACCAGCCGATCATCGACATGAAGACCATGACGGTGGTCAGCTTCGAGGCGCTGCTGCGCTGGAATCACCCAACCCGCGGCGAGATCATGCCGGCCGAGTTCATGCCCGTCGCGGAGGAGACCGGCCTCGTCACCGCGATCGGCGAATGGGTGCTCGCGCGGGCCTGTGCCGATGCCGCCTCCTGGCCGACCGCGACGCGCGTCGCTGTCAATCTCTCGGCCGTTCAGCTGCGCAGCAACCACTTCGCGCGCGGGGTCTTCGCGGCGCTCTCCGCCTCCTCGCTGGCGCCGAGCAGGCTGGAACTGGAAATTACCGAAAGCGTGCTGCTGCAGGACAGCGAGGCCACTCTCGCCATCCTGCACCAGCTGCGTTCCTTCGGCATCCGCATCTGCATGGACGATTTCGGCACGGGCTATTCGTCGCTGAGCTATTTGCGCAGCTTTCCGTTCGACAAGATCAAGATCGACCGGACCTTCGTCGCCGAGGTCAACGATCGCGAGGATTGTCGCGCCATCGTGTCGTCGATCACCGATCTCGGCCGCAGCCTGAACATGGTGACCACGGCCGAGGGGGTCGAGACCCGCGCCCAGTTCGAGGCCATCACGACGATCGGCTGCGCCGAGGTGCAGGGTTTCTTCTTCGGCCAGCCGGTGCCGGTCGGGGAGGTTCTCGACACTTCGGCGCGTATCGGCCGCCTGTTGAGCGAGGCGGCCTGAGAGGCGCCTGGCCGGTTCAGCTGGCGGCGGCGCGGACGCTCGCGCCCGCGCCGATGGCCGGATGGCGGTTGGGCAGCCGCGGTCCGGCGCCGAACAGCTTGTCGCGCAGCGTGCCGGGCCGATAGTCGGTCTTGAAGCGGCCGCGCCGCTGCAGCTCGGGGACCAGCAGCGTCGCGGCGTCCTCGAAAGTTTCCGGGATCACGACGGCGCCGAGATTGAACCCGTCGACGCCGGTCGCTTGCGCCCATTCCTCCAGTGCGTCGGCGACCGTGACCGGTGAGCCCACCGTGACCGGTCCGCGCGCGCCGATGCTGGTCCATTCGGCGAGCTCGGCGATCGTCCATTGGCGCGCCGGATCCGCCGAGGAGAAAGCCTCCACCGCCGATTGCCCGGCATTGGTCTTGACATGCCGGAGCGGCTCGTCCGGCCGGTAGCGTGCGAGATCGAGGCCGGTCCAGCCGGACAGAAGCGCGAGCGCGCCCTCGCTGCGCACATGCCGTCGATAGTCCGCATGCTTGCGCTGGGCCTCCGCGTCGCTGTCGCCGAGAATGACCGTGTGCATGCTGTAGATCTGGACGTCATCGGCCTGCCGCCCGGCCGCGACGGCGTCGGCGCGGATGGCGTCGACATAGCCCTTGACGATCGCCGCCGTCGGCGCGCTGACGAAGACGGCCTCGGCGTGGCGGCCGGCGAAGCGCCGTCCGCGGCTCGATGCCCCGGCCTGGAAGATCACCGGCGTACGCTGCGGCGACGGCTCGCTGAGATGAATGCCGTCGACGGTGAAATGCGGTCCCTGATGGCGTACCGGCCTGACGCGCGCGGGATCGGCGAAGATTGCGGTGGCCGGATCCGCGACCACCGCGTCGTCGTCCCAGCTGCCCTCCCAGAGCTTGTAGCAGACGTCGAGATAGTCCTCGGCATAGTCGTAGCGATCGTCGTGGCCGGCGAGCCGCGGCAGGCCGACGGCGCGCGCGCCGCTGTCGAGGTAGGAGGTGACGACGTTCCACGCCAGGCGTCCTTCGGTCAGATGATCGAGGGTCGAGATGCGCCGGGAGAAGGGATAGGGATGCTCGTAGCTGACCGATCCGGTGACGCCGAAGCCGAGATGGCGGGTGACCAGCGCCATGGCTGGGATCAGCTGCAGCGGATCGTGGATCGGCAGTTGCACCGCATTGCGCAGCGCCGCGTCCCGGCTGCCGCCGAGGACGTCATAGACGCCCATCACGTCGGCGAGGAAGATGGCGTCGAACAGGCCGCGCTCGAGCGTCCGGGCCAGGGTGGCCCAATGCGCGAGCCGGCCATGGTCGCGCGACCGGTCGCGCGGGTGGGTCCACAGGCCGGGTGCGAGATGGCCGACCGTGTTCATGGTGAAGGCATTGAGGCGAAGTTCGCGGTGCATGCTGGATCCTGGTCGGCGCCGTGGGCGGGCCGGGAGAAGCCCGGTCAGAACGCAGGGATGAAGGCCGGCAGGCGCGTGGCGATGAAGCGGCGGGTGTCGTCGGACTTGAAGGCCGCGAGGAAGCGCCGCAGGCGGGCGTCGTCCCTGTTCTCGGGACGGGTGACGAAGCGGATGATGAAATGCTCGTCGGCGGTCGTGTCGAGCAGCAGGGCGGATTTCGGGTCGCCGCCGGCGGGGATCAGATAGGTCAGGTTGACCATGGCCAGCGTCACGTCGTCGAGCGAGCGGTAGAGCTGGGCGGCGTCGAGCTCGACGATGCGCAGGCGCTTCGGATTGTCGAGGATGTCGCGAACGGTGATTCTGAGATCGCTCACCGGCTTCAGGCGGATCAGTCCGGCCCGTTGCAGCAGCAACAGCCCGCGGGCATTGTTGATGGGATCGTTGGCCACCGCGACGGTCGCCCCATCGGGCACCTCGGCGAGCGATTTGACCCGTCTGGAAAACAGGCCGACGGGAATGATGACGCCGGCCGGATCGGCCGCCACCAGCTGGTAGCCGCGCTGCGCGACCTGCACCGCCAGATTGGCGGAGTGCTGGAAAAAATTGACGTCGAGATCGCCGGCATTGACTGCTTCGTTCGGCGTGACCCAGTCGCTGGTCTCGACCAGCCTGACCGCCAGCCCGTCCTGCCGCCGGGTGATTTCGGCAACGAAGGTCAGGAGCTGGGCGAGCGGCCCGGCACTGACGGCAAAACGCAGGGGCTGGTCGTTCTGCGCGGCGGCGGGCGCGGCGGCACCCAGCAGGAGCGCGCGGCGGGCGATGGGCATGGTGACGGTCCTTCAGGAGCGGGGCGCGCGAGCCTATTGGCGCTGCCGCGCGGACTGTCAAACCTGAATCAGAACTGTGGGCCCATCGCTTAAATCAATGAAATAATTGGATAATCTCGAAAAAGGACGGCGTGGTGGAGATGGCGGTTCCTGTCGCGGCTCCACCTTTGGAAGGAGGCTGTCGCGCCCGCCTCCAATAGAGAGGATCATGCTGCGTCATCCGCGGCACCGGTAGCGCCATTGCGATAGATGAAGTCGACCCCATGCGTCGCCTCGGCGCCGACCGCGAGCTGGCGCATGCCGGGCTTGTCGGCAAGCTCGCCCTGATAGCCGACAGGGTCGCCGTAGCCGGTCCACACTTCCATCGAAAGGAAAGGCGCTCCGGGCTTCGACCACAACGCGAGATGAGGAAAGTCACGTGCTTCGAGCGTGATGCTGGGGCCGCTTTCGCCCGCGGCGAACCGGAAGGCGCGGCTGCGGGCATGCAGGAAGCACAAGGCATCGGAGGCAAACAGCGCGTCGTCGAGACCAAGGCGCCGCCCCGCGAGCGGCACCGGCCGCCGCGCATCCGAGAATAGGCCTCCGGGCGCGATGATCGGGACCTCGGCCGTCTCGGTCTCGGCGAAGACGATGGCATGGTCCTCGCGCGGCAATGCCGCGAGCGGCCAGCGGAAAGCCGGATGCAGGCCGAGCGCATAGGGCAGGGGACGCGGTCCCGGATTGCCGACCACGAGGCTGATGGCGATCCGGTCGGGCTCCAGCCGATAGGTGAGGGCGAGGCGAAAGGCGTAAGGGTAGACGGCACGCGTCGCCGCGCTGTCGCACAGGATGAACGTCGCGCTCGCCGCCGTCCGGGCTTCCAGCGTGAAGACGCTGGCCGCCGCAAAGCCGTGGACGCCCATCGGCCGGGCGACGCCATCGGCGCGGACGAGGCCCTGATTGGCCCAGCCGACGATCGGGAACAGGAGGGGCGAGGATTTCTCCCACCAGGCCGGGTCGCGTGACCAGAGCAGGTCATGGCCGCCGACCTGCCAGGAGTGCAGCTCGGCGCCTTCGGTTGCGATACGCGCGTGCGCCGGGCCGTTGGCGAGATCGATCAGCATGAGGAGCCCCTGCAATGAGGCCCTTCAATGCCATTGCGCGGCGATGCGGGCAAATCGGCGCCGGTTAGACTGCGGCGGCCACCGCAACCGAATCCTCGAACATGCGATAGCGCGTGACGAGGCCGTCCTCGACGGTGAAATCGAAAGCGAATTCGGTTTCGATCAGCTGGCCGGTCGACTTCACCCGTGAGGCGAGCTCGCCGATGGCGACCGCGCGGTGGCCGTCGACCAGCAGCGCCTTGCGCTCGAAACGCACGGACTCGATCTTCTCGCGCAATTCCGTGACGAAGCTTGCGACGCCGGCCCGGCCCACCTTGCGGCCGATCCAGGACACGCGTGCCGTATCGCCGGCAATGACCCAGTCGACGGCGTCGCTGAACAGGGCGGCAACTGCAGGCGCGTCGGCGCCGGTGCTCAAGAGCTCGAAATAGCGTTCGACGACCGCGCGCGTCGTATCGCCCGGGCCGACCTTGCCGCGCAGCAGATGGATGCGGTCGGCATGGGTGCTGGCAAAGTCCGGGTCGACATAGATGGCGATGCGCCGCATCTTCAGCCCCTGGAAGTCGAAGACGTTGCAGAATCGGCCTTGCGATATGCCGCCGTCGGGCCAGGCGATGCCCGCGGCGCTCACGCCGCTCTCGCGACCTTCGACCACGATCGTATCGCCCGACACGATATAGCTGAAGCCCTCGATGTCATGGGTCAGGCTTTGCAGATCGCGGCCGAGCCGTTCGCCGAACAGAATGAAGTCGGCCTTGCCGCGGCCGGTTCCGAATTTGGGAAAGAACAGTTCGACATCGTCGGTCACGTCGTCGAGATAGCTTGCATCGCCTCGGTCGATCTTGGCGAAATAGGCCTTGATGATGGCGATACGCGCCGCGTCGAGAGCATTTTCGGTCATTGTCCGCGCAATTATGTAGGAGAAATTACATAATATGTGACAGCCTTGAGGTGTCACGTCAATCGTTTTATGTAGGAAGGATTACAGAAAAGGATGGCGATGACCGGTCGCGGACGTCCGCGCAAGTTCGACAGGCAGCAGGCGCTGGAGCGCGCCATGCAGGTGTTCTGGGCGAGGGGTTACGAGGGCGCGCAGCTCGCCGAGCTCACCCGCGCCATGGGGATCAACCCGCCGAGCTTCTATGCTGCCTTCGGCTCCAAACAGGCGATCTTCCACGAGGCGGTCGAGCTCTATCTCGGCACGGCCGGCGCCAGGTCGATGCAGGCGCTGGAGGAGACCGCCGACAGCCGCACGGCGATCGAAGCCATGCTGCGGGCAAGTGCCGCCGTGGCGCTGGCTGCGCCCGGAGCCGGCGGTTGCCTGCTCATCGTCGGTCTGATCAACGCCCAGCCGGACAGCGAGCCCTCGCGCGCTTATCTGCAGGATCTCAGGCGCATGACGCTGGCAAGGGTCCGCGCGCGCCTGGAACGCGGTGTGAGCGAGGGCGACCTCGCGCCGGGCACCGAAACGGCGGCGCTCGCCGCCTTCTACGCGACGGTTATGCAGGGCCTGTCGCTGCAGGCGCGCGACGGAGCGACGGCCGAAGAGCTCGATGGCATCATTGCCGCGGCGATGCGCGCTTTCGACGGTGCCTGAGCCGGGCGTCGGTTCGGCGAAGCCGGTTCGAGCGATGCGGCTGCGGCGTGGCAGCCGGCCGCTCGGTTTCCTGTTGCCGCGGGGCCATCCCGGCTAGCATGAGGCCGGTTCCCATTCTCCTGAATTTGACTGTCGGCTCGCCCTGACAGGCGGGCGGGCCGCATCCTGATCATGCAAGGAGGCGTGCCCATGAGGTTCCTGTCCGGCTTTGTCTTCGCAATCGTGGTTGCCGCGGTCGCGGCGCTCGGCGTCGCCTATAGCGGCATCGTGAATGTCACGGCGCGTGGCGCCGACAGCGCGCCGGTCGCCTGGTTCCTCGCCACCGCCAAGCGCCAGTCGGTCATGCGCCAGGCTGCCACCCAGGCGGCGCCTCCGGCCTCGAACGACCTCAAGCTCGGCTTCCGCCTCTACAACGAGACCTGCGTCTATTGCCACGGCGGCCCCGGCAAGGATCCCGTCGACTTCGGCAAGGGCCTGATGCCCGAGCCGCCCTATCTCGCCGACGCCGTTGCAGGCTGGAGCCCCGGCCAGCTCTACTGGATCGTGCGCAACGGCATCCGGATGACCGGCATGCCGTCCTTTGCGGACACCCACAGCGAGGATGAATTGCGGGCCGTGGTGGCCTTCATCCAGAGGCTGCCGGGCATGACGCCGGAGCAATATGCAGACTATGAGCGCGGCCAGTGAGACCGCGCCCCGAACGGTGTGATCACCGTTCGGTTGCGGTGACCTCGTAGAGCTGCCGGCCGCTCTCGGCGTCGATGCCGGCGAGGCTGACGTCATAGCCCCACAGCCGGCGCACGTAGCGCAGCGTGGCCTCGCGTCCCTGTTCGGCGAGCACGGCGCCGTCGTGCACCATGTGCTGCAGGCGCAGGTGCCGGTCGCCCAGCAGGTCGACATCGGCCACCTGGATGTCCGGCCGGTTGGCGCCGACGTCGTAGGAATTGGCGAGCGCCGAGCGGATCTTCTCGTAGCCCCGCTCGTCGTGGATCGAGGCGACCCGGTAGGTGCTCTCGTCGGGATCGTCGGCGAGCATGAACAGGCGGAACTTCCGGATTAGGGCCGGGCTCAGATATTGCCGCAGGAAGGATTCGTCGCGGTGATTGGCCCAGGCGTCGATGAGGGTTTCGCGCCATTGGCCGTTGCCGGCAATGTCCGGAAACCAGTCGCGGTCCTCGGCCGTGGGAGCCATGCAGATGCGCTCGATGTCCTGCATCAGCGCGAAACCGAGCGCATAGGGGTTGAGGCCCGAATAGCGTGGATCGTCGAAATGGGGCTGGAACACCACGTTGGAATGGCTCTGCAGCACTTCCAGCATGGCGCCTTCGCCGATCAGGCCGCGGTCGAACAGCGTGTTCATGATGGTGTAGTGGACGAAGGTGGCGCAGCCCTCGTTCATCACCTTGGTCTGGCGCTGGGGATAGAAATATTGCGCGACGATGCGCACGATGCGCACGATCTCGCGCTGCCAGGGCTCCAGGATCAGGCTGTTCTTTTCCAGGAAATAGAGCAGGTTCTCTTCCGGCAGGTTGAGGAACTTCTTGCGCTCCTGGGCTTCGCGTTCGGCTTCCGAAGGGGTGATGGTCTCCTTGCGCCGCGGCAGCGTGCGCCAGAGGTCGGAGAAGGACTGCTCCTCATATTCCAGCCGTTCGCGAATGCGGTTGCGCTCCTTTTCCGAGGAGAGTCGCGGCGGCCGCCGGTAGCGGAACACGGCCTGGTCCATCAGGGCATGGGCGGCATCCAGGATCTGCTCGACCGCTTCGACGCCGTGCCGTTCCTCGCAGCGGGCGACATAGGTCTTGGCGAATTCCATATAGTTCAGGATGGCCGCCGCATCGGTCCATTGCTGGAACAGATAGTTGTTCTTGAAGAAATGGTTGTGTCCGAAGGCCGCGTGCGCCGTCACCAGCGCCTGCATGGCCATCGTGTTCTCTTCCATCAGATAGACGATGCACGGATTGGAATTGATCACCAGCTCGTAGGCGAGGCCGCGGCGGCCCTGACGGTAGAGATTGTCCTCGTGGATGAAGTGCTTGCCGAACGACCAGTGCTGGTACATCAGCGGCATGCCGATCGAGGCATAGGCGTCCAGCATCTGCTCGGACGAGATGATCTCCATCTGGTTCGGATAGACGTCGAGCTTCAGGTCGTCGAGCGCGACCCGCTCGATCGCGTCATAGGTGCGCGACAGGGTCTTGAAGTTCCAGTCGGAGCCGGAGAACAGGAGCGAGGAGCTTTTGGCGCGCTTGTTCACGGTGCCTCCATTCACGAGCGTCCGGGACGGAAGGCGAGGGGCCGGATGTCGGCGGACGTCATGCAATGACAGAGGGATGGAAATGCGGCGTGGCTGAGCTTGCGCATGCCGTTCAGCCTTTTAGCGCCTGCTGCCGGGCGAACAGCTTGCGGAAGACCGGATAGATGTCCGAGGGCTTGGCGATGCGGGTCATCTGGAAGTTCGGCCAGTCCTCGGCGACCTTGCAATAGGAACGCCAGAGCGAGGTGCCGTTGTCGGTCGAGCCGAAAATATGGCTCTCGCGCTCGTCGATGATCTCGACATAGGCGTAGTACTGGCAGAGCCGCATCACCTCCGTGTCCAGGAGCGTGGTGCAATAGTCGCTGTCGTCATAGCCATTGTCGCCATCGGACGCCTGGGCGGCGTAGATGTTCCACTCCTTGGCCGGATAGCGCTCGGCGACGACGCGCTGCATTTCCTTCAGCGCGGTCGAGACGACGGTGCCGCCGCTCTGCGTGCTGTAGAAGAAGGTCTCCTCGTCCACCTCCTGGGCTTCGTGAGTGTGCCGGATGAACACGATGTCGATCCGGTCGTAGCGCCGCTTCAGGAACAGGTGCAGCAGCACGAAGAAGCGCTTGGCGAGATCCTTCTCACGCTCGCCCATCGAGCCGGAGACGTCCATCAGGCAGAACATCACGGCCTTGGCGTTCGGCTGTGGCTGCGGCTCGAAACGGTTGAAGCGGATGTCGACCGGATCGACATAGCCGATCATGCGCCGCCGCCGCACCAGCAGCGCGAGCTGATCGCGCAGCTCGGCAAGCCGGGCCGTCGCCGCGGCGCTCCGCGCAGGCTCGGCTTCGACCGCGGCGATCTCTTCGGCCAGCCGGTCGAGCTCGGTCTGTTTCGGCCGCCGCAGGGCGATGCGCCGGCCGAAACTGTTGCGCATCGTGCGGCCGACATTGATGTTGGTCGGCGAGCCGGCGGTGGTGAAGCCCGCCCGTCGCGGCTTGAACGACACCGCCTCCTTCAGGTTCAGCTTGACCATGTCGGGCAGTTCGAGGTCCTCGAAGAACAGATCGAGGAACTCCTCGCGCGACAGGACGAAACGGAAGTCGTCCTGGCCGTCGCCGTTGCCGGGCTGGCCCTTGCCCGACCCGCCGGCGCCGCCCTGGCCGCCGGGTTTCGGCAGCCGGTCTCCGGCGACGAACTCCTTGTTGCCCGGCAGAACGTGGTCGCGCCGGCCGCTGCCCGGCGCGTGCTGGAAGCTCGGCTCGGCGGTGCCTTTCACCGGCACCCGCACCGAATGGTTGCCATCGACGTCGGTGATCTTGCCCGTGGTGATCTGGTCGTTGACGATACGCTTCAATTCGTCGCGCGCCCGCCTCAGGAAGCGCTGGCGGTTGCTCAGGCTCTTGTCCTTGGGGTTCAGGCGCCGATCGATGTAGTTCGGCATGCGGGTGACCTCGGTTGACGCAGAACATGATGTCGAACCGGCGCCCCCGCTCAGCCGGGGGCGCCGGGGCGTCAGCCGGCCTTGTTCACCCGCATGTACCAGTCGACCAGGCGGCGAACCTGGCGTTCGGTGTAGCCGCGCTCGACCATGCGCTGGACGAACTCGGTGTGCTGCTTCTCGGTGGCGCTGTCCTTCTTCGAGCCGAAGCTGATGACCGGCAGCAGGTCCTCGACCTGGCCGAACATGCGCTTCTCGATCACTTCCCGCAGCTTTTCATAGCTGGTCCAGGCCGGATTGCGGCCGTTGTTGCGGGCGCGGGCGCGCAGCGTGAACTTGACCACCTCGTTGCGGAAGTCCTTCGGATTGGCGATGCCGGCCGGTTTCTCGATCTGCGACAGCTCGCCGTCGAGGATCTCCCGGTTGAGGATCTGACCGGTATCGGGGTCCTTGTAGTCCTGGTCCTCGATCCAGGCGTCGGCATAGGCGATATAGCGGTCGAACAGGTTCTGGCCGTACTCGCTGTAGGATTCCAGATAGGCCTTCTGGATCTCGTGTCCGATGAACTCGGCATAGCGGGTGGCGAGCTCCGACTTGATGAAGTCGAGATATTTGGCCTCCACCTCCTGCGGGAACTGGGCGCGCTTGATCGCCTGCTCCAGCACATACATGAGGTGGACCGGATCGGCCGCCACTTCGCTGGTACCGTAGTTGAACGTCTCCGACAGCACCTTGAAGGCGAAGCGGGTGGAGACCCCGGTCATGCCTTCGTCGACGCCGGCGGCGTCACGATATTCCTGCACCGACTTCGCCTTCGGATCGACGTCCTTCAGGTTCTCGCCGTCATAGACCCGCATCTTGGTATAGAGCGGCGAATTGCCATGCTCGGTCAGGCGGGTCGACACCGTGAAGCGGCTGAGGATCTCGAGCACTTCCGGGGCGCAGGGGTTCTTGACCAGGTCGCTTTCCCGCAGCAGCTTCTCGTAGATCTGCCGCTCTTCGGTGACCCGGAGGCAATAGGGCACCTTGACCACCAGGATACGGTCGAGGAAGGCCTCGTTGTTCTTGTTGTTCTTGAACTGCAGCCATTCGGACTCGTTCGAATGCGCGAGCACGATGCCCTGGAACGGGAAGGCGCCGAAATTTTCCGTGCCGTTGTAGTTGCCTTCCTGGGTGGCGGTCAGCAGCGGGTGCAGCACCTTGATCGGCGCCTTGAACATTTCGACGAATTCGAGAAGGCCCTGGGTCGTCCGGTTGAGGCCGCCGGAGAAGGAATAGGCGTCGGGATCGGCCTGGCTGAAGTTTTCCAGCTGACGGATGTCGACCTTGCCGACCAGCGAGGAGACGTCCTGGTTGTTCTCGTCGCCCGGCTCGGTCTTGGCGATGCCGATCTGGCGCAGGCGCGAAGGCATCAGCCGCACCACGCTGAACTTCGAGATGTCGCCGCCGAGCTCGTCCAGCCGCTTGGTGGCCCAGGGCGAGATCAGGCCGTTCAGGCGGCGGCGGGCAATGCCGTATTTCTCTTCCAGGAGGTCGGCCATTCGCTCGGGATGGAACAGGCCGAGCGGGGATTCGAAGATCGGGCTGATCTGGCCGCCGACCTTCAGCGTGTAGATCGGCTGCTTTTCCATCAGCCGCTTCAGCCGCTCGGCGAGCGACGATTTGCCGCCCCCGACCGGGCCGAGCAGATAGAGGATCTGTTTGCGCTCCTCCAGCCCCTGCGCCGCATAGCGGAAATAGCCGACGATCCGCTCGATCGTGTCTTCCATGCCGTAGAAATCGGCGAAGGCGGGATAGATCTTGATGGTTCGGTTGGAATAGATCCGACCCAGCCGCTCGTCGGCGCTGGTATCCACCAGCTTGGGCTCTCCGATCGCCTCCACCATGCGCTCGGCGGCCGTGGAGTACATGGTCGGATTTTCGCGGCACGCCAGGAGGTACTGCTGGAGGCTCATCTCCTCCTGGGTTTCGCTCTTGTAAATCTCCGTGAAGAGATTGAAGACGTCGGATTCCTGCGGATGCATATCGACCTCCCGCCACGTGCTGGCTGAATAAGATATGGGTCTCCTACGCGGCTTCCCTGCCCGAAATCATGCGCCCCTTGTTCTCTGCCGATGCTCCCGCGGCGCCGTCGGAAACATCGGTCCGACTCAGCCCTACCTTTTCTGATGATAGCGCTTGAACTGCCTCAAGGGCATTGCCTCGAAGCGTTATTTCACTGCCTTTCTCATCCTTCGTTTCATATAGGTACGGCCCGGGCTGACCACACGACCCTTTGTGACAAAGAAACGCACGCGGCTCGCACCTGATCCGTGGCTAAGCAAGATGCGGGCCGTGCGCAGCCCGCATGGAACGACCGAACCATGGCCGGGTCGTGTCGGCGCACCTGATCATCGTGCAGGGCAGATGGCACCGACCCACGTCATGTCATGTGTCGTCCGAGGAACCCGCGGGGTTCATGGCGCCCATGCCAGTGCCAACGCCAAGGCCGGCCAAGGTTCGGCGCTTGCGGAGACGGTCCTGGTCGCGGCAGCTTCTGACAGACCGCCATGCCCATGGCTGGCGGCCGACCGTGCGGAGTGCCCATGCCGTCCCTGCCTCGTCTGCTGCTCCATCTCCTCTTCGCCTTCAGCCTGGCGCTGGCTGCGATCGGCGCGGCGATGGTCGCGCGCGGCAGGATCGGCGGCTGGCCGGCCTTCGCCTTTTTCGGCATGACTGCGGCGGTTTTGGCCGACCAGCTCTGGCCGTCGCTCCTGCGGCCCGGCGCGGTCGCGGTCGAGGACCTTCTGCGGCGCTTTCCGCAGACCGTTGAGCTGAAGGCGGGCCGCCTGCGCCTTGGCCTGTCGCTGGTTGCCTGCGCGGTGTTTTTCGGCGTCTGCCACAGTCTGCTCCAGCGCGGTGATGCCGGCTGGCTGATCACGCTCGCCCTCTGGCTCGGCGCCATTCTGTTCGGGTTGGCGGTTCCGCTGTTCGTCGTGCTCATCCTGCGAGGCGCGTCGCTGCGCCTTGCGGCGGACGGTTTCGTGGTGCGCCACGGCTGGCGCAGCCATGCCGTTCCCTGGCAGGCGGCCGGCCGGTTTTCGGTCCAGCCGGTGCCGCGCGGGCTCGGCGCCCTCGTCGTCTACGATGACGCAAGGCTCGACAGCCGGGCGGCCGGCGACGCGGCGGGCCCAGTCGGGCGCCGCGCGGCCTTGCCCGACAGCTATGGCCTGGAGCCCGAAGATCTCGCGCGCCTGCTCAACGGCTGGCGCGAGCTGGCTCTCGCCAGCGCCTCATGATGCGTGTCGCCAGGCTCCTCGCGCTTCTTTCTGTTCTCTGCGGTTTGCCCGCGGCGGCCAAGACGCTGCGGCATCCCTCGGGTTCAGCCTGACGGTCGGAGCGGGGCGGCGTGTCGCAGTCACCGAGCATGGCTTTCTCGTCACCCTGCCGGACAATGCCGAGCGGCGTGATCCGGTGACGATCGCGACCGATCTCGACCGGACGGCAACGCCGTGGTGGCTCTGGTCCTGCGGTCCGGACTTCACGCGTTATCGCTGCCGGACCACGCGCGAGCCCGCGCCTGGCTCATCAGGGGGCGCCGTGACTTTGACGGTCTTTGCCTCGTTCGGCGACACGACGATTCATTTCCGGCAGGTCAAACATGCCGACGGACCGCGCCCGGTCTTTGAACTGCTGCTGTGGTTGGAGACGGAGACCTCGTGCTCGAGCAGATGCCTTGACGAGACGCTAGGCAGTTGAACCGACAAGTGGAGTGGTTAAGCTTTCCCGGCGGTGATGGGCCCGCAATTCCATGCGGGACTTTACGCAATGGTGAGCGCGGGCGCCCAGGATCAGCACCACCCGCGCCGAGTATGGACGGCGTGTTGCTGCCCGAGCACAAGGTCGTTCATGCTGTCGGTATCGCGCTCGCAACTTTACTGGATCTTGGCCTTCGCCGCGCTGGCCGGCGTGAATTTCGGCGTGGCGATATCCGACGCGCTCACCCTTCAGGCTCCCGATCTCGCGCGTATCGGCACCTCGGTCGCCTTTTTCGTGTTGCTGCTGTATTTGGTCGTGGGGTTGATCAGGGAGCGCAGGCGCGCGCCACTCGCCGATCTGCTGGGACAGTTTCCTGGAACGATCGGCCTTAGACCCGCTGGTCACGGCTATGTGCTTGTCCACGTGGTTTCGCGCCTCACTATTCTCGCATTATTTCCGCTCGCCTCCTACGGCAAGGCCTCCGGCGGGCCATCGCCCTTGGCTGATTGGATCGATGTCAGCGCCAACACCCTCTGGGTCGGCTTATTCTGTCTGTTGGCTTATGACCTCTTTGCTTGGTTGGTGCGAGGCCCGTCGCTGCGCCTGACCACCGAAGGCTTCCAAGCGAGTTTCGGCATGTTTCGAATCGCGAGGAGATGGGAGGACAGCAGCAATTTCAGGGTGGAGACCGACTTCAACGCCTTGATATGGCCAATAGCCTTCGATGACGGTCGCAAGACACGAGGCGGCCTCTTGCCCAAATTTTTCCGCCATCTCGGCCGGATACCGGATTGCACGGACCTGGCTGCGGATCAATTGGCTGAGCTGCTCAACGGTTGGCGGGAGCGCGCCTTGGCGGCGGCGTCCGATCCGCCTCAGGCACTGGCGCCTAAATTGGTCGCGCGCGACATGATTGGAAATCCGCCAGGCCGCGGGGATGATACTCGCGCGCACTGAAGAGCTCGGAAGGCCGGTGCAGCAATCGGCGACCAATTCGACGGTCGACCTGCCCCGGTGTTGATTGGCGATGAGCTAACATCTCATCATGACCAAGAAGTGCTGCAGCGGGAGGCACTCGTTCCATGAAGGAGAGATCGTCCATCCAACCGCCGCCTCGGCCGCAGGTTCTGTCAGCCGTTATTTGGGGTGCGCTGTATGGCGTGCTGTTGGCTTGGGGACTTCTCGCGGCGGTTTTCGCCAGTGGTTTCTGGGGTTTTCTTTTTGTGTCGATCACGCTCGTGGGAGGACGGCTCGTGAAGGTGCTTCTCCCGATCCTCGATCCGCCTACGGAAATATCGGTTGAGACATTGGTCGGGCGGTTTCCTGGAGTGCTGGAACTGAAGCCCAATCGATTGCGGCGCGGGATCATAGACTTGGGGCTTGGTCTACCGATTGCGGTGCTGGTCGTCACCTACTTGTTCAGTTGCGCCTCCCGTTGGTGGAACGATTGGCCTTTGGGAGCGATACTTTCTGTCGCCATGGGCTCCGCAGCCATTGGCGCAATCGTCCTGCGATGGGTCCTATTCGTTGAGGAGCGAGATGGTCTGTTCCTGACACCCGACGGCTTCAGCCTCAGATTCGGATTGGGCGACTATCGGAGGCGATGGGAAACCGTCCGCGATTTCTCGATCGGCCAGGAGACAACTCTACTTCCAGGCTTTTCGGTTCTTTATGAAGACATCGCCGCCGGTGTCTCGGACAGGCAGCCTCACCGTAAGATCGCGCTGCCGGCCAGCTTCGATATCCCGCCGGAGCAATTTGTCGAATTGCTCAATGCATGGCGCGAGCGCGCCTTGCCGTACCGTTCCGTTTCAGGCGCGGTGCTGTCGGATGATTGCCGAGATCATGCGTCGAAGGTCGTCCGTTGATGCAATCTTAGCGCTGTTTCCCACGGCCGTGTCGCTGCGCAGGGAGCCAACGGGCCTTCGCCCCGAGCATTTTGGGATCTTCGCTCGCACTCGCGCTGTGCCTCGTCGTTCTCGACATCGCCCACGTGGGCGGAGAATTCATCGTGTTGGGAATGATCGCTGTCACGATCAGCGCGATCGCATTCGGCATTGTGCGGTACCGGCCGATGACCCTGTTCTTGGTCCGCGGCTCCTTGCGTCTTGGCCGCCGTTGGCGGGAACAGCGGATCGCCTGGTCTCATACTGACGGTCTTGGCGTTGCAGCGGCGCCGGGTGAATCGGGACCGGACGAGGTGCTCATTGGCCGGGGCGCTGCCGGCGAACCGCACGGCGGTCCGCAGGGGCGTCCGATAGGTCCGCAGACGATTGCGGCTGAAACGTTCGGATTGACTGCGGCCGAACTCTTGCGGCTCCTCGACGCATGGCGCAAGCACGCGCTGGCGCAGCCAGCTTGATCGGCTGGCTGCTGCTGGCCGCAGCCAGGCTCTGACATTCCCCATTTCGGCCTCTATCATGACGCCGGGCCAATGAGCCCAGCCCGGAGCGCGCCATGATCATCAAGCAGCTGATCTATCTCGATGCGCTGGCGCGCGAAAAGCATTTCAGGCGCGCGGCGGAGGCCTGCAACATCTCGCAGCCGACGCTGTCCGCCGCCATCGCCCAGCTCGAGGATGAGCTCGGCGTGCTGATCGTCGAGCGCGGCCGCCAGTTCAAGGGGCTCACGCGCGAGGGCGACGTGGTGCTCGCCCATGCCCGGCGGATCCTCGCCGAATCCGATCTTCTGAAGCAGTCGATCGGCGAATTGCGGCAGGGTGTCAGCGGCCAGCTCCGGCTCGGCGCCATTCCGACCGCGCTGCCGATGGTCGCCCATATTACCGGACCCTTCTCGGCACGCTTTCCCGAGGTCTCGCTGACCGTCCTGTCCCTGACCTCGCATGAGATCCAGAGCGGCATCGACAATTTCCAGCTCGATGTCGGGCTGACCTATCTCGACAACGAGCCGCTCGAACGGGTGGTCTCCAAGCCGATCTACCAGGAATCCTACGTGCTGCTGATGCGCGAGGACAGCCCGCTTGCCGCGCGGAGCGAGGTCACCTGGAAGGAGGCGGCCAAGCTGAAGCTCTGCCTGCTCACGCCCGACATGCAGAACCGGCGCATCATCGACGGCATCTTCCGTTCGGTCGGCGAGACGCCGGTGCCGACCATGGAGACCAATTCGATCTTCAATCTCTGCTCGCATGCCGGCGTGCTCGGCATTGCCAGCATCGTGTCGCGCCAGCTGCTCGAATTTTTCGGCATTCCGCTCGGTACCAAGGCCCTGCCGCTGGTGGAACCGGACGCCCAGCGCACGATCGGCCTCATCATCGCCGATCGCCAGCCGGTCGCGCCGCTCGCCCGCAACCTGCTCAGCGTCACCGAGCCGGTGCCCAATGCCGGCATTGCCCGGACGCTCGCGCCCAATAGCCATGGTCTATCGTGAATTTCTGGCATCTGGGATGCCTGTTGTTATATTGCCCGTTCGAGCTTGAGTCTCGCCTCTTTTGAGACGTTGTGATAGTTTGTATCTATCAAATGGTCGGAACAAACGATTTGAATTCTTCCAGTCTAGGGCGTCCACTCTTCGGAACGATGACCGATCCGCGGTGGAGGAACAATGGGACGACATCCGGCGTGGGACACTGAAGCGGCCCGGGCCCTGATCGCCCGGATGAGCGGTCTCGACGGAGCGGCCATGCCGATCCTGCACGCGCTGCAGGAGGAGTTCGGCTACATCGATCAGGCTGCGGTGCCGCTGATCGCCGATGCGCTGAATCTCTCCCGCGCCGAGGTGCATGGCACCGTCACGTTCTACCACGACTTTCGCCACGAGCCGGCCGGCCGCCGGGTGATCAAGCTGTGCCGGGCCGAAGCCTGCCAATCGGTCGGCTGCGAGCGCCTGGTCGACCATCTCAGGCGCCGCCATGGCGTCGCCGTCGATGCCACCACCGCGGATGGCGACCTGACGGTCGAGACCGTCTACTGCCTCGGCAATTGTGCGCTCGGACCGGCGGCGCTGGTCGATGGCGAGCTGATCGGCCATCTCGACGAGGCGAGCCTTTCCGCCCTGTGCGAAGGCCGCTCGGTCGATGAGGCCCGGGTGGCGGCGGAAGGAGTTCCGGCGTGAGCACGGCAGCGACCCCGATCACCATCTTCGTTCCCGTCGACGCGGCGGCCCTGTCGGTCGGGGCTGATGCGGTGGCGGCCGCGATCGCGCGCGAGGCCGAAGCGCGCGGGCTCGACGTCACCATCGTCAGGAACGGTTCGCGCGGCATGCTCTGGCTGGAGCCGCTGGTCGAGGTGGCGACCGCCGCCGGCCGCGTCGCCTATGGCCCGGTCCGTCCCGCCGATGTCGCGGGCCTGTTCGATGCCGGTTTCCACGACGGCGCGGCGCACCGGCTGGGCCACGGCCGAACCGACGAGATGGACTGGCTGAAGCGCCAGCAGCGGCTGACCTTCGCCCGGGTCGGGATCATCGATCCCCTGTCGATCGCGGACTATCGTGCCCATGGCGGCTTTGCCGGGCTCGAGCGCGCCCTCGCCATGGCGCCCGCCGTCATCGTCGAGGAGGTCAGGGCTTCGGGCCTGCGCGGCCGCGGCGGCGCGGGCTTCCCGACCGGCATCAAGTGGAAGACCGTGCTCGATGCGGCGGCCGAGCAGAAATACATCGTCTGCAACGCCGACGAGGGCGACAGCGGCACCTTCGCCGACCGCATGCTGATGGAGGGCGACCCCTATGTCCTGATCGAGGGCATGGCGATCGCCGGCCTCGCCGTCGGCGCGACCAAGGGCTTCATCTATCTCCGGTCGGAATATCCCCATGCCCACCGCACCCTCCTGCGCGCCATCGAGCGCGCCGAGCGGGCGGGGCTGCTCGGGCCGTCGCTGCTGGGGTCGGGCAGGGCCTTCCACCTGGAGGTTCGCCTCGGCGCCGGCGCCTATATCTGCGGCGAGGAGACCTCGCTGCTCGAGAGCCTCGAGGGCAAGCGCGCCATCGTCCGCGCCAAGCCGCCGCTGCCGGCTCTGCAGGGCCTGTTCGGCAAGCCGACGGTCGTCAACAACGTGCTGTCGCTCGCCAGCGTGCCCTGGATCCTCGTCAACGGGGCCAAGGCCTATGCCGATTGCGGCACGGGCCGCTCGCGCGGCACCATGCCGGTGCAGCTCGGCGGCAATATCAGGCGCGGCGGGCTCGTCGAGCTTGCCTTCGGCATCAGCCTGCGCACGCTCATCGAGGATTTCGGCGGCGGCACCCGCTCTGGCCGGCCGCTGAAGGCGGTGCAGGTCGGCGGTCCGCTCGGCGCCTATCTGCCCGACGGCCTGCTCGACACGCCGATGGACTACGAGGCGCTGGCCGCCGCCGGCGGCATGCTCGGTCATGCCGGCATGGTGGTGTTCGACGACACCGCCGACATGGCCCGCCAGGCGCGGTTCGCCTTTGAATTCTGCGCCAAGGAAAGCTGCGGCAAATGCACGCCGTGCCGGATCGGCGCGGTGCGCGGCGTCGAGACGGTCGACCGGATCATCGCCGGCGTCGAGCGCGAGAGGAACCTTGAGGTTCTCGCCGACCTCAACCGCCTGATGACCGATGCCTCGCTCTGCGCCATGGGCGGCCTGACACCCATGCCGGTCATGTCGGCCGTGCGCCATTTCCCCGAGGACTTCCATCGCCCCGCCATGGCGGTGGCGGCCGAGTGACCCTTCGAGCCTGATGCCGGGATGAGATCATGAGCCTGATCAAGGAAATCGACTACGGCACGCCGATCCGCGTCAGCGAGAAGCAGGTGACGCTCACCATCGACGGCGAGACCGTCTCGGTGCCGGCGGGCACCTCGGTCATGGCCGCCGCCATGAGCCTCGGCACCAAGATCCCGAAGCTCTGCGCGACCGACAGCCTGGAGCCGTTCGGCTCCTGCCGCCTCTGCCTCGTCGAGATCGAAGGCCGGCGCGGCACGCCGGCCTCCTGCACCACGCCGGCCGAAGAGGGCATGGTGGTGCGCACCCAGACCGACAATCTTGCCAAGCTGCGCAAGGGGGTGATGGAGCTCTACATCTCCGACCACCCGCTCGACTGTCTGACCTGCTCGGCCAATGGCGACTGCGAGCTGCAGGACATGGCCGGAGCGGTCGGCCTGCGCGAGGTGCGCTACGGCTATGAGGGTGAGAATCATTTCGCGGACGCCAAGGACACGTCGAACCCCTATTTCACCTACGACCCGACCAAGTGCATCGTCTGCAACCGCTGCGTCCGCGCCTGCGAGGAGGTGCAGGGCACTTTCGCGCTGACCATTACCGGTCGCGGCTTCGACAGCCGCGTCTCGCCCGGCGGCACCGATTTCCTCGGCTCGGAATGCGTGTCCTGCGGAGCCTGCGTGCAGGCCTGCCCGACCGCGACGCTGATCGAGAACACGGTGATCGAGCACGGCCAGGCCGAGCATTCCAAGGTGACGACCTGCGCCTATTGCGGCGTCGGCTGCTCGTTCAAGGCCGAAATGCAGGGCGACCGTGTGGTGCGCATGGTGCCCTATAAGGACGGCAAGGCGAACGAGGGGCATTCCTGCGTCAAGGGGCGCTTCGCCTGGGGTTATGCGACCCATAAGGACCGCATCACCAAGCCGATGATCCGCGCGAAGATCTCCGATCCCTGGCGCGAGGTGTCGTGGGAGGAGGCGATCGGCCACGCCGCCTCCGAGTTCAAGCGCATCCAGGCCAAATATGGCCGCGAGTCGATCGGCGCCATCACCTCCTCGCGCTGCACCAACGAGGAGGTCTTCCTCGTCCAGAAGCTCGTGCGCGCGGCCATGCGCAACAACAATGTCGATACCTGCGCGCGCGTCTGCCACTCGCCCACCGGCTATGGCCTGAAGACCACGCTCGGCACGTCGGCCGGCACACAGGACTTCAAGTCGGTCGAGAAGTCCGACGTGATCCTGGTGATCGGCGCCAACCCGACCGACGGCCATCCGGTCTTCGCCTCACGCATGAAGAAGCGGCTGCGCCAGGGCGCGCGGCTGATCGTCGCCGACCCGCGCCGCATCGACCTCGTGAAGTCGCCGCACATCAAGGCCGACTATCACCTGCAGCTGAAGCCCGGCACCAATGTCGCGCTGATCAATGCGATCGCCCACGTCGTCGTGACCGAGGGGCTGATCGACGAGGACTATGTCCGCGAGCGTTGCGACCTGACCGATTTCGAGGTCTGGGCCCGTTTCATCGCCGAGGAGCGCAATTCGCCCGAGGCGACGGAGGAGTTCACCGGCGTCGCCGCCGCTGACGTGCGCGCCGCCGCCCGGCTCTATGCGACCGGCGGCAACGGCGCGATCTATTACGGCCTCGGGGTGACGGAGCACAGCCAGGGCTCGACCATGGTCATGGGCATGGCGAACCTTGCCATGGCCACCGGCAATATCGGGCGCGAGGGCGTCGGCGTGAACCCGCTGCGCGGCCAGAACAATGTCCAGGGCTCCTGCGACATGGGGTCGTTCCCGCACGAGCTCTCAGGCTACCGCCATGTCGAGGACGACGCTACGCGCCAGATGTTCGAAACGCTGTGGGGCAGGGCGCTCGACGCCGAGCCCGGCCTGCGCATTCCCAACATGTTCGACCAGGCGATCGACGGCACCTTCCTCGGGCTCTACTGCCAGGGCGAGGACATCGCCCAGTCCGATCCGAACACGCAGCATGTGACCGCGGCGCTCAGCGCCATGGAATGTGTCGTCGTGCAGGACCTGTTCCTGAACGAGACGGCCAAATATGCCCATGTCTTCCTGCCGGGCGCTTCGTTCCTGGAAAAGGACGGCACCTTCACCAATGCCGAGCGGCGCATCAACCGCGTCCGCCAGGTGATGGCGCCGATGGCCGGCAAGTCGGAATGGGAGGTGACGTCGGAACTGTCGGCCGCGCTCGGCTATCCGATGTCCTACACTCATCCGAGCGAGATCATGGACGAGATCGCCAAGCTGACGCCGACCTTTGCCGGGGTCAGCTACGAGAAGCTGGACGAGCTCGGCTCGGTGCAGTGGCCCTGCAACGACAAGGCGCCCACCGGCACCGTGCTGATGCATGTCGACCGCTTCGTGCGTGGCAAGGGCCGGTTCATGATCACCGAATTCGTGCCGACCGAGGAACGGACCGGTCCGCGCTTCCCGCTGATCCTGACCACCGGCCGCATCCTCTCGCAATACAATGTCGGCGCGCAGACCCGGCGCACCGCCAATTCGACCTGGCATGCCGAGGACATCCTGGAGATCCACCCCTTCGACGCCGAGAACCGGGGCATCAAGACCGGCGACCTGGTGGCGCTGACCAGCCGCTCCGGCGACATCTCGCTGCGCGCCGAAGTGTCCGAGCGCATGCAGCCGGGCGTCGTCTATACGACCTTTCACCATGCCGACACCGGCGCCAACGTGATCACGACCGACTATTCCGACTGGGCCACCAACTGTCCGGAATACAAGGTCACGGCGGTCGAGGTCCGGCGCACCAACCATTATTCGCAGTGGCAGGAGCAGAACCGCGAGGAAAGCGTGCTGCTGCGGCTGATCGCCGGCAAGATGCCGGAGGCTGCGGAGTAGGCGCGATGGCCGACCCGAAATCCTCCATGCCGACCTCGCGCACGACCATCGGCCGGACGCTGCGCTATGATCGCGGCGCGGACCGTGCGGGCGCGGTGGAGGTGCCGGTCGAGGTGCCGGTCAATGTCGTCTACGGCAACCTGCCCTATGCCGTGATGATGATGACGCCCGCCGATCTCGACGATTTCGTCCTCGGCTTCAGCCTGACCGAAGGCATCGTTTCGGGCGCGGGCGAGATCAGGGACGTGCGCGTCGAGGAGCAGGAGCAGGGTTTCGTCGTCACGGTCGACCTCGCGGCGGAGGCCTTCGGGCGCCACCTGGCGCGCCGCCGCAGCCTGTCAGGGCGGACGAGCTGCGGGCTCTGCGGCGTCGAGAGCCTCGACCAGATCCCCGGCGCGAGCCGCGGCGCCGAGCCGGCCATGCCGGTCGCGCCGGCGGCGATCGAACATGCGCTGTCGACGCTCGACGCGCACCAGCCGCTCAACAGGCTGACCCGCGCCGTCCATGCCGCCGCCTTCTGCAGCATGGATGGCGAAATCCTGATGGCGCGCGAAGATGTCGGTCGCCATAACGCCCTCGACAAGCTGATCGGCGCCTGCCTTCGGGCCGGCCTCGCGGCGCGGGACGGCTTCGTCGTCATCACCAGCCGCTGCTCGTTCGAGATGATCGAGAAGGCCGCCATCTTCGGCACAGGCACGCTGGTCGCGATCTCGGCGCCGACATCGCTCGCCATCGATCGCGCCAAGGCGCTCGGCATCGCCCTCGTCGCCGTGGCGCGGCGCGACACCGCCGTCGCCTTCACGCCCTCCCGCCAGCCGCCGGAAGCCATTGCCTCATGAGCGCCACCGACCCCAAGGCCAAGCTTGCCCATATGGCCGGGCAGATCGCCGACTTCTTCAAGTCCTATCCCGACGACAAGGCGATTCCGGCGATCGCCGAGCATATCAACCAGTTCTGGGGCTGGCGCATGCGCGAGGATTTCCTCGCGGCCTTCCGCGACGATCCATCGGCTCTGCCGCCGCTGGTGGCGGCCGCCCTCGGCGGCATCAAGGGCCGTCGCCAGGACGCCGACCTGCCGGCGTGACGGAGCCCCGCATCGCGGTTCGTCGCGGTTCGGGGCTCGCTGCCCTCGAACCACGACAACCTTCCATGCACATCATCCTTGCCGATCTTACGACGCCAGCGGCACGCGCATATGCTCCTTCGACTTCATCAGCGCATCGATGAAGATCGGCTGCCAGGACCTGACATGGCTGCGCAGCAGGGCGACGACCGCCGCCTCGTCGCCCGCCTCCATCAGCGCGATGATCCGATAGTGTTCGGCGATGGAGGCCTGCTGGCGTTCCTGGCCGGCGCGTGAGCCGATGCCGTAGAGGCGCATCTTGTCGCGCAGGCCCATGACCGTCTCGGTCAGCAGGCTGTTGCCGGCCGCCGCCACCAGGTCGTGGTGATAGCTGCGGTCGGCCTCGATATAGAGCCGGATATCCTCCTCGCGCACCGCACGGGCGATCTCGTCGGCCCAGCCGGCAAGCGTCGACAGGTCCTTCTTCGGCAGGCGGGCGACGATGCCTGCGGCCTGCAGCTCCAGCACCTCGCGCAGGTCGAAGAGGTTGTTGAGGTCCTCCAGCGTCGGTTCGACCACCTTGAAGCCACGGTTGCGCATCGGCTCGATGAGGCCGCTGCGGCTGAGCTCCAGGAGAGCTTCGCGGACCGGCGTGGTGGAGACCTTGAGGCTCGCTGCAAGGCTTGGCACCGAATACATCGTGCCCGGCGGGCTCTGGCCGGAAATGATCTCGGCGCGCACCTGGCGCAGCACCTGTTGGCGCAGATTCTGATCCATCCCCGGGTCGCCTGCCTTTGCTTGGGCAGCGGTTGCGGGCTGCCGATTCACCGCCGCGATCATAACCAAAACCGCTTGACGGCGCACATGATGCGTGACGTAAATGTGTAACGCGCTACTGAAATGCGTCACAATGGCTCCAGAAACGATCGGTTCTCGCTTGGCTCAACGCGTCCCTGGCTATTGCACGCTCTGCCGCTCGCGCTGCGGCGCCGTCACCGTGGTCGAGGCGGGCAGGGTCGTGGGGGTCGAGCCGCTCGCCGGCCATCCGACCGGCGGCGCGCTCTGCGCCAAGGGGCGGGCGGCGCCGGAGATCGCCGGCAGCCCGCGTCGGCTGACCCGGCCGCTGAAACGCACACGCCCGCGCGGCGAGGCCGATCCCGGCTGGGTGGAGATCTCCTGGGACGAGGCGCTCGACGCGATCGCCGCGCGGCTCGGTGCGATCCGGGCCGACCATGGTGCCGAGGCCGTCGCCTTCGCGGTGACGACGCCGAGCGGCACGCCCATGGTCGACAGTTTCGAATGGGTCGAGCGCTTCATCCGCGGCTTCGGCAGCCCCAATCTCATCTATGCGGTCGAAGTCTGCGGCTGGCACAAGGATTATGCCCATGCCCTGACCTTCGGGCGGGGCATCGGCTTTCCCGACTACGACAATGCCGAGACCATCGTGCTCTGGGGCCACAACCCCGCGCGTACATGGCTTGCCCAGGCGACGCGCGTCGTCGATGCCCGCCGGCGCGGCGCGACCGTCGTGGTGATCGACCCGAAACCCGACGGGTCCGGCCAGCAGGCCGATCTGTGGCTGCGGATCCGGCCCGGCGCGGACGGCGCGCTCGCCATGGGCGCCATACGCCACCTGATCCGCACGGCCGGCTTCGACGACGATTTCGTCCGCCGCTGGACCAATGCGCCGCTGCTGGTCGATACCGCGACCGGCCGTTTCGTGCGGGCTTGCGATCTCTGGGCGGATGCCGGCTTGGACGATTTCGTCGTTGCCGGGGCTGGCGGCGTGCCGCGCGCCTATGACGTGAACGGAGCGCTCGACGATGCCGGCACGGTTGCGCTGTTCGGCCGATTCCAGTTGACGGCGCGGGACGGGCGGACGATCGCCGCGGCGACCGCCTTCGAGCTGCTGGCCGCGGCGGCGGAGCCCTATGCGCCCGCACATGTCGCCGCGCTGACCTGGCTCGATGAAGCCGATATCGTGGCGTTCAACCGGCTGTTCGCCGGGCGGCCGAAGCTTGCCTACCATTCCTGGACCGGCGTCGGCCAGCACACCAATGCCACGGCCATCGAACGGGCGATCGCGACGCTTTATGCCCTGACCGGCGCCTGCGACCGCGCGGGCGGCAATCTCTGGCCGGTACCCCCGCCGACACGGCCGCTCAACGATCTCGCCATCCTGCCGCCGGCGCAGAAGGCCAAGGCGCTCGGCCTTGCCGAGCTGCCGCTCGGCCCGCCCGCCAAGGCCTGGATCACCGCACGCGATTTCGCTCGGGCAGCGCTCGAGGGCGAGCCCTACAGGGTGCGCGCGCTGGTTGGCTTTGGCACCAATTTCGTCGTCTCGCAGGGCGGCTCGGTACGCAACCGGGACGCTCTGCTGGCCCTGGATTTCCAGGTCCATATCGACATGTTCATGAACCCGACGGCGGAACTTGCCGATATCGTGCTGCCGGCCAATACGCCGTGGGAGCGCGATGCGCTGAAGATCGGCTTCGAGATCACCCAGGCCGCCGTCGAGACCATCCAGTTCCGGCCGCGGATGATCGCACCCACGGGCGAGGCCCGCGCCGACTACGAGATCGCGGCGGCGCTCGCGCTTCGGCTCGGCATGGGCGACCTGTTCTTCGGCGGCGATATCGAGGCCGGCTGGAACCATCAGCTCGAGCCGCTCGGCGTCACCGTCGCCGACCTGCGCCGGCACCCGGAGGGCCTGCGCTTCCCCCAGGACTTCACGACCGGCAAATATGCGCAGCCCGGTGCCGACGGCGTCGTCGCCGGATTTGCGACGCCGACGCGGCGGGTCGAACTCTATTCGGAACTGATGCTGTCGCACGGCTATGCGCCGCTGCCGGGGCATATCGAACCGGCAGAGAGCCCGCTCGCCCCGTCGCCCGATCCGCGCTTCCCGCTGGTGCTGACCACCGCCAAGAGCGGCTGGTTCGTGCACAGCTCGCACCGGCATATCGCCTCGCTCCGCCGCAAGTCGCCGGATCCCGGCGCCGAGATCAGCCCGGGCCTTGCCGCCAGGCTCGGCCTCGCGCAAGGCGACTGGGTCATCGTCGAAACGCCGCAGGGCGAGGCGCGCGTCAGGCTGCGCATCAATCCGGCGCTCGACGATCGCGTCGTGGTGGCCGAGTTCGGCTGGTGGGAGGACTGCCCGCCGCTCGGCCATGGCCGGACCGCCGAGGCCGGGGCGTCGACCGCCAATCTCAACGCGATCCTCAGCGACCGGCATCGCGATCCGGTGAGCGGCTCGGTGCCGCTGCGGGCGGTCACCTGCGCCCTCAGGCGCGACGAGACCGCGAGCCGGGGCGCCTGGACTGGCCGCCGTGCCTTCACCGTCGCCGGTCGGGCGATGGCGAGCGAGGATGTCGTGGCGCTCACCCTCACGCCCGATGATGGCGGGCCGCTGCCGGATTTCCGGGCCGGCCAGCACGTCATGCTGGCCCTGCCGGGCAAGGCCGCGACGCGCGCCTATTCGCTCACCGGCGCCGGTGATGCGCCGGACCGGCTGTCGCTGGCGGTCCAGCGCCGGGCCGCTTCGAACGTGAGCGCCGAGCACATGCCCGACCACGTTCACGCGCTCGGGGTCGGCGATACCGTGCTGCTGGAACCGCCGTCAGGTCTGTTCACCTTGCCGTTGGACAGTCCAAGACCGCTGGTCCTGGTGGCCGCCGGCATCGGCATCACACCGTTCCTGAGCCAGCTCGAAACGCTCGCGGCGCGCCCGCGCGCCGTTTCGATGCCAAGGATCCTGCTTCTGCATGGCTGCCGGCATGGCGGCCAGCATCCCTTCGCCGATCGCCTCGCGGCGCTCGCCGAGGTCTTGCCCGGCCTCGCCGTCGAGACCTTCTATTCGGCGCCGCGGCCGGAGGACCTCAGCCGTCACCGGCGCGGCCGCATCGACCTCGATCGTATCCTGCCGCTCCTGGCCGGGCGGCCGCTCGCCTATCTCTGCGGATCGCCCGGTTTCGTCGCCGATACGACGGAAGGCCTGGTGGCGCGGGGCATGCCACGCTTCGACGTTTTCGCCGAGGCTTTCGCGACCCCGCCGGAGGTGCCAGCAAGCCTGGTGCCGCAGACGGTGCGCATTGCCGGCAGCGATCAGAGCTTCGTCTGGGCGCCGGCCGCCGGGACGCTGCTCGATGCCGCCCAGGCGGCAGGCATCGCGCTGCCGAGCGGCTGCCGCGTCGGCCAATGCGAAAGCTGCGTCATGCAGGTGGTCGATGGCGATGTCGCCCATCTCGGCGGCTTTACCGGTGAAGACGGGCATTGCCTGACCTGCCAGTCGGTGCCGCTGTCCGCGCTGACGCTCGCATTCTGAGTGGGCCGGGCCTTCGGGGCATGGCCTGATGCATGCTCATTCGACGCGGATCGTCACCGAGCCGGCGAAACGGCCAGCCGGCGGCGCGGGGAAGCTCGCCCGCGCCAGCATGGCGCGGATGGCGTGATCGATGCTGTCGTCGCCCGATGACCTGAGAATCCCGGATTGCGCCATGCGGCCGGCACCGTCGATGGCGAAGCTGACGCTGATCCGGCCGCGGGCATTGAGGCCGAGCGCGCTCGCCTTCGCCTGCAGGATGCGGTGGACGAGCGAGGCATAGGCGGTGGCGGAAGCGCCGCCGCCGGAGGCCGCGGCCTGGCCGGGGCTCTGCGGGGCGGCGGGGGCCGGCCGCTGCGGGCGAGCCTCTGCCTGCCGCCGTTCCTCGTCGGCTCTCCGCCGCCGCTGCTCCTCGCGCCGGTCGCGCTCGATGCGGCGCTGCTCGGCGCGCCGTTCGACCTCCCGGTTGCGCGGTGGAATGGAGTCCGGGACGGCAGGAAGAACCGGCGCGTCCGGCGCGACGATGTCGGGGGGCGGTGCCGGCGGCGCGGCTTCCGCGACCTGCGGCGCGGGTTCGGCGGCAGCCGGTGGCTCGGGTGGCGGCGCTTCCGAAGGCGGCTGGACCGCTTCGGGCTCCGCGACCTCAGGGGTCGCGGCCGGCGCCGGGGCTTCGGGGGCCGCCACGGCCAAGGGTTCGGCCGTCACCATTTCGATGACCGGCGGCGCTATGCCGGCCATTGAGCGCGTCTTGGGCGCGAGCAGCCAGGCAAGGGCCCCATGGACGGCGAGGATAGCGGCCATCAGCGCAGGGCGCTGCCAGGCTGGATGAAACAGCGCAACGGCGCTCATCGGGCGGGCGCCTCGCCGCCGGCGCGAGGCGCCGGACCAGGGCGCTGCGTGACGAGCGCGATGCGTGTCAGGCCATGGTTTGCCAGGAGATCGAGCACGCCGACGATCGCGCCGAAATCGGCCTTGGCATCGCCACGCACCTGGATATGCCGGTCCGCGCGGGCCCCCAAGCTTTCGCGCACGCGGGCAACGAGATCGTCGCGGGCGACATCGTGGTCGCCGACCTGCAGTCGCCCGTCCGGTCCGACGGTGATGACGACGGGCTCCTGCCGTTCCAGAGGCTGGGCCGCGCGGGCCTGCGGCAGGTCCACCTTCATGCCTGATGTCAGCAGCGGCGCCGTCACCATGAAGATGATCAGCAGCACCAGCATGACGTCGATGAACGGTGTCACATTGATGTCGGCCATCGGGGCGAAATCGTCGCCCTGGCCCGTGTCGGAGCCGAAGGCCATCAGCGGATGGCCCCGGTGGCGGCGATGCCGGCGCCATCGGGCCGCAGCACCCGCACGGCATCGTCTTCCACCAGCCTGACGAGCCGCTTGCCGAGGCGGCCATAGGCGGCGACCAGCTGATTGTAGCCGAAGGCTGCCGGAATGGCGGCGGCGAGGCCGATGGCGGTCGCAGCCAGCGCCTCGGCAATGCCCGGCGCGACGGTGGCGAGGCTCGTATCCTGCGAACCGGCAATGCCGATGAACGAGGTCATGATGCCCCAGACCGTGCCGAACAGGCCGAGAAAGGGACCGACCGAGGCGATCACCGCGAGATGGGCAAGGCCGCCATGGGCCGCCTCCACCGTTTCCTGCACGCGCCGGCGCATGGCCGCGACGACCTGCTCGCGCCGCGCGCCGACCGCTTCGTCCGGATAGAAGAGGGCGGCCTCACGCGCGCCGCCGTCGAAGATCGCCGCGATGACCGGGTCGGCGCGGCCGCCTTCGCCGGCGCGCACCGCGCGGCCGAGCCGGCGCACCGCGAGGAAACATTCGGCAATGATAAGCCAGCACCAGAGCGAGGCGGCGACCAGCATCAGCATCACCGCCTTGACCACGGGGCCGGCCATCAGGAACAGCGAGATGGGATTGAGATCCGTGTGCATGGGAGGTTGTCCGCCGGTCAGAAGCGCAAGTTGAGGAAGGCGCGGACGCCGCGCCCGGGCTGCACCACCTCGTCCTTCTTGAACGAGACATGGTTGCGGATCTCGGCGTCGAGCAGGTTGGTGCCGACGAGGCCGGCGGTCAGCTCGGTGACGCCGAACGTGTTGGTGCTGATCCGGGTCGTGTAGCTGAGCTCGGCATTGAGGAGATCGTAGCCAGGAGTCGGGGTTTCGTTGGCTGAGATCTCGCGCTGGGCGAAGGCATGCAGCAGAGAGACGCGGGCGAACAGGCCGCCATCGCGCCAGAACAGACCGCCGCCGAGCCGGTGCGGCGGAATGCGCGGCACGTTGCTGTCGTCGGAGAAGCGCGCGCGGACGAAGTCATACTGCGCCTCCACGCCGAGCGTGCCGGTGCCGATGGTGGCCAGATCGTATTGGAGGCGGATCTCGGTGCCGTAGAAGGTCGCGTCGCGCTGGCGGAACACGGTCTGGCGATAGGCCGTGCCGCTGCCGCAGCTTGCGAAGGTGTCGTCGCAATAGAGGCCGGTCGGCGCCTTGAAGATGAAGCCGTTGAAGCTCGTGTAATAGGCCGAGAAATCGAGCCGGAGCGGGCCGGCGGAACGACGCAGGCCGATCTCGAAGGTGCGGGCCTGCTCCTTGTTGAGATCGGGATTGCCGATGTCGAAGGTGCCCGGCGCTGCATGGGCGCCCTTGGAGAAGAGCTCGGGCACGCGCGGCGCGCGTTCGACGAACTGGGCGGTCAGGCTGCCGACGAAATTCCAGGGCAGGTCCTGCAGCATGCCGATGCTGGCGCTGAACGGCATGAAGGAGCGGGCGACCGGGCGGTCGACGATCGCGCCCGACGTGCCGAGATAGTCGCCCGGAAAGATCCCGGCGACGCCGCGCAGCGCGGTATATTCGACGCGGGTGGAGGCCTGCAGACGGGTGGTCGGGGTGATCTGGAGATCGCCGAAGACGTAGCCGGCGGCGGTCTGGGTGGTGGCCGGTTCGAACAGCGGCGGCGAGGTGCCGGTCGCCCCGGCGAGCTGGTAGTTGGCCGAGACGCCGGTCGTGATGGTGAGCGCGCCGAGCGGGGTTTCGAGCGGCCGCATCTGCGCCTCGACCCGCGTTTCCGCCTCCTTGTTGCGGAAGGTGAGGGCGGTCGCGAAACGATTGGCGTCGGCGAGGAAGGAATCCTCGTCATGCGCATAGATCGAGGCGCCGAACCAGAAGCGCAGAATGTCCACCGGCCCGCTCTCGGGCCGGTATTCGCCCTTGGAGGTGAAGCGGGTCTGCTGCAGGGCGATGCGCGCGCGCTCGGCCGCCGAGGCGCGGCCCGGAATGCCATAGGTCGCATTGGTATGGGCGATCGCGGCGCCCCAATAGCCGCCGTCGAAAAAGACCGTGGCGCCGACCGAGCCGTTGACCGATCTCAGATAGCTGTTGGCCTGGCGGCCGCCGCCCGGCGTCGCATAGTCCTCGGCCTGGCGGCGGTTGAATTCGCCGTGGAAGGCGACATTGCCCTTGCGGCCGTCGACGCTGATGCCGGTGTCGATGCCGCGGTCGACCGAGGACAGCGCCGTGCGCAGCGCCGGAAAGACACCTTCCGGGCCGAGCACGGTCGGGATCCGCTCATTGCTGACATTGACGACACCGCCGATCGCCTGGGAGCCGTAGCGCAGAACGGCCGGACCGCGCACCACGTCGACGCGCTGCGCGCTCGACGGATCGACCGTCACACCGTGGTCTTCCCCGAGGTCGGAGACGTCCTGGGTGCCGATGCCGTTCTCCTGCATGCGCACGCGGAAGGCGTCGAGACCGCGGATGATCGGGCGGCTGGCCGAGCCTGGGGCGAAACCTGAAGCGGTGATGCCGGGCATGTTGCTGAGGAGGTCGCCGATGGTCCGCCCGCCGTTGCGGCTGATCTCGCCGCTCTGAACCACGGTAACGGGCGCGAAGCTGCGGTCGAGCACCAGAAGTTCGCCTTCGCTCGGACCGCGCCGACGTTCCTCGCGCGGTGCCTCGACCACGATGACCGGCAGTTCCGTCACCTCGGCGCGGGCCGAGGCGCTCGGACCGAGAGCCAGGGGAACGAGCCCGAAGGGGATCGACCATCTGGTCAAGCCCGATGACGCCGATCGTGTCCCGTTGCGCCGGGCGCCGCCCCGCGTCCTGCCGCCTCCTGCCTTGCCACCGCCCATCGTGCTGCCTGTCCTGTTGAATGTTACAAAGTAACTCTTGCGAACGTTTCGCAAAAGCTATTGCAAATGAATTGCATCTGCAAGACAGAAAACGATGTGGCTTGCCGACGGGAGGTGTCGATTGCCGCGCCTCGCCCTTCTGGTCAGGCGGGATCGGGGGTGTGTATGGTCGCGTCCGTATCCGGCCGATGGGGCGGGCGAGCGCGGAGACGGCCGGTGAGCATCGGGTTGATCGCATTGCTTGACGATGTCGCGGCCATTGCCAAGGCTGCCGCCGCCTCCCTCGACGACATCACGACCCAGGCCGCCAAAGCCGGTGCGAAAGCGGCGGGCGTCGTCATCGACGCCGCCGCGGTGACGCCGCGCTATGTCACGGGTTTCACGCCCGATCGCGAACTGCCGGCCATCGCCCGCATCGCAGTCGGCTCATTGCGCAACAAATTGCTCATTCTGCTGCCAGCGGCGCTCGGCCTCGCCGTCTTTGCGCCTTGGCTGATCACGCCGCTTTTGATGCTCGGCGGCGCCTATCTTTGCTACGAGGGCGCGGAGAAGGTGTTCGAGGCAGTCTTGCCGCACCAGGCCGATGCGCACGAAGCCGAGATCGGCACGATCGCCCTCGATGCCGCAAGCATTGAGGACCAGAAGGTCGCAAGCGCCATCAAGACCGATTTCATCCTGTCGGCGGAAATCATGGCGATCACGCTGGCGTCGATCCCGTCGGGCAGTTTCTGGATGCAGGCGGTGGTGCTCGCCGTGGTCGGGCTCGGCATCACGGTCGCGGTCTACGGGGTCGTCGGCCTGATCGTGAAGGCCGACGATATCGGCCTTGCGCTGGCGCGCAACGAGGCGGCGTCCGCCTTCGCGGCCGTAGGCCGGGTCATCGGGCGCGGCCTGGTCCGGGGCATGCCGATGATCCTGGCGCTGCTCGGCCTTGTCGGCACCGCCGCGATGATCTGGGTCGGCGGCGGCATCATCGTCCACGGCCTGGAGGGCTACGGCTCGCACGCGGTGGCCGGGCTCATCGAGGCGGCCGCTGGCGCGGCGGCCGGCCGGGCCGGCGGGCCTCGCCGGCCTGGCCGAATGGGTGGTGTCGGCGCTCGGTGCGGGCCTCATCGGGCTGGTGATCGGCGGGGCGCTGATCCCCCTCGTCGGCTTCGTCCTGGCGCCTGCCTGGCGCGGCGCCAAGAGCGTCGTCCGGCGAGCCGCCTGACCGCTCGCGATTTTTTTTGATGGACGTGTCGGTCCGCGGCCGTCCCGTTCGTCCTAGGCTCGAAGCCAACCAGAGGAGCCTTCAATGCCCAAGATGATCTTCGTCAACCTGCCGGTCCGCGACCTCGGCCGTTCCGTCGCCTTCTACGAGGCGGTCGGCGGCGTCAAGAACCCGCAATTCTCCGACGATACGGCCGCCTGCATGGTCTTGTCCGACACGATTTTCGTCATGCTGCTCACCCACGACAAATACAGCCAGTTCACCAAGCGGCCGATCGCGGATGCCAAGGCGACCAGCCAGGTGCTGCTCTGCATTTCCGCCGAGAACCGGGCCGAGGTCGACAGCCTGGTCGCCAGGGCGGCCTCGGCCGGCGGCGTCGGCGATCCGAACGCGACGCAGGATTACGGTTTCATGTATGGCCGCAGCTACGAGGATCCCGACGGCCATGTCTGGGAAGTGATGTGGATGGATCCGGCAGCCGTCACGAGCGGCGAGGCCGGTGCCGAGGCCAAGGTCTGACGCCAGGCGGCACACGGAGGCAAGGCCATGTCCAAGGTTGCACCCTGCCTGTGGTTCGCCCGCGAGGCCGAGGAGGCGGCGGAATTCTACGTTTCGCTGATCCCGGATTCGCGCATCCACCACGTCCAGCGCAATGGTCCGGGCAGTCCCGTCGGCAAGGAGGGCAGTGCCCTGGTCGTCGATTTCGTCCTGGGCGGCCAGACCTTCATGGCGCTCAATGGCGGGCCGCCCGACAATTTCACCCAGGCCGTCTCGTTCAAGATCGACTGCACCGACCAGGCCGAGGTCGACAGGCTGTGGGCGGGGTTGAGCGCGGGCGGCAGCACGGGCCGGTGCGGCTGGCTGACGGATCGCTACGGCGTATCCTGGCAGATCGTGCCGACGGACATGCCGGCCATTCTCGGCGACCCCGATCCGGCCCGGGCGCAGCGCGCCATGAAGGCCATGCTCGGCATGACCAAGCTCGACATCGCGGCCCTGAAGGCGGCCCGCGACGGCCTATGACCGTCGACGTTCCGGCGGCCCGGCGGTTCAGCCGGGTTCGCCGTAGCGGCGTTTCAGATGTGCCTTGAAGACGGCAGCGTCGAGCGGCCGGCCCGTCGCGCGGGTCAGCAACTCGTCCGTTTCGTAGAGCGAGCCCTGGCCGTGGATCTGCGTCCGGAGCCAGCTGACGAGCCCCGAGAAATCGCCGCGGCTGATGGCGGGCAGGATGCCGGGCTCGGCGCGGCAGGCGGCGTCGAAGACCTGCGCGGCGGTCATGGCGCCGAGCGTATAGGTCGGGAAATAGCCCCACAGGCCGGCTGGCCAATGCACGTCCTGCAGGCAGCCGAGCCGATCGTCGGGCGGCGTCACGCCGAGGAGCTGCTTCAGACCGTCGTTGAAGGCTGCGGGCAGGTCGGCGAGGGCAAGGTCGCCGGCGATCAATGCCCGTTCCAGCCGGTAGCGCTGGATCACATGGGCGGGATAGGTGACCTCGTCGGCATCGACGCGGATCAGCCCGCGCGCGACCTGTGTATAGATCCGGTGCAGATTGTCGGCACCCCAGGCTTCGCCGTCGCCACCGAAGGCGGCGGCCGTCAGAGGCGCGGCGAAGTCGATGAATTCGCGGCTGCGGCAGGCCTGCATTTCGACGAGCAGCGACTGGCTCTCGTGGATGCTCATGCTGCGCGCCTGGCCGACCGGCTGGTTCATGACGGCCTGGGGCCGGCCCTGCTCGTAGAGGGCATGGCCAGTTTCGTGCAGCACGCCCATCAGGGCGCGGGTGAAATTGCTCTCGTCGTAACGGGTAGTGATCCGCACGTCGTTGTCGGCGCCGCCGCAGAACGGATGCAGCGAGACGTCGAGCCGGCCACGCTCGAAGTCGTAACCGAGCACCTTCATCAGATCGAGGCCGAGCTGGCGCTGCCGCTCGACGGGAAAGGGGCCATCGAGCGGCAGGATCGCCGGCCGGCGCGCCTGCACCGCCAGGGCCTCCTCGATGAAGCCGGGGAGAAAGGCGGCGAGATCATCGAACAGCACGTCGATGCGGGCCGAGCGGCCGCCGGGTTCATAGTCGTTGAGCAGGGCGTCGTAGGTCGAAAGCCCGAGCTTCTCCCCCTTCGCCTGGCCGATCTCGCGCTGCAGCCTGAGCACTTCGCCGAGCTTGGCTTCGAGCGCCTTGAAGTCGGCATTGGCGCGGGCCTCGCGCCAGGCGAGCTCGGAGGCGGACACGGCCCGGCTGGAAGCTTCGACAAGGTCGGCCGGAACGGCGGTCTCCACCGTCCAGATGCGCCGGATCTCCCTGAGATTGGCCTTGGCAAAGACATCGAGGCCGGTCTCGCCTTCGGCCGCGGCCAGCCAGTCGCCGATGCGCGGATCGGTCAGCATGCCGTGCTTGAGCACATTGAGCTGGGCGATGCTTTCGGCGCGCGTGCCGGCCGCGCCGACCGGCATCATCACCTCGTTGTCCCAGTGCAGGATGCCGAGGGCGTTGCTGAGCGCGGCGGCCCGGCCGAAATGGGCAAAGAGCGTGGCGGAGGCGGACGACGTGGATGCGGACGACGTGAATGCGGACATGGCTCTCTCGTCTCTGACGGACCGTCGAACGGGATAGCCCGATGTCACGCGCCAGGCCAGTGCGCCGGAGCGCCCCGGCCGGCTTCAGGGCCGGATCACGGCGGCGCCGATGATCCGTCGGCTTTCGAGATCGCGATGCGCGGTGACGATGTCGTCGAGGGCATAGCTGCGCTGAGGGCCGACATCGAGCACGCCGCGCCGGATGGCGTCGAACAGATCGTCGGCATTTTTCTCCAGCAGGGCGCGGTTGGCCGTAAAGACAGGACGGATCGGCCAGGTCAGCGACAGCGCCTTCGCGGACAGGATGAACGGATCGATCTGCGGCGGGTGGCCGGACGCCTTGCCGAAGGCGACCAGCGTGCCGCGCGGCTTCAGCACCTCCAGGGAATGCAGGAAAGTATCGCGCCCGACCGCGTCGAACACAGCGGTGACGCCTTCGCCATGGGTGATGGCGCGCACACGTTCGACGAAATCCTCGGCGGCGTAGTCGATCACGGCGAAGGCGCCAGCCTTCAGCGCCGCCTCGGCCTTGGCGGCGCCCGACACCGTGCCGATGACCCGGATGCCGAGGCTGCGCGCCCATTGGCTGAAGATCAGCCCGGTGCCGCCCGCCGCGGCGTGGAACAGCACCGTGTCGCCGGGCGCAAGACGCACCGCCTCCTTCAGCAGCATGCGGGCGGTCACGCCACGCAGGAACGAGGCGGCCGCCTGGGCATCGTCGATGTCGCCGGGAATGCGCATGAGCCGGTCGGCGGGATAGAGCCTGACGGTCGCATAGGCGCCCATCGGCCCGTCGGCATAGACGACCCGGTCGCCGACGGCGAGCGAGGTCACGCCGGGGCCCAGCGCCTCGACGATGCCGGCGCCCTCGTTGCCGAGGATGGCCGGCAGCGCCGGTACGGGGAAGCTGCCGCGCCGGTAATAGACTTCGACGAAGTTGAGCCCGATCGCCGTGTGACGGATCAAGGCTTCGCCTGGGCCGGGCGGAGCAGGGTCGATCGGCTCGATCTTCAGGATTTCGGCCGGCCCATGCTCGTAAATGCGCACTGCACGTTCCATATCTCGTCTCTCGATTGGTTGGTCCGAGAGGCTTTGGTGCCGTGGCCGAGCGCCGGAATGCCACCGGCAGGATGACCGGCCACCGGCAGGATGACGGAAGGGGAAGGGCAGGATGCGGGCAGCGTCAGCAGATCTCGACAGCGTCGATCGGCAGCTTCTGGCGCTGTTGAAGCGCGATGCCCGCCAGCCGGTCCTCGCGCTCGCCCGCGGCGTCGGCCTGTCGCGCAGCGCCGTGCAGGACCGGCTGGCGCGGCTGCGCGCGAGCGGCGTCATCAGGCGCTTCACCATCGACACGACCGGCCCGGCGGAAGCCGGCGGCACGCGCGCCTACCTTTTCGTGCGGATCGACGGGCGCCCGTGCGCACGCGTCATTCCGGGCCTTGCCGGGCTGCCCGAGGTCGAAAGCTGCGATCACGTCGCCGGGCCGATGGATGTGGTGCTGACCGTGCGCACGAAGGACATGCCGGCGGTCAGCGCGCTGCGCGACAGGATCCTGGCCATGCCCGGCATTGCCACCGTCGCCGTGGCGGCGGTGATGAAGAGCCACCTGGCCGCGTCCCAGGGCGGAACGGGCGAGCTTGCCCTGGCGGCCGGCTGAGCGCCGCCCGCCGGGGCGAGCCGCGCGATCGGGATCAGCCGGCCGCTTTCCGACGGCCGAGCTGGTCGAGCAGCGCCGCGCCGGTGCGGATGCCGTTGATGAAGCAGTCGAGCTTCAGGTTCTCGTTCGGCGCGTGATTGGCCTCGTCGGCATTGGCATAGGGCACGACGAAGGCCGGAATGCCCAGCGTCTTGGTGAAGACATAGTCGGGCAGGCTGCCGCCCATGGTCGGGTATTCCAGGGGATCGACGCCCTGGGCGAGCCGGATCGCCTGGCGCAGCACCTCGCCATAAGGCGATTCGAGCGGCGTCTTCGACGGCAGCATGCCGCCGCGGGAGATGAACTCGACCTCGGGCGCGTGGCGGGCCACATGCGTGGCGACCTTGGCGAGCACGTCGTCCGGCGTCTGGGCTTCGACGAGCCGGATGTCGCATTTGGCGAAGGCCTCGTGCGGCAGCACAGTCTTCGAGCCCGGGCCGCCATAGCCACCGTGCAGGCCGTTGATGGTGAGCGTCGGGTGGAACATCAGCCGCTCGTAATAGCTGCGCTCGGCCGGCGCATCGAGACGCTCCAGACCGATATCGGCCTTCGCCTCGGCAAGGTCGAGCGGCAGCCGGGCGGCCGCGGCGAGCTCGTTGGCGGTAGCCGGGATCACCGTGTCGGCAAGGCCTTCGATGGTGATCTCGCCGTCGGCGTTCTTCATCGTGCCGAGCAGGTGCACAAGGGTCCAGATCGGGTTCGGTGCGACGCCGCCGAAATTGCCCGAATGCAGGTCGCGGCTGGCATGGCGCACGCGCAGCTCGAACGAGGCGACGCCGCGCACGCCATAGCTGATGGTCGGCAGGCCTGAGGCATGCAGCGGCCCGTCGGCGGTGACCACGAAGTCGGCCTTCAGCCGGTCGCGGTTGGCGGCCACGAATTCGGCGATGCGCGGGCTGCCGATCTCCTCCTCGCCCTCGAGCAGGAAGACGATGTTGCAGGGCAGGGTGCCATGCACCTTCAGGTGCGATTCGATCGCCAGGAGCTGAGCGAAATGCTGGCCCTTGTTGTCGCCGATGCCGCGGGCATAGATGCGGCCGTCGCGGATGGTCGGCTCGAACGGCGGGCTGATCCAGGCGTCCAGCGGATCCGGCGGCTGCACGTCGTAGTGGCCGTAGAGCAGCACGGTCGGCGCGCCCGGCGCCTTGTTCCAGTGGCCGAGCACCATCGGGTGGCCCGATGTCGGCACGGCCTCGGCGGAGAAGCCGAGCCCCTGCAGGGTTTCGACCAGCAGGGCGGCGACCTCGCGGATGCCGACATTCTGGGCGCTGATGCTCGGGTGCCGGACATAGTCCATCACCCGCTGGACGAAGCTCTCCTCGTTCGCCGCGATGTGGTCGAAGACCCGGGCGAGCTCGTCCGGGGGCGTCTGGGCCTTGGCTGCGCTCATCGCTTCAATCCTTCTTTTTCGTGCGGCCGTCGTCGCCGGCGCGGGTCAGCAGGATGGCGCCGGACGGATGCACCTCGCCCTGCCAGCCTGGCGCGACCAGGGTGGTCGCGTCGAGCTGGGTGATGATGGCCGGTCCGCTGAAATGGTCGCCGGCGCCGAGCTTGGCGCGGTCGATGAGCGGCACGTCCTCGGCGCCGGTCGCGAAATGAACGGTCTGGGTGCCGATGCGCGCCGCACCGGATCCGGCGGGCAGGGCCGGGCGCGGCGGCGGCGGCATGTGGCCGACGGCTTCGACCCGGAGCGTCACCAGCTCGATCGGCGAATCCAGCACGAAACCATAGAGCGTCTCGTGCGCGGCGGCGAAGGCCGCCTCCGTCGCGGCGGCGGTCCCTGCCCAGGGCACGGTCACCTCGCCGCCCTGGCCGTGATAGCGCATCAGCACCACCCGCCCGAGCTTGCGCGCTTCCGGCGCGACGCCTTCGGTGGTGAGCCACGCTCCGGCGCGTTCTTCCAACTCGGCGAAGATCGCCTCGGCGGCCTCGACGTCGACCGTGCCGGCCTTCGGCAAGGTCCGGCTGAACTCGGCCTTGAGGTCCGCAGCCAGCAGCCCGTCGGCGCAGAGCACGCCCGGCGCCGGTGGCACCAGCACGCGCGTGACGCCCAGGAGTTCGGCGAGCGCGCAGCCGTGCAGCGGCCCGGCGCCGCCGAAGGGCAGCAAGGTGAAGTCGCGCGGGTCGTGGCCGCGCTCGACCGAGACGACGCGCAGGGCGCCGACCATGTGGTTGTCGATGATCGCCAGCACGCCGCGGGCGGCGGCTTCCGGCGTCAGGCCGAGCGGCGTCGCGACGCCGTCGCTGATCACGGCGCGGGCCGCGGCGAGATCGAGCGCCATGCGCCCGCCGAGCAGCTCGGCCGGCAGGTGGCCGAGCACGACATGCGCGTCGGTGACGGTCGCCTGGCGGCCGCCGCGGCCATAGGCGGCAGGGCCGGGATCGGCGCCCGCGCTCTGCGGGCCGACCGCGAGTGTCGCGTCGCTGACCCGGGCAATCGAGCCGCCGCCGGCCCCGATGGTGACCATGTCCACCATCGGCAGCGGCAGCGGCCATTCGCCGACATGGCCGTGCTGGGTCAGGCTGATCTTGCCGTCCTTGATCAGGCAGATGTCGGCGCTGGTGCCGCCGATATCGACCGTGATGATGTCGTGGATGCCGCAGGCCGCAGCGACGTCGCGCGCGCCGACGACGCCCGCGGCGGGGCCGGACAGGGCGGTCAGCGCAGGCGCGCGGCGGATGGTGGCACCGCCCGCCACGCCGCCATTCGACTGCATGAGCAGAAGCGGCGCGGCAATGCTGGCCTCCTCGAGGCGCTTTTCGAGGCGCGACAGATAGGTGGAGACGCCCGGCATGACCGACGCGTTGAGCACGGTCGCCAGCGAGCGCTCATATTCCCTGACCACCGGCAGGACGTCGACGGATGTCGTCACCGCGATATCGGGCAGCAGCTCGCGCAGGATCTCCGCGACGCGCTGCTCGTGCGCTGGATTGGCGAAGGAGTGCAGGAGGCAGACCGCCACCGCCTGGACGCCGACCTCGGCGATGGCCGCCGCCGCCGCTCGCACGCTCGCCTCGTCCAGCGGCTGCATCACGGTGCCGCCGGGGCCGATGCGTTCGCGCACCTCGAACACGCGTGAGGCCGGCACCGGCCGCTCCGGCTTCTGCCAGGCGTAGAGGTTGGCCCGGCGCGGAATGTCCTGCCGGCCGATGGCCAGCACATGGCGGAAGCCTTCCGTCGTCACCAGGGCCGATTTCGCGCCCTTGCCCTCCAGGATCATGTTGGTCGCGACGGTCGTGCCGTGCAGGACCCGTTCCAGCGCGGGGGCCTGCTGCCCGGCCTCGGCGAGCGCCAGGCCGACGCCGGTCATGAAGGCCTTGGACGGATCGCTCGGCACGCTCGGCGTCTTGGCGCGCCAGACCTTGCCGCTGGCCGGATCATGCAGGGCGATGTCGGTGAAGGTGCCGCCGATATCGACGGCGACGGCGAAGCCGGCATTAGCTGATGACATCGACATACTCGTTGCGATGGAAGGAGCGGACCTCGGGGCGGTCGGCGCGCAGGCGCCGGGTGGCGGCTTCGTCGACCGAGCGGCCGGCGATCACCACCCCGTAGTGACGGCGGGCGGCCTCGGCGCTGACGAAGCCGCCGAGCACGTCCTCGAGCACCTGGGCCTCGGGGCGGTCATAGGGATGGCCGTGGCCGCCTCCGCCGCCGGTCTGGATGCGCAGGATGTCGCCACGCTTCAGCGGATTGCCGTCGGAGAGCGGCTCGTAGACGCGCTCCTGCGGCGTTCCGGGATTGACCACGGCCCGGCCGACGCCGCCGCACATGCCGCCGGCCATGCCCCAGGGCGGGTTCTTGACGCTGTCGATGCGCACGGCGAGCACGGCCTCTTCAGCCAGCACCTCATATTCGCGCACGATGCCGCAGCCGCCGCGATAGCGGCCGGCACCGCCGGAATCCCGAGCGATGCCATAGGTCCTCAGGCGGACCGGATAGCCGGCCTCCAGGAACTCGACCGGATAGTTCTCCTGGGCGACGAAATAGACCGCATCGATGCCGTCGGCATTCGGCCTTGCGCCGTAGCCGACGCCGATGCCGTCGGCGAGCAGGAAGCGCTCGAGCGCCCCCTCCTCGGTGCGGAAGGTGCCGCGAATGAGCGCGATGACATAGGCGGAGTGGGCGGCCGGCGCGCCGCCGCCGGCGACGTTGATCAGTCCGTTCAGCGCCGCCAACACGCGCATCATGGTCAGGCCGCGCATGCCGAGCGGGGCGGGGTAGTGCGGCCAGAGCAGGGAGCCTTCGCGCAGGCGTACCTCGTCGATCGACTGCGGCCCGCCGGCATTGCAGACCTGGCCGGGATCGCCGCCGAGATAGTAGAGCCCCAGCGCCATGCCGGGCACGCCGGGATTCATCAGGAAATTTACCGGGCCATAGGCCTGGTCGTCGCTTTCCGTCGCGTCGAAGATGAACCGGTCCTCGCCGCCGGGAACCGCCTCGCGGGTCAATGCGAAGCGGATGCGGAACGGCCCGTGGCCGTGCCCGTCGGCGTCGATCGCATCGGTGAAGCGATGGGTGCCATAGGGAAAGGTCTCGGCCAGCTTGGTGCGCACGAGCTGGCGGGTGCGGGCGAGCAATTGCCGCAGTGCGTCGGCCACCATGTCGGCGCCGAAGCGGGCGAGGATCTCCTGGACGCGCTTGACGCCGAGCGCGTTGCTCGCCATCAGCGCCCGCATGTCGCCGAGGCTCTGGCTCGGAAAGCGCGAATTGCGGTGGAAGATGGCGAGCGCGGCCTCGTTGGTCCGCCCGGCATCAATGAGCTTGGTCGGAGGGATCATGATGCCCTCCTGGAAGATGTCGGTGGTATCCGGGCTGATCGAGCCGGCGCGCAGGCCGCCGATATCGGCAAAATGCGCCCAGCACATCACGAAGGCGCAGCGCCGGCCCTCGTGGAACACCGGGGCGAGCAGCACCTGGTCGTTGGAATGCGAGACCGCCCCGCGCGAGCCGTAGCAGTCGTTGTACCAGTAGAGGTCGCCCTCGCGCATGGTGTCCGGCGGGAAATGCTGGAACACCGGGCTCGTCATGTCGCCGAAGATCGGCACGTTCGAGCCGACCGCCATGACGCCGTCGGCATCGAACAGGCCGGTATAGAAGTCCTTCTTCTCGCGGATAAAGGCGGAGATGGCGGTGCGCTCGAGCAACGCCTCCATTTCGGCCTGGGTGGCGCGGATCGCACCGCGGACGATCTCCACCGTCACGGAATCGCAGAGGGGCGGCTCGGGCGCCGTCATGGCGCCCGCCGGCTCAGTCGAGCGGAGCATTGGTCGGATCCTTGATGAGGATGAGGGTGATGCTGCTGATGACGGCGGCCAGGATGACGAACAGGGCCGGCGACACCGGGCTGCCGGTTTCCCGGATCAGGAAGGTGGCGACGAAGGGGGCGAAGCCGCCGAAGATGGTGACCGCCATGCTGTAGCCGATCGACAGCGCGGTGAACCGTACCTTGGTCGGGAACAGCTCGGCGAGCACGGCGCAGAGCGGGCCGGCATAGAAGCCGAGGAGGGCGGCCGATATGCACTGGGTGACGGCAAGGCTCATGCCGCTCGGCGCCGCCACCAGATACTGGAACAGCGGATAGGAGAACAGGCCGTAGCCGATCGCCGAGACGAGCAGGACGGGCTTGCGGCCGACGACGTCGGAGAGCCAGCCGGCGAAGGGCGTCAGCAGGGTCAGCACGACGGCGGCAGCGGCCGAGGAGTAGTAGGCCGTGCCGGCGGAAATGCCGAGCTGGCCCGAGGCGAAGCTCGGCATGAAGATGTTGAAGGTGTAGTTGCCGACCGTGCCGACCACCGACAGACCGAAGGCGGCGAGCACCGGCCACTTGTAGATGGTCAGCGCGTCGCGCACCGGCGAGGAGGCGACCTGCTGCCGGTCGACGGTCTTGTGGAAGGCCGGCGTCTCCGAGACGCGCGAGCGCAGATAGAGCCCGATCGGTGCCAGCACGAAGCCCATGATGAAGGGAATGCGCCAGCCCCAGTCGATCATCTGCTCCTTGCTCAGGGTCGAGTTGAGCACGGCGGCGATCAGCGTGCCGGCGATCAGCGCGAGGCCGACGCTGAACTGCTGCATGCTGCCGATCAGGCCGCGCCGGCCGGGGGGCGCATATTCGACGAGGAAGGCCGCGGCCCCGCCCCATTCGCCGCCGGTGGAGAAACCCTGGACCAGGCGGCAGAGCACGAGCAGCAGCGGCGCCCAGATGCCGATGGTGGCATAGGAGGGGATGAGGCCGGTCAGCGCGGTCGCGCCGGCCATCAGCCCGACGGTGAGCACCAGCGCCGCCTTGCGGCCCTTGCGGTCGCCATAGGCGCCGATGACGATGGCGCCGACCGGGCGCATGACGAAGCCGACGCCATAGGTCGCGAAGGCCGACAGGAGGCCGACGACCGGATCGCCGCTCGGAAAGAAGTTGGCAGCGATCTGCGCGGCGAACAGGCCGAAGATCAGGAAGTCGAACAGTTCGACGAAGTTGCCGACCGCGCAGGACAGGATGGCGCGGCGGCGGATGCGCGCATATTCGGCTGAAGTGGTGGCGTCCGGCAGGTCCGCCGTGGCGGCTTGCGACATGCGCGTCTCCTCGTCTTTTGGTTGTCGCGCGCTGCCCCGTTGCAGTGTGGGCCGCGCCGTTCCCGGTGGTCTCTGGCAGGTCTTGAGGTCGCCGCAAGGCGCGGCGGGAAAGGCGCGACCGGCTGCCGGCGCGCCAAGGCTGGCGCTGCAGAACCGCTCGAATGGATCTTTTGGGAACGTGGCTTTTGTCAGCCTGTCCTTTTGTCTGACAAGATGCTACCGAGAGACGAAGACGAGTCAAGCGCCCCGGTGGAATGGCTCCACCGGCTTTTTTGGCGACGCCCCGGGATCTTGCTATGGCTCGATCGGGCCAAGACTCGGACAGGGGGCGCTGTGGAGCGCATGTGGTGGAGAGGGGCTTGATGATCGCAACGACGCTGGAAGCGCTGGGTCCGCCCATCCTGGTCCGCGACCGTGCCTTCGAACAGGTCTGGGATGCGATCATTTCCGGCCGCATCCAGCCTGGCACGCGGCTGATCGAGCGCGAGCTGTGCGAGGCCATGGGCATCAGCCGGGCCTCGGTGCGCGAGGTGATCCGCCGCCTGGAGGCGGAAAAGCTCGTCGTCGTCGAGCCGCGGCGCGGGCCGACCGTGGTGACGCTGACGCCCGAGCAGGCAAGCGAGATCTACGAGATCCGCGCCATGCTGGAGAGCCTGATGATCCGCCGCTTCACCGAGAAGGCGAGCCCGGAGGACATCGCGGCTGTGGAAGCGACCTTCGCCGCGGCGACGCGAGCGGCGGCGGCCGGCGATCGGGCCGAGATCCTCGTCCTCATGCGCCGGTTCAACCGTCAGCTCCTGGCGGTCGCGAGCCATGGTGCGGCCGGCGACATGCTGGCCCATCTCGACGCCCGGATCAGCTGGCTGCGGGTCAAGGCGATGGCGGTGCCGGGACGGCTCGATGCGAGCATCGGCGAGCTCGGTGCGGTGCTCGAGGCAGTGCGGGCGCGGGATCCGGAAGCCGCCGCCGCCCGGATCATGCGTTCCGTTCTCAATGCGCGTGACGCGGCCGTCGCCGAACTCGTCCGGTCGGCGCCGACCGCCAAGCCGGCGCGCCGCGCGCGCAAGGCGCGCGGTGGCTGAGGCGAGACCAGCCTCGCTGCGGCCCGCTGGTCAGCGGGCGCACCGGCAAGGCCGGAGCGAGCAGGCTCCGGCGCCGGCCGCGGCGACGTCGTTCGGCAGTCGGTTCAGCCCGCCCGTCCCAGGCGATAGGCCATATAGGTATCGAACTGCAGCTCGTTGACGCGGAACCAGAGCGATTCCTCGCGCCGGTAGGCGTTCCACGCGTCGTAGATCTTCTTGAAGCGCGGATTGGTCGCGTTGATCTCGGCATAGACCTGCTCGGCGGCGTCGTAGGCCGCGGAGAGCACATCGCGCGAGAACAGCCGAAGCTGCGCGCCGCCCGCGACCAGCCGGCGCAGCGCCGCCGGATTGTCGTTGTCGTATTTGGCCAGCATCCAGCTGTTGACCGCGGCGCAGGCCTGGGTGACCGCCGCCTTGTAGGCCGGCGGCAGGCCCTCGAACCGCTCCTTTCCGATATAGAGCGAGACCTGGGCCGAGCCTTCGGCCCAGCCGGGAGCGTAGTAGAAGCGTGCCACCTTCTGCAGGCCGAGGCGCTCGTCGTCATGCGGCCCGACCCATTCGGCCGCATCGATCGTGCCGCGCTCCAGTGCCGGATAGAGGTCGCCGGCGGCGATCTGCTGCACCACCACGCCGAGCTTGCTCATGACACGGCCGACGAGCCCACCGGTGCGGAACTTGAGCCCCTTGAGGTCGTCGGCCGAATTGATTTCCTTGCGGAACCAGCCGGCCATCTGGGCGCCGGTATTGCCCGCCGGAATGGCCTTGATGTTGTAGGCCGAGAACAGTTCGTCCATCAGCGCCGCGCCGCCGCCTTGCAGCATCCAGGCATTGTGCTGGCGGGTGTTGAGACCGAAGGGCACCGAGGTGTCGAACGAGAAGGCAGGGTCCTTGCCGACATAATAATAGCTGGCCGTATGCCCCATCTCGACCGTGCCGTTCTGCACGGCGTCGAGCACGGCGAGGGCGGGAACCACCTCGCCGCCGGCGAAGACCTGGATCTCGAAGCGGCCGTCGGTCAGTTCGGAGACGAGCTTGGCCAGCAGCCGGCAGGCGCCGTCGAGCGTGTCGAGGCTTTTCGGATAGCTCGTCACCATGCGCCAGCGCAGCGGCGGCTGCGATTGGGCGATGGCGGGCGAGGCGAGGGCGGCGGCCGGAGCCGCAAGGGCGAGCGTGGCCGCGCGGCGGCGGTCGAGGCCCCGGGCCAGGGTGGTGCGGGTCATGACGGCGGTATCCTCCATGCGTCCGTTGTATGTCCGGCCCGCGCCGGACGCTGATGGCGGGCCGTGGTTCTGCGATGGCTTTCAGTGCGCGTTTTCAAAAGCTTGCAGGGGTTCCGCGAATCGAAAGCGGAAGATGAGCGCGGATCAGCCGACGGTCGCCGGCCGGCGGTGCATCAACGCCACGCGGCTGCAATTGGCGACCTCCTTGCCGTCCTGGTTGAAGGCGCGGTGGCGGAAGGTGACGAGGCCGGCCTGCGGCCGCGACGCGCTCGGCCTGACGGCCTCGACGGTCGTCTCGACGCGGATGCTGTCGCCCTGAAAGACCGGGGCCGGGAAATTGACGTCGGTCATGCCGAGATTGGCGACCGTCGTACGCAGGGTCGTGTCGTGCACGGAGATGCCGATCATCAGGCCGAGCGTGAACAGCGAATTGACCAGCGGCTTGCCGAATTCGGTATCCGCCGCGAAATGCGCGTCGATATGCAGCGGCTGCGGGTTCAGCGTCATGTTGGAGAACAGCATGTTGTCCATCTCGGTCACCGTGCGGGTGATCGGATGGGCAAAAACCTGGCCGACGGAAAAGTCTTCGAACCACAGTCCGGGCATGGTCGTCTCCTCAGGAACCCGTCGTGCCGGTTGGCGTGACGGCAATGATCAATGCGCCGGCGCCGACAGTCTTGCCGGGCTCGGCGGCGATGCGCGCGACCTCGCCGTCCTGTCCGCATTTGAGGTCGGTGAACAGCTTCATCGATTCGAGCACGGCGACCGTCTGGCCGGCGGTCACCGTGTCGCCGACCGCGACCCTGATCTCGGCGACGAGGCCGGGCATCGGCGCGACGACGTCGACACCGCCGCCGGTCCCGCCGCCGGCCGCGGCGGCGAGCGCCGCCTCGGCCGCAGGCCGCACCGTGAACGTCGCTTCGACCGAGCGCGCGCGGATCGCCACCGTGTCGCCGTCGATGGCATAGGGGCAGGTGAGCGACTGGCCGTCGATGAGGATGCCGAGGGCTCCCGCGCCGTGGCGCGCCTCGATGGTGGTGGTGCCGGCGGCGTCGGAAAGCGTGAACCGGTCGGGCCCGCCGGAGACCAGGACCTCTTCCGTCTTGCCGTCGTGCTCCACTGCAAAAGATGTTGCCGCCGGTCCCGACAGGCGGAAGCCGGCGAGCGCCTGCCAGGGAGACGCGGCCGTCTCGCGTGACTGGCCGAACCAGGCGGCGAGGGCGGCGAGGCGGCGTGCCAGCGCGAGATCGTCCGCCGCGCGCTGCCAGCCGTCGGGCCAGGTCTCGGCGATCAGCCGGGTGGTGGCGCGGCCCTCGGCGAAGGCAGGCGTCGCCAGCACATCGGCGAGGAACGAGCGGATGGTTGCGGGCCCGAGCACGGTGAGCCGGTCGAGCGCGGCGGCGAGGCGCTGCACCGCTGCCGGCCGGTCCGGGCCGCCGGCGATCAGCTTGGCGATCAGGCTGTCATAGTTGAGGCCGACGGCGCTGCCCGTCTCGATCCCGGCATCGACCCGGATGTCGCCGGGTGGCAGCCACAGCGCGATGCGGCCGGCATCGGGACGGAAGCCTTCGTCGGCGCGTTCGGTGGTGAGCCGCGCCTGGATCGCGTGGCCCGCCATGACGATCTCGTCCTGCGTGAAGCCGAGCGGCTCGCCGCCGGCGACACGAAGCTGCCATTCCACGAGATCGAGCCCGGTGATCGCCTCGGTCACCGTGTGCTCCACCTGCAGGCGGGTGTTCATCTCCAGGAAGAAGATCTCTTCGCTGTCGGCATCGACGATGAATTCCATCGTGCCGGCGGAATCGTAGCCGATCGCCGCGGCCAGCCGCAGGGAATGACGGTGGAGCGCCGCGCGGGCCGCCGCCGACAGGTTGGGCGCCGGCGCCTCCTCGAGAAGCTTCTGGTTGTTGCGCTGGACCGAGCAGTCCCGCTCGAACAGATGGACGAGATGGCCGTGCTTGTCGCCCAGCACCTGGACCTCGACATGGCGCGGCCGGGCGATCAGCTTTTCGATCAGCAGGCGGCCGTCGCCGAAGGCGGCCTCGGCCTCGCGTTTGGCGGTCGCCAGGGCCGCGGCGAGCAGCGCGTCGTCGAAGACCGCGCGCATGCCTTTGCCGCCGCCGCCGGCGGAAGCCTTGATCATGACCGGCAGGCCGACCTTGAGCGCCTCCGCCTCCAGCCGGGCCGGGCTCTGGTCGTCGCCGTCATAGCCGGGGATGACCGGCACGTCGGCGGCGACCGCGAGGCGTTTCGCCTCGATTTTCGAGCCCATGGCGGCGATCGCCCGGCCGTGCGGCCCGACCCAGACGAGGCCGTTTTCGGTGCAGAGGGCGGCAAGCTCGGGCCGTTCCGACAGGAAGCCGTAGCCGGGATGGATCGCCTCGGCGCCGGTCAGGCGCGCCGCCGCGATGATGCGGTCGGCGCGCAGATAGCTGTCGCGGGCCGGAGCCGGCCCGATCGGCACGGCGACATCGGCCAGCCGCACATGCGGGGCTCCGGCGTCGGCCGCCGAATGAACCGCGATGGTGCGGATACCCATGCGGCGGGCGGTGCGGATGATGCGGACGGCGATCTCGCCGCGATTGGCGATCAGCAGGGATTTGAACATGGCCGTCGTCACATCCGATAGACCGGGCGGGGGGACGTGTCCCTCGCCTCGCCGGCGGCGAGGGCCAGACACAGGGCCAGCACGTCGCGTGTCTGCGCAGGCTCGATGATGCCGTCGTCCCAGAGCCGGGCGGTGGCGTAGTAGGGATCGCTCTGTGTCTCGAACTGGGTGCGCGTGCGCCGGTCGAGGGCGGCGATGGCGTCGGCGTCGGCGCCGCCCTTGAGGCTTTGCCGCGCAAGCTCGGTGACGACGGTCGCCGCCACCTCCGGGCTCATCGTGGCGATGCGCGCATTCGGCCAGGCGAACAGGAAGCGCGGCTGGAAGCCGCGGCCGCACATGCCGTAATTGCCCGCGCCATAGGAGCCGCCGATGATGATGGTATATTTCGGCACGCGGGCGTTCGACACCGCATAGACGAGCTTGGCGGAGTGCTTGGCGATGCCGCCGCGCTCGGCCTCGGTGCCGACCATGAAACCCGTGATGTTCTGCAGGAAGATCAGCGGGATCTGGCGCTGGTCGCAGAGCTCGATGAAGTGGGCGCCCTTCACCGAGGCTTCGGCGAACAGCACGCCGTTATTGGCGATGATGCCGACCGGATAGCCCTGGATGCGGGCGAAGCCGGTGACGAGCGAGGAACCATAGGCGGGCTTGAACTCCTGGAAGGCGCTGGCGTCGACCATGCGCGCGATCACCTCGCGCACGTCATAGGGCTTCTTCAGGTCGACCGGCACGATCGTCGTGAGCTCGGCCGGGTCGGCGGCGGGATCGGCGGCCGGGTAGGGCGGCGGCGCGATCCGGCGGACGGCGCCGAAGCCCTTGACGATCTCGCGCAGGCGGCCGAGCGCCTCGCGTTCGGTCGCCGCCACATGGTCGCTGACGCCGGACACCGTCGTGTGCATGTCGGCGCCGCCGAGCGTCTCGCCGTCGACGATCTCGTTGATCGCCGCCTTGACGATCGGCGGACCGCCGAGATGGATGCGGCCGGTGCCGCGCACCATCACCACCTCGTCCGAGAGCGCCGGAATATAGGCGCCGCCCGCCGTGCAGCCGCCGAACACCGCGGAGATCTGCGGGATGCCGGCCGCCGACATCCGGCATTGATGGAAGAAGGTGCCGCCGAAATGGTCGCGGCCCGGAAAGACCCGGTCCTGCTCGGGCAGGAAGGCGCCGCCGCAATCGACCAGGTAGATGCAGGGCAGACGATGGGCCTCCGCGATCTCCTGGGCGCGCAGATGCTTGGCCACCGTCTCGGCGAAGAACGAACCGCCCTTCACCGTGGCGTCGTTGGCGATGATCATGACCGGCGTGCCATGCACGAGCCCGACGCCGGTGACGATGCCGGCCGCCGGCAATTCGCCGCCATAGAGGCCATGCGCGGCCAGCGGTGACAGTTCCAGGAACGGGCTTGCCGGATCGACGAGCAGGTCGATGCGCTCGCGCGCCAGGATCTTGCCGCGGGCATGGTGCCGCGCGACCTGTGCCGCGCCGCCGCCGGCGCGCGCAGCCTCGAGATGGCCGCGCAGCCGCGCGACGAGCGCCTCGAATTCGGAGCCGGCTTGGGCCGTCATTGCGCCCCCTCGGTTGACTTTGCCAATAAACTGCCTAACGTCTGTTAGATTAGTAGATCGATGCTGCGGCTGCCGTCAAGCGGCGTCGCGCTCCTCGAAGCCAGCCAGGATCCGCCCATGACGATCAACGTGTCCCGCACCGATGCAGCCACGGTCTTCGGCCGCTCGTCACCCTTCTTCGAGGAGGAGCACGACTTGCTGCGTGACCAGGTGCGCCGCTTCGTCGAGGAGGAGATCAAGCCGCATGCCGCGGCCTGGGAGGAGGCGGGCTGCGTGCCGCGCGAGGTGCTGCGGCGGATGGGGGCGCTCGGCTTCTTCGGCATCCGCTATCCGGAAGCCCATGGCGGTGCCGGCATGGATACGCGCGGCAGCGTGGTGCTCGCCGAGGAGCTTGGCCGCTCGACCTTTTCGGGCGTCGCGATCACGGCGCTGGTGCATACCGACATGGCGTCCGTCCATGTCTTCAATGCCGGCAGCGCGGCGCAGCGCGAGCGCTGGATGGGCCGCATCATTGCCGGCGAGACGATCTGCGCGGTGGCGGTGACCGAGCCGGATGCCGGCTCCGACGTCAAGGGCATCCGCACGACGGCCCGGCGCACGGCCGATGGCTATGTGCTGAACGGCACCAAGATGTTCATCACCAACGGCGTCCACGGCGATCTCTACTGCGTGGCGGCCAAGACCGGCGACGTCGGTGGCGGCTCCAAGGCCGTCACCATGTTCCTTGTCGAGAAGGGCACGCCCGGTTTCCGGGTCGGCCGCGCGCTCGACAAGCACGGCTGGCGCTCGTCCGACACGGCCGAGCTCGTCTTCGAGGACTGCCTGGTTCCGGAAAGCGCTGTTCTCGGCGAGGAGGGCCGCGGCTTCTACGCGATCATGAAGAACTTCCAGAACGAGCGCATCGTCATCGGCGCCATGGCCATGGGCGAGGCCCAGGCCGCGCTCGACCTGACGCTCGCGCATGTCAAGACGCGCAAGGCCTTCGGCGCGCCGCTGTGGGAGAAGCAGGCGATCCGCCAGCGCCTTGCCATGCGCGCCGCCGAGATCGAGGCCGGCCGACAGCTCGTCTATTCCGCGGCCTGGCGGGACGCCCGCGGCGAGGACGTCACCCGCGAGGTGTCGATGCTGAAGGCCTACTGCGGCGAACTGGTCAACGCCGTCATGTACGACTGCGTGCAGTTCCACGGTGGCATGGGCTTCATGCGCGAGAGCGCGATCGAGCGCATGGCCCGCGACGCGCGCGTCCAGGCAATCGGCGGCGGCGCCACCGAGGTCATGCTGGAAGAAGTCGCCAAGCGCCTGTGACGGCAGGGCCTGGCGGGCGCGCCGCCCGCTGGGCCGGTTCGACATCCTCTCGACGAGATCCGCATCATGGCCGAGTTCTCTGGTTCCCAGGTCGTCAGCCTCGACGACAAATACACGGCCGAGACCGGCCGCATCTATCTGACCGGGGTCCAGGCGCTGGTCCGGCTGCCGCTGATGCAGCGGCGGCGCGACCGGGCTGCCGGGCTGAACACCGCGGGTTTCATATCAGGCTATCGCGGCTCGCCGCTCGGCACCTATGACCGTGAGCTGCAGGCGGCGCGGCGGCATCTCGATGCCGAGACCGTCGTCTTTCAGCCGGGCCTCAACGAGGATCTCGCCGCGACCAGCGTCTGGGGCAGTCAGCAGACCGGGCTCAGCGCGGGTGCCCGTCACGATGGCGTCTTCGCCATCTGGTACGCAAAGAGCCCCGGCGTGGATCGGTCGGGCGACGTGCTGAAACACGCCAATGCCGCCGGGACGGCGCCGCGCGGCGGCGTCCTGGCGATTGCTGGCGACGACCATGCCTGCAAGTCGGCAAGCCTGCCCTCGCAGTCCGACTACGCCTTCCTCGACGCTTCGATCCCTGTGCTGCATCCCGCCGATGTCGCCGAGGTGCTGCGCTTCGGCCTGATCGGCCTTGCCATGTCCCGCGCCACCGGCCTGTGGGTCGGCATGAAGGCGCTGGCCGACACGATGGATTCAGCTGCCGCCGTCGATCTTGCCGCGGTGACGCCGGACATCGTCGTGCCGGCCGGGCTGCCGGCCGATGTCTCGATCCGCTGGCCCGACACGCCGCTCGAGCAGGAGCGGCGGCTGTTCGACCTGCGGCTGCCGGCGGCCATCGCCTTCGGCCGGGCCAACGGCCTGAACCAGGTGCTCGCCGATCCCGGTCCGGGCCGGCGCCGGCTCGTGATCCTCGCCGTCGGCAAGTCGCGGCTCGACGTCGAGCAGGCCCTCGGCCTGCTGGGCCTCGACCGGATCGGGCTTGCGGGCCTCGGCATCGCCTTCGGCGCCGTCGGCATGCCGTGGCCGCTCGACCCGGACTTCGTCCGCGCCATTGCCGCAGGCGCCGAAGAGCTGCTCGTGATCGAGGAGAAGCGTCCGCTGGTCGAGGATCAGGCGGCGCGCGCGGTGCTTCGCGCCAGCGCGACGCCAGCCGAGGCGGCGCTGGCCCGGCGGCTGCCCTATTTCTGCTCGGGCTGCCCGCACAACCGCTCGACCATGGTGCCCGAGGGCAGCCGGGCGCTCGCCGGCATCGGCTGCCACTACATGGCGCAGTGGATGGACCGCGACACCACCACCTTCACCCAGATGGGCGGCGAGGGCGCGAGCTGGATCGGCCAGGCGCCGTTCACGGACACGGCCCATGTCTTCGTCAATCTGGGCGACGGGACCTATGCCCATTCGGGATTGCTGGCCATCCGGGCGGCCATCGCCGCCGGCGTCACCATCACCTACAAGCTGCTCTACAACGATGCGGTCGCGATGACCGGCGGTCAGACCGCCGAGGGTGGTTTCTCCGTCGCGCAGATCGCCCGCCAACTGCGCGCCGAGGGCGTCGTCGACATCCGCATCGTTGCGGAAGAGCCGGAGCGCCATCACGGCGAGGTCCTGCCGAGCGGCGTCGGCGTCGATCCGCGCGACGATCTGGAGCGAGTCCAGCGCGAGCTGCGCGAGGTCAGGGGCGTCTCGGTGCTGATCTACGATCAGGTCTGCGCAGCCGAGAAGCGCCGGCGCCGCAAGCGCGGCCTGATGGCGGATGCCGGTCGACGCGTCGTGATCAACGAGGCGGTGTGCGAGGGCTGCGGCGACTGCGGCGCCAAGTCGAACTGCGTCTCGATCGTGCCGGTCGACACCCCGTTCGGCCGCAAGCGCCAGATCGACCAGACCAGCTGCAACCAGGATGCGACCTGCGTGGACGGCTTCTGCCCGAGCTTCGTGACCGTCGAGGGCGGCCTGCCGCGCCGGCCGCGCGCCAGCGAGACGATGCCGCCGGCCGTGCCGGCGCCGATCCTCGACCTCGGCCGGCCGGCCCATCTCGTCGTCGGCGGCATCGGCGGCACCGGCATCGTCACCATCGGCGCGATCGTCGGCATGGCCGCCCATCTCGACGGCCGCGGCGTGTCGGTCATGGACCAGATTGGCCTTGCCCAGAAGGGCGGCGAGGTGACGACCCATATCCGCATCACCGCACCGGGCAGGACCGGCCCGGTGCGCCTGATGCGCGGCGAGGCCGAGACGCTGATCGGCTGCGACCTGGCGGTTGCCTCGAGTCCCGAAGCCCTGGCACTGCTCGCGCCCGATGCGCTCGCCATCGTCAACGAGCACGAGGTGATGACCGGCGAGTTCACTGCGCGTCCGGACCTGGTCTTTCCCGGCGAATTGATGAAGCGGCGCCTCGCCCAGCGCGGCGAGGTGGTCTTTGCCGATCTGTCCGGCCTGGCGACCAGCCTGATCGGCGATGCCGTCGGTGCCAACATGATGGCGCTCGGCCTGGCCTGGCAGAAGGGGCGCGTGCCGGTCAGCGAGGCGGCGATCCTCAAGGCGATCGAGCTCAACGGCGCGGCGGTCGCCATGAACAAGCAGGCTTTCGCCTGGGGCAGGGCGCTCGCTCATGACCCCGAAACGGTGACCGCACGGCTGCCGCGCACGGCGGCCGAGGCGGAGCCGCAGGAGCTCGACGCGATCGTGCGGCTGCGCGCCGCCGAACTGGTGCGCTACCAGGACGAGGCCCTGGCAGCGCGCTTCCGCACCTTGGTCGCGGCGGCGGCCGACGCCGAGGCGCGGGCTCTGCCGGGCTCCACCGCCTTCGCCGAGCAGGTTGCGCGCAGTTTCTTCAAGCTGCTCGCCTACAAGGACGAATATGAGGTCGCCAGGCTCCATGTGGAGACCGGCTTCCTCGACCGGCTTGCGCGCGATTTCGACGGCGGCCGGGTCGCCTTCCACCTGGCGCCGCCGCTGCTCGCCCGCCGCGATCCCGTGACGGGCGCGCCGCGCAAGATGCGCTTCGGCCCCTGGATGATCCCGCTGTTCCGGCTTCTCGCTCGGCTGAAGCGCCTGCGCGGTGGCCGCCTCGACCCGTTCGGCCGCACCGCGGAGCGGCGCATGGAACGGCGGATGATCGCCGATTATCAAGCGCTGGTGCGTGACCGGCTGATCCCCGGGCTGAGCGCCGCCAACCATGGGCTGGCGCTGGAGATCGCCGGGCTGCCGCTTTCCGTCCGTGGCTACGGCCATGTCAAGGCGGCGGCGGCCGATGCGGCCGAGCGGCGGCTCGCCGCGCTCCTTGAACGCTGGCCGGCGCCCTCGACAATGGGCGTCGCGGCGGAATAGGAGGGGGGCCGGTCGGTGGCGCTGAAGGGAGCGGTCATGGCGGAAACGGTCACCCGGACGGCATTTGCGCGCATGGCGGGCGAGGAGAGGCCGGCAAAGCGCGCCGAGGTCTCGCGCCAGCAGATCCTCGATGTGGCGGCGAGTCTGTTCCGCGCCCGCGGCTATACCGAGACCTCGCTACGCGACATTGCCGCCCTGGTCGGCATGAAGGCCGGCAGCCTCTATTACCACTTCGCCTCCAAGGAGGAGCTGGCCGCGGAGGTGCTGCGCATCGGCGTCGAGCGCGTTCACGAGGTGGTGGCCGCGGCGGTCGCCGCGCTTGGCCCGCGCGCACCGATGAGGGCGCGGATCGAGGCGGCCATCGCGGCTCATCTCGAGACCTTGCTGGTCGAGAGCGACTATACCTCGGCCCATATCCGCTGCTTTCCCTATGTGCCGCCGGCGATCAAGGCGGGGCTCGCCGACACGCGGCGGGCCTATGAAGGGGTCTGGAAGAAGCTGCTCGGCGAGGCTGCGGCCGTCGGGGCACTGGCTCCCGGCATCGATCCGGACGTCGCCCGGCTCGCCATTCTCGGCGCGCTCAACTGGTCGCTCGAATGGTTCGATCCGAAGCGCGGCCGCCCCGAGGAACTGATCCGCACGCTGGTCGCCGGCTTTACCCGTTAGGCGTGTCGTCGCCGGCCATCACAGGAGCCCTGTCGTGCATGTCGCAGGCGGCATGCCGCGACAAGCGCCAGGTCTGCTTGCCAGTCCGGTCCAGGCGAAATATGGAGCCTGCCTTCGGACCGGTCGAAACGAAATTCCGACGATGATCACGATCAGGCCTTGTCGCGCCGGCGAGGGGGAGCGCGCCGTCGAAATCTGGCGAAGCGCGGTCGACGCGACGCATGACTTTCTGTTGCCGGAGGACCGGCGCGCCCTCGACGAACTGGTGTGCGGCTTTCTGCCCCATGCGCCGTTGTGGTTCGCCGCCGATGCGAACGACCACCCGCTGGCCTTCATGCTCGTCGACAATGGGCACATGGAGGCGCTGTTCGTCGACCCGGCCTACCGCGGAATGGGCATTGGCGCCGCGCTCGTGCGGCATGGCCTTGCGCTTCATCCGGGCATGACGACCGACGTCAACGAGCAGAACGGTCAGGCCGTCCGCTTCTACGAAAAAATGGGGTTCCGGCGCACCGGCCGCGCGCCGCTCGACGGGCAGGGCAGGCCCTACCCGCTGATCCACCTGAAACACGGTTTCCTGCCGCGATCCCGATAACCCGGCCGCTGGTCTTTCCGGCGCAATTCTGCGCCCGTGCCCGCGTGTCTTTTCTTCGTCGCTTCGTTATGTTCCATTGCACATAACGCATGAGACCGGCCCGCCGGTGTCGCAGCTCGCCCCCTGGCACCGGCGCGGCGCGCAGCTATGATCGCGCCGCGGACGATGGACAAGGTCCGGCAGCCTTTCGCGGGAGAGACGGCATGGCGCACGAGAAGCAGTTCTACATCAACGGCGAATGGGTCGAGCCGAGCGGCAGCGCGACGCTCGAGGTGATCGATCCCTCGACCGAAGAGGCGATCGCGACGATCGCGCTCGGCACGGCTGCCGATGTCGACAGGGCGGTGGCGGCTGCGCGGGCGGCATTCCCGGCCTATGCGGCGACCAGCCGGGAGGAGCGCCTGGTGCTGATGCGCCGCGTGCTCGAGGTCTACAAGAGCCGCTATGCCGACATTGCCGACACGCTGTCGCGCGAGATGGGCGCGCCGAAGAAGCTCGCCCACACCGCCCAGGCGGCCATGGGCACGGCGCATCTCGCCAAGATGATCGAGACGCTGGAAACCTTCGCCTTCGAGGAACTGCGCGGCACGACCCTGATCGCCAAGGAGCCGATCGGCGTGGTCGGCATGATCACGCCGTGGAACTGGCCGATCAACCAGATCATGTGCAAGGTCGGTCCGGCGCTGGCGGCCGGCTGCACCATGGTGCTCAAGCCGAGCGAGATCGCGCCGCTGAACGCGCTCATCTTCGCCGAGGTCATGCATGAGGCGGGCGTGCCGAAGGGCGTGTTCAATCTGGTCAACGGCGACGGCCCGACGGTCGGCGAAGCGATCTCGCGCCATCCCGGCGTCGACATGGTGTCGTTCACCGGCTCGACCCGGGCCGGCATCCTGGTCGCCAAGGCGGCTGCCGACACGGTGAAGCGGGTGCATCAGGAGCTCGGCGGCAAGTCGGCCAATATCATCCTGCCCGATGCCGACCTGAACCGGGCGGTGAAGCTCGGCGTCGAGGGCTGCATGCGCAACAGTGGCCAGTCCTGCAACGCGCCGACCCGCATGTTCGTGCCGGCCGACCGCCATGCCGAGGCCATTGCCATCGCCAAGGCGACGGCCGCGCCGCTGAAGGTCGGCGTCCCCGGTTCGGAGGAAACCGTTCTCGGGCCGGTGGTGAGCGAGGTGCAGTTCAACAAGATCCAACGGCTGATCGAGGCCGGCATCAAGGAAGGCGCCGAACTCGTCACCGGTGGCCCCGGCCGGCCGGAGGGACTGAACCGCGGCTATTACGTGCGTCCGACCGTCTTCGCCAATGTCACCGACGACATGACGATCGCGCGCGAGGAGATCTTCGGGCCGGTCCTGTCGATCCTGCCCTACCGGGACGAGGAAGAGGTGATCGAGCGGGCCAACGACACGCCCTACGGCCTGGCCTCCTATGTCCAGTCGGGATCGATCGAGCGGGCCCGCAAGGTCGCCGCGCGCATGCGCAGCGGCAACGTCTACATCAACTACCCCGCCTGGGACGCCGGCGCGCCTTTCGGCGGCTACAAGCAGTCCGGCAACGGGCGTGAATATGCCGGTTTCGGCCTTGAGGAATTCCTCGAGATCAAGGGCACGGTCGGCTACGGCGCGGCCTGATATCGGAGCGGGCGGGCCTCCTGCCCGTCCGCTTTCTCACAGGTGGGACAGGGACGTTACCGATGAAGATCAGCGCCAGGAACCAGCTTGCCGGCAAGATCGTCGAGATCACGAAGGGCGCCACCACCGCCCATGTCCGCATCGATATCGGCGGCACCGTCGTGACCTCCTCGATCACCAACGAGGCGGTCGAGGCGCTGAACCTCGCGGTCGGTCAGAACGCCTATGCCGTGATCAAGGCCTCCGACGTGATGATCGCCGTCGACTGACCGGCGCCCTCGATGTCCGGCATTCGCCCGTCCGCCGCGATCGCCGCGCGGGCGGACGCCGGCTGCACGGCATCAGCGGTGACCGCCCATGGTCAGCTCGCGGCCGCGGCCGAGATGGGTCATCCAGTCGATATAGCGGGCATCGCGACCGATCTGATGGGCATAGTGCCGGCCGAGCGCGGCGTTGAGCTTTCCGCCACGCTTCAGGAGATCGTCGGCAAAGCCGATCATCAGCGAGTTCGGCCAAGCCTGCGGCCGGATCTCGCGCAGCCGTTCGAACAGCCGGTCTTCCTCGACATCCGGATTGGCCTGGGCGAGCAGGGTCAGCATGGCTGCTGTCGAACGCGACACGCCCATATGGCAATGGACGAGCAGGTGGCCGTCCTGGCGCTCTGCGCGCGACCGATGCAGCTCGCCGCCGAAATCGAGGATCTGCGCGACGTGATCGACGACCGGCAGGACCTGGCCGGGCGCGGCGTCGATAATGTCGTGGAACTCGAGGATCGTCCGCCGATGCGTGCCGAAGGTGCGGAAGGCGATCAGCTCCGGCCAGTTTGGATCGACCACCGACAGGACATGGGTCACCTTGCGCTCGCTGTGCCCCGCAAGCTCGTCGATGCCGCAGATGGTGAGGGACGACATCGAAAGCGTCTGCATCGGTGGAATTCCCTGGCGCTGGTGAATCGGTCGGCGAGGCTCAAGGCCTGTCATAGTCGAGGCAGACGACAAGACGATAGAGAAACTGCGGCAGAGCTGCGGCGCGGCAAAAGCCGTGCGGCTCCTGCCGAATTCTGGCAGGATCTGACCCGCCATGTCACGTTCCGAACGGCTGCTCGATCTGCTTCAGGCGCTGCGCCGGCACCGGCGGCCGGTTTCCGGTCGCGCGCTTGCGGCAGAGCTCGGCATCAGCATCCGGACGCTCTATCGCGATATTGCGACGCTGCAGGGCCAGGGCGCCGATATCGAGAGCGAGCCGGGGCTCGGCTATGTGCTGCGCCCGGGCTTCATGCTGCCGCCGCTGATGTTTTCCGAGGACGAGATCGAGGCGCTGGTGCTCGGCTCGCGCTGGGTGGCCGATCGTGGCGATCGGCGGCTCGGCGAGGCGGCGCGCAATGCCCTGGCCAAGATCGGCGCGGTGCTGCCGCCCGACCTGCGGAGTGATCTCGAGACGGCCGCCCTGCTGGTCGGCTCGGCGGCGGCCGCGGTACGGGAGACCGTCGAGCTCGGCGCCATCCGCAAGGCCATCCGTGCCGAACGCCGCATCGTCATCGTCTATCGCGACGGCGAAGGTCGCGAGAGCGAGCGGACCATCTGGCCGTTTGCCCTGAGCTATTTCGACCGCGTCCGCATCGTGCTTGGCTGGTGCGAATTGCGGGCGGCCTTCAGGCACTTCCGCACCGACCGCATCAGCGGCCTCATGCCGCTCGACAGCCGATATCCGCGGCGCCGGCAGACCCTGCTCCGAGAATGGCGCGACAGCCAGGGCATTATGCGTTCGTTCGACTGATGCTGCCAGAAACTGACAGCATCCATCGATAGCATCGCTGCATCGACGTCATCAGGAGCGATGCCATGACCAGGCCCAATCCGAACCATCCGAGCTATACCATTCTTTATGTCGACAGCCCCGAGGCGAGCGCGCGCTTCTATGCCGAGCTTCTGTCGGAAAGGCCGGTGGAGGCATCGCCGACCTTCGCGCTGTTCGTGCTCGACAGCGGCCTGAAGCTCGGACTCTGGTCACGCCACACCGTGCAGCCGCCGCCGTCGGCCGAACCGGGCGGCGTCGAGCTCGGCATCAGGCTCGCCGACGATGCCGCCGTCGATGCGGCCCATGCCGATTGGCGAGGGAGAGGCGTGACCATCCTGAGGGAACCGTTCCGCCAGGATTTCGGCAGGTCCTTCGTTGCGCTCGATCCCGACGGGCATCGCCTGCGCGTCTACGCGCTGGCCGACGAAACCTGACCGCATACGGGCCTGCAACAGGCGAGCCGGCGGTCCGCCGTGACCCCGACCCGTCGGCGGCACGTCAATCCGATCCGGGCGCGCCGTCGTTGCCGGCCAGCCGTGCGACCAGTTCGGCAAGGCTCGCGACCGTCAGGTCGGGCCTTGCCGCGGCGGCGCCATCGCCGGAAAGACCGAGCCGGCGGCCCGGCCGGGCGATCCAGGCCGATGCCAGGCCAAGCCGGTTGGCCGGCGCGATATCGGCCCTGAGGCTTTGCCCGACATGCAGGATCCGCTCGCGCCGGATGCCGCGCGCGGCGAGATCGGCGATCGCCGTCTCGAAATGCGGTCTGTCGGGCTTGTAGGCGCCGACCCGTTCGGCCGTGACGACCAGATCGAAGGTGACCGCCAGCCGGCGGCAGGAATGGGCGAGCAAGGCGTCGTCGATGTTGCTGAGCGCGCCGACCAGGACCCTGGACTTGAGGGCGGCAAGGCCGGCCGGAGCATCGCCATAGGCCGGCCAGGCCTCCGGTCCGGCCGCGAAGCCCGCCTGCGCCGCTGCGTCGGCGGCGAGTGCGAACTCCGCGCCGATCGCGACCAGCGCGCGGCGCAGGACCGTGCGATAGGGCAGGGCCGGGCGCTCGGCCTGAAGGGCCGCCCGGGCGCGGTCGAAGGCCATCAGCAGGGCATCGTCATCGAGATCGACGCCCTGTCGCTCGCTCCAGTTTTGTAGATAAGCGATAATCGGTGGTTCCCAGTCGATGAGTGTGCCGTAGACGTCGAACGTGACGGCGTCGAAATCGGAAATCGCCAAGGCCCTGGGCATGTCGGTTCCTCTTGTTTGTAAATTAGCGATAATCGTTTATCGTTAATATGACAAGATAGCGGTGGACAGATGCCCGGAACCGGTCGTCCGCGGCGGCGGATCCGGCTATGTTCGTCCCCGATGCACCTTGTGCGCCGGGCCGGCGGAACCGGCCGGCCGTTCTGTCGGGATCACGCATGGCCTTGCTGCAGCTCTCCCTGACCGCCCTGCCGGACGAGATGGGGGAGGCGCGCCCGGCCGCCGGCGCCATCGTCGACACCCTGCGCGAGGCGATCATCCGCGGCACGCTGGTGCCGGGCGAGCGGGTACGCCAGGACGCGCTCGCGACCCGTTTCGGCGTCAGCCAGATGATCGTCCGCGAGGCCTTCAAGCAACTGGTGATCGAGGGGTTCCTCAAGGCGGAGCCGCGCCGGGGCGTCGCGGTGGCGCCGCTCTTCGCCGACGAGGCCTGGGAAATGACCGAGCTGCGCAGCCTGATCGAGCCGAAGGCGCTGGAATGGGCCATGCCGCGGCTCGGCCGGGCCGAGCTCGACAAGGCCGCGCGCATTGCCGCCGAACTGGACAAGGCCCGCACGGTCGATCGGATCATCGCGCTCAATGCGCGTTTCCATGAAACGCTCTACGGCGCGGCCCGGCAGGCGCGCACGCTCGCCATGATCGCCACGATCAGGCTGAATTTCGAGCGCTACCTGCGCTTCGCCTGGGAGGAGACCGAGCATCTGCGTCAGTCGCAGCAGGAGCACAAGGACCTCGTCGCCCTCTGCGTCGCCGGCAACAGCGAGGCGGCGACGGCGCTGCTGCGCCAGCACATCCTGGCGACCGGCACGCTGCTGGTCGAGAGGCTCAGGCAGATCACGCCGCAGACCGCAACGCTGGACGTGCTCGGCAAGCCACGCTGACCGGGCGGAGCGGGCGGCGCCGCTTCAGATCTCGATCTCGGTGCCGTATTCGACCACCTGCCGCGTCGGCACTCCGAAGAAGACGGCGGAGCGCTCGGCATTGCGCTGCATGAAGGCGAAGACCGTTTCACGCCACACCGCCATGCCCGCGACCTCCTCGGTCGGGATGATGGTTTCCCGGCCGATATAATAGGTGATCTCGGCGAGATCGATCGGTGGCAGCTTGCGCTGGTCGAGCGCAAGGGCGAGCCCGGCGGCGATGCTCGGATTCTGCATGAAGCCGAAATGCAGGATCACGCGGAAGATGCCCGCGGCGACCTCGGTCACGTCGACGCGCTGCTCGTCGGCGATGCGCGGCGCCTCCTCGATGACCACGGTGACGAGCAACACCCGCTCGTGCAGGGCGTGGTTGTGCTTGATGAACTGGCTGAGCGCGAGCGGCACGCCATTGGCGGCCGAGGCGAGGAAGGCGGAGGTTCCCGGCAGGCGCGTCGTGTAGATGTGGGCGACCTTCTCGATCAGCTCTTCCTCCGGCCGGCGCAGGCTGGCGCGCGCCCGCTCGACCAGGCGCACGCCGCCGCGCCAGGTCAGCATGGCCCCGGCAATGGCGGAGGCGAGCAGCAGCGGGAACCAGCCGCCGTCGAGGAACTTCGTCGTATTGGCGGCGAAGAAGATGAGGTCGATGATGAGGAAGAAGCCGTTGACCGCGATCACCAGGAGGGGATTGTAGCCCCAATGCAGCGCGACGAGCGCGGCGAGCAGGGTGGTGATCGCCATCAGCAGCGACACCGCGATGCCATAGGCGCCGGCCAGCGCGTCCGAAGTGCCGAAGCCGATGACCGCGGCAAGGGTTGCGGCGGCCAGCAGCCAGTTGACCAGCGGCACGTAGATCTGGCCGCGCTCGTCGCTCGCGGTATGGGCAATGTGCATGCGCGGCAGGAAGCCGAGCTGGATCGCCTGCTGGGTCAGCGAGAAGACGCCGGAAATGATCGCCTGCGAGGCGATGACGGTCGCGAGCGTCGCAAAGGCGATCAGCGGATAGTGCGCCCAGTCCGGAGCGAGCTGGTAGAACGGGTTGTCGATGGCGCTTGGATCGCTGATGAGCAGCGCCGCCTGGCCGAAATAGTTGAGCACCAGAGCCGGCAGGGCGACGGCGAACCAGGCGAGCCGGATCGGCAGCCGGCCGAAATGGCCCATATCGGCATACATGGCCTCGCCGCCGGTGACGGCAAGGAAGGCCGCGCCCAGAATGGCGAAGCTGACATGGAAATTCTGGTGGATGAGGAAATCGACCGCGTAGAGCGGGTTCAGCGCCGCGAGAACGCCCGGCGATCGGACAATGCCGTGGATGCCGAGCGCGGCGATGGCGAGGAGCCAGCCGAGCATGACCGGGCCGAAGATCGCGCCGATGAAGCCCGTGCCCTTGCGCTGCATGGCGAACAGGCCGACCAGGATGGCCACCGTGACGGGCACCACCACGCGGTGCAGCGCGGGAGCGTCGACTTTCAGGCCCTCGACGGCGCTCAGCACCGAAATGGCCGGCGTGATCGCGCCGTCGCCATAGAGCAGGGCGGCGCCGATCAGGCCGACGATCAGCAGCCTGGCGCGCCAGGTGCCGGGCTCTGCATTGCGCGCCGACAGCAGCGCCAGCATGGCGACGATGCCGCCTTCGCCGCGGTTGTCGGCGCGCAGGATGAGCAGCGCATATTTGACCGAGATGATCAGGATCAGCGCCCAGAGGATCAGCGAGACGACGCCGAGCACGGCGGCCGGCACCAGCGGACCGCCATGGGTTGCGGCCTTCGCGGCCTCCTTCAGCGCGTAGAGCGGGCTGGTGCCGATATCGCCGTAGACGATGCCGAGGGCCCCGAGCGTGGTGGCGGCCGGCAGGGCGCCCGGCGTTTTCGCTGCATGCTCCTGAATGGCCGTCATGGCGCCTCCGGTCCGCTGCAGCGCATGCTCGCGTTCGACCGGCCCGCCGGCCATTTCGCCGCCGGGCCTTCGCGCTCACGGCGCGGGCCAAACCGGATGTCGCTCCGGAAGATCAGCAAACACGGCTTCGCGGGGAGCGTCGATCGCGGGAATCCACGTATCGCCAGCTCGATGTACCGGCGCGCCGTGCCGCCTCAGCCGCGCTCGTTCAGCATGGCGAAGCCGCGCTGGTGCCAGACCGGATAGGCCGGGCTGACATCGCTCGCCGCCTCCAGCCGCGCGTTCTGCTCGGCGTTCAGGCTCCATCCGATAGCGCCGATATTGTCTTTCAGCTGCGCCTCGTCGCGCGCGCCGATGATGACGCTCGCAACGGTCGGACGGCTCAGCAGCCAGTTCAACGCGACCTGCGGGATCGATTTTCCGGTCTCCGCGGCGACCGCATCCAGCGCGTCGACGATACGGAACAGCCGTTCCTCCTCGAAGCGTGGGCCGGTGCCGGCGATGTCGTGCGCGCGCATGCCGGGTTTCGCCGGCTGCCCGCGGCGGATCTTGCCGGTCAGCTTGCCCCAGCCGAGCGGGCTCCAGATCACGCCGCCGACGCCCTGGTCGCGCCCGAGCGGCATCAGCTCCCACTCATAGTCGCGGTTGAGCAGCGAATAATAGGCCTGGTGCGCGACATGGCGCGGATAGCCGTAGCGGTCGGCCACGGCGAGCGACTTCATCAGATGCCAGCCGGAGAAATTGGAGCAGCCAATATAGCGCACCTTGCCGTCGCGAACGATCTGGTCGAGCGTTGCCAGCGTCTCCTCCAGCGGCGTATTGTAGTCCTGCCCGTGCAGCTGCCAGAGATCGATGTGATCCGTGCCGAGCCGCTTCAACGCCTTGTCGATCGCGTCCAGCAGGTGCTGGCGCGACGAGCCGTAGTCGTTCGGCCCGTCGCCGACGGGAAAGGTCGTCTTGGTCGAGATCAGGAGCCGGTTGCGCCGGCCCTTGATCGCCTTGCCGAGAATCTCCTCGGCGAGCCCCTGGGAGTAGGAGTCGGCGCTGTCGAACATCGACACGCCATGTTCGAGGCAGATGTCGATCAGCCGCGTCGCGCCGGCCGCGTCGGTCGCGCCCCAGGCGCGGAAGAAGTCATTGCCGCCGCCGAAGGTTGCGGTGCCGAAGCTGAGCGCAGGCACGCGCAAGCCCGAATGTCCAAGTCGCCGATAGTCCATCGCAATGCCCTCCGCATGCGCGGAGCCGAGGTCCGGCTCCACCGTTCCGCTGCGAGGCTCGGCCAGACCGCCGCCCGAGGTCAAGCCGCAAGCGGCGCGCTGCGGGCTTATGGACCCTCGTCAAAGCACGACGATGCCGGAATGTTTGGCCTTGTTTTCCGGCTCGACATGGATGGTGACGCGGGCATCCTCGATTTCGGCCTTCAGCGCCCGTTCGATGCGATCGCAAATGTCATGGGCGTCGGAGACGCTGGTCTGGCCCGCCACGACCAGATGGAATTCGATGAAGGTGACGCGGCCGGCATGGCGGGTGCGCACGTCATGGGCCTCGATGGCGCCGTCGGCCTCGCAGGAGATGATGCCACGGATGCGCGCCAGGGTCTCCTCCGGCACGGCCTCGTCCATCAGGCCGCCGAGCGATTCCTTCATCACGTGCCAGCCGGACCAGAGAATGTTGAGGGCAACCGCCGCGGCCAGAGCCGGGTCGAGGATCGCCCAGCCGGTGACGATGGCGAGCAGCACGCCGAAGGTGACGCCGACCGACGAGACGACGTCGGTCAAAAGATGCCGCCCGTCGGCGACGAGGGCCGGCGAGCGCAACCGGCGGCCACGGGAGATCAGGATCCAGCACCAGGCGGCGTTGATGACGCTCGCGAGGCCGTTGACCAGCAGGCCCGAAAGCGGCGCGTCGAGCGCCTTCGGGGCCATCAGGCCATAGGCTGCCTCGCGCAGGATGAGCATGGCCGCGACCACGATCATCACGCCCTCGACGACGGCGCTGACATATTCGGCCTTGTGGTGGCCGTACGGGTGATTGGCGTCCGCCGGCCGCTCGGCGAGCCGGACCGCCAGCAGGGCGGCAATGGCTGTCGCGACATTGACCGTGCTTTCGAGCGCGTCCGAATAGAGCGCGATCGAGCCGGTCATCCACCAGGCGAGGAGCTTTAAGCCCAGCACGACGATGCCGACGACGAGGCTCCCGGCTGCGAGCTTGAGGGTTTTCGACATGGTCACGGCTATCGGGGCGGGAAGCGCGCTATCTAGAGAACTCGCTCCTGTCTAGCAAGCCTTTGTTTTGTCTTGCAATTCAGTTGCAACAGCAGGCCTGCGGCCAGCCGCCGGTTCAGGGCCGGCGAGCGGCGGGCGCGGCCTGCCGTTGCCCGTGGAGCTCGGTCGGCTTCGGTCTTGCAAGCCAGATCACATGGCGCGCGCCGCGGCCACGGCCGGCATGGGGCCGCTCGACGTCGACGGAAAAATCCGCCTGGCCGAGCCTGCGGGTGAAGCGATCGTCCGGCGCCGACGACCAGACCGCCAGCGTGCCGTCCGGGCGGAGGGCGCGGCGGGCGGCGGCGAGGCCGGCCAGCGAATAGAGGCTGTCATTGGCTGGCCGGCTGAGACCATCGGGGCCGTTGTCGACGTCGAGCAGGATCGCTTCATAGCGGGCCCTGGCCGCCATGATCAGCGCGCCGACATCGTCCTCGACGATGGTGACGCGCGGATCGGTGAGGCTCGTGCCGAACACCTCGGCCATCGGGCCGCGGCCCCAGGCGACGACGGCCGGCACCAGCTCGGCCACCGTGACGCGGGCATCCGCACCGAGCACGGCGAGCGCCGCGCGCAGGGTAAAGCCCATGCCGAGGCCGCCGATCAGGATGTGCGGCGCGCCATGTCCGCCGAGCCGCGCGCAGGCAAGCCGTGCCAGCGCCTCCTCGGAGCCGCTGAGACGGCTGTTCATCAGCTCGATCGGTCCGGCCATGATCGAAAATTCGCTGCCGCGCTGTTTCAGGCGCAATTCGCCGCCGCCAGGCACGATGGCGGTATCGATGAGCTGCCAGGGGATCACGAAAGAGGCTCGCCGCTGCCGACTGGGATGGGGTGCCGTGGCTCTATAGGGCCTTGGCGGCCGGCAAGGAAGCGCGGCCTGGCCTGGGACCATGCCCGGGCCGGGCCGGCTTGGGGTCAGCGGGCGAGCACCCGCGCCGCCTCGCGGGTGGTGGCGACCGCCTGCGAGACCTGCGTGACCGCGGCCGAGATGCCGGTCATGTTGCTGGCGATCTCGGTCACCGAGCGGGCCGCGCTCTGCATGTTCGCCGACATGTCGCGCGTGACCGCGCTCTGCTCCTCCACGGAGGCTGCCGTGGCGATGACGTTGTTGCGCATGATCTCGACCGAGCCGCGGATCGATTCCAGCGCGCTGACGACCTCGGTGGAGATGGCCTGGACGCCGTTGATTTCCGCACCGATCTGTTCGGTCGCCTTGGCGGCCTGGTTGGCGAGGTTCTTCACCTCGGCCGCGACCACCGCGAAGCCGCGGCCGGCTTCGCCCGCCCGGGCCGACTCGATGGTGGCGTTGAGCGCGAGCAGGTTGATCTGGCCGGCAATGTTGTTGATCAGCCCGACAATGCCGCCCATCGCGGCGGCGGCATCGGACAGGCGCTTGGCGAAGCCGCCGGCGGTATGGGTCTGTTCCAGCGCGCTGTCGGTGGCGGTCTGGGATTTGGCCATGCTCTGGGAGATCTCGATGACCGAGGCGGCGAGCTCCTCGGCGGCGGCGGCCATGGTCTGGACATTGCCGCGCGTCGTCTCCGCGACCTCGGCCGCCGAGCTGGATTCGCTCGACGAGCGTTCCACCGCCTGGTCGATCTCGCCGAAATTGCGGTCGATCATCAGCCTGAGATTGGCCAGAAGCTGGATCTGCTCGGTGATGTCGGTGGCGAACTTCACGACCTTGTAGGGCCGGCCGGCGGCATCGAAGATCGGATTGTAGGACGCCTCGATCCAGATTTCGCGGCCGCCCTTGCCGATGCGCTTGTATTGAGCCGCCTGGTATTCGCCTCGTTTCAGCGCAGCCCAGAACTGGCGGTATTCCTCGGTGGTCCGCATCGCCGGCTCGACGAACATCTGGTGATGTTCGCCCTTGATCTCGGCAAGCGTATAGCCGACCGCCTTCAGGAAGTTGTCGTTGGCATCGAGGATCCGGCCCTCGAGGGTGAACTCGATCACGGCCTGGGCCTTGCGGATCGCGGCGACCTGGCCGGCCCGGTCGGCATCCGCCCCCTTCTGGGCGGTGACGTCGGTGGCGAACTTCACCACCTTGTAAGGCTTGCCGTCGCGGCCGATGAGCGGATTGTAGGACGCCTCGATCCAGACTTCCTTGCCGCCCTTGCCGAGGCGGCGGAACTGGCCGGCCTGGAACTGTCCGCCGCGCAGGTCGGTCCAGAACGCGCGGTATTCGGCGCTGTCCTTGTGCGCCGGGTCGACGAACATGCTGTGATGCTTGCCCGCGATCTCTGAAAGGCTGTAACCGAGCGTATCGAGGAAGTTCTGATTGGCGGTCAGGATCGTGCCGTCGAGATCGAATTCGATGACCGCCTGGACGCGGTCGAGCGCGGCGAGCTTCGCCTCCATTTCCAGGCTTTTCCGCGATGTGAGATTCAGCATGACAGCCCCCGTGCAGCGAACCGTCCGACGCAATGACGGAACGTGCGTCCTGCACGACCGGCCAATGAATCGAACCGTGAATGCACCCTACGGTGGTATTGAGTGATTAATGCAACGTTACGGTCCGTAGTAATGGCTATTTATTACGTAAGGTAATATGTGAAGTATAATGACCAGGATTTTCTTGTTATACTGATTGCGTCACGCATTCGGGGGAAGGCCGGCCGGAGGCGGAGCGTGAGGCCGCATCGGCCCGCTGGACGGAAGGCTTAGGCATCGCCCGGCGGATTGGCCGCGAACCAGTCGGCAATGGCCGGCATCATCTTTTCGAAGCCGCCGGGGATCCAGATATTGAGCACGCCGGCCCTCGTCCCGCCACGGTTCTCGAAGTCGTGGGTCGTACCCCCGGGGATCAGCACGAAGCTGCCGCGCTCGGCCTCGATCCACAGGTCGCCGACGAGAATGCTCATCGTTCCCTCGACGACATAGAACATGTCGTCTTCTGGGTGCGCATGGGCACCGGGACCGCGGGTATGCGGCTCCAGCCACCACTCTGAAATGCAGCAGCGGTTGCCGGTCTCCGGCCCGTCCGCCTTGAACACGGCACCGATGCGGCCCATCGGATAGCTCCTCCCGCCACCGGGGACGAGCACGATCGGTTGCCTGACAGTATCGGTCTCGGGCATGGGGCCAGCCCTCCTGGACGGTCGCGAGCATAGGCTCATCGCCCGCGGTCCGGCTAGCGTCCCAGCCTCGCGCTGAGCCGCGCCCATCGCCAGGTGGTGAGCAGGGCGACCGCCGAAAGGCCGGAGGCGAGGCCGAGCCAGATGCCGACGCCGCCGAAGCCCCAGTAGAAGGCGAGGCTCGCGCCGAGCGGCATGCCGATGCCCCAGTAGCCGACGGCGGTCAGCACCATCGGCACGCTGGTGTCGTGCAGGCCGCGCAGCATGCCGAGGCAGGCGACCTGGATGCCGTCGCCGAGCTGGAACAGCGCGGCGCAGATCAAGAGCGTCGAGGCGAGAATGACCACGTCGCGATTGATCGCCGCCTCGGTGTCGATGAACACGCCGATCAGCAGTTTCGGCGCGGTCAGCATGACGACGGCCACCGTCAGCATGTAGGTGACGGTCAGGCCATAGGCGGTCCAGCCTGCGAGGCGTGCCGCGGGACCATCGCCCGCGCCGCTGGCGCGGCCGACCCGGACGCTTGCCGCCTGGCTCAGCCCGATGGCGGCCATGAAAGTGAAGCCGCCGATCTGTGCGACGATGGCATGGGCGGCGAGCGCGGTGGCGCCGATCAGGCCCATCATCATGGCGGAGGCATAGAAGATCGAGGTCTCGAAAGCTTGCGCGAGGCCGATCGGCAGGCCGAGCCGCCAGATCTCGGCGAGCCGCTGCAGGTCCGGCCGCCACAGGTCCTGGAACAGCCGGTAGAGCCGGAAGCGGCGGTCGAGGCTGACGACGGTGACGAGGCCGGAAAACAGCACCAGCATGGCGCCCGCCGTCGCGAGCCCGGCGCCGGCAGGTCCGAGCTCGGGAAAGCCGAGATGGCCGTAGATCAGGCACCAGCCGGCCGCGGCGTTGAAAAGGGCGGCGAGCGCCGCGACCAGCATGGTCCAGAGTGGCCGCTGCATCGCCGCCAGGAAGGAGCGGAGCACGACATAGCCGAGAAAGGGCAGCAGCCCCCATTGCAGGCCATGCATGAAGGCGGTCGAGCGGGCCGCCAGGGCCGGTTCCTGGCCGAGCAGGATGAACACCCGATCGCAGTTCCACAGCAGGAGCCAGGCGGGCAGCGAGACCAGGAGCGCACTCCACAGGCCCTGGCGCACGGTACGCCGGATGTCGTCCACGGCCTGCGGGTCGCGGCCGAGCGTTTTGGCCATCAGCAGCATGGAGGCCGAGACGATGCCCATGCTGAACAGCATCACGGCCTGGTACAGGCTGGCCGCCATGGCCGTGGCGGCGAGCTCGTCCTTGCCGATCCGCCCGACATAGACGAGGTCGGTGGCCATCAGGGCGACCTGGGCGATGTTGGTCAGCACCAGCGGCCAGCCGAGCGCCAGCGAGGCGCGTGCCTCGCGCAGCACGATACGGGTCGAGAGACGGGTGGGCATTGTGTCGTGCATGATGGCGGGCGGCGCGCGGCCGTTGGTCCTGCGGGATGGCGAGGGGGCGGCGGCAGGTTGTTCCATGCGCGCCGCCCGCCGACAAGGTCCGGCCGGGAAGGGCAGGCGCGCGCCGGTGCAGATCTGCAGGCTAGGTGTGAGTTCTGGTCAGGTTGTTCCGGCGAGAGCTTGAGCCGGTGATCGTCGTGCGAGGCTAGCATGCGGCCGGTGCTGGTTGTACCAGGCCAGCCATCGCGTGAGATCTGCGGTCCGGCGGGCGGAAGAGGGGAACGGGATGGCATAGGCCCATTCCCTGAGCATGGTCTGAATGAAGCGCTCTGCCTTGCCGTTCGTCTTCGGGGTGTAGGGTCGGGTGCGGATGTGCCGGATGGCGAGCATCCTCAACGCTTTGCGGAAGAGCCTGGCGATGTATCCCGAGCCGTTGTCGGTCATCACTCTTTGCACGCTGACGCCCCGCTCCTTGAACCAGCGCAGCGCCCGCACGAGGAACCCGGTGGTCGACCACCGCCGCTCGTCGGGCAGCACCTCGACATAGGCGAGCCGGGTCGCATCGTCGATGGCGACATGCAGGAAGTCGTAGCCAAGCCCCTGGCTGGCGCCACGCCGGTTGCCGGTGATGCGGTGGCCGACGCCTTCAAAGCGGGCCAGCCGCTTGATGTCGAGATGAAGCAGCTCGCCGGGACGCTCGCGTTGATAGCGCCGCACCGGCTCCTTCGGATCAAGCGCGGACAGCCGGCCGAGCCCCATCCGCGTCAGCCAGCCGGCAACCGTCGATCGCGCCAGTCCGAGGCGGGACGCAATCTCCTCACCCGTCAACCGGTACTCGCGGCGCAGCTTGGCCGCCAGCCCGGGCCAGAACGCGCTCGTCGCCGATCGGGACGCATGGGGCCGGGACGAGCGGTTCTGCAGCCCGGCTTCTCCATCGCTCCGCCATCGCGACAGCCATTTGCGGGCGGTTCGCTCGCTGACCCCGAAGCCGGCCGCCACTTCGCCGACAGGCCGGCCGTCTCCTACGATCCGCCGGATCATCTCCGCTCGACCAAGCGGCGTCGTTCGCGCATTCTTGTGCGGGTTGTTCATCCTCGTGCCCTGCGGTGCTTCGTGTCGCAACGACCACCTTCGGGCTCTCACGGGCGATGAACAACCTCCTCGGACTCCACAGCTAGGCGCCGGGCCGCTGCGCCTGCAGATAGTCGACGAAGGCCTTCACCGTGCGCGGCACCCGTGGGCTCCAGGGCCGCACCGCATAGATCGTTTCGGCGTCCGAGCCCTCGATGGTCCAGTCGGCCAGGAGCGCGACCAGGGCCCCGGACGCGATGTGCCGGTCGCAGGAGAAGCCGGAGAGCATGGCGATGCCGCCGCCGGCGAGGGCGGCCTGCAGCAGGATTTCGCCGTTGTTCGCCTTGAGCGCCCCCTTCACCGGCGCGGGGACCTGAAGGCCGGCGCGCGCGAAGCTCCAGGTCGGGTCGTGCAGCGCCTGCCAGCCATAGATCAGGCAGCGATGCGACGCGAGATCGGCTGGCTCCCGCGGGTGGCCGCGGCGTGCGAGATAGGCGGGGGAGGCGACGAGGCGCCAGTCGACCCGTCCGACCGGCCAGGCCATGTCGGTGCAGCGCACGATGTTGGCAAAGCGCAGGGCGAGGTCGAACCCCTGGGCGGCGAGATCGGCAATGTCCTGGCTGGTCGAGAGATCGAGCTCGATGTCCGGATAGCGGTCGAGGAAGCCGGGGATGAGCGGCGCGGCGAAGCTGACGCCGACCCCGATCGAGGCGGTGACGCGCAGGCGTCCCTTGGGCTCGACGGCCAGATCGCGCAGGCCCGCGAGGGTCTCCTCGGCGTCGGCCAGCATCCGGTCCATCCCGTCGAGCAGCCGCTCGCCGGCATCGGTGAGCGTCAGCGACCGGGTGCTGCGGTTGACGAGCTGCAGCGCGAGCTCGCGCTCGAGCGCCTTCAACCTGACGCTGACCGCGGCCTTGGACAGGCCGAGCCGGGCGGCGGCGCGGGTGATGCTGCGCGTCTCGGCGACACGGGTAAAGATCAGCAGGTTTTCAATGAGGTCGATCTGCATGATTGTTTATTCATGCGAACAATGGGTTTTTGCAAGGCCGATTGTTCATTTTCTGGGAAATGCCCATCGTTTCCTGAATCTTGCCGAGGAAACGTTCGATGACACCGGCCTCTTTGACCTGCCCGCACCTGAAAGGCGAAGGTGGAACATCCCCGCGCTCATGGCGCCGTCGTCTCGCACGCCGCTGGCGCTCATGGCAGCCAGGACGAGCGGGAGCACCGGCGCCTGCTGCGGCGCTGCCACCGCGCCTGCGCGGCGATATCGGCCTCGATCCGCCCGTGCCGGGCGCCGACGGCCGGCATGGCAGGGACTTCACGTCCTACCTGCAGTACCTCTAGGCGTCCGGCCGGCGCGCGGCCAATGGCGGCAGGTGGCGTGCGTGGCCGCGCTGCGCAAGCGGCGACGGTGCGGATCACCTCTGCCGGTCACGCCCTTTCCGTCGCGATGGCGCTTACCTACATCAGCTTCACTTGGGGCCGCCTGCCATGCCGGGCGGCATTGTGCTGGTGAACGACGATGAAAAGGCCACACGACGCCAGAGCGAACGGCGCGATCAGACGTTATGTCCTCGAGCAGCTGCGGGGCATGCCCTGCTGGTGCGACGTCAAGGAGATCGCCGCGGCGGCCGAGGTGAGCGAGGAGACGGCACGCGCCTGCCTCGAATCCTACGAAGGTGAATATGCGCGTCGGCACGGCGATCTCTGGCGTTTCGAGACCTGCTGCCTGAAGCAGCTCAAGCCCAACTGAGCAGGCGATCCGGCAGCGGCCGATAGCGGCCGGCCCGTCAGACGAAGGGGTTCTTGTCGTCGAGGCGTTTGCGCGCTTCCTCGGCTATTCCCAGATCGAAGGTTTCGGCCTCCGTGGGCGCCTTGGGGATCAGCCCGGCGCGCGCCCAGAATGCGCCCTGTTCCATCACCGAGGCGACATTGGGCATGCCGTCGAGCGGATAGCCCGACCAGCGCGGCCGCGCGCCGTCGATGATCTCGGCCGGCAGCTGTGTCGCATCGGCGAGGATCTTGTTGATCGCAGGATCGTTCTGTCCGGCCGCCTTCATGAAGTCGCGGGCCGCCTGCAACTGCGCCATGGCGAAGCGTACCAGGGCGGATCGCCGGCGCGCCCGCGCCTCGCCGCTCGCCGCCCACAGGCCGACCTGCGTGTTGGGCGAGGCCTCGTCGCCCCAGAACAGGATCTTCGCCGCGCCTCGCTTTTCGACCGCGAAACAGAGCGGCACGGGCAGGTTGGCGATGCCGATGCGGTTGGCGCCGAGCAGCTGCGGCGAGGTGTTGCCGGCAACGCCCCATTGCCATTCGACGTCGCCCGGCGTCAGGCCGCCACGTTCCAGAGCCTTGGTGTAGAGGAGCTGCGAGATGGAGCCGCGGACGCTGATGCCGATGATCGAGCCTTTGGCCTTGGCCATGTGCTCGATCCCCGTCAGGCCCTTGGCGTGGAGCTCGTTGCTCACCATGAAGCACTGCGAGCCGCGCTGCGGCAGCTCCTGGCTCCGGTCCATGATCGCGCGGAACGGAGCGCCCTTGGCGAGCGTGTTGAACAGCCCCGCCGAACAGGTGGAGACGGTGACGTCGAGTTCGCCGGCGGTGAGGATCGGGATGGCCAGGCCGCCATCGGCGAAGCTCTGGGTGGTCACCTTGAGGTTGACCTTGTCGAAATAGCCCTTGGCGATCGCGATGAAGGTCGGGCCCGAGGAAATATAGGGGACGATGCCGACCCGCAGCTGCTCGGGCGCCATGAAGTCGTTGGAACGCGCGGCCGGAGCGGCGAGGCTGCCGATGGTCCCGATGCCGGCGGCCAGCGCCGTCCGTCGTGTCATGGGCATGGTCCTGCCTCCCCCAAGGCTTGTGATCAGCGCATGCGCAATCGGTTGCAGTATGGGTCCTTCAGCGCCGCGGTCAATGCCGGGGGCAGGGGTCAGGCGCTTTGTCGCACCGGGCCGGTCGAATCCCTGACGATCAGCTTCGGTGGCAGGACCCGGTGGGCGATCGGCCGCGCGCCGTCGTCGAGCCGGGCGGCGAGTTCGTCGGCCGCCTCGTAGCCCATCCGGTATTGCGGGATGCGCACCGAGGTCAGGGCCGGCTTCAGCCGGTCGACGAAGGGCATGTCGTTGAAGCCGGTGACCGAGACGTCGGACGGGCAGGCGAGATTGAGCTCGCCCAGCGCGTCATAGACGCCGAGGGCCAGCGCATCGTTGGCCGCGACGATCGCGGTGGGCGCGAGGCCGGATTGCAGAAGATGCAGCGCCGCGCGATGGCCGGCCGCTTCGCTGAACTGGCTGGCGACCACGATATGGCGAAGGCCGGCCTCCAGGCCATGGCGCATCGCGGCCGCGACGAAGGCTTCCTTGCGGGTCCGGCCGGTGGAGACGTCCTGCGGGCCGGCAATGTGCGCGATATGGCGATGGCCGAGCGCGTGAAGATGAGCGACGGCCTCGCCGATGCCGGCCGCCTCGTCCGCGAGAATCGCCGGGACGGTCGCGCCGGCCGTCGCGCGGTTCATCAAGACGACGGCCATGCCGCGTTCCTGGGCCGCCGCCACGATCGGATCGTCCAGCCGGGCGGTTGCGAGAATCAGCCCGTCGACCTGGCGCTTGACGAACATGTCGAGCAATTGCCATTCCCGCTCCAGGTTGAAGTCGGAATTGGTCAGGAGCGCGCTGTAGCCGATCTGCTGCAGGCGGTCCTCGATGCCGCGGAACATGGGCGGGAACATGGGATTGGTGAGGTCGGGCACGATCACCCCGACCGTATGCGACCGGCGCCGGCGCAGGCTGGCCGCGATCACATTGCCTTGATAGCCGAGCGCTCGCGCCGAGGCCTTCACCTTGGCCGCGACATCCGCCGATATGCGTTTTTCCTTGAGCGGATCCAGGGCCCGCGAGGCCGTCGAGATATGCACGCCGGCATGGTCCGCGACATCCCTCAGCCGGGGGGAAGCCGGGCGGGATCGAGCGTCGGCCTGTTGACGCGCCGAGGGCGGCTTCTTTCCCGAAGGAGACTTCACCATGCCGATCCGATCATTCCGAATTCAAGGAGTGGCACCACGGCGACGCAGCGTCAATTGCACCTTCGGCGTCGCGGCGGTTGACATTGTGGACGCGATTTTGTGCAATCGATTGCCAATAGATGCGGGAGCGACATATGAGCGGTCCGGGGGGAGCGCAGGAGCGCTTGAGGGACGTGCGGGAGCAGGCCCGGCTGCGGGTCATGTCCTTCGCGGGCGCCGGCAACCTGCCGCTGCTAGCCGCCGATGCGCAGGGTTTCTTCGCCGCTGAAGGCCTCGCGGTCGAGATCGCCTGGACGCCGGATTCGCTGACGCTCAGGCGCGCGCTGGCGGCAGGCGAGATCGATGTGGCGCATGCGGCGGTCGACAATGCCGTGGCCATGGTCGAGACGTCGGGGGTCGACGTCGCGATCCTCGCGGGCCTCGACGACGGCATGAACGAACTGGTGGTGCAGCCGGATATCGGCGATATCGGCGACCTTGCCGGGCGCATCGTCATCGTCGACGCCCCGAACACCGCTTTCGCGCTGCAGCTTCGCAAGATCCTGGCTTTGTCAGGCCTTGCCGCCGGCGTCCACTACGAGCTGAAGGCGGTCGGCGCGACCGATCGGCGCGCGCAGGCGATGATCGCGGACCGGAGCTTCGCCGCGACCTTGCTCAGCCCGAGCTATGCTGATCTGGCCGCCCGCAACGGCCTGAAGCGGCTCGGCGCGGTCTCGCGCTGGATCGGCCCCTATCAGGGCATCGGTGTTTTCGCGTTGCGCGGTTTCGTCGCCGCCGACCGGGCGAGGATCGTGGCCTATCTCCGGGGCCTGCTCGCGGGCCTTGCCTGGACCTTCGATCCGGCGAACCGGGATGCGGCGATCGCCCTGCTGATCGAGCGGGTGAGGATGGACTCCGAAACCGCGCGGATCGGTTATGGCCAGGTGGTCGATCCCTCGGCGGGCCTCTTCCGCGACATCAGGGTCAACGCCGAGGGCATGGCGACGGTGCTGGCGCTGCGGGCCGAGCTCGAAGGCGGCTGGAACGGCACGCCGCCGCCCGTCGCGCGCTATCTCGACGGCGGCCCGCTCGAAGAGGCCCTGGCCGGGAGCCGGCGGTGACCGCGGCCATGCTGAGCGTCAATGGCGCGATGGTGCCGCTCGATCCCGACGGACCGGCCCTGCTGGTCGAGTTTCTGCGCAACGATCTCGGCTTGAGGGCGACGCGCTTCGGCTGCGGCCTCGAACAGTGCGGCGCCTGCATGGTGCTGGTCGACGGCGTGCCGACGCATTCCTGCTCGCGCCGCGCTGCCGAATTCGCGGGGCGCGCGGTGACAACGGTGGAGGGGCTTTCGGAGGCCGGCCTGCATCCACTGCAGCAGGCGCTCATCGACGAGCAGGCCGGCCAGTGCGGCTTCTGTCTCTCCGGCATCCTGATCAGCGGCGTCGCGCTGCTCGCCGCCAATCCCGCGCCGTCGCGCGCCGAGATCGTCACCGCCCTCGATGGCCATCTCTGCCGCTGCGGCGTCCAGCCGCGGGTGGTCGCGGCGGTCGAAAGGGCCGCGGCGGAACTCGAACGGAGGCGCGGCGATGCAGCCTGATCGCCGTCTGCCGGCAAGCCTTGCCGACAATCCGCGGCTCGACCGCTGGATCCGCTTCGCCGGGCCGACGGTGACCATCGCCACCGGCAAGGTCGAGCTCGGCCAGGGCGTGCTGACCGCGCTGGTTCAGATCGCGGCCGAGGAGCTCGACGTGGCGCCCGCCCGGATCGCCATCGTCGCCGGCGATACGGCCGTCGGACCGAACGAAGGCTATACGGCCGGCAGCCAGTCGATTGAGCAATCGGGCGCGGCGATCCGCCTCGTCGCCGCCGAGGTGCGGGCGCTGCTGACCGCCGAGGCGGCAGCCCGCCTCGGTGCCGATCCCGCCGGCCTCGATGTCGAGGACGGGGCCTTCACCCGTGACGGCCGGGCGACCAATCTCGACTACTGGTCGCTGGCCGGTGCCATCGACTGGACCCGCGCGCCATCCGGCACGGCGCCGGTCAAGGCGCAGGCCGACTACCGGCTGGTCGGCACCAGCCTGCCCAGGCTCGATCTCGCAGCCAAGATATCCGGCGCGCCGTTCATCCATGACATCGGCGAGCCCGGCATGCTGCACGGCTGGGTGCTGCGGCCGCCGCGGCGCGGCGCGGTCCTTGCCGGCCTCGACGGGGAGCGGCTGGCGCGCTTCGGCGGGCGGGTTCGATGGCCTCGCGAAGGTGCCGCACTGGGCCTCGTCGCGGACAGCGAGACGCTGCTGCGCGAAGCGCGCGAGATCCTGCGCGCCGACGCGCGCTGGACCGGCGGGCGCGCCATTCCCGACGAGGCGGGAACGGCGGACTGGCTGATGGCGGCACCGAGCCGCGACCGGGTGATCGAGACCGGCGCGCCGACGCCGGATGCCGAGGCCACGATCACGGCGACCTATGCGCGGCCTTTCCTCGCCCATGGCTCGATCGGCTTGTCCTGCGGCCTTGCGCGCTACGATGAGGGACGGCTTGCGGTCTACAGCCATTCCCAGGGGGTCTTTGCGCTGCGCAACGCCATTGCCCGCAGCTTTGGTCTCGATCCCGCCGCCGTGACGGTCAGCCACCGTCAGGGCGCGGGCTGCTACGGCCACAACGGTGCCGACGACGCGGCCTGCGACGCGGCATTCCTCGCCCTGCACCATCCGGGCCGCCTCGTCAGGGTGATGTGGACGCGCGACGACGAGCTCGGCTTTTCGCCGGTCGGCGCGGCCCAGGCCGTCCGCCTGTCGACGCGGCTGGATGCGGCCGGGCGGCCGGGCCATTGGACGAGCGAGATCTGGAGCCCACCGCACGCGGCCCGGCCCGGCACCAACGGCAATGTCAATCTGCAGCTCGCCGAGGCGCTGTCCGCGCCGCCCGAAAGGGGAGAGGTTGCCGACATTCCCGATGCCGCCGGCGGTGGCGGCGTGCGCAATGCCGCGCTGCCCTATGCGGTGCCGGGCCAGCGCATCGTCCATCACCTCATTGTCGACCAGCCCGTGCGGGTCTCCTCGCTGCGCACCCTTGGTGCATTCGCCAATGTGTTCGCCATCGAATGTTTCATGGACGAGCTCGCCGCGGCGGCCGGGCGCGACCCCGTCGGCTATCGCCTCGAGCTTCTGCCCGATCCGCGGGCGCGGGCAGTGGTCGAAGCCGCCGCCCGATCGGCTGGCTGGCGGCAGGAGGCCGGGACCGGCCTCGGGCGCGCACAGGGCATCGGCTTTTCCCGCTACAAGGGGCGCGGGGCCTATTGCGCCGTCGTCGCCGAGGTTGAGGTGGAAGAGGAGGTCAAGCTCACCGGTCTCTGGGCCGCCGTCGATGCCGGCCTCGTCATCAATCCGGACGGCGTCCGGAACCAGATCGAGGGAGGGCTCGTGCAGGGCGCGAGCTGGACCTTGAAGGAGGCGGTGGCCTTTGCCGACGGCATGATCGCCAGCCGCGACTGGTCGCGTTATCCGATCCTGCGCTTTTCCGAGGTGCCGCCGGTCGCCGTCGAGCTCGTCGGCGCGACCGGCAATCCCCCGCTCGGTGTCGGCGAGGCGGCGCAGGGGCCGGTGGCCGCGGCCATCGGCAATGCGCTGGCCCGCGCGCTGGGCGCGCGGATCCGGACCTTGCCGCTCAGCCGCGAGCGGATCATGGCGAGCCTGCTCGCAAGCTGAGGCGCGTCAGTTTTCGGGGCCTGCATATTTGCCGGCCGTCGCCGGGAACATGGTCTTGATGATCTTCATCCGGCTGACGTCGACGGTCGCGTCCATATGCAGGAAGATCGCGGCGTCGCGGAACAGCTTCTCGATGCCGAATTCCAGCATGGCGCCGTTGCCACCATGCAGTTCCAGGGCGTGCTGGGCCACCTTCATGATCTCTTCCGAGGCATAGACCTTGGCCATGTTGCACAGCACGTCCATGTCGGGATGGCCCTCGTCGACCGCCTGGGCGGCCCGCTCGACCAGCGTGCGCACGGCCGTGATGCGGGTCGCCATGTCGGCGAGCCGCAGCGCCACCGCCTGGTGCTTGATCAGGATGCGGCCGCCCTGGACGTAATTCTGCACATAGTCGGCGGTGCGCTCGAAACAGGCGACCCCCACGCCGAGATTCTTGGCCGCCTGGATGATCTTGCCGGCGCGGAAATAGACCCCCGCCTTGCCCAGCGCGTCGTTCTCCACCAGCAGGTGGTCGGCCGGCACCCGGCAGTCGTCGAAGACGAGCTCGCCATTGTTCATGAACCGGCAGCCGACCGTCTCGTTGCATTTGGCGACGGTCAGGCCCGGCGTGCCGCGCGGCACGAGGAAGCTCGACGTGCCCTGCAGCATGCCGACCGCCGGATTGGTATGGGCATAGACGACGTAGAGGCCGGCATCGTAGCCGTTGGAGATGAACTGCTTGCGGCCGTTGATCACCCAGTGGTCGCCGTCGCGCACCGCGCGGGTCTGCATGGCCGCTTCCGGCACATTGTAGGGCAGCCAGCGGTCGGATGCGCCGCGGGGTTCGGTGAGGCAATGGGCGAGCAGGAATTTCGGCTCGGCGGTCAGGTGTTCGAACCAGGTCCTGGCGAGATGGGACGGCGCCAGTTCCCGCAACAGGATCGACACCTTCCAGTTTTGCACCAGCTTGTCCGCAAGGCCCGAATCGCCGCGCGCGATTTCCTCCGCGATAAGGGCGAAGGTCCTGACCTCGGTGTCCCGCTCGAGTTCCACGCCGCCGTCGGCCTCCGGCACGCCGAGGGTGCGGATGCCGATCCGGTCGGCGCCTTCCAGGATCGCGTCGGGCAGCCGCCCGTCCGGATCCATGTCCCATTCGCGTTTCCAGTGCGTGCGGATGAACGGGGTCACGAGGTCGTCGACGAAGGCGCGGCAGCTCTGCCGCATCAGCCGCTGCTCTTCGGTCAGGGCCGTGTCTTGGGCGTGGATCATGGTCTCGTCTCCCGGTGACTGGGCGCGCCGCCGTTGTGGCGCGTCGTCATCGGAGGCTAGCCATGGCGCCGTCGGGCAACAGGCGCTTTCGTCCCGATCTGGTGGACAATCGTCCACCAGGGAGCGTGGCTTCAGGCGCCGAGCTCCTGCTTCAGCTCCGGATATTTTTCGGTCAGCAGCGAGCCGTGATAATAGGTCGGCGCATAGGCGGGATGGGCGCGGATGGCGTCGAACCAGGCGGCGATCCGCGGCTTGTCCTGCCACATCGCCGCGAGATTGATGTCGGCGAGCCGCACCAGCACCGGCATGACCGCGACGTCGGCGAGGGTGATGTCGGCGCCCATCAGCCAGGGCCCGCCGCTCGCCGCGATCGTCTCGTCCATCCGCTGCAGGCCGCGGGCAAGACGCGCCAGCGCGGCGTCCATCTCCTCCTTCGGAAAGCCGGTGCGCCCCATTTTCAGGAGGAATTCCTTGCGCAGCGGCTTGGAATTGGCGAGCGCCAGGAACTCCTCCTCGCTCATCCCGCGGAAATGCCGGAGGAAGGCGAGATTGTAGGAAGGGACCCGCACGGCCGGGGTCGGAACGTCGTCGATGAAGCGCATCAGCGAGCGCATCTCGGCGCGCTTCAGCGGCGCCGCCGGCGTGAACCGGCAGGGCTCGGCAAAGACTTCGTCGAGATATTCGATGATGACGGCGGAATCGACGATGGGCGTGCCGTTGTCGACCAGCGTCGGCACGACGCCGTTCGGATTGATCCTGAGATAGGCCGGCTGCAACTGATCGCCGGAGAAAAGGTCGAGCTTTTCCTCGGCGAAGGGCAGGCCCTTGGCGTTCAGCACGAAGCGGACGCGCTGGCTGCAGGTGGATTGCGGCGCGTTGTAGAGTGTGAAGCGGGACATGGCAGGCCTCGGCGAGGACAGGCTTGGTCGGGGAGCCGATCAGACGATCGGCAGGCTGAGGCCGGCATCGGCAATGATGCGCTGTACCGAACCGGTCAGCGCCTGCTTCTTCGCCCGGAGCACGTCCTGCGGGAAGGTCAGCTTGCCGCCGCGCTTGCGGGCGATGCCGTCGATATAGACGCTGTCGACGTGATGGCCGCCGGCATAGCCGACAATGGTGACGACCGGATCGAAGACCGGGAACAGGTCGAGGTCGCCGGTGTCGAGAAGGATGAGGTCGGCCTTCTTGCCCACCGTCAGCGAACCGATCCGATGGTCGAGCCGCATCACCTTGGCGCCGCCCATGGTCGCCCAGTGAAGCACCTCGCGGGCGCTGACGGCGATCGGCCCTGCCGGCTCGCCGCGTGCCGCCCGGGCGACATTCTCGAAGTGGCGGCAGTGCATCCAGGCGGCCCGCATCTCCGCGAACATGTCGCCGGCGCAGAGCGGCTCGGTGTCGATGCCCAGCGACAGCACCGCGCCGCGGCCGCGCGCCCTGACCGTCAGCGGCGGGTCAGCCTTGGCCTGCAGCTCCAGCATGACGGTCGGGGTCAGCGTCACGCCGTGGTCGAGGATGAAGGCGAGATCCTCGTCGGAGAGCGCATTGCCGTGGCAGATATTGTGGTCAGGGCCGATGAGGCCCGCCTTGGCGAGCGCCGGCCAGCCGTTCTCCTGGACGCGCTGGCCGCTCGGATAGGAGACATGGCAGGTCGAGACGAGGCCGAATTCGCGGGCCAGGCGATAGTCGGCGAGGCAGACCTCGGCGGTCGAGATTTCCGGTCCGAGAATGGCGAGGGCCAAGGTCACGAGACGATCGTCGCTGGCGAGCCGGCCCTTGCGCAGCGCCTCGACGCGCTCGCGCGGATGCGGGATCTGCGAGTGGTGGGTCTCGCCCGGCTTCGGCAGCGGCTTGGCGGTGCCGTGGCCGAAGACGGCGCGGATGCCGCTCTCCTCGAGGGCGTCCACCGCCCGCTCTGCCATGGCGAGATCGCGCAGGATATGGCACCAGTCGAACAGCGTCGTGACGCCGTTGTCGATCTGGTTGAGGGCGCCGACGAGATTGCCGATATAGGTGTCCTCGGCCGTGTAGCGGGTCGCCATATTGGCATGGACGTGCCGGTGATAGGCGCCCGCAGGCCATTGCGCCCCGATGCCGCGCAGGCCGGCCTGCCAGGTGTGCATGTGCGCGTTGACGAGACCGGGCATGACGATCATGCCGGTCGCGTCGACCACCTCGTCGGCCTGCGCCTTGAGTGCCCGGCCGACCGCGGCGATCCGGTCGCCCTCGATCAGCACGTCGCCGTTTTCGATGTCGCCGATGGTGTCGTCCATCGACACGACCCAGCCATTGCGGAACAGCGTTCGTTTCATCGTCTTGCCATCGCTTGTCGGGAGGGGAGGCCGGTCCCGCCGGTGCTCACAGGAAGGGGTTCTTGTCGTCGAGGCGCTTCTTCGCCTCCTCGGCGATGTCGAGCTCGAAGATCTCGGCCGGCGTCGGTATTTTCGGGATCATCTCGGCCCGGTGCCAGAAGGCAGCCTGCTCCATCACGGACTCGCGGTTCGGCATGCCGTCGGGCGCATAGCCCGACCAGCGCGGCCGCGAGCCTTCGATGATGTCGGGCGGCAGCTGGGTCGCGTCGGCGAGGATCTTGATGATTTCGGGATTGCCGTCCTGGGCTGCCTGCATGAAGTCCTGCGCTGCCTGACGCTGGACCATGGCGAAGCGCACCAGCGCGGAGCGGCGGCGGGCCCGTGCGTCACCGCTCGCCGCCCACAGCGCGATCTGCGTGTCGGCGGCGGCCTCATCGCCCCAGAACAGGATCTTGCCGAGACCGCGCTTCTCGGCCGAGAAGCACATGGGCACGGGCAGGTTGGTGATGCCGATGCGATTGGCGCTCAGCATCTGCGGCGAGATATTGCTGCCGATACCCCACTGCCATTCCACGTCGGACGGCTTGAGCCCGCCCTTTTCCAGCGCCTTGCTGTAGAGGAACTGAGAGATCGAGCCGCGCACGCTGATGCCGATGGTGGAACCCTTGGCCTTGGCCATGGCCGCGATCCCGGTCAGGCCCTGGGCGTGCAGCGCGTTGCTGACCATGAAGCACTGCGAGCCGACACCCGGCCGCTCGCGGCTGCCGCCGGTGAACAGACGGAACGGCGCGCCCTTGGCGAGCGTGTTGAACAGTCCGGCGGAACAGGTGGAGATGGTGATGTCGAGCTCGCCGGCGGTGAGGACGGGAATGGCCAGTCCGCCGTCGACGAAGGTCTTCACGTCGACCTTGAGATTGACCTTGTCGAAATAGCCCCTGGCCAGGGCGATGAAGGTCGGCCCGGCCGAGATATAGGGGACTGAACCGATCCTCAGGGTCTCGGGAGCCATGAAGTCCTGGGCCCGAAGGTCCGGCGCGGCGACGAAAGGCGCACAAAGGCCGGTCGTCCAGCCGAGGCCGGCGCCGATCGCGCCGCGCCGTGTCAGTCGCATGGCCGCCATGGCCGTCCTCCCTTCGGGTTCGTCATGCAGGTCCGCGCTTCTGCCGGCGTCATTGGTTTAATGCAATCGGTTGCACAATCGCGCCCGCGCGCGGCCGAGTCAAGCGTGGCGGCGTTGGTTTTCATGCACGCGTTCGGCGCTCGTGCTCGGCCGCGGCCGGCTGGATGTCGCGCAGGCGGAAGGCGCGCGGCGTCGTGCCGACATGCTTTCTGAAGGCGCGCAGGAAGTACTTCTCGTCCTGATAGCCGACGGCATGGGCGATCCGCCCGACCGGCTCGTCGGTCAGGATCAGCCTTTCGCAGGCGTCCTCGATGCGCATCTGCGCGACCAGCGTCTGGAACGTGCGTCCGGTGTGACGGCGGATCAGCGCGCAGAGGCGGCTGCGCGACAGGCGGGTTGCCGCCGCAAGGGCCGCGAGGCTGACGGGGCTCGCATAGTTCTCGCCGACATAATCGGCAATCCGGCGCATGTGGTCGCCGTCGCGGCCCGGCGCCGGCCGGCGATCGGCGAGGCGTTCGACATCGCCCGCACGGTCACGGCAGAGCTCGGCGAGCAGCAGGGCGAGCTCGGCGCGCAGGACGGCCTGCGTGCAGAGCCGCGGGCGATCGTGCTCGGCGCACAGGGCGTCGAGGCGTCGTTCGAGCCGCATGCGCTGCGCCTCGTCCAGGGCGAGCTCGACCTGGTTCTGCCAGACGAAGGGGTAGAGTTCGGGCGCGAGGCGGGCGAGCTCTTCCGCCGGATAGGCCGCGGTCAGGTCCGGGCGCAGAAAGTCGAGATCAAAATAGAGCACGACGCAGCGGGTCGTGGAATCGAAGCGCACCTGATGCGGCACCATCGGGCCGATGAAGTAGATCGATCCCGGCTTCGGCCTGTCGCTGACGAGGCCGACACGCAGGGCCGGGGCCTCGGTGCGGAAATAGAGGATCTGGAAGTAGTCGTGCTTGTGGGTCGGATAGAAGCCGGCCACATGGTCGGACCGCCTGATATGGAAGCCGGGCTCCCTGCCTCGCTCGCGGGCATAGGAGCGGAACGGTACGGCCGCGCTCCAGGATTGGCTGCGGCGGTCGGCCGTATAGCGCGGCGCGAGCGCCGGCGCGGCTCCGTCCGGCAGGGCCTTCGCGGGGCCGGTCATGGCCCACCGAGGATCTGGCGGCGCGAGGCGGCGAGCATGGCGTGCGCTCGCGCGCCGTCGAAATCCTTCAGCTGCCCGCCGCGCATCCTGACCCGCCCGTCGACGATCACCGTATCGATGTCGCGCGGGCTCGTCTGCAGCAGGACATGGGCGCAGGGATCGCCGGTGACGGAACTGCCGAACGGTCCCTTGCGCACCATGACGAGGTCCGCTCGCTTGCCGGCGGCCAGGCTGCCGATCCGCTCGTCGAGCCCGAGCACTCGGGCGGCGCCAATGGTCGCCATCTGGATCAGCCGGCGCGGCGTCAGCAGCGGCATGTCCGGACCGACCGGCGGCCGCCGCCCGGAGACCGAGCCGAACGAGCGCGCCATGGCGCCGTCGATGAAGCCCTGGACGTTGAACATGACGCGCAGCTGGCCGATCGGGTCGGAGGCGACATGGCAGGGCACGTCGCAGCCGAAGACGACGGGAACGCCGCGGTCGGCGGCGCGGCGCACGACATCGGCGGGCGTGCCCTGGACGTCGGCCGATGGCGTGAAGCAGATCGGCATGCCGACGGCGGCCATCCGGTCGAGCTCGGCATTGGTCAGCTGGTTGCCGTGGATCACCATGAGGTCGGGACCGATGAGGCCGCGCGCGTCGAGCGCCGTCACGGCATCGGCGTGGTGCAGATGAATGCAGCTCGGCGCGCCGAGCGAGCGCGCGAAGGCGATCTGGGCATCGAGGCCGGGCGAGCCCGGCGATACCACGCCGAAATTGATGGTGGTGAGACTGGCCGGATCGTGAAAGGCGGCGTGGATCCGCCGGGCATCGGCGAACCGGTCCTCCAGGCTTGCGAAGCCGTCCGGTTCGGCGCTCATGAAGGAATAGCTGAAGACGTGGCGGATGCCCGTCTCCTGGAGGGCCTGGATCGAGGCTTCGGCATAGCCCGGGCCGCGCACATTGTGACAGTAGTCGACGACCGTGGTGGTGCCGTAGGACAGCATTTCGAAGCCGCCGATATAGGCCGCGTTGAAGTTGTCCTCAGGCCGGAAGCGTGAGCGGAGCGGCAGGAACTCGGTGAAATAGGTGCCGGGCCAGAGATCCGGCACGGCCCCCCGCAGCACGGTCTGCCACAGGCAGTTATGGGCGTCGATGATGCCGGGCAGGACGATGCTGCCTCGCCCGTCGATGACCTCGGCGGCGGGGTCGACAAGCTCGGGTCCGACCGCGACGATTGCCCCGTCATCGATGAGAATGTCGGCTTCGGTGAAGTCGCCGAGCCGATCGTCCATGGTGACGATCTCGGCATCCTTGACAATCAGTCGCGTGGCCATGGCACTTCTCCGGAAGGTTCGTCTGGGCGCAAGGCTGGATGTTCACAGGAACGCGTTGTCGGCGGCAAGGCGCTGCCGGGCTTCCGCGAGCACGCTCGTCTCGAACAGCTGCCCGGCCGGCGCATCGCACCGGTGGACCACTTTCATCGGGCATGCTTGCAACCGATTGCACAAATTGCAAGCCCGATCTGCGGCAGCCTGTCATCGCCGCCCTGCGCGGCTGGGGCTCAGCCGGCGCGGGTCTTGAGCCAATGGACGAGCCGCCAGGATCGTCTGAGGGCGGTGACGGCGGCGCGGATCGCCACCGTCCAGAGCGCGGCGCGAAGAATGTCGTCGTGCCAGCCCCAGAGCACCGATGGGATGGAGAGGAGCGCCGCGGCGGTGACGACCGCCATGCGATGCTGCTTGGCCATCGGCCCGCTGAAGTCGCTTGGCGCGCCGCAGGCGCGCCCGAGTTCGCGCACGTAGGCGGTGAGAACGGCCGCAGCGGCCGCCGCCAGGCCGAGGGCAGGCGCCTTCGCGCCGAATCCGAGCCCCGCCAGGATGAGGATGTCGGCGACACGGTCCGGGAATTCGTTCCAGAAAGGTCCATCCGGCGCGGCCTTGCCGCCCTCCATGGCGACCATGCCGTCGAAGAGGTTGCAGAGGAGGCGCAACTGGCAGAACAGCGCGGCGGCAACGAGCAGAAGGCCGCGTCCGAGCCCGCCCGTCTGGCCGGCGAGCCAGAATGCGCCGCCGGCCAGGAGCGCCGCGACCATGCTGGCCTGCGAAATCTGGTTCGGCGTGATCGCCCGGCCGGAGAGCGCACGTGCGATCGTCCGGGCCCAGGCGCTGTCGCGGCTGGAGAGGGGGCGCCGGTCGCCGGCGAGCGGGCTTTCATCCGTCATGGCCGTGGCCTCTTCTGGATCGGCATAGGCAGGCTGCACGGGGCGAGGCACGGCAGGATCACGTCAGCGACCACCAGTAGCGCGTCAGGTGGAAGAAGATCGGCGCGGCGAATACGACCGAGTCCAGCCGGTCGATCAGCCCGCCGTGCCCGCCGATCATGTGGCCCCAGTCCTTGACGCCCCGGTCGCGCTTGATAGCGGACATGACGAGGCCGCCGAAGAAGCCCATCATGGTGATCACGAAGGCCATGACGCCGGCCTGGGCCGGCGTGAAGGGCGTGATCCACCACAGCAGAGCGCCGATGCCGGTCGCGCTCGCGACCCCGCCGACGAAGCCCTCGACCGTCTTCGACGGCGACAGTTTCGGCGCGATCTTCGTGCGACCGAACAGCTTGCCCCAGACATATTGGAGCACGTCGCTGAGCTGAACGACGATCACCAGGAAGGCGATGAGCAGCACGTTGCGACCCTCGTAGCCGGGGATCTGCAGGGTCAGCAGCGCCGGAACGTGGGAGGCGCAGAACACCGCGATCATCAAGGCCCACTGCACCTCGGCGATGCGGATCAGAAAGCCCTGCGTTTCCCCGCGCAGGACCGCGATGATCGGCATCAGCAGGAAGGCGTAGACGGGAATGAAGATCGAATAGATCCCATACTGCTCGGCCCAGATCAGCCCGTACTGGACCGGCAGCACCACGAAGAATGCGGCGGCGAGCGCCCAGTGGTCCGCCCGCCGCGTATTGGTGAGGGTCACGAATTCGCGCAGGGCCGCGAAGGAGCAGAAGGCGAACAGCAGGATGACGCCGGTCCGTCCGGCCAGGAAGGCAAGGCCGACCAGGAGCACCATCACCCACCAGGCCTTGATGCGGGCGTTGAGGTTCTCGATCGTGGCATTTTCGCCATTGGGCGAGAGCTTGCGCTCCAGGATGAGGCCGACGAGCGAGGCGACGGTCAGGAGCCCGCAGGCTCCCGCCAGCAGCTTGATCATGTCGGGATCGACCATGTCAGGCGCCTCGCTCCTGGGGTTTCGGGGCGAGCGCGAGCAGAGCCTGGCGCGCACGGTCGAGGAAATCGTCCCTCGCTTCGTTCTCCTTCAGCCGCAGCGGCTCGCCGAAGGTAACCGTGCAGATCAGCGGGATCGGGATGATCTCGCCTTTCGGCAGGACCCGGTTGAGATTGGCGATCCAGACCGGAACGAGGTCGACGCCCGGCCGCCGGCCGGCAAGATGATAGAGGCCGGTCTTGAATGGCAGCAGAATGTCCTCGGTCAGGTTGCGCGTGCCTTCGGGGAAGAGGATGAGCGAGGATCCCTCGTCGAGCGCCTCGACCATTTGCGCCACCGGGTCGGTCGTGCGCGTGCCGGCGTCGCGCTCGATCAGCACGGCGTTGAACACGTCGCGGCCGATGAAGGTGGTGAGGCGGGAGCGGCGCCAATAGTCCGCCCCGGCAACGGGCCGCAGCCGGCGGCGCTGGCGCGGCGGCTGCACTGCCCAGATCAGGATGAAATCGCCGTGGCTGGAGTGGTTGGCGAAGTAGACCGCCTGCCGGCGCCATGGACCGCTCTCCGGCCAGAGGCCGCGGACCGCGGTGATCGCCCGGGCGAACAGCAGAACCGCAAGAGCGAAGGGCCGCGCCAGCAGGCGTTCGACGACGCCTCCGCCCGGTTGCAGTCGACCGATGGACACCTCAGGCACCTCGCGGTCAGTTCGCGCCCGGCCGGGCGCTCGCCTGTTCCGCGTCGAAATCCAGGCCGTCGCCGATCTGGTCGAGAGTCAGCCCGCGGCGGCCCGGCGCCTGGCGCCAGACCGAACGCTCGCCGCGGCCCGATATGGTGCCGGTCGTGATCTTCATCCGGCCGGAGACGTAGTTGATCGAGACGTCGCGGGTCTCGCCGCTGTTGCGCTGCGTGCTCGTGCGGTCGTAGCCGATCATCTCGATCAGGTCGCCACGCGGCTTGAACGTGTAGGTGACGGTCTCGACGCCCCAGGAACCGGCGGATGAGAAGCGGCGCAGGCGGACCTTGAAGGTGCCGTTGCCCATGCTGACGCCGCCGCCCTCGATGAAGTCGTCGAGCACGGGATCGGTTTCACGCGGGATCAGGGTGTGGTTCTGCAGCGCGAGCCGGAAGCCGCCGGCATCTGCATAGGCCACGGCCAGCATGCGCGGATTGGTGTTGAGCCGGCGCCGGCCGAGCCCGCTATTGTCGACGATATTGGCCGCGTTGGTGTCGCGCAGCACCAGGACGAGATCCGGCCGGCCGTCGCCGTTGAGGTCGCCCGACTGGCGCTGCTCGATGGTCCAGCCGGCCGGTGCGAAGCCCTCGGCGGTGGGAGCGGTGCGGGCAAGGGTCGGATAGGTGACCGGCGGAATGACCGGCGGGGCCGCGGGCGCCGCAGTCGCGAGGCCGGCAAGGATGGCGAAAGTCGAAATCAGCGTGCGCATGCGGTGGGAATCCGGTGGAAGCGTCGGATCGGTCTCGTGGGACCGCGTTTCGGCACCATGTCGCGGAAAGCGCGCAGGATTTCAATCGCTGTCGGGGACATGCCCGCCGCCAGCCGTTGTGGCTGCTCAGGCCAGGCTTGCCGATCCGCGCGGCCCGACCGGCGCGGAGCCCGTGCCAGCGACCCGAAAGCCGACAAAGGCGGGCGGCGTGGCCCTTTGCCGGAACGGGACGCGGCGACATGTTTGAACGTGATGGGCGTCGCGTTACGGTGGCTTCCGTGCCAGTGTCCGGCCGTTCCATGAATCGTGACCGGCATTGGGGGAGGACCGGCATCGTGAGCCGCGGCTTGAACAACGCGAAACGGCGGGTTCTGATCGGCCTCGTCGGCGCGCCGATCGCAAGCTCGGCCTCGCCCGCCCTGCATGAGGCGGCGGCCCGGGCGGCAGGCATCGAAGCCTGGTACCACCTGATCGAGATCGCCGGTGCGGACCGCACGACGCTGCGCGCCGTTCTCGACGGCGTCCGGCTGCTGGGCTTTGCTGGCGTCAACGTCACCTACCCCTACAAGGAGGCCGTCGTCGGTCTGCTCGACGAGGTCGAGCCGCGGGCCGCCGCCATCGGCGCCGTCAACACGGTCGTGGTGCGCGAGGGCAGGCTGATCGGCTACAATACCGATACCAGCGGATTTCGGGTTGCCTATGACCGCCTGGTCGCAGCCTGCGGCCCCTCCGGAGCGCCCGCGTCGGTCGCCCTGATCGGCACTGGCGGGGTCGGCCGGGCCATCGCCTTTGCGCTCACCCGGGCAGGCGGGCCGGAGCTCCGGCTGTTCGATGCGGAGCCCGCGCGGGCCGAGGATCTTGCGCGCCGGCTCGGACCGGGCGGCCGCGCCTGCGTCGCCCGATCGGTCGAGGCGGCGGTCGACGGGGCGGGGGCGATCATCAATGCGACGCCGCTCGGCATGGCGCCCGATATCCGCAGCCCGGTTCCGGCCGAGCTGATCTCGGCCGGCCAGATCGCCGTCGACGTCGTCTATTCGCCGCTGATCACGCCGTTCCTCAGGATGGCGCAGGAGCGGGGCGCCCGCATGATGACCGGCCGCGAACTGGTGATTCATCAGGCATTGGATGGTTTTCGTCTGTTCACCGGGCTTGAAGGCTCGGAAAGCGCGATGGCCGCGGCGTTCGACGCGGTCATGGCGGCGCGGTCTTCGGCCGTTGACGGCATGGCTTCCGAACGAGACAAAAGCCGGCTGAATTCATAAAGAAGGGACAAGCCCGGCCAACGGGCCTTGCATCCGACACCGGGAGGAACCGACATCATGAAACCCTTGAAGTTTGCATCCTGGCTCGCGGGCCTCGCCTTGGCGGCCGCCTTCGCGCTGCCGGCCAAGGCGCAGCAGGCGGGGCAGACGATCCGCCTTGTCAATGTCTCGGAACTGTCGGGAGCGGGTGCGACCGCCGGCACCAACTGGCGCAACGGCATCGACCTGGCGGTCAGCCAGATCAATGCCCGCGGCGGCATTCTCGGGCGGCAGATCCAGATCGTCCACTACGACACCCAGACCAATCCCGGCGCATCGCGCGCCGCGGTCCAGCGCGCGATCGACGAGGATGCCTATGCCGTGCTTGGGCCGGTCTTTTCCGGCCCGATCAGCGCCTCCATGCAGATCGCGCAGCGCGCCGAGGTGACCCAGATCGTCGGCGGCGAGGCGGCCAACCTCACCCGCCAGGGCAATCCGTTCATTTTCCGCACCTCGCTGTCGCAGGCGGCGGCCATGCCGAAGATCGCCGCCTATCTGCGCGACACGGTCAAGGCGACCAAGATCGCCGTGATCTTCGTCAACAACGATTTCGGCAAGGGCGGCCGCGACGCGATCGTTCCGGAGCTCACGTCCCGCGGCATGCAGGTGGTCGCGGACATTTCGACCGAGCAGGGCCAGACCGATTTCGCCGCCGATGCCATCCGCATCAAGAATTCCGGCGCGGATGCTGTCTTCGTCTATCTCAACGAGGACGAGAGCGCGCGTTTCCTCAGGGCGGCGCGCCAGCAGGGCATCAGCGTGCCGCTGGTCGGCGAGACGACGCTGCTCGGCCAGAAGGTGATCGAGCTTGCCGGTGACGCCGCCAATGGCGCGCGCGGCCATGTCGGCCTGTCGATCGACGCGCCGGTGCCGGCCTTCCAGGAGTTCGGGCGGCAGTTCCGCGAACGCTTCAACACCACGCCCGATCACAATGGCCTGAAGGGCTACATGGCGGTGTTCATGATCAAATGGGCGACCGAGAAGATGGGCCGCTTCGACCGCAAGGGGCTTGCCGCCGCCCTGCGCGGCGCGACCATCACGCCGGCCATGGAGCCGGGCATCCTGATCACCACCCGGATCGAGCAGAACGGCGACCTCGACCGTGAGAGCTTCCTCGGCGAAGTGGTCAACGGCCGGCAGGTGATCAACGTCACCCTGCCGATGCTGCGGCCGGCCGGCACGCAGTAAGGACCGCGGATCGACCGGCGGCGCGTCCGCCGGAACCGCCGCCTTCGCGGAACCGGGGAGGCGGGCGAGGCGCCGCCTTGCGGCCGCATCCTTCCGTTGGCGCCGGGTCGGTCCCGGCCTGTCCTTTCCGGGTTGTCCGCCATGGCCGAACTCGTCCAGATCCTTATCGCCGGGCTTGCCACGGGCGCGATCTATGCGCTCGCGGCCATCGGCTTCACACTCGTCTGGCAGACCTCGCAGACCATCAATTTCGCCCAGGGCGAATTCGTCATGCTGCCGGCCATTCTCGTGCTGGTCTGCACCATGACCTTCGGCCTGCCGGTCTGGCTGGCCCTGATCATCGGCACCGCCGTCTTCGTCCTGCTGTTCGGTTTCGGCTTCAAGCGGTTCCTGGTCGATCCGATGATTGCGCAGGGCGTGCTGCCGCTCGCCTTCGCCACCATGGCCCTGTCGATCCTGATGAAAGAGGGCGCGAAGGACTTCTTTTCGCCCGAGGCCCAGGTTTTCCCCACGCTTGCGCCGTCGGGCACGCTCGACCTGCTCGGCACGGCCATTTCCTGGCAGAACATCCTGGTGATCGTCGTCGCCTTCGCGGCGATCGGCCTCCTGCAATGGTTCGTCGGCGGCACCCGCACCGGCCGGCAGATGCAGGCGACCGCGCAGAACCCGCAGGTCGCGCTGCTGCTCGGCATCCCGGTGCAGCGGATGATCCTCTACACCTTCCTGATCAATGCCGGCCTCGCCGCCATGGCGAGCTTCCTGGTCTCGCCGATCTATCTCGCCAAGTTCTCCAATGGCGACGTGATCGGCCTTTCCGCCTTCATCGCCGCCATCGTCGGCGGCTTCAACCAGGTGCGGGGAGCCCTCTGGGGCGGTCTCCTCGTCGGCATCGTCGACGCGCTCGCCGCTTCCTACGTCTCGACCAGCTATCGCTCGGCGGTGCCGCTTGTGCTGCTGGTGGTCATCATCCTGGTCAAGCCCGAAGGGCTGTTCGGCTCGAAGGAGGAGCGCCGGGTATGAGCAGCATCGGCAGTTCCGGCCGCCCGGCCTCCCGTCTCGGCCAGCTCCTCGCCGCTGGCGACGCGGCGCTCGCAACCCTGCTCGTCGGCGCGGCGGTGCTCTGGTTCGCGCCATCGGGCATGGGGCGCTACGGCACCTATGTCCTCTCGCTCTGGCTGGTCACGGCGATCGCGGCCATGGGGCTCAATCTCATTCTCGGCTATGCCGGTCTCAAGGCCCTCTGCCAGGCGGCCTTTCTCGGCATCGGCGCCTATATGACGGCGCTGATGACCAAGGCCGGCTTTCCCTGGATCGCGGCCTTCGGCCTGTCGGGCCTCGCCTGCTTTGTCGTCGGCATCGTCATCGGCTTTCCGGCGCTGCGGGTTCGCGCCCACTATCTCGGCTTCGTCACGCTGGCTTTCGCGACCGTCGCCTGGCTGGTCATGCGCAACGAGCAATGGCTGACCGGCGGCACCTTCGGCCTCTCCAACATTCCGCGCCCGGTCGTTTTCGGCTTTTCGACCGACGGCGCGCTCGCCTTCCATCGCTTCGTCGTGGGGGTCACGCTGGTCCTCGCCCTGGCGCTCTGGTGGCTGGTCAGGAGCCCCTGGGGCCGGGCCTTCCTGGCGCTGCGCGAAAATCCGGTGCGCGCGGCGAGCCTCGGCGTCGACACGCGGCTCTATACCCTGCTCGCCTTCGCCATCGGCTCGGCCTATGGCGGTTTTGCCGGCGCGCTCTATGCCCCGCTCGTCGAGTTCATCGATCCCTCGCCCTTCTCGCTCTCGGCCTCGTTCTTCCTGGTCCTGATGGTGATCTGCGGCGGCGCCGGCACCATGATCGGGCCGTTCATCGGCGCGCTGCTCGCCGTCGCCCTGCCGGAATGGCTGCGCTTCACGGGCGGGCTCTACCTCCTGATCTTCGCGGCGTCCGTGCTGGTCCTGCTCGTGCTCTCACCGGGCGGCATTCTCGGCCTTGCCGAGCGGGCGCTGAACGTGCTCAGGAGGCGGCCATGAGCCCGGTCCTGTCGGTCCGCAACCTGACCCGCCGTTTCGGCGGCATCACCGCCGTGTCCGATGTCTCCTTCGACGTCGCGTCGGGCGAGGTGCTCGGCCTGATCGGGCCGAACGGCTCGGGCAAGTCGACGCTGTTCAACTGCATCCTCGGCCAGATCGCGCCGAGCGAGGGCGAGGTGATCCTCGACGGGCGGGCCATTACCGGCCTCAGGCCGTCCGAACTGAACCGGCGCGGGGTGAGCCGGACCTTCCAGCTCCTGCAGGTCTTCCCGCAGCTGACCGTCAGGGAGAACCTGATCCTGGCCGGCCAGGAACATGTCGGCTCGCTGGTCTCGCGCCTGTTCGGCGCGCGCGATGCCGGCCTCGGCGGCAAGGCCGAGGCCATGATCGGCTTCTTCCGCCTCGGCCATCTCGCCGACGAAAAGGCCGGGCGGCTCAGCTACGGCCAGCAGAAGCTGCTCGATGCGGCCATGGCCTTCATGGCCGGACCACGCCTCGTCCTGCTCGACGAGCCGGCGGGCGGGGTCAATCCGACCATGCTGGAGGGCCTGAAGGAACGGCTCGCCGCCTATAACCGCGAGGTCGGCACGACCTTCGTGGTGATCGAGCACAACATGGACTTCGTCATGAGCCTGTGCACCCGCGTCATCGTGCTGGCCGAAGGGCGGATCATCGCCGAGGGCCGCCCGGAAGACGTGCGCCGCGACCCGGCCGTCGTCGACGCTTATCTTGGAGGCTGACATGGCTGCCAGCGGCGCTGCGGCCGATGCCGTGCTCATTCTCGATCAGGTGGTGGCGGGCTACGGCCCGATCACCATCCTCAACGGCACCAGCTTCGCCGTCCGGCAAGGAACGATCACCACGGTGATCGGTCCGAACGGGGCCGGCAAGTCGACCGTGTTCAAGGCCATTTTTGGCCTGTTGAAGGTGCAGTCGGGGCATATCCGCTTCGATGGCGAGGACGTCACCGGCCTGCCGCCGGCGCGTCTCATCGCGCGCGGCATCACCTATGTGCCGCAGGGCCGCAACGTCTTTCCGGAAATCTCCGTCCGGCACAATCTGGAACTCGGCGCGGTCGCGATCCCTGGTGTCACCGATCTCGACGGCCGCATCGAGCGGGCGATGGACCGGTTTCCCATGCTCAGGACCAAGGCCGATGTGCAGGCCTCGACGCTGTCGGGCGGGCAGCAGAAGATCCTCGAGGTTGCCCGCGGCCTCATGCTCGAGCCGAAGCTCGTCCTCATCGACGAGCCCTCGATCGGCCTGTCGCCGCTGATGGTCCAGGAGGTGTTCCAGATCCTGAAGGATCTGCGGGCGCGGGGTGTCACCATTCTCCTGATCGAGCAGAACGCGCGCAGCGCGCTGTCGATCTCCGACGAGGCCATCGTGCTCGAACAGGGCCGGACGCGTCTGCACGACACGGCCGCGGCGATCCTTGCCGATCCACGTGTCGGCCAGCTCTTCCTCGGCGGTCATGTCGCGCCGGGCTGATCGCGCGGCCGGCTCCGCCCTGCAGCGGCGCCAGGCAGGCCAGGGCGCCCCGCATGTCAGGCGCGCGCGGCGAGTTCCGTTCGGGCCGTCAGCCAGGCGAGATAGTCGGGCGAGCCGGCACTGACCGGCACCATCACGATCTCCGGCGTCTCGTAGCCATGATGCGCGCGGATGAAGGTTTCGAGCGCCACGTAATGTTCGCCGCGCGTCTTGATCAGCAGCAGCCATTCCGCGTCGCGCTGCGGCTTGCCGCGCCAGACATAGAAGCTGCGGATCGGCATGACCTGTACGCAGGCGGCAAGGCGGCTCTCGACCATGGCCGAGGCCAGGCTTTCGGCATCCGCCTCGCTGCCGGCGGTGGTCATCACGATGGCCGCTTCGGCGGGCGCGGCTTTGGTCATGGCGGGCTCCTCACGGCGGCGATGGTCCATCGGCGCCATCCGACCCGAGCGGATAGATCGCCCGATACCAGATGGCGGTGATCTCGCGCGCGAAGGCGTCCGGATCCTCGCGCGCTTTCGCAAGCGCCGGATTGCCGATGACGAAGGCCTCGCGCAGGACGTCGTCGACCATGCATTCCAGGCACACGATGCGCAACTCGATCGCCGCCTGCGAGGCGATCAGCGGACCCTGGCGGCGCACATTGGCGAGGATCCGCCGCGCCCAGGAGGCATTGATGCGCTGGCGTTCGCGCAGCAGCTCGGGGACGGCGTCGCGCAGCTCGCGAACGCGCTCCATCAGCACGGCATTGCGGGCGAAATAGTCGATGTAATAGCGGTTGGTCCGATAGATCGCGTCGAAGGCGGAGACGCTCTGGGTCGCGCCCTTCGGAAAGGCGATGGTCCGGTCGTGGAAATCGGTCAGGACGTCGCGGACCGCGTCCTCCTTCGAGCGGAAATACTGATAGAGCGCGGCGCGCGACACGCCGGCGGCGCCGGCGATCTGGTCCATGCTCAGAAGCGCGAAGGGGGTCTGTTCCAGGCAGCGGGCAGTGGCGTGGCGCACCTGCCGGCGCGTGCGCTCGCCCTTCCGCAGGTCCGCCGCGCGGGCCTCCATGTCCAGGAGGTCGACGAAACGCGGCGCCTCGGGCAGCGGGGCGTCGTCGGCGCGCGCGGCGGGCAGGGCGGCTGTTGGCATCGATGCTCCATTCTCGGCCGGTCCGGCCGCCGGGATGCCCCATGCATCACCTGTGGTTGAATCGGGCTTGCATATTTCTGACACACGTGTCACGTTCTCGCAAAACTGACACAAGCGTCAGAAATTTGGAGGCGACGCCATGTCCATTCGATCCGACCGCCGGGCCCTACTTGCGGCCGCCTGCGGCGCCGTTCTGGCCGCACCCTCCATCGTGACCGCGGCACGCGCCCAGGCGCGGCGCATCGTCGTGCGCGATCTCGGCATCGGCACGTCCTTCGTCGATGCCTATGCGCGTCCCTTCGAAGCGGCGACTGGGATCAAGGTCGTGCCGGTCACGGCCCAGCACGAGCCGGCGGGCCTGATCCGGCAGATGGTGGAGACGCGCGCCTTTACCTGGGACATGGCCATCGTCAGCCGCGCCACCGCCGACCAACTCGCCAGCGAGGGGGGAGGCCATATCGAGCCGCTCGGCATCGAGGCCGCCGCCGGCTTCCAGGCCATGCCAGGCATGTTCAAGGCGCCCTATTATGCCGCCAACGACGTGGTCGCGACGGTGCTGGCCTATCGCACCGACAAGGTGCGCACGCCGCCGCGCAGCTGGGCCGATTTCTGGGATGTGCGCGGCCGGCCGGGCGCGCGCGCCATGCGCCGCTTCCCGTTCGACACGATCGAGCAGGCGCTGCTCGCCGACGGCGTCGAACCGGCGAAGCTCTATCCTTGCGACTTCGACCGCGCCTTCAAGAGCCTCGATCGCATCAGGCGCGACGTCGCGGTGTGGTGGACTTCGGGCGCGCAGAGCTCGCAGCTCCTGCAGTCGGGCGAGGTCGACTATTGCCCGACCTGGAACGGTCGGGCCCAGGTGGCGATCAATGGCGGCGCGCCGGTCGCGCTCATGTGGGAACAGGCGCTCTGGCAGACGGAGGGCTGGGTGATCCTGAAGGGCACGCCGAATGCCGCGCTGTGCCGCGAGTTCATCGCCTTCGCGCTCGATCCCGCGCGCCAAGCGGTCTTCGCCGCGGCGACCGGCTACGGGCCCTCGCTCGCCAAGGCGATCGATCTCCTGCCCGAGGCGACCGCCAAGGCCATGCCGACCCATCCCGACAACAGCCGGTCGGCGCAGCTCATCGACGTCGCCTTCTGGGCGAAGAACCGCGATCGGGCGGCCGACCTGTTCAATCGCTGGGTGGTCGGCTGAGCCGGCGCCCGCCGCCGGCCCGGCCCCCCATTCTTCGCTCGAAAGTTCCGCCATGCTGATGACCAATCCGCCATCCGCCGCCGACGTCAAGCTCGCGATCGAAGGCATCGCCAAGCGTTACGGCCCGACAGCCGCGCTCGAGCCGACGACGCTCGACGTCCGCCGCGGCGAATTCCTGACGCTGCTCGGGCCGTCCGGCTCGGGCAAGACGACCCTGCTCATGATGATCGCTGGCCTCGTCGAGCCTTCCGCCGGCCGCATCTGGCTGGAAGGCGAGGACATCACCGCCCGCCCGGCCTATCGGCGCGACATCGGCCTCGTCTTCCAGAACTACGCGCTGTTCCCGCACCTGACCGTTGCCGAGAACGTCGCCTTTCCGCTGGAGATGCGGCGGCTACCGCGCGTGGAGATCGCCAGGGCCGTGGCCGAAGCGCTCGAACTGGTGCGCCTGCCGCATCTGGGCGCTCGCTATCCGCGCGAGCTTTCCGGCGGTCAGCAGCAGCGCGTCGCCTTCGCCCGCGCCATCGTGTTCAAGCCGCGCCTCGTGCTGATGGACGAGCCGCTGGGCGCGCTCGACAAGAAGCTGCGCGAGGAACTCAAGCTGGAGCTGCGCAAGCTGCACCGCGATCTCGGCGCGACCATCGTCTACGTCACTCACGACCAGGACGAGGCCATGCTGCTGTCCGACCGCATCTGCCTGATGGCCAATGCGCGCATCGCCCAGGTCGACGCGCCCTCCGATCTCTACAACCGCCCGCGCTCGCGGTTCGCCGCCGAATTCATCGGCGAGTCGAACATCCTGCCCGGCAGCCTGCGGCGCACGGCCGCCGGCGGCTGGCAGGTCGCCCTGGACGACGGGCCGGACCTTGCGTGTCTTCCGCCGGAGCAACTGGCCGAGGGCAGGGTGCCGGTGCTGATCCGCCCCGAGCGCATCCGTCTGGCCCCGGCCGCGGCGGGAGAGGGGTTTGCCGCCACGGTCGAGACCGTGCTCGATCTCGGCGGCATCCGCCGCATCGGGCTCGCGACATCGGGAGGCTTGCGGTTCGAGGCGATCGCGCTCGGCAGCGCCACGGGTGGCTTTGCCGTCGGCGAAGCGGTCGCCTGCGCGGTCGCGCCGGCCGATGTCGTGCCGCTCGCGCCGGGAGCGGCGTCATGACGACGACGATCCTGCGCCGGCGCGCGTCGACCGTCCTTCTCCTGCTGCCGGTCCTTGCCCTGCTCGGAGCCTTCTTCGTCTGGCCGGTGCTGGGCTTCCTCGCGCGCGGCTTCACCGGAGCGGCGGGGGGCTTCAGCGCCGAGCAGGCCGAGCGGCTGCTGGCGAGCGCCGCCTATGGCCAGGTCATGTGGATGAGCATCGTCCTGTCCTTCTGGGTCACGCTCGCCGCCATCCTGATCGGCTATCCCGTCGCCTATCTCCTCGCGACCACCGACAAGGCCAGCCGCTCCTATTGGGCGCTCTTCGTGCTGCTGCCGTTCTGGTCGAGCTTCCTCGTGCGCACCTTCGCCTGGATCGTCATCCTCGGCCGCAATGGTCCGGTCAACGCGCTGCTGACCGGCAGCGGTCTCGCCGAGCGCCAGCAGGACTTGCTCTACGGCTGGTTCGCCGTCGGTATCGGCATGACCAACGTGCTCACGCCGTTCGCCATTCTCACCATGCTCGGCGTGATGGAAGGCATCGACCGCCGTGTCGTGCGCGCCGCCGAGACGCTCGGTGCGCGCCCGGTCCAGGCCTTCTTCCGCGTCTACCTGCCGCTCTCCATGCCGGGCGTGACCGCGGCCGCCCTGATGGTGTTCATCACCGCGCTCGGCTTCTTCATCGCCCCGGCGCTGCTCGGCTCAGCGCGCCAGACCATGATCGCCCAGCTCGTCATCCAGCAGATCCTGGAACTGACGAACTGGCCGTTCGCCGCCGTGCTCTGCCTCATGCTGCTGGGGGCCGCCTTCGTCATCTTCGCGCTCTATGATCGCCTGGTCGGACTCTCGACCCTTTCGGGTGAGGTGCGGGCGGCCACCGCGCCGCGCTCGCGCCTTGCCGCTTGCGCGGCGGGCGCCGCGCGCGCACTGTTCGATGCGACCGGCGACGCGCTCGCCCGGCTGGCCGGCGTGGCCGGCGGCGAGGGCAGGGGTGGCGGCCAGGGCCGGGCGACCCGTTTCGCGGCCCTTGCCGTCGTCGTCTTCCTCGTCGCGCCGCTCGCCTTCCTGATGCCGGTCTCCCTGTCCGACCAGAGCTTCGTCGCCTGGCCGCCGCGCGGTCTGACCCTCAAATGGTATGGCGAGATCATCGCCTCGCCGCTCTGGACCGGCGCCGCAGGCCTCTCCTTCCTCGTCGCCTTCCTTACCGCCGGCCTGTGCTTCGCCGTCGTCGTGCCGGCCGCCTTCGCCTTCCTCCGGCTCACCGGCTGGACCGCCGCGACGCTCTTCGCGCTCATGGTCTCGCCGCTGATCGTGCCGCGCATGGTCGTGGCGGTGTCGCTGTTCTACCTCTATGCCCGGCTCGGCCTTGTCGGCTCGACGCTCGGGCTGGTCATCGGCCATGCGGTGATCGCCCTGCCGTTCTTCTTCATTGCCGTCGTCGCCGTGCTGAAGACCTATGACCGCCGCCTCGATCAGGCCGCGGCCTCGTTGGGCGCCTCGCCCTGGATCGTGGCACGGCGGGTGACGCTGCCGCTGATCGGCACCGGCCTGGTCTCGGCGGCCCTGTTCGCCTTCGTCGTGTCCTTCGACGAGCTCAATGTCGCCCTGTTCGCCTCCGGCGGGCTCAACGCGACATTGCCCAAGCTGATGTGGGACGAGGCGACGCTGCGTTTCTCGCCCCTGCTCGCCGCGGCCTCAACCCTGGTCCTCATCGCCATGAGCGTCCTGGTGATCGCGGCACTCCAACTGCGCAAGCCTGCAACGGAAGCCTGAACATGCCCCTGCATTATGCCAAGGACGGCCCGATCGCGACCTTCACCATCGACAATGGCAAGGTGAACGTCTTCACGCCCGAGATGCACCGCGAGCTCCATGCGGCGCTGCAGGATTTCGCCGCCGATCCTGCCGTTCGCGTCGGCATCATGACGGGAGCCGCCGGCCGCTCGTTCTGCGCCGGCGACGACATCAAGACGCCGCTGCCGGAGCTCGCCCCGCACGAGGCCCTGGAGGCGCATTTCTCTCCCCATGGACACGAGGCGCGCATCGGGCTCACCCGCCCCGGCTGGGAGCAGGACGTCATGCGGCTGCGCCGGTTGAAGCCGATCATCGGCGCGGTCGACGGCTATTGCCTCGGGCAGGGGCTGATCTACCTGCTGCTGCTGACCGACATCCGGCTGGCGACTCCCGAGGCGGAGTTCGGCTTCCCCGAAATCGCCTACGGCATGGCGGGGGCCGGCGGCATGACCCGCCTGACCGCCCTGGTGCCGCAGGCGCTCGCCATGGAAATGCTGCTGCTCGGCGAGCGCATCGGCGCGGCGCGCGCGCTCGACGTGCATCTCATCAACCGCGTCGTGGAGCGGCCCGACCTGATGGCCGCAGCGCGGGCCATGGCCGAGCGCATTGCCGGCCATCCGCCGGTCGCGGTGCGCCTCGAAATGGAAGTGGCCCAGCGTGCGCTCGACATGACGCGCGAACAGGCGATGGATTATGCCGGCACGCTGTTCCGCTTCCAGCGCGTCGCCTATCAGGGCTATGGGGCCGGTACCGGCTTCTTCCGCAGTACAGGCGAGGCCGCAGAATGACCAGGATCGATCCTGCCAAGGTGGCGGCCGCGAAGGCGCGGACGCGCGCGCTGGAGGCCGAATACGAAGCCACCACGATCGGCGCTTTCGTCACGCGGCGCTGCCGGGAACTCGGCGATGCCCCGGCGATCGACGTCTTCGATCGCGGCGAGCGCATGACCTATGCCGAGGTCGAGCGCGCGACCAACCGCGTCGGCCATGCGCTGCGCGGGCTCGGGCTCGCCAAGGGCGACCGGGTCGCCATCATGCTGCCGAACCGCATCGCCTATCCATTGACCTGGCTCGCGCTTGCCAAGATCGGCGCCGTGCACGTGCCGGTGAACACTCGCTACACGCCGCGCGAGATCGACTATGTGCTGCGCGATTCCGGGGCCCGGGCCATGGTCATCGACCGTCAGTTCCTGGACGTTTTCCTGGCGATGGAGACGCGGCCGGAAGCCCTGGCGGATGCACGGGTCGTGGTCGTCGACGGCGCTGCGCCGGCCGGCATGGCCGCCTTCGAGGCGCTGGTCGCCGCTGCGCCGGAGACCTCCTGTCTCGACGGAACGGTGACGCCGGACGATCTCGCCAATCTCCAATATACCTCCGGAACGACCGGATTTCCCAAAGGCTGCATGCTCAGCCACGACTACTGGATGATCCTGTCGTTCACCGCCATGCATTGGGACCACATGCCGGCCCGGCGGCTGCTCAGCGCCCAGCCGTTCTTCTACATGGATCCGCAATGGCATCTCCTGAAGACGTTCCGCCTCGGCGGCACGCTGTTCCTGGCGCCGCAGCTTTCCGCCTCGCGCTATATCGGCTGGGTCAAGCGGCTTCGCGTCGACTGGTGCCAGTTTCCGCTGCTGGCGACCCGCCAGCCCGAGACCACCGATGATCGCGACACCGCGCTGAGGCAGGTCGCGGCCTTCGGCTGGGACAGCGAAACCTGCCGCGCCTTCAAGCGCCGGTTCGGCGTCATGGCGCGCGAAGCCTTCGGCATGACCGAGATCGGGCTGGGCACCTGGATGCCGCCGGAACTGGAGGAGATGTACGATTCCGCCTCCGTCGGCTTCGACGGGCCGTTCCGCGAGACCAGCGTGCGCAACGCGGCGGGCGAGCCGGTGGTGCCCGGCGAGCGCGGCGAATTGTGGGTGCGCGGCCGCTCGATCCTGAAGGGCTATTGGAACAAGCCGGAAGCCAATGCCGAGGTTTTCCGCGACGGCGGCTGGTTCCGCACCGGTGACGTGTTCGAGGTGGACGAGCACGGCTTCCTATGGCTCGTCGGGCGCATCAAGGACATGATCCGCCGCTCGTCGGAAAATATCGCGGCGCGCGAGGTCGAGGCCGTGGTGCGCGAGCTGCCGGAGGTCGAGGATTGCGCCGCCGTGCCCGTGCCGGACGCGCGGCGCGGCGAGGAGGTCAAGATCTACGTGCAGCTCAAGGCGGGACTCGGTCCGGAACACCTGCCGTTCGAGCGCCTCAGGGATCATTGCCGGAGCGGCCTCGCGGCCTTCAAGGTGCCGCGCTACTACGCCTATGTCGATGGCTTCCCGCGCACCGTGTCCAACAAGATCGAGAAGCGCAATCTCGTCGCCGGCGTCGAGGATCTGAGGCGCGGCGCGTGGGATGCCGAGGAGGGCTTGACGCACTGACGCACTGACGCGCGCGGGCGCGCCGGGCGTCCTGCCGCTAGTGCGGCGCAGCCAGCCAGGACACCCGGGCGATCGTCTCCTCGGCGAGGTCGGCGGGCGTCCGCCCGTCTGTCTCGATCACGAGGCGGGTTCCCGCAGCCTCGCCGGCAAGCCGGCGGGCCTGGCGCAGCGAGCGTTCGGCCTGGACGTCCTTGCCCGGCCCGATCTCGCGCCGGTCGAGCCGCTCCATCAGCGCGGCTTCGCTCGCCTTCAGGGCGATGACCGTGACCAGGGCACCGGGAATGGCCGCGCCGATCCAGCCGAGATCGTTTTCAAGGTGGAGCATCACGCCCGACAGGATCAGCTTGTCGTGACCGAGCGCCCGATAGGTGCGCCAGAGCGCGGCGAGATTGATGGCGCTGACGTCGCGCGTGCGAGGCTCCATCAAGGCGAGCGCGTCAGGCGTGGGTTTCGGAAAGACCCGGTCGAGCTCGTCGGTCTCGATCGCCGCATGGGCGATGCCGAGGGCAGCCAGCCGGTCGCCTATCGCCCATGACAGGGTGGATTTGCCGATCCCGGCCGGGCCAGTGATGAGCAGGATGTGCGGGCGACCCATGACTCAGGAGCCGCCGCCCGCGGTCGCGCGTGCCCTGGCCTTGGCCCTGGGCGCGACCTTGGCGGCGATCCGCGCCGCCTTTTCCCCTGTAGACGCAGCCTCGCGTCGGGCGCCGGCCGCTTTCGCGCTGGCGGTTTCGACGCAGCTCTCGGCGAGCGTGATCCAGGCCTCCAGAAGCCTGTCGTTCACCGTGTCGTCCAGATTGAAACTGGCATGGATCGCCATGCCGCGCAGCACGCTGAGATTGAGGTGGAAGAAGTTCTCGCGCCCGATCGCCGGGCCGAGTGCGCCCATGTCGTCGTAGCCGACCACATAGGCCCAGAGCGCGTCGCGCTTCTTGACCCAGACCGACAGAACGGATCTCAGCCGCTCCTGCAGCACGGCGTCGCTGCGGGCGGCCATCATCAGCTCGATGCAGGCGACATAGGTCGGTTTCTGGAAGACGTCGTACCAGAGGTGCCGGAGATAATCGGCAAAGGGGATCGGCGTGTCGTAGCGGGCGACGAAGGCCATCCGCTCGCGCTCCCATTCGGTGAGCAGGTGCTCGAAGCTGCCGACCAGCATGTCGACCTTGCTGGGGAAATGGTGCGAAAGGGCGCCCCGCGAGGCGCGGGCCCGCTGCGCCACCAGCCCCGTCGACAAGCGATCGTAACCGACCTCGCAGAGCGTCTCGAGCACCGCCTGGGCGAGCCTCAGCCGCATCGAGGCGGTGCGCTCGGCCTGGGTACGCCTGATCCGTTTCTGCGGCTTCACGTCGCTCATGTCTCGTCCTGGTTCACCTCCGGCCCTTCACCGTTTCGATGAAACGATGAAGGGCCGGAGGCTGTTGTCTTGACGCCTCGCGCGAACCGGTAGCCGCTTCGCTCGAAGACGCTGTCGTCACGCGCGGCTGACGATCTCCATCAGGGCTGGCACCGTCATTTGCGCGAAGGCGGAAAGGGCGAGCATGTCGTCCTCGCGATACCATTCGGCCTGATGCAGAAGGTTGAGCGAGCCGATCGTCCGGCCGTTCCAGCGCACGGGATAGTTCACCGCGCTCTCGCAGCCAAGCGAGCGGATCAGCTCATGGTCGAAAAAGGCGCGCTTGACGTCGTCGTAGGTGCGGCAGATGCGCGGCCGCCCGGCCAGCACTACTTCCTGGAAGAACTCGCCCTGGCGGACCAGCGGCTTGGCGCCGCCGGTCGGATAGGGGCCGGGCTGGTTGGTGTAGAAGCGCTGATTCTCGTTTTTCGCCCAGTTGATGACGAGCACGGTGAAGAGCTTGTGCCCGATCGCCGCCGCCAGCGCCTTGTCGAGCGCGGCGAGGCTCGCCTCCGGCTGGCCTTCGGCGCGGCTCGCGGTCGCCACGTCGATCAGATGGGGCAGAGCCGGCGCGAGCGCCCGGCGGCTGAAACGCGATGCGGCGGCGGTTCCCCGATCCGGCATGGTGTCCTCCTGTTCAGTGGATGGTCTGGCTGGCAAGGTCCTTCGGCGCCTTGGTCAGCACTTCGGGCGTCTTGCCGGCGACGACGGTATCGTCCTGGCGGAAGCCGCCGAGGCCCCATTCATAGATGCCGGGTTCGGCGGAATAGATCTCGCCCGCGATCAGCGGCCGGGTGTTGAACGCCATGTCCTCCGGGAACTCGTGGCCGAGCGTGCCCATGCCGTGGCCGGTGCGATGGAGGATGAGCTCGGCGACGCCCTCGCGCTCGAACACCGCCTGCGCGGCGGCGTCGATGGAGCAGACCGGCTTGCCAGCGACGACCGCTTCGCATGCCGCCTCATTGGCGGCGCGGGCGGCCTCGAACAGCTTCACCTGACGCTGGGACGGCTTGCCGCAGAACCAGGTGCGCTCGTTCTCCACCACCAGGCCATTGACACGCGGAATGACGATGTTGACGAGGCCATGGCCTTCCTCGATGCGTGCGCCAGAGGAGCGGCCATCGCCATGCGGAGCGCAGCTCGCCGGTCCCGAAAGCGTCCAGCAGCGCAGAATCTCCAGCGCTTCGCCGGGGAAGCGCCTGGCCGATTCCTCGGCCATCAGCGCTGCCATGGACATGTCGAGCTCCTGGACCAAGCGGCCCGGCCGGATGTTCTCGCGGTAGCGGTCCTGGACCCAGTCGGTGAGGGCGGCGATTTCGCGCATCAGCTGGATCTCCTCGGCATGCTTGACCCAGCGCAGGCGCCGGCACTCGGCGGTTGCCGCTTCCAGCTTCAGGTGCGGCAGGAGGCTCGCGGCCTTGGCGAGCGGACCGGTGACCGCATCGGCGCCGATGCGGGCCCGGCCGAGCCCAGCGCCCTTCAGCTTTTCGGCCACCATGTCGGCCCACTGGCCGAGCACCGGCAGGCGGGCGCCGACGCGCGGATGTTCGGAGTAGAATGCGGCGTCCGAGACCCACAGATGCTGCGCCTCGCGGGTGAAGCGCCAGTGATTGGTGGAGAGTTCGTTGAGGATCGCGAAGGGTTCGCCGTTGCGCGGCACGATGCAGACGATCGGCCGTTCCCAGACCTGCACGTCGGTCGCGAAGTTGGTGACGAACTGGAAGAAGTCGGCCTGGGTGAAGGCAAGGGCGTCATAGCCCTCGCGATCCATCATGTCGCGCATCAGCGTGAAGCGATAGTCGCGGATGGCTGTGCCGAGAAAGGCCATGGTTGTTTCCTCTATGCTTGGCGCGTGGTCGTTGAGGCGGGCAGGGGGCGGAGCCGCATCGCTGGCCTCCCGTCAGCGCCGGTAGCGCCGGCCGAGCACGGCGCTGCCGACCGCCGTCAGGGTGAGGGTGACGATCAGCAGCAGGAAGGCCAGCGCCGCGCCGAACGGCCAGTTGTTGCTCTTGACGAACTGGTCGTAGACGGCCGGCGCCATCATCTTGAACTGCGGTCCGCCGAGCAGGACGGGGGTCGCATAGGCATTCATGCAGAGGATGAAGACGAGGACCGAGCCGGCAGCGACGCCCGGCATGGCGAGCGGCAGCACGACGCGGCGGAACACGGTCATCGGCGCCGCGCCGAGATTGGCCGCAGCTTCCTCGGTCTGACGCGGAATGCTCTCGATCACCGCCGAGAGCGTCAGGATCATATAGGGCAGGACCACCGCGACGATGCCGACGACGACGGCGCCGGTCGTGTACATCATCTGGAACGAGGACGAGATCAGGCCGAGCCCCTTGAGGCTGGCATTGATCGCGCCGTCGGTGCCGAACAGGGCAAGCCAGCCGGCCGAGCGGATGACATTGCCGACGAACAGCGGGAACAGCGTCAGGATGGTGACGAGGCTCTTCCAGCGGCTCTGCATGCGGGCGAGCGAATAGGCGGCGGGAAAGCCGAGGACCAGCGCGATCAGCGTGCAGCCGAAGGCCATCAGCAGCGTCGTCGTCAGCACGCCCTGGTAATAGGGGTCGCTGAAGGCCTGGACGTAGTTGGCCGGTGTCAGCGCTTCCACCATCAACTCGGTCGGGCTGAACCGGTTGAGCGAAATGCGGAACAGGATCGCCATCGGCGCCGCGAGCAGCGCAAGGACCAGGAGGCCGGCGGGGAGGATGAGCAGGGCCATGGCGCTAAGCGAGTAGCGAGTGGCAAATAGGGAACAGGGAAGGGGTGAAGCGCGTCGCGTTCAGCCATTCCTGCGTCGCAAAGGCACAGTCTCTTCCGCGCATGTCCCTACTCCCCATTCGCCACTCGCTACTCGCCCTCAGCCCTTGAACTGCTTGTTCCAGAACTCGAGGATCTGGCTCTGGCTGCGGGTGACATAGGCAAAGTCGGGCGTCAGCAATCGGGCGCGCTCGGCGTCGGTGAGGCTGAGCTGCTGGGCGAGCTCGGGCGGCAGCGTCGCTGTGGTCACGGTGGGCACGTAACCCATGCGGTCGGCGAAGCCGGCCTGGGCCTTCGGGTCCAGCATGGCGTCGAGATAGCGCCAGGCGTTGTCCTTGTTGCGTGCGTTCTTCGGCACGGCCGCCTCGAACACGATGGTGGTCGCGCCCTCTGCGGGCACGACGTGCTTCAGCGGGATGCCGGCCTTCTGCCACATGAAGCCGCGCGCCAGCCACATGACGGTGAGCCAGACCTCCTCGGCCTTGAGCGCCGCCGCCAGCGCCTCGTTGGACGGATAGAGCTTCACGTCGAGCGAGCGCCATTCCATCAGCTTCTTCTGGGCAGGCTCGTAGTTCGACACGCTGCCGCCGCCGGCGAGCGCGGCCGATTCCGTATTGGCGAGATAGAGGATGTCGGAGAGACCGACGCGGCCGCGCCATTTCGGGTCGAACAGGTCGGCATAGGACTTCGGCGGCGTCGTCACCTTGTTCGGATTGTAGAGGATGACCCGGTAGGAATAGATGTGCGGAATGGCGTAGCTCTTGCGCAGCGCCGGGATGATCGCGCCGGAACCCTTCACCCGGTCGAGCGGCACCTCGTCGAACACCCCCTGCTGGGCGATCAGGTACATGTCGCTGTCGGAGAGGCAGGTGACGTCCATCGAGCCGCGTCGGCTCTGGCGCTCGGCGATCAGCTTGGTCTTGCGCGGATCGGCATTGGCGAGGTCCTGCAGGACCTCGACGCCCTGCGGTTTCATCAGCGGCTCGTCGATCATCTGGCGCAGCAGCTCGCCATAGTCGCCGCCCCAGGTGCCGACCACGACCTGGCCTGCGCCCTGCGCCCCGGCAAGGCCGGGCAGTCCGGCGGCATAGGCGGCGAGCGCGCCGGTTCCCATCAATGCGTTGCGGCGGGTCAGGTTCATCCTCAGGCTCCCTGATGAAGGTGGTTGTCGACGCCGTGATGATCGGCATCGCGATGGTCGGCGTCCGGCACGGGCGGCAGGATGCGGGCGGCGGTGCGGTCCCAGTTCAGCGTGACCGGGGCGCCCGGCCGCAAGGCTTTCAGGGGATCGTCGCCCGACGGCGTCGACTGCACGGCCAGGAGGCTCAGGCCACCGAGGTCGAGGTGATATTCGGTCTGGGCGCCGAGATAGGTGACGGCGGCAACCCGCGCAGCGACACCGGCTTCGCCGCCACTGGCGCCGGCCTCGGGCGCGCCCGGCGTCAGCGAGATCCGTTCGGGACGCAGCGCGACCGTGCCGCTCGCCACCTTCGCCGCATCGGTCGCGCAGGGAATGACGATGCCGGTGCCGGAGCGGAACCGGCCTTCGGCCTCCACCGCACCGTCGATCAGATTGCAGCGGCCGACGAAGCCGGCGACGAAGGCGTCGGCAGGACGCTCGTAGAGATCCTCCGCCGTGCCGATCTGGCGGACGCGGCCGCGGTCCATCACCACCAGCCGGTCCGCCATGGTCAGCGCCTCCTCCTGATCGTGGGTGACGATCAGCGTGGTGAGGCCGAGCCTCTGCTGCAGGTTGCGGATCTCGAGCCGGACCTCGCCACGCAGCTTGGCGTCGAGATTGGAAAGCGGCTCGTCGAGCAGGAAGACGGCGGGATTGATGACGAGCGCCCGGGCGAGCGCGACGCGCTGCTGCTGGCCGCCGGAAAGCTCGCGCGGCAGCCGTTGGGCGAGATGGTCGAGGCGGACCATGCGCAGGGCCTCGGCGATCCGCGTTTCGCGCTCGGGGCGGGCGATCCTGCGCATTTCCAGCCCGAACGACACGTTCTCGGCCACCGTCATGTGCGGGAACAGCGCATAGGACTGGAACACCATGCCGGTGTCGCGCGCATGCGGCGGCCGGGCCGTGACGTCCTCGGCGCCGATAATCACCCGGCCGGCGGTCGGCTTGATGAAGCCGGCGACCATGCGCAGCGTGGTGGTCTTGCCGCAGCCCGAGGGGCCGAGCAGGGCGACGAGCTCGCCCTCGGCGACGTCGAGATCGACGCCGGCGACCGCCAGGGCGTCGTTGTAGCGCTTGGAAAGCTGTTCGAGCCGAAGGCTGGCCATGGTCTCCGCCTTGCCTTTCAGAGCACGCGCGACAGCTTGACGAAGCGGTCGGTGATCAGCATCAGCGTGCCGATCAGCAGGATCTGGACGGTCGCGACCGCCGCAAGTGTCGGATCCATGCGGAACTCCAGATAGTTGAGCATTGCCACCGGCAGGGTCGTCAGGCCGGGCCCGACCAGCAGCAGGGTGATTTCGAGGTTTTCGAAGCTTGCGATGAAGGAGAAGATCGCTGCGGCGACGATGCCCGGCCGCAGCATCGGCAGGGTGATGCGGGTGAACACGGTGAAAGGGCTCGCGCCGAGATTGGCGGCCGCTTCCTCCGGCCCGCGGTCGAGCCCCTGCAGGCTCGCCGTGGCGAGCCGCACGGTCCACGGGATGGTCAGGAGCACATGCGCGGCGACGAGGCCGGTAATGGTCGCATTGACGTCGCGGTCGATGAGGTTTTCGAGCTTCAGGTAGAACATGTAGAGCGATGCGCCGGCGACCACGCCGGGCATGGCGAGCGGTCCGAGCAGAAGGCTGTTGATCGCCGGCTTCATCCGCATGTTGGAGCGCACCAGCGCGAGTGCGGCTGCCGTGCCGAGCGGCACGCCGATCAGCGTCGCGATCAGCGCCACCTTGAGGCTCGTCTCGAAGCCGCGCGCGAATTCGCGTTTGGCCCAGGCGTTGACGTACCATTGCAAGGTCAGGCCGCTCGGCGGGAACGAGACGATCTCGTCGGCGAAGAACGAAGTGGTCACCACCATCACGACCGGAGCGAAGATCAGGGCATAGGCGGCGATGACGACGAGCCGATAGGCAAGGCGCCCGAGCCCTGCGAGCATCGGTGCCTGCACGGCCGGCAGGACGGTCGGCATGCGGTGCCCGGCGACGGCCGCGTGCGGGGGGTCGTGGGATGCGGTCATGAGATGGCCCATCCTGCCGCGCGCTGGGCGCGTGGTCGCTGCTAATGTCGGAAATGTCAGGAGGAGGCAGCGTCGCCTTCACCTGATACATTCAGACTGGCCTGCTTGTAAGTGTGTGTCAAGCGGATGAATGGACGGCGATCCTGCGTGCCGGGATGGGCCATGGTCCGCCATGATGCGCGCGTCGTTCAGTCATCGGGGAAGGCCTCGGGGCGGGGCAGGTCGTCGGTGATCTCGTGCCAGGGCGCCTTCGATCCGACGAAGATGTGCCGGGATGGACGGATCGACGGCGTGTCGACGAGGGTGCCCATGGTGACATGGACGAAGCGGCCCTCGCGCACGACCGAGCCGAGGAGCGATCCGCATGCGCCGCAGTGCAGGTCGTGCGCCGCCGCCCGGTTGCCATGGACGAGCAGGCCGGCATGGCCGCGGACCAGCTTGAAGTCGGCGGCCGGAATGCCGGCGAAAGCCTTGAAGGCCGAGCCGGTGGCGCGCCGGCATTGCGAGCAGTGGCAGTTCATGGCGTAGCGAAACGCGTCGGCGACGTGATATTCGACCGCACCGCACAGGCAGCGCCCGGTCAGGCGTCGCACGGCATCGGTCGTTCCCGCCATCTGCGCTTCCCCTGGCGTGATGTTTCATGGCCTTGAGGCGCCCGGCTGGGGCCTGCGCCTGAAGCCGGGCCGGCAGGGCGACGATAGTCCAGCGACCTGCGCCGAAGTCAATCGGCGCCTGCGGGAGACAGGGACGCGCGGACCCTTGTCAGGCCGTTCAGGCCCAGTCGAGCCGCGCCATGCGGGTCAGCAGCCGGACGAGGTCGGCCTGGCGATGCGTCTTGGTCTTGAGCATGACGCTCTTGAGCTGGCTGCGCACGGTTTCGCGGCCGAGCCCGTGATGGGCGGCAAGACCGCTCAGGGTTTCACCGCTGGCGAGGCCGCGCGCCACCCGCACCTCGGCCGGGGTCAGGCCGAACAGGGTCTGCAGCAGCGCCGGGTCGACGTCGCCGGCGTCGCTCATTCGCGCGCAGATGACCAGCCAGCGCGCGGTGCCGAACACGTCCTGCGCCGTCGCCGGGAGCGGGGCCAGATGCACCATCAGGGTGTAGCCGCCGGCGGCGGGAACCGGCAGGGTCAGCCCACCGGCATCGCGGTCCACGTGGCCGCATTCGATCCGGTCGCGGAACGGGCGGTCGACGGCGGCGTCGACGAAGCCGAGCCGGTCGGATCGTTCCTCCGCAAGACCGGGCATCAGATCGCGGAAGGCGGCATTCGCGGCCTGCATCCGGCCGTCGGCCGCGAGCGCTGCGGCCGGCAGCCCGAGCCGTGCGAGCGCCATGACGGCGGCGCCGGCCTGCTCGCGTTTGAACTGGGCGGACAGCTTCACCGCCCGGGCAAGATCCGGCCGCAGCCGGTTCAGCCGCGCGATCGCTTCGGGCGCGACGGGACCGCGGTCATATGGTCGATGCACCGACAGCAGGACGGGCCGATCCGCCGTCGCGTCGATGACGGTGACCGCCTGCCAGCCGAGGCCGCCCGGCCGGCGGAAGGCGCGATAGAGCGGCAGGCTGTCGATCTCGTCGCGGCTGAACAGAGCGTGGTCGCCGACGAAGCCCGTCACGCCGGCGGCGAGTGCCCGCGTCAGGGTGGGATCGCTGGCGGCCCAGCCGTCGCGGAAGAAACTGGCCATGGCGCTGGAGCTCGCGGCATTGCCGACCCAGCCGGTCATCGCCAGGCTTTCGGTTGCGATCAGCGTCGCCGTCAGGCAGCCGGCATGGGCCGCGAGCCGGTCGAGCACGTCGGGCCATCGTTGCGGCCGCATCACCGTGTCGTAGACAGCCTCGACGAGCCCGTCATCGCACGGTTGAAATTCCGCTGCCGCCATGACCCTTCCCCGAACCCGGCCGAAAGCGCCGGCCGGTCCGGCAGGGCTTTCACGTCCGGGCCGAGTCGTCCTCCCATTCTGCGCAGGATCTCCCGGCCCGCTCCGTGCGGTGCGGACAGGGCCTCGCGAAAGGCATGGTTGCCGGCGGCTGGCTGTCGTCGGCGCTTGGCGCGAAACGGCAACGGGCCGCCCGGAGGCGGCCCGTTCGGGGGCGACAATCAGTAGCGGGCCGTCGCCGGTCCGGGGCCGGTATTGAACAGGTAGTTTACGCCGAGCTTGATGGTGTGGATGTTCTGCGCCGTCCGGTCGCGTTCGGTGAAGCCGGGCGTGCGGTCGCCGAAGCCGTAATAGAGATATTCGACCTTGGCGCTCCAGTTCGGCATGAAGGCATATTCGATGCCGCCGCCGATCGCATAGCCGAGCCGCGTCGAGGACGACGACAGCGTCGTATTGGCCGAGAAGTCGTAATATTTCTGCGAGAAGGTCCCAATTCCGAGGCCGCCGGTCGCATAGATCAAGGCTCGGTCGAAGGCGTAGCCCGCGCGCAGACGGACCGAAGCCAGGAACGGCACCGAGGTGCGGAAGGCGTCGCCGTTGTTGAATTCGGTGCGCTTGTTGATGCCGGCGCCGGCGACATCGCCTTCCAGGCCCAGCACGAACTGGTTGATCTGCCAGTTGTAGCCGACCTGGGCGCCGCCGAAGAGACCGTTGCCGGTCGACGCCGTCTCCTGATAGACGCCGGTCGCGTCACGATAGGTCGAGCGTGACGAACCCCAGCCGAGATGCGCACCGACATAGAAGCCGGTCCAGGTGAAGGGCGGGGGCGTCACGATGGCGGCAGGGACTTCCACCGGGCGAGCGGCGCCGAGATCGGCGGCCTGGGCGGTGGAAGCCAGCGCGGCCACGGCGCTGCCTGCGAGGAGGAGCTTCTTCATCAGATCGTTCCTTCTGCTACTGTCCAGGGACCGGGCGCACGGAGCGAATTTGCGGCCGGCCGGCTACGGTTCCCGATTGCGGCCCGGCGCCTGCTATGACGCCGTCCGGGCCAGGCCTTTCGGACCGGTCGCGTGGCACCGCGACCGATCCGGATAGGCCACCAGGAATGTGCCGGCAACGCGCCACGGCGGTGACGGTTCCGTGATAGCCAGGGCTTGGAACGCTCGCGCGGGCGTTGGCGTTGTCGCCGTGGCGGATCGGCCACAGCGGCCGGGGCCACCGCCCGGTTCCCGCTTGACCGTTTCGGTCCGGACGCCAAGGATCAGCCGGCGTTCGGCATTGCAGGAGATGTTGATGACCGGAAACTTGCCCCGATCGCTGCGCGCCATGCCATTGGCCGCCATGCTGGTCCTGACCGGGGGCGCCGCGGGCGCCACGACACTGCCGCTGGAGCCCGGCCTCTATCTGCCGGCCAATGTCCGCTGCGGCAATGCCAGTGCCGAGACGGAAGTGTTCAACATCGACAGCCGCGGCGTCTCGACCAGCCGCATGACCTGCACCGTGGCGCCGCAGGCCGGACGCCCCAATTCGTTCGAGGCGACCTGCCGCGAAGGCGATGAAGCCGATATCGCCACAACCAATGCGCCGGTCATCAAGCGTGTCATCCGGGTCCTGTCGCCGCGGACGATGACGCTCGACGGCGAGAACTACCGGTTTTGTCAGGCGCTCGACGACTGATGTCGCGATGTCGAGGCCGCCGACGTCGCTTGCGCCGCGAGGGAACGGGGCCGGTGCGCCCGGTCAGGGCAGCGGCGTGGTGATGAGCAGCGCATAGACCCCGGCCACCAGCACGGCCATGGCGACCGCGCCGGTCCAGAAGCGCGAGCGCTCCAGGCGCGAGGGCGGCAGGCGGAAGGGCTGCTGTTCGGCGTGTCGGATCATGTCGCCTCCTCAGGGGCTGTCGATGGCACCGTTTCGTTTCCCGGAGGAACCGAAGCGCGTGCCTTGTTCTCAGCCCAGCGGATTACGTGAAGCTTACAGCGGAGCGTGGCCGGCAGATTAGGTGGCGTTCCTTGCCAAATCACTGCCGGGGGCCGCCGGCCGAGGCGCCGATCTCGGCCTCCACGCGGGTGCCCAGCGAGCGCCGGATCGCCGCCTCGATCCAGCTCCAATGCGGTTCGGCCCGTCCCACCCGCGCGAACCTGCGTGTCAGGCCGCCGCCGGCCAGCGGCACGGCTTCCGATGTCTCCAGATAGATCTCGACGACCTGCCAGCCGCCTTCGGCATCGACGATCAGGTCGGCAGAGCCATGGGCGAAGAGATGGACATCGTGACTGCGGCCGTCGCTGCCGGCGACCTGCGGCAGGATGGCGAGCTCGTCCAGGGCGAGTTCGAGGTGACGGCGCATCGGATGTTTGATCGCTTGCATTGGCGGTGACGGACAATGAAAGCATTGCTTTCATTTTTGGTCAAGGGCAATGCTGGCGCCTGGTCACCTGACGAAGCCCTCGACCGAACCGTGCACCTGTCCACATTCCGTTTTTTGTTCTTGATATGTTCCTATTTTCAGGCGCAAGATCAGAGCCGTCGATGCGCGGGGGCGGGGAGGCCCCACGCGGCTTGCGCGATCGGCGACGGCAAGGCTCGGCGGAACATGATGGGACATGGCATGGCGGTGGCGACCTGGTTTGTGGTCCAGCCCTTTGAATGGTCTAAGAAGGGGCGAGTGATCCAATGCGACGCGCAGGAATGGCAGTCGGCCGAGGCCGCCTGCCGCGAAGCTCTGAGGCTCGCAGCGCGTGGCGGCGGTGCGGTGGCAGTGGCGCGTACCGGCGATCCGGAAACCGGTGAGTTCACCGAAAGCGTCGTGCTAGGGATCTATGGCAGCCTGCCCGACGAGGTCCTGCAGACCTGAAGTGGGGCGAGGGCCGATGCGGGCGGTTTCGGCGGCGAAGCCACCTTGCGATTAACCTTTGGCCTCGGACCGGCGGCGCCGCCGGTAACCGTCTCGCGGCGCCCGGTCCTGCCCACAAGCGGCTGCGAAATCAGCGGCTTGTGGGCTCTGGTCGAATCGGAAGCGAAGGCTGCGGTCAGCGTCCCGGCGCGGCCGGCGGCCCGCCGCAGGCGCGGTCATGCGCGGCGCGCGAGCGGTAGAGATAACCGCGCTGAGCCATGCATTGCAGGCCGCTCGCCTGATAGGGCTCGCCGGTGACGCCACAGATCTGCTTGGCATTCTCGAAGTCGCGCACGAGGTCGGGACGGCCGGGCGCGCGCTGGCAGTCGGCCCGGCCCCAGATCGCCGCCTCGCCGGGCGCGGGTGGCGGCGCGGGTGTGGGCGGTGGCGATGTCTGGCAGGCGGCGAGGGCGAGGATCGAAACGGCAAGTGAGGCGATGAGAGGTGTCGTGCTCAGGCGCATGAAATCGTCTCCTCGACTGACAACGTCAGGATGGGGCTCCGGTTCCCGGCGCGGGCGCGACTGCGCCCCCCGGGCTGGAGGCAATGAAGGGCTCGTACCTTTCGGCGGTCGTTGTTTCAGGACCGGGTGGTGTTGTGGGCGCGGATGTTTCTCCAGGCTCGTGAAAGTCCGGACAGATCATCGTTCGCGACAATAGGCGATTCCCTTGGTTTGTCGCCCCTTTAGCGTGGCTTTTTCGGTAGTCTCGGACTGCCGAGCCGCGCGGCCTGATGGTCGAGGCGCTTGAGCACCGCCATCTCCGCGTGGGTCTGGCGCAGGCCTGCAAAGCCGAGGGCGCCGAGACAGAGGAGGGTCGCCAGCGCGATCAGCAGGGCGCCGTCGACATTGACCGCGGTCGGGATCAACTCGTCCATCCTATCCTCCTGGTTCGCTGCAGCGGGCTCAGCTGCGGTCCTTGCGATCGTCCTGAGCCAGCAGGCGATCCCAGAAGAAGGTTTCGGGGGCGGCGCCCCATTCGGCATCGAGCCGCTGCTCGACCCGGGCGATGCGGCCGCGCAGCGTCGCGATGACGCGCGTCAGATCCTCGTCGCGATCGGCTGCACGGCGCAGCGCGCTCTCGATCGCCTGCAGGTGCGCCCGCTGCCGCGCAAGGCCGAGCACCTGCATCCAAAGCGAGGCGGCAATGACCATCATGAGCAAGATGAAGATGAGAATGAGTGTGTCTGGACCAATATCGCGCAAAAGCCAGCTCGTCATCGGGGCCTCCGGTCGCCAGGAGTCAATGAATAGCTCAAATCGTCGGTGAGCAACTATCGAGCCGGCGGAAAGACACAAGAAATGTGTCCGCAAAAAGTCGGCTGGGGAAGCGGTTAAATATTGCTGTGAAAGATAAAATTGTCGGCTTTTGCTTTACCGGATCGAAGCGCGTGGCGTGGTCGGAAAGGGGCGGTTGTGGCGGGCATCCGATCACCCGCGTTGGGATCAGCGCCGGTTGTACTTGCCGACCACGCGGTGGCAGATCGGCCAGTCGACCCGTGCCACCTCGAACTGCAGCTCCGGCCGGAACTGCTCGAGCTTCCAGGTCCGGTCGTTCCAGCCGACGAGGTTCTTGATGATCGCCTCGGCTTCGCCGGTCGGGCCGTGATCGTAGAACACGTGCACCTCGTCACGTGCCGGCTGCATATGCGGATTGATCAGGGCCATGTCGCCCCAGCGATAAGCCGGTGACATCGAGTCGCCATAGACCAGGATGCCGTACGCGCCCTTCACGCCTTCCAGGATGGCGGGGCGCTTCACCACCTCGATCGGGTCGAAGGTCACGATGAGGTGGCCTTCGCCGCCTTGCGCCGCGGCGTAGATCGGAAAATCGCGCGCGCCGACCAATTCGGTGCCGGGGACGATGGCCGGCGTGAACGGCGAGACCGTTGGCGCCGCTCCCTCGCCGCGGTCTGGACCGAGGCCCGAGGTCAGCCAGTCGCGCGCGACGCCCAGAAGGTCGGCCGCCATTTGCAGCCGGTCGATCTCCGGGTCGGTGCGGCCCTGCTCCCATTGCGACACGGCTTGCGAGGATACGCCGAGCGCTTCGCCGAGCTGGCCTTGGGTCCAGCCGCGCTGCCGGCGCGCGGCGCGAATGCGCTCACCGCGCGTCGCCGGCTTGTCGGGCTGTGCCATGGATCGCCTCCGCTTCCGTGCGCGGCGCATTGTAAAGCGATGCTTGAGCAAGTCGACAAAGTGATACTTGATTATTTTGAAAGTATCACTTAAGTTTGGGGCATGACACACTCAGCCGACCACGGCCCGGCGCCGGCCCAAGCGCGCCCCCTGAGCCTCACGCGTCAGCAGGCCGCCCTCCTGGCCTTCATCCGCGCCGAGCTCGACCAGGGGCGGCCCGCGCCGTCCTATGCCGAGATGGCGGAGCATCTCGCGCTGTCGTCGCTGTCCGGGATCCATCGCCTGGTCAGGGGATTGGAGGCTCGCGGCCTGATCCGACGTCTTGCCGGCTGCGCGCGTTCGATCACGCCGGTGCCGGAGACGGCCAGGCCCGGCCACGTGCTGCTGGCCTTGCCCGAATATACCTATCGGCGCGCCGAAGCCTGCGCGGCCACCGCCGGGATCCCGGTCGGTGAGCTGGTGGCCGGGCTCGTTCTGGACGGTCTGCGCCACCCCGCCTTCTCCCGTGGGCTGAAGGGTCCCGGGGCCGTGCCGACCGCGACGGCCGCAGAGGCGACGTCGGGGGCCGGCGACCGCGCCCCGATCAGCCTGGCCGGCAGGGGCGGTTCGGCGCCGGCCGACAAGGGAGGATCCCGCTGATGGCCAGACGCCCTGGACGCAAGCGCAAGATCGTCGTGCGGCAGCCTAACGGCCAGCCCTCGCGCGCCGGCCGCACGGAGGACATCCTGGCGGTCGCGCGCAATCAGCCGCATCGGCGCGGCCTTGCCGATTTCCGCGACGAGCGGGCGGCCGATTCGCTGGGGCGGCTGGCGCTGGCCGGGCTGATCGATGCCGATGCCTATGAGGCAGGCAAAGCCTGGCGTGTGCTGGTCGCAGCCTACCGGCGCGCTCTCGATGCCCCCATCGCTTCGCCCCGGAGCCTGCCGGCAGGACCGGTCGCGGCTGTAGCGGAACTGGCCGAGTCCGGCACGGGCGGGCTGGACACGCGCACGCCCGAGGAACGCGACCAGGCGACCCGGCGGCGCTGGGCCGCAGCCCATCTGATCCTGCGCGAGGCCGGCTATCAGGTCGTCGCCGAAGTTGAAAGCGTGGTCGTCGACGGCCAGGAGGCGCGCAATCTGGACAGCCTTCGGCGCGGCCTCGGCGCTCTCGCCTGGCATTTCGGCATTGCCGGCCGGCGGCGGCGCACGAGCCACGCCGCGACCCACTAGTGGCGGCGGCGGCATTGGCGGGGCCAGGCCTGCGGGTCTATCGTGCCGCATCCCCGAATCGAGGCTCGCCATGCGTTCGCTGTTCGCCGTTCTTGCCCTCGCGCTGGCGCTGGCCGGTTGCGGCGGCGCCAACTATCACCTCGGTCCGGCCGGCTCGCCGCCGTCCCAGGGGGGCGGCCGCGGCTGAAACGGCGTGTCAGCATCCGGCCCAGCTGGCCTGGGGCACCGGAAGGCTCTATGCCGTGACCTCGCAAGCCTCAGGCTCGCCTCGATCTCTCCAACCGGATTCCATCATGCGCGCCGCCCTGACCGCACTGTTCCTTGCCCTGTCCCTTGCCGGTTGCGTCAGCGCCGGTTCCTATCCGTCCAACCCGCCCAATCCGTCGCCGTCCGAGCAGGAATCCGATCGCAGCCGCGAGCTGGGCGCGAGCCTTGAAGTCCCGGGCCACGTCGCCTGACGCTTTGGCCTTTGCCGCGTCTGGCGCCGGGCGCTGCACCGTCGGCCCGGCGATCAGTCGATCGGCTCGATGCCCTGGGTCTTCAGGCGCGCGAGGTGTTCCTTCATCTCCTTCAGCCGCTCCGCCGAGTGCCCCTGCCATCGGGTGACCTCGCCCGTCACCCGGAGCGGCTCGCGGGAGCGATAGGATTGCGTCGGGTTGCCGGGAAATTTCTTGTCCGTCAGGTTGGGATCGTCCTCGATCGATCCGGTCGGCTCGACGATATAGATCCGTTCCCGCCCGTCGCCGGCCGCAAGTTCCGCCCCCCAGATCGCCGCATCCAGAGTGCCGGTGAGATAGACCCACGACATGGGCTTTCGCGTGCCGTAGTTGGAGCGGTGACCGGCCGCGACCAGGTCGCCCGGTTTCAGGTCCGCCCGGGTGCCATGGAAGAATTGGCGCGCGGTGGTGTCGGAAGACATGGCGTGCTGTCCCTCTGGTGATGCGGAGCGAGGGCCGTGTCCATAGGTCAGGCCCCCCGCCTTGCCGCAAGCCCCGGCCCAGGTTAGACAATGACAGCGGGAAAGCGGGCGCCTGGCGAGCGTCCTGCACGCTGCGCGGCGGCGTTTCGGCCCTTCCGGATATTGGCGGCGAAACGGTGCCCGGATCGGAGCGGGCCGCTAGCGGCCGGCCTGCCGGCTGATGAAGGCCGCTGCGACGATGCCGCAAAGGCCGCCGCCCGCCTTCACCGCGAAATCGATCAGGCGCCCGTGCCGCCCAGGGGCCAGTTCCTGCAGGATCTCGAGGGCCGCGGCTGAGCCGATGACCAGGATGAGCACGACGAGCCAGCGGCGCGGATAGGCAAGGCCAAAAAGGCCGCCGATCAGCGCGAAGGCGGCAAAGCGCTCGAAACCCGCGGAATGGCCGGTGACCGGTCTCAGCCCGATCGGTCCGAGCGTCATGACGAGCACGGCCAGCAGCAGGCCCCATGCGGCGGCGCGCATGACGAGGGTCGTGAGGGCCGAAGAGGGCGAAACGGGCATTGACGACATGCGCTCCTGGACTGGTGGCCTGGGCCCGTCCGGCACAGCCCGCTGCGCGCAAGCGCTTGCGATCGCCCGAACTGAGGCGCCGCGACGGCCGCCTCAATAGCACCGGACGTCCGGCGGAACCATGGTCCTCGCACAATCGTGACTCGCCTGGGCTTCTGCTGATAGGTTAACGGCAGGCAAGGATCGCTTAAGGCTTTCGCGCCATTGTATTCACATGCCGGCAATGCACAATTTGCCGCAATCGAGGCTCCGTATCCCGCATCGCTGAGAGGCTGCCTGCCATGGCCACCATCCCGCCCGGCCGTTCCTTCTCCTCGGCAGATCGCACCGCCATGCGGGCCATCTATCGCCGCTGCTGCGACGATCTCGGACTTGGAGGCGGGTCGGGCCACCTGCATGAGGCTTTGGCGCGCGCCATCACGTCGCGCTACGCGGCCGGATCGACCGATCCCGAACGTCTCGCCGCCCATGCGCTCAAGGCAGCGCGCCGGGCGGCGCAGCCGCGCGGCCTGTGGACGGCGATGATCGCGGTTTTCATGCGGTCGCAGCCAGGAGCCGGGCGGGCCTGATACGGAAGCCAGCCCGGCCAAGACCGGGCGCATCCATCAGAACCATCGGCGTGGCGGGGCCGAACGCGGCGCAGGCCGGAAAGTCAAGGCTGCGCCGTCGCTGTCGCTCGGGGTCACCGTCGCGACGTAGTCGGGCATGATGCCGACGCGGATTTCCGACGCGGTGATCTTAGGCTCGAGCAACGGTCGATATCCGGTGGCGTTCTGCGGCAGCGAAGCGGCGATGATCTCCGCCGGAGTCAGGTGGCTCGCCACCAGTCGCTGCAGCATTCTGACAATGCCCTTTTCCGTGAGTGTGCCGAGCTTGACCTCGGCCAGATAGATGCGTCCGCTCTTGCCTGTCCCTTCGACTGTCAGAACACGCTGGCTCGGATAGTCTCGCATGGTGCCGCCCCCCCTGCAATCAAACCGACGATTCAAGATGCTGATACAACCGTTGCGTTGCGCAAGTGGTACGATATTCCCGCCTATCACATTCGCGTGAAAAAAAGTCCGATCGGCCGAACAATGCCGGAAAAGGATGATCTTCGTTCTCATCTGTATCAGCATATCTACTTATTTGACTGATCCTGCCGAGAACAAACGATCGCCCAGATGCTTCGCCGCGACGAAGCGTTCCGGCCTGAGCGAGCCGACTCACGTGAGTGGGTATCAGCATTGCGTAAATGATGGAGCTGCCGCTGCCTCCACAAGTTGTCCTTTCGGCGGTTGCAGTGCCACAAGCGGCATATCCGTGCAGGCCGGCCGTCGGCTGCGGCGGCCCATGTGTCGCTGCACGATCCGGCCGGCGCCGGCAGCGACAGACACCGGTCCGACAATCGCGTGTCCGGGCCGGCTGGGGATCGAGGACGTGCGGGATTTTGTCGTTTCGGACCTGCGCGCCCAGCCGCGCTTCCTGGCCGACGTCGCCGACCGCATCTGGCGGGCCTGGTGGCGGGAGGACGGCCTGCCGCTGGAAACACTCCGCCGCGGCGTCGAGCAAAGCCTCGTGCCGGGAGTGGTTCCGACGGCTCTGGTGGCGCATCGGGGCGACCTCTTTCTCGGGACCGCCTCGCTGATCGACAACGACATGGAGCAGCGGCCGCTGTATCGGCCGTGGGTGGCAGTGGTATGGGCGGAGGCAGAGCAGCGCGGCCGGGGCATCGGCGCGGCGCTGGTCGAGACGGCTGCGACAGTGGCCTTCGCCGGCGGTGTCGACCGTGTCTACCTTTGCGCGGCCCCGCGCAACGCCGCCTTCTATGAGCGGCTGGGCTGGCTGCGCATCGAGGCCGACGTCGCCGGTCTCGACATTTTCCATCTGCTGCGCCCTGGTTGAAGCCGGCCTTCCGTCGCCGCCCGTCTCGACAGTAAAGCCCGCGCCGGCAGGCGCGGGCTTCGCAGGTCATGGTTTGCGAAACGGGGGAAGCGGCTCAGTAGCCGTGGCGCAGCCGGCGACGGATGCGGCGCTCCCGTTCGCGCTCACGCTCGTACCGGCGGATGCGGCGCTCGCGCTCGATCATCCGCTCGCGCTCCCGGAGCCGACGCTCACGCTCCCAGCCATAGCCCTGCGCCTGGGCTTCGTTGCCGAGCGCGACGAGGCCAAGGAGCCCGGCCAGTCCGCCAAGGACCAGCGTGCGGCGGTTCTGAGTGTTGTCCGACATCAAATTCGTCTCCTGTGAGTCGCCCCGCCGGCAGCCTGTACGACGGCCGTGCACCAAGGCAACTCCCATGCAGCGGTAGCGTTCCACCACGTGACGTGCCGCGCGGCCTGCATTGTCCCGGTGCTTGCACACCGGCTCGAAATAGAACATAACAGGAACATAAGGGGCGTCAGCCAGGAGACGTGATTCCATGACCCAGGCAGCCAGGTTCGAAATGGTGCCGGTTCTGCCCATGGCCGGAGATGCGCGGCGGGAACGGGCGGCGAGCGACGGCTTGCAGGAGGACGGCACCGGCTACGATGTCGGCCTGTCGCCACCCGGTATTCCCTATGTGCCGACCGATGAGGATGTCGAAGCCGTGCTCGCCGAGTTCGACGGCGATCCCAAGCGGGCGATCCGCGCGCTGCTCGAAGACATTGGCGTCCTCGCCGACGACCGGCGCAAGAATGTCTCCTACGGCGCCATCTACGGCCATCTCGAAGTCGTCAAATAGCGGTCGCGGGCCGCCATCTTTGCGGCGCGCGCTTCGGATTTCAGGCTCGAGGGCCGGAGCGCGCCGGCACGGCGAGACCGGTGGCGCCAAATTGACCGCAAGCCAATTCCGACGGCGCACCTGCCGGTTCAAGCTTTGTTGATCGGCGGCCCCGGCCTCCTGCCATGTCTTTGCCAGATCCGGCGCGTCCTCTTGTGGTGTGTGGGCTCGCTGGCACCAGCGGCTGCTCCCTGGTTGGCGCAGGGCCGCCGGCGTGCGCGAAGCTCTTGACGCAGCGAATCAGCCTGTCACATTGCCTTATGAATTGTCTGCTACGTGCGGCGGCAATGGACCGTCGGCGCGAGCCAAAAACAGTCCATTTCAAAAAAAAAAGGCCGTCGAACCAGGGAAGGGAGGCTCACCATGCGCAGCGCTCTCGCCGATCTCGATATTGACGACGTGTTCGGGCCGGAAGCCCTGAACGAGATGCAGCGCGTCTTCGACGCGACCTGCCGGGAGCTCGGCGAAACCGGCGCCGACCCGCGCATCCGCCGCGCGATCGCGCTCGCCATCGTCCAGCACTATGAGCTTGGCATTCGCGCGCCTTGGGCCGTAACGGCCTCGGCCGTGAACACCGGGCGGGGCGTGCGGGGCCATACGCCGCAAGGTCCGCTTGTCTGGTGGCGCCCGGAGGGCACGGCTCAGGTTGCAGCTTAGCCGACCGCTTGCCCGGCCCTGGCGGGCGCCCGCGTGCCTGGGCGACTCGGCGCCCGCCTGCTAGGAGCGGCGCGACGCGTGCTGCGACGGTGGAAGGGTGACGGTTTGGCGAGAATGACGACCTGGGCCGGAAGGCTTCTTTTGGGCCTGGCTCTGGCCGGCTTGTCTGCGCCGGCAGGCGCGCAAGGCGTTTCGGATGCCGAGCTGATCGCATCGGCCCGCCAGGCCTGCGCCGATCGCGACTTCAACGGCTTCATGAGCAATTTTGCGCGCAATACACGGGTTCAGGCTGCATTCCTGGCGCCGTCGATCGAAGTGCGCAGCCTTGCCGCACCCGCGCGGATCATCAGCACCGTCGAGGCAGCGCGCTATGGCAACGCCTTCGCGATCGCCATGGTCGACTATTCCTGGGTCGACGCGCGCACCGCCCGCGGGCGCAATCCGGCCGATCTGCGGCTGACCTGGACCGAGCTTCCCGACAGTGGCCAGCGCATCGACTATGTCAGGCCGGCCGCGCGGGGGGCGAACCGAGCGGGCGCTTATGTCTTCGCGTTCCGCGGTGGCTGCTGGCAGCTCGTCCAGGATCTGCGCTGAGGCTGGCTGCAGCCGGCCGGCGGTCGTTCACGGGACGGGCCGAGCCGGTCGGGCGGGCGTCAGCCGCCGGGTCGCCGCCCAGAAGACGAGAGCGGTGGCGCTGATCGCCGCGCCCAGCAGCGTCACTCCGGTCCAGCCGAAGCGGTCATAGGTGAGGGTCGAGGCGATCGAGCCGCCGGCACTGCCGATCGAATAGAAGATCATGTAGCCGGCGGTGAGCCGGCTCCGCGCCTCCGGGCGCTCGGCATAGATCATGGCCTGGTTGGTGACATGCACGGCCTGCAGGCCGAAATCGATGATCACCACGCCGACGATCGGGCCGAGCAGCGAGACCTGCAGCAATCCGATCGGCAGCCAGGCGACCAACATCAGCGCGAGGCCGATCAGGGTGACGCGCTGGGCAAGGCCGCGGTCGGCCCAGGCGCCCGCGCGTGACGCGCCGAGCGCGCCGGCAGCGCCTGCAAGCCCGAACAGGCCGATTTCGGTATGGCTCAGCGAGAAGGGCGGCGCGCTCAGCGGCAGCACCAGCGGGGTGAGCAGGGTGACGATCGCCGCGAAGATCAGCATGGCCAGGGTCGCGCGGATGCGCAGCACCGGCATCTCGACGAACAGCCGCGCCATGGATCGGATGAGCGCCGGATAGGAACTCGCCGCCGCCGGCCTCTCATCGCGCGGCAGTGCGCGCGCCAGCATCAGGGCGACCGCAAGGGTCAGCCCGGCCGAGACGAGATAGACGGCGCGCCAGCCGGCGAGGTCGGCAATGGTGCCGGAAGCCGTGCGGGCCAGCAGAATGCCGATGACGATGCCGCTGGTGACCGTGCCGACGGCCTTGCCACGCTCCTCGGGGCGGGCAAGCCCGGCGGCATAGGCGACCAGTGCCTGCGTCACCACGGCGAGCAGCCCCATGACGGCGAGCGCCACGAAGAAGACCGCACTGGTCCGGGCGGTCGCGACCATCAGCAGGACTGCCGCCGAAGCGGCGGTCTGACTGACGATCATCCGCCTGCGGTCGAGCAGATCGCCGAGTGGCACGATCAGCATGAGCCCGAGACCGTAGCCGATCTGCGTGGCGGTCATCACCAGGCCGATCGCGCCATGACCGATGGCAAAATCCTCGGCCATCCGGTCGAGCAGGGGATGGGCGAAATAGACATTGGCCACCGCCAGGCCTGAGGCGAAGGCGAAAAGCAGCGCGAGGGGCGCGCTCAGTCCCGACGCTCGGATCTGCGCTGTCGCGGCAGCTGGCCCCAGGGCCTCGTCGCCCGCGGCCGTCGCTTCGTTTCCGGTCGTCATGCGCATCTCCTGTCGCGGAAGGTTTAATAATGAAACTAATTGCGACATAGACAGGCTGGTTTTATCTTGCAACCGAAAACATCGTGATCTGCGCGCGAAGGAGCGACATGAAGCGAACCAGCCTCGAAGGCGATCCATGCCCGGTGGCCCGCGCGCTCGATGCCATCGGCGACTGGTGGTCGCTCATGATCATCCGTGACGCCTTCGACGGCCTCAGCCGCTTCGGCGAGTTCCAGAAGAGCCTGGGGCTTGCGAAGAACATTCTCGCCGCGCGCCTGCACACGCTGACGGCGGCCGGCATCCTCGCCGCCGAGCCGGCGCCGGACGGCGGCGCCTATCACCGCTACGTGCTGACGGAAAAGGGACGCGGGCTGTTCCTCGTCATGGTGGCGCTCAGGCAGTGGGGGGAGGCGACCTTCTATGGGCCGGGCGAGCCGCATTCGACCATGCGCGACGCTGCGACGGGCGAAGAGGTGAGGCGGCTGGCGCTGGTAGCGGCCGACGGGCGCAGGCTAGGCCCCGACGACGTCATGATCCGGCGCGTCTGAACGGCCGATCGGCTCAACGCTCTCCTGCCGTTTCGGCGCTTCCGCGCGGCCGGGGACCATGCAAGGCTTCCTGGCTTCCTTCCGCACGGACCTTGTCCATGAGCACCAGCTTCAGCCTTGGCGACATCACCATTCATCGCATCGTCGAGCAGCAGGTGCCGTTCTTCGCGGCGCTCGATACGCTCGCCGGCCTCACGGCGGAGCGGCTCGCGGAGAACCGGGCATGGCTCCAGCCGGCGGCGCTGGACGCCAACGACATGCTGATCCTGTGCTTCCAGTCCTATGTCGTGCGCACGCCGCACCACACCATCCTGGTCGACAGCTGCATCGGCAACGACAAGCATCGGCCGACCCGTCCGACCTGGCACCAGAAGACCGACAATACCTACCTGCGCGGCCTGGCCGCCATAGGCCTCGGCGTCGAGGACATCGATATCGTCATGTGCACGCATCTCCACGCCGACCATGTCGGCTGGAACACGCGGCGCGACGGTGAACGGTGGGTGCCGACCTTTCCCAAGGCGCGCTATCTGTTCGGCGCGAGCGAATATGCCTATTGGACCGAGCAGAACGCCACGACGCCGATCGTGGCGTTCGGAGACAGCGTTCTGCCGGTGGTGGAGGCCGGGCGTGCCGACATTGTCGACGATTGCCACGCGATCGGCGACCATGTCAGGCTGAAGCCGACGCCCGGCCACACGCCTGGCCACGTGGCGGTGGCCTTCGGCCGCGGCCGCGACGTCGCGGTGATGACCGGCGACCTCATCCATTCACCGCTGCAGGCGCGTTATCCCGAGCTCTCCATGCGCTTCGACGTCGATCAGGCGATGGCGGCGAAGACGCGCCGCGCCTTCCTCGAGCACTATTGCGACACCGAGACGCTCTGCTGCACGGCCCATTTTCCCTCGCCGTCGGTCGGCCGCATCAAGCGCTGGGGCGAGGGGTTCAGCTGCGAGATGGTCGAGACCTGACCGGACCCGGCGGGGAACTTTTACGTTTCTGCCGTGTTGTTTATGCGGGACCCTCGGCTGCCCCGGCGATCGCCCTTGCCGGGAGCGCGGGTCGATATGTCCCGTCATTCTCCATCACCTGGCCCCGCCATCCGGCGGGGTCATTTTTATGCGCGGACCGCTCAGCGCACGATGAGGCTCGGCGCTGTACGGCGCTCCCAGCCAAGCCTTTCGAGTTCCGGCGTGTCGTGATCGGCAACGGGATAGCCAAGGCAGAGATAGCCGATGAACTGCCAGGCCGACGGCACATCCAGCAGGGCGGCGATATGCCCGGGATCGAGGATCGACACCCAGCCGAGGCCGATGCCCTCGGCGCGGGCCGCGAGCCACAATGTGTGGATCGCCATGACCGCCGAATAGGCCGAGGTTTCCGGCATGGTCATCCGGCCGAGCCCATGGCCCTGACCGGACGACGGATCGGCGAAGACGGCGAGATGGACCGGAGCCTGGTCGAGGCCCTCAAGCTTCAGCCGGGCGTAGCGGGCCTGCCGGTCGGCGGGCTGCGCCGCCAGCGCGGCGGCGTTGCAGCGGGCGAAGTCGGCACGGACCGCGTCGCGCCGCTCCCGGGCTTCCACGGAGACGAAGCGCCAGGGCTGGCTGAGCCCCACGGAAGGCGCGGCGGCGGCGAGCGCGAGCAGGCGCGTCAGCGTTCCCTCGGGCAGGGGATCGGGGCGGAAGTGGCGGACGTCGCGGCGCCATGCCAGGAGACGTTCGAACGTGGCCCGGAAGTCGCTGCTGAAATGATCGGCGGTGTGCGACAAGGACGGGGCCTTCCTCAACATGCCGATACGGCCTCGCGCGCCGGGCGGGAGAAGTCAACCTCGCCCGGCGCTCATCGTGAATCACGATCGCAGCACTCGTCGCCAAGGCTCTGTCATTGCTCGGCAAATGGCCGTGCGGATCCGCCACCGAGGGCGTCGGACCGCGCTGCCGAATGGCAGATATGCCAAATAGGTCAGTATTATTGACATAAAATATCCGGGGGAGCATGGTGCGCGCAACAATGCGACCCGAAGACCACCCGAGCGAGGATACCATGGGCTGGGATGCGAAATTTGCGAGCCGGGCGGAGCGGATGCGCGCGTCCGAGATCCGCGAGCTCCTGAAGCTTCTGGACCAGCCCGACATCATCTCGTTCGCGGGTGGCATTCCCGACCCTGCCTTGTTCCCGGACGCGGCCTTCCGGGCCGCCTATCAGGAGGTGCTGACGACGGCAAATGCCGGCGCGGCCCTGCAATATTCGATCAGCGAAGGCTTTCCGCCGCTGCGCCGCTGGCTGGTCGGCGAGATGGCCAAGATCGGCGTGCCCTGCGGCATCGACAACATCGTGATCACCTCGGGCTCGCAGCAGGCGCTCGACTATCTCGGCAAGCTGCTGCTGTCGCCCGACGACACGGCGCTGGTCACCTGGCCGACCTATCTCGGCGCGCTGCAGGCCTTCAATGCCTATGAGCCGCGTTACGACCGGCTCAATCCGGCGCAGGGCAACCTCACGCCGGCGGCTTATGCCGAGGCAGCCGGCCAGGCAGGCGGTCGCGTGAAGCTCGCCTATCTGACGCCGGACTTCGCCAATCCGACCGGCGAGACGTTGGACCGCGCCGCGCGCGAGCGCGTGCTGGACCTTGGCGACGAGCTCGACATTGCCGTCATCGAGGACCAGGCCTACCAGGCGCTGCGCTATGACGGCGAGCCGGTGCCTGCGATCCTGGCGCTCGACATCGCGCGCAAGGGACATATCGACCAGACGCGCACCATCTATTGCGGCAGCTTCTCGAAAACGCTGGCGCCGGGCCTGCGCGTGGGCTGGGTCTGCGCGGCGGTGCCGGTCATCGCCAAGCTGGTGCTGATGAAGCAGGCGGCCGACCTGCACAGCCCGAGCATCAACCAGATGGCGATGCACCACGTCGCCGAACATGCCTTCGCCGATCAGGTGGCCAAGATCCGCGCCGCCTATCGCCACCGGCGCGACCGGATGCTGGCCGCTCTCGACAGGCACATGCCGAAGGGTGTCGCCTGGTCGCGGCCCGAGGGCGGCATGTTCATCTGGGTGACCCTGCCGGAAGGCATGGACGGCGCCGCGCTGCTCGCTCGCGCGATCGAGACCGAACGGGTCGCCTTCGTGCCGGGCAGCGCCTTCCATGCCGACGGCTCGGGCACCAATACGATCCGGCTGAACTTCTCGCTGGCGGGCGACGCGGCGATCGACGAAGGCATCATGCGGCTCGGCCGGCTGATCGGGGCGGGCCGGCAGGCCTGATCGCGCCGCCAGCCGCAGCCTTGGCGCGGACACATGGCACGCCTACATCTGGCCCTGGCGCTGCGGTGGGGCAGGAGCCGGATGAGGGTGCGATGGACGTTCTGCGTTTCGCCGGCAATGTCCTGTGGTTCGTGATCGGCGGGGTGATCGCCGGGCTCATGTGGTATCTTGCCGGCCTGATCGCGGCGGCAACCATTGTCGGGCTGCCCTGGGCTTTCGCCTGCTTCCGGCTGGGCAGCTACACGTTCTTTCCGTTCGGCCGCGAACTGGTGCCGGTCGCGCATCTGACCGGCCGCGATCAAGGCGCGATGGGCCCGCTGCGTCTGATCGGCAATATCATCTGGTTCGTGCCGCTCGGTTTCGCCCTGATGGTGGTCCACCTGATCGCCGCGGTCCTGTGGTTCGCAACCATTGTCGGCATTCCCTTCGGCTTCGCCCATCTGAAGCTCGCCCAGGCCTCGGTCTTTCCGCTGGGCAAGCGCATCGTGTCGACCGACGTCGCGGCCCTCGCGCGTCAGCACAATGCGGCGAACACCTTCGCCTCGGCGCGCTCGCGTTAGGCAGGGTGGTCCCGTCAGGCAAGGCCGGCTTCACCCCCGACCTGCCCGGCGATATGGCCCAGCTTGTCCGGATTGCGCATGACGTAGACGCCGACGATCTCGCCGTTTTCGATGGCGAAAATGGTGGTCTGCAGCACGCCCTGCTGCAGCGAGACGATGCCCGGCAGGCCGTCGATGAGGCCACGCGCCAGGATCTGCGGGGGCTGATAGCCCGGCTTCGCCGCAAAGCTTGCGAAGAAGGCGGCGACGGCCTCGGAGCCGTGGATCGGCTGGGGGGCGGCCGGCCGCTTGCCGCCGCCGTCCGCCTTCATCACAACATCGGCCGCAAGCAGGGTCTTGAGAGCCGATACGTCACCGGACCGGCTCGCCGCGAAAAAGGCATCGGCGATTTCGAGGCCGCGGTCGCGCGATACCGGAAAGCGCGGCCGCGCGGTGCGGACATGCTCGCGGGCTCGCGCGGCGAGCTGGCGGCAGGCTGCCGGTTCCCGGCCGATCGCATCGGCAACGACCTCGAAGGGCTGGCCGAAGACGTCGTGCAGCAGGAAGGCGGCGCGCTCCAGTGGCGACAGGCGCTCGAGCGCCAGCATCAGCGTCAGCGTGAGCTCGTCGGCATCCTCTTCCGTCTCGGTCTCCATGACCGGCTCGGGCAGCCATTCGCCGATATAGGTCTCGCGCCGGGCCCGGGCCGACTTCAGCCGGTCGAGGCAGAGCCGTGTGACCGTGCGGGTGAGAAAGGCTTCCGGGTTGACCACCGCGCCGTGCTCGGTCCTGTGCCACCGGATATAGGCGTCCTGCACGACGTCCTCCGCCTCCGCCATCACACCGAGCATGCGATAGGCGACACGCTGGAGGCGTGGCCTGAGCCGGTCGAAGGCCTGTCCGTCGTCACTCACCATCGTCTCCTCTTAGCGGCGCGGCCGGGTCCTGTCGCGGGGCCCCGGCCGCAAGCTCGGCTCTGGCGGCCAAGTCCTGCCTCAGGCAGCCAAGTCCTGCTTCACGCGACCTTTTGCGTCGGCCGGTCCACCGGGTGAACAAAGTGGAAGCCGACCGCAAAGCGGTTCCAGGCATTGATGGTGACGATCATCAAGGTGAGCTTGGCCTGTTCCTGCGGCGAGAATTCCGCCTGCAGAAGCGCATAGTCCGCGTCGGAGGGATGGCAGCCGGCGAGCCGGGTCAGAGCTTCGGTCCAGGCCAGCGCGGCCCGCTCGCGCGCCGTATAGAGCGGCGATTCCCTGAACGCGTCGAGCAGCAGGAGGCGCTCGGCCGTCTCGCCGGCCTGCAAGGCTTCCCGACCGTGCATGTGGATGCAATTGGCACAGCCGTTGATCTGGGACGCGCGCATCTTCACGAGTTCCAGGAGGCTCTTTTCGAGACCGCTCTCGGTCGCCTTGTTGCTGAAGTCCAGCATGGTCTGAAGCACGTCCGGCGCGGCCGCAAAAGGGTTCTGGCGCGGTGTCATGTCCTGTCTCCGTTGGTTGGCGCAACCTTGCGTCCGACCTGAAGACGAGGCGTCTTCCGGGGCTGTGACATCGCTCGTCGCTTTTTTGAAAAAGGAAGCCGGTGGCGCTGGGCGGGGCCCGTCGTGGCGAACCGGGGGCGCCCAGAACGAAGTTCCGCGCTCGTTTTGATCCGTGCGTTGCCGCGCCATTCGCCGCGCGGCAGAAGCACGGCCTCATTCGGATGGGCAGTCGCCGCCGGCGTTTCCGGCCGCGGGTTTGCTCTGCCAGCATCCGCACGCCGTTTTCCGGTCAACCGGCGTTCCGGCCGGCAAGGGCCCTGCTCGGCTTTCGGGCCGCGGCAAGGCGGGCCCTAGTATCGAGCGGTCCATTTTTCAACAGAATTGCGCGTTTCGCCGTGCTACTGCGCTCGATCAAACAAAGCGGGTGCCCTGACAGGGAAAGGGCCCTATAGTCCCGGCCTCATTCGACCACAAGAGTGGAACGAATTCGGCATTGGCCTGCCTTTCGACATGAGCGGCGGCGGCCAATGCTGGAGACGGGCCACTGGAGGCGGTGGCGCAGGTCGCCTCCGCCTTTGTCATTCCCGCCTGCCGCGCCATGAGGCGAGGCGGCCATGCCAGGAGGCCTGCACCTGCTCGCCGTCGACGTGCTGATGACAGACGAATTGCGCAGGCGTCCGTCGAAGCCCGCCAACCGGCAGGCCGAGGCCGAGGCCTTCCGCGAATTGTCCGGCTTGATCGCGCGCAATCCGAAGCGGGCGATCAGCCGTTTCATGGATATTGCGATCCGGCTGTGCCGAGCCGGCTCCGCCGGCCTGAGCCTGATCGATGAGAACGATGCAGGCGAGGAGGAACTGGTCTGGGCGGCGATCGCGGGCGCGCTGAAGGGCCATGTCGGCCAGACCATGCCGCGGCGAGCGAGCCCCTGTTCGCTCGGCATCGAGGCCGGCCGCATCGTGCTGGTCGGCCGGCCCGAGCGGGCCTTCCCGGCCTTTGCCGCCATCACTCCGCCGGTGGTCGAGGAACTGGTGGTGCCGCTGCTCGATTCGGGCGGGCTTGCGCTGGGTGCGCTCTGGATCGCCCATCACGACGCCGACAGGACCTTCGATGCCGAGGATGCCCGCATCATGGAGCATCTGGCGATCCAGCTCGTGCTCGCGCTCAAGCTGCGCGACCGGCTGGAGCGCAAGGTTGGCGCCCATCGCGCCAATGTCGCGCTGCGCGCCACCAATATCGAACTCGCCGAGACTTCGGCCTTCCTGCAGAGCGTGCTCGATTCGAGCACCGACTGCATCATGGTGCTGAGCCTTGCCGGCAAGATCGAGCTGGTCAATTCCGGTGGGCTCGCCCTGATGGAGGCCGATGATCTCGTCGGCCGATGCTGGCCGACCCTGTGGGGCTTCGGTTCGGGCGACGGCGGCGACAACGATGCCGGCGCCGCCGTTCGCATCGCGGCCGCGGGCGGCGTCAGCCGCTTCCAGGGCTTCAGTCCGACGGCCCGGGGCGCGCCGAAATGGTGGGACGTGGCGGTGACGCCGATCATCGGCGAGTTCGGCCGGCCACTGCGGCTGCTTGTCGTTTCGCGCGACATTTCCGGCGTCAAGGCGGCCGAGGAGCGGCTGGCGGCGAGCGAAAGGCGACTGCGCGTCGCGCAGAATTTCGCCGAGGTCGGAACGTTCGAGTGGAGCATCGACAGCAACATCGTCTACCCCTCCGAACAGTTCTGCCGGCTATGGGGTATCGCCCCGCAGGCGGCGTTGCCCGGCGAGGTCTTCGCCGACCACATCCATCCCGACGACCGCCATCTCCTGCTGGCCCGGCGCGACGGGCCGATCGAGAGCGCGGGCGACTATGTCGAATACCGGGTGATCCGCGGCGACGAGGTGCGCTGGCTTGCCCGCCGGGGCGACGTGCTGCGCGATGCCGACGGCCGGCCGACCAGCGTGTTCGGCGCCTGTTTCGACGTCACCGACCGGCGCAAGGCCGAGGAGCAGCAGCGCCTCCTCATGCAGGAGCTCACCCATCGGGTGAAGAACACCATGGCGATGGTGCAGGCGATCGGGCTGCAGACTTTGCGCAGCGCGCATTCGGTGGAGGCGGCCGGCGCCGCCTTTGCCGCGCGCATGCAGGCCCTGTCGGCGGCCCATGACGTGCTCATCCATTCCAACTGGTCGAGCACCAGCCTGAAGCCGCTGATCGAGCGCGCCGTGCGCCTCCATGACGATACCGGCGGCCGGTTCCTGCTCGACGGGCCGGCCCTGATCCTCGGGCCGCGGGCGGCGCTGACCCTGGCGCTCACCCTGCACGAGCTCGGCACCAATGCTCTGAAATATGGCGCGCTGTCGAACGATCAGGGGCGGGTCGAGCTGACCTGGCGGGTCGAGGATGCGGGATCCGATCGGCGCGTCGTCATGACCTGGCGCGAGACCGGTGGGCCGATCGTGCCGCAGCCGACGGTCCAGGGCTTCGGCTCGCGGCTCATCCGGCTCGGTTTCGGCGTTCCCTCCGGCAAGGCCGAGCTGGTCTTCACGGAGACCGGCGTTGTCTGGACCGCCAGCGCTTCGCTCGCCGAGATCCGCTTCCAGGGCGAGGATTGAGCGCGCGGCCGGCTGGCCGCAAAAAAGAGCCCGTTCCGGGGGGCTGGAACGGGCTCGGGAAGGGGACGGGCACGGAGGCCATGCCGCGTCACGCCTGCTCAACCCGGGCGGTGGCGGAAAGTTCCCGCCCATTGCGACCGCCATCGTCCAAGCCCTATCCCTCGTGAAAAATGCGGGCTAGGTTCGGCCGCCCGCGAATCCTTGCCGAGCTTCGCAATCTCATTCGTCGATCGTGTCGAGAACCATGCGCCTGTCGGTCGTTCCCGCCCTGTTTTTTGCCGCTGCCCTGGCCGGTTGCGCCAGCACCATGGCGCCGCCCACGGTCATCAATTCGGAACGGGCCATGGAAGAGGAGGTGGCCTGCATCACCAACCTCTTCAACACCCGGCTCGAACTCGTCCGGTCGACACCGATCCGTAATGGTGTCGAGATTGCCTCGGTCGATCAGGCCGGCCTGGTCGTGGCGCGGGTCGAGGTCGTGCGCGCCGGTCATGGCAGCCGCGTCACGCTCCAGGTGCGCGAATTCGCGAGCCTGTTCTATCACGACCTGGTTCGCCGCTGCGCCGGCACGCGCTGAGAAGGCCCGCGCCCGCCAGCCTGCCCGGCTATTCCAGATAACGCCTCACCAGGCGCGCCTCCGCGCGCAGCGCCTCGGCTTCATCCGTTCGACCGAGACGCTCCAATTCGTTCGCCGCGCCCTCGCGTTCGTGCAACTCGGAAGCGAGCGCGGCACGCACATCGGCTCGGCTCAGGCGCAGCCGTTGAACTTCCGCTGACCCGGCCTCGAAACGATGCGGCGCGTAGGGCGCCGATACTGCGCGGTTCGGCGGCGCCTCGGCATTGTCGAGCGCGGCAATGAGCCCGCGAATGACCTTGGCCTCGATGGTTCGCCGGCGCTTCATGGCCGAGCGCAAATCGGCCCGCAGTGCAGCCTTCACATCCCTTGCGGCATCGTCCGGCGCGTCTGACGTCCCTATGTCGGCGGTCATTCTGAATGTTCCCAATTGATCCCTATTTTAGGATATAATAGGATCAATGAGGAATAAAGAGGATCATTCGGCCATGTCGGATCAACTTGTCACCGTCGAGCAGGCGGCGGAGCAACTGAACCTGCATCCCAAGACCGTGCTCCGTTACATCAGGGACGGGCGGCTGGCAGCGACACGGGTCGGCAAGTCCTACCGCATCATGCGAGCGAAGCTGGACGCCTTCGCCGGTATCGCCGGCGGCACGGCCGCGGCGGATGCGGGCGTGCGGGCGACCTGCATCGTCGACATTCCCGGTCTTTCCGTGGATCGGGCGGAGCGGCTCGCGACCTTCCTGCATGCCGCCGCCCTGACCGGTGACGGGCAGACGCCGCCGCTTCAGCTTCAGACGGCATTCGACCCGCTCAGCCGGATCATGAAGGTGGTGGCGATCGGCACGCCGCCCGATGTGCGCTGGCTGCTAGAGATGGTGCAGTTGGAGATGAGTGGCCGGTCGTGAGCGACCCGGTCTACCGCAGCCATCCGGCCGGCACCGCCGTCGCGGCACGGTACAGGCGCGTGCTGGACGGGTGGCCGGTCCCGAGGACCGAGCTGACGCTGCCGACTGGCCTCGGGCCGACCTTTGTCGTGGCCTGTGGCCCGGAGAGCGCGCCGCCCGTCCTGCTGTTCCACGGCTCTCAAGCCAATTCCGCCATGTGGTTGCCCGATGTCACCGTGTGGTCGGCACGGTTCAGGCTGTTTGCCGTCGACATGGTCGGCGAGGCGGGGCTCAGCGCGCCGGTCCGGCCGGATCTTGCCGGGGATGCCCATGCCCGATGGCTCGATGACGTCTTCAGCGGCCTCGGATTGTCGCGTGCGGCCCTTGTCGGCGTGTCGCTCGGCGGCTGGCTGGCGCTCGACTATGCGCGCAGACGGCCGAAGGCGGTGCAGGCGCTGGCCCTGCTGTGCCCTGCCGGCGTCGGCCGGCAGAAGAACTTCCTGCTGAAGGCCCTGCCGCTCGCCCTGCTCGGTCCATGGGGCAGACGCCGGGCGCGCGCCATGGTGATGGGGCCGATGCCGCAGGTCCTGCCCGAAGCGGTGCGTCCGCTCGCGGAACTGATGGAGGAGGTCGGGCGGGCCATCAAGCCGCGCGTGGTCCAGATCCCGAGGCTGACGGACGCGGAGCTGGCCCGGCTCGGTATCCCGATCCTGGCCATCGTCGGCGGGCGGGACGTCCTGCTCGACTCGCGCGAGACGTGCGAACGGCTGCGGCGGCATGCGCCGCAGGCGGACATCTGCTTCATCGAGGACGGCTACCACTTCCTGCCCGGCCAGGCGTCGCGCGTCATGAGTTTCCTGGAGCGCAACGTTCCGCCGTCCGCTCGCTGATGCCCGGCGCGTAATGGACTGCCGGCCGGTGCGCGAGGTCGTGATCCTCGACGGGAGCGACTGGCTGAACCATGTTCTGCAGCGGTTCGCGGTCGGCTATTGATACGGTTGAAACCGGGGCTGGGCACGCACTCTGTCGCGACGGCCGACACCCGGTTCGGAGGGATCCCAGATGACCCAGAGCTCATCCATCGACGCCGTGCCGGGCTGGGGCGATTTCTCCGGACGGATCTGGCTCAATACCGCCCATCAGGGCGCGATTCCCCTGCGCGCCGTCGCGGCGGCGCACGAGGCCGTCGCCTGGAAGGCCAGCCCGTCCGAACTGTCGCAGGCCCGGTTCGACGAAACGCCGCAGCGCCTGCGCGAGGCGATCGCCCGTCTCGTCAAGGCGCCGGCCGACCAGATCGTCCTCGCCAACAGCGCCTCCTACGGACTGAACGTCATCGCGCAGGCCTATCCCTGGCAGGCAGGGGACGAGATCGTCGTCATGGAGGGAGACTTTCCGTCCGATATCCTGCCCTGGCTGCTGGCGGCCGAGCAGAATGGCGCGCGCGTGGTGCGCATCAAGCCGCGGCGCCATGTCGTGGAACCGGACGAGCTCGCGGCGGCGATCACGCCGCGCACGCGGCTGTTCTGTTGTCCGTGGGTGCATTCTCTCTCCGGTTTCGTGGTCGACCTCGCGGCGCTTGGCGCGATCTGCCGGGATCGGGGCGTGACCTTTGTCCTCAACGCCTCGCAGGCGCTGGGCGTGCGGCCGATCGATCTTCGATCGGCGCCGGTCGATGCGCTGGTCTGCGTCGGGTTCAAATGGCTCTGCGGCCCCTATGGCACGGGCTTCGCCTGGATCAGTGCGGAGCTGATGGCGAAGCTGAAGGCGACCAAGGCCTACTGGCTGTCGATGATGACCGCGCAGGATCTCGCCGGAGCCAAGATCGAGGTGGAGCTGAAGCCACGGTCCGGCGCGCGCTCATACGACATTTTCGGCACGGCCAACTTCTTCAACACGAGACCCTTGACCGAGGCGGTCTCCTATCTGACGGAGCTCGGCATCGAGCGGATCGCGGCGCACGGCCAGGCGCTGGTCGACCGGTTCGTCACCGGGCTCGATGCGAAGCGCTACCGGATCGACAGCCCGACCGAGCCCGGCGAGCGGCGGTCGACGCTGATCTTCTTCTCCGACCGCGATCCCGCCCGCAATCCGGACATCCACCGCGCCCTCGCCGAGAACGGGATCGACGTCGCCTTCCGCACCGGCTCGCTGCGGCTGGCGCCGCATCTCTACAACAGCGCGTCGGATATCGATCGGACGCTGGCGCTGCTCAACGCGCGGAGTTAGGTGCCGTTTCATGGCGAAATGCGTCAGCGGCGGGGGGAGACCGGCGGCGCGGCGCCCGAGCGATTGGCGGCAATCCGCCGCCAGTCGGCCGGCCTGCCCGGCGCCGGAAACTCCGGCTGCTAAAGACCGCCTGCAAGGGCCCGGGCATCGGCTCCCGCAGGGAAGCGAAGCCGGCCGGAGGCATCGTTGACGGCTTGCCAGACGGCTTCGGCGACATCGCTTTCCCGGGTCACAAGAGCCGGCTGCGCAAAACCGGCAAAGATGGGAGCGGCAAAAGCGGCATAGGCCTCCGGTATCAGGTCTTCGACGCGAATGTCGGCATTTTCGGCAAAACGCGTCGTCGGTGCGTAACCGGGCTCCACAAGCTTGGCGCGGATGTCGAAGGCCGCCAGCTCATGCGCCAAGGAGCCCGTGAAACCTTCGATAGCCATCTTGCTGGCGGTATAGGCGGCCGTCAGTGGCATCGGCGTCAGTGTCACGGTCGACGTGACGTTCACGATCACTCCCGACCGCTTGGCGCGGAACTGTGGGATCACGGCCTGGCACATCGCCATGACGCCAAAGGTGTTCGTCTCGAACACTTTGCGAATATGCGCCATCGGCGTCGCCTCGAACGCGCCCACCACGCCGATGCCGGCATTGTTGACGAGGGCGTCGAGCGGCCCGGCCGCTTCGACCGCGGCGGCTATGCTCTCCGGCCGGGTCACGTCGAGCTGCAGCAGCCGGATGCGTTCGTCGGTTGGCAGGACGCCGGTCCCCGGCCGGCGCATCGTCGCGACGACGGTCCAGCCCGATGCATGGAAATGGCGAGCGGTTTCAAGCCCGTAGCCGGAGGAGCAGCCGGTGATGAGGACGGTTTTCATGGCGTGGCGATCCCTGTCGATTGATATTGACAGCGGAGAAATAGTCAGCACGATCCAGACTATCATCAATCTCTAGTCCGCAATTTATTGGCAATAGTCCGGAATGTCCGACCCGCTGGCCCAGATCGTCGCGCTGCTTCGGCCGCGGTCCGTCTTTTCGAAGGGCATCAGCGGCGCGGGGCGCTGGGCCGTGCGCTATGCCGCCTTCGGGCAGCCCGGCTTCTGCGTTGTCATGGCGGGACGCTGCCGTCTTGCGGTCGATGGCGAAGAGCCCGTCACGCTGGAAAGCGGCGACTTCGTGCTGCTGCCTGCGACACCCGCCTTCACCATGTCGGGCTTCGAGCCGGCGACGCCGGTCCGCATCGATCCGAAAACCATGCCGGCACCGGAGGAGGAGGTTCGGCATGGCCGCGCGGAGGGGCCGCCCGACGTGCGCCTGTTCGGCGGCTATTTCGTCTTCGAGTCTCCCGATGCGGCTCTGCTCGTGCCGCTCCTGCCGGGCATGATCCATGTCCGCGGCGTCGAACGGCTGGCGCTGCTCGTCAGGCTGGTCAGCGAGGAGGCGGCTTCGGACAATCCTGGGCGCGACCTCGTGCTCGGCCGGCTGGTCGAGGTCATGCTGATCGAGGCCTTGCGGACCGCCCGCCCTGACGGTGCGCCCGTGGGCTTGCTGCGCGGACTTGCCGATATGCGCATTTCGGCGGCGTTGAAGCTGATCCATGGTGATGTCGGTCGGTCATGGACGGTGGTTGGGCTTGCGGCCGCGATCGGCATGTCGCGTTCGGCCTTTTTCGACCGTTTCGCGCGCGCTGTGGGGCAGCCGCCCATGGAATACCTGCTGACGTGGCGCATGGCCGTCGCGAAGGATCTGCTGCGCTCGCGGGATCTGGCCCTGGACGAGGTGGCAAGACGGGTCGGCTACGGTTCGGCGAGCACATTCAGCATCGCTTTCAGCCGGCATGTCGGGCAGCCGCCCGGACGCTACGCGCGCGCGACCGGACGGGTGCGCGATCGGCGCCGCGCGGCCTTCGCGGGGACGTAGCGGCCTCCAACCCGCCGGATCGCCTCAGCCGCGCTGCGGCGTGGGCATGCCGGCCGGGTTGCCGCGCACGAGGCCCTTCAGCCGGTTGACGGCGCGCAGGACGAAACCCATCGGCTGCGGCAGTGCATGGCGGCAGAAGGCGAGCTTGCGGACATAGCGCGGCACGTGCCAGCGCGCCGTCGTGCCGGCGCGGAAGAGCGCGACGTCACCGGGCCGCAGCCGGCGCGGCGCCACGCCCGCGCAGCTCACCTCCACCTCGCCGTCGAGAATGTGCACGGTCTCGTCGACGCCGAAATGCCAGTCGAACGTGCCGGCCGTGCAGTCCCAGACGAGGCTGACGGCCGTGCCGTCGGCCGAGCGCGACAGTTCGGCCGCGCGCGCCACCGGCGCGCCCGCGACGATCCAGCCGGGCGTGATCGGCGCGGCGGCAAGTTCGGTCGTCTCGATACGGCTGACCACGATCGGCGGGGGCGGCATGGTGGTTCCCCATTTTGAGGCGAGGAGACCCGCCAAAGGTGAAGGCCGCGTTGCCCGCGGCCGCGCCGCCATCCCCGATCGTGCGAGCTGGTAAATGTCCTGCCAATGGGGCGGGCCCGGCGGTTTCCTTTGTGCTAACTCCGGACTGGCATCATCGGCGCGTCCGGAGACGAACGATGATCCCTGTCGCGCTTGACGATTGCATGGCCTGGCTGCACCCGGCGGCGGCCGACACCGCCTGCGGGCGGGCCTTCGTCCTGGTGCCGGCGCTCGGCTTCGAGGAACTGTGCACGCGGCGCAGCCTGCGCATCCTCGCCGACCGCCTCGCCCTGGCGGGGCTTGCCACGCTCCGCTTCGATTTTCATGGGACGGCGGACTCGCTCGGCGATGAGACCGCGCCCGATCGCATCATCCGCTGGCGTGCCGACACGCATCGCGCCGTCGAACGCCTGAGGGAGATGACCGGCGCGGCCGAGATCGGGCTCCTCGGCCTGCGCTTCGGTGCCCTGATCGCGGCCGACGTCTCGGCCGGGCGCGACGACATCGCCATGCTCGGCCTGCTCGCACCGCCGGGATCGGGCAGGCTCCATGCCCGCGAGATGGCGGCGCTGTCCCGCATCATCGCGCCGCAGCCGGAAGACGGGCAGGGCGGTGTCGCCGTGGCCGGCTTCCGCCTCGCGGCTCGGACGGTGGAGGCATTGAGGCGGCTGGACTGGCCGGTGGCGGCCCCCTGTCCGCGCCTGCTGGTCGCCGCCCAAGGGCCGGCGGCCAACGGCCTCGCCGACCGGCTGGCGGCATCGGACACGTCCCTGCAGCGGCTCGGCTTCGCCGGCTATGAGCGCATGATCTGCGATCCGACGGCGTCCGAAGTGCCCTTTGGCGTCATCGACGAGATCGTCGCCTGGGCGCGCGCGCAGGCGCCGGCGGCGCCGGCGACCCTGTCGTCGCCAGCCGGCCCGGCGGTTCTGGCGGGGGACGGTTTCACCGAGGAGGGGGTGACCTTCGGACCCGGCGGACGGCTGGCCGGCATTCTCTGCCGGCCCGCGGCCGCAACCGGCCAGGTGGTGATCTTCACCAATTCCGGGGGAGTCCCGCATATTGGCTGGGCCCGCATGACGGTGCGCTTCGCCCGCGCGCTCGCCGCCCGCGGCATCGCATCGCTGCGCATGGATTTCGAAGGGCTCGGCGACAGCCGGACGGTCGTGGAGCCGCCGACCCCGTTCTATTACGACGCCGCGACGCGCGCGGACATCTCCGCCGCGGTCGACCTCGTCGCGGCACAGGGTTTTGGCGAGATCGCGGTCTCCGGCAATTGCAGCGGAGCCCATCACGCCTTCCACGCGGCGCTCGCCGATGCGCGCATCCGCGCCCTGGCGCTGAGCAACCTCGAATGTTTCGTCTGGGGGCCCCGCTACAAGCTGCCGCTCGGCGCCTGGATGGCGGCGCTGCCGGTGAGCGTCGAGCTGAAGAAGCGCTCGGCCGATGAAACCTTGAGCGAGACGGCGCGCTGGCAGGCCTGGCTGAAGGATCGCACCGTGACGCTGGCGCGCCGCTACGCCAAGCCGACCGTCGGCGCCCTCCAGCGGCTCGCCGCGCGCTTCGCGCCGCAGGCCCGGCCTGCCGACGGCGGCAATGCGGTCGCCGCCGGCTTCGCGGCCCTGTCGGCGCGGGGCGCACGCGTGCGGCTGGTCTATAGCGAAGGCGATGCCGGTCTCGACGAACTCGAGCTCTATGCCGGGCCGGACGGGATCGAAGCGACACGCCTGCCCGGCATCGACAAGCAGGTCATTGCCGGGGCCGACCATCCCATGACATCATCGGCGGCACAGGCGGCGATGCTCGCCATGATCGTCGACATGCTCGTGGACGAGGCTTCGGCCAAGGCGGCCTGACAGCCTGCGCGGCCGCTCCTCGGCGACGGGAAGTGGTCTTGTCGATGGGGCGCGACTGGTGCTGTCGCCAGGGCCAATGTGCTCCTATGGACCGGCTCCCCCATTTGAGGAGGCCGCCATGGCGACTTCTGTCGATGCGCCCGACTGGTCCACGATTCCGGCTCCGGCCGACGATGGTGCGGCGCGTCATCTCGTCGGCCGCGAACTGCCCTCGATCGTTCTCGCCGCGACCGACGGAGGCCATGTCGATCTCGCCGCGCTGCGCGGCCTCACCGTCGTCTACGCCTATCCGCGCACCGGCCGGCCGGGCGTCGACAATCCCGACGGATGGGACATGATTCCCGGCGCGCGCGGCTGCACGCCGCAGTCCTGTGCGTTCCGCGACCATTTCGCCGAGCTGCGCGCGCTGGGCGTCGACCATCTTTTCGGGCTGTCGACGCAGGCACCGGCCTATCAGCAGGAGGCGGTGGCCCGCCTGCATCTGCCTTTCCCGATCCTATCCGACGAAAGGCTGGAGCTCACCGCCGCGCTCGCCCTGCCGACCTTCGTGACCGCGGGCATGACGCTCCTGAAACGCTTCACGCTCGTCATCCGCGATGGCCGCATCGACCGCGTCTTCTATCCGGTCTTTCCACCTGACCGGAATGCCGCGGACGTCATCGCCTGGCTCGCGGCGGGCCGCTACCCGCTATCGTCTTCGCTCGACCAAGGACCACTCCCGTGAACCCGATGTTCCAGGGCCTCTCCGCCTTTCCGATCACTCCGGCCGACAGCGAGGGCCGGGTCGACACCGAAGCCCTGCAGCGGCTGATCGCACGGCTGGTCGGCGCCAAGGTCGATTCCATCGGCCTGCTCGGCAGCACCGGCAGCTATCCCTATCTGAGCCGGGCCGAACGGCGGCGCGCCATCGTGGCCGCCGTCGAGGTCGCGCGCGGCACGCCGATCCTGGTCGGCTCGGGCGCGCTGCGCACCGACGAGGCGGTCGCCCTCTCGCGCGACGCCGAGGCGGCGGGCGCCAGCGCGCTGCTGCTCGCGCCGGTCTCCTATACGCCGCTGACCGACCGCGAGGTCTTCGTGCATTTCGAAACGGTCGCGGCGGCGGTCGAACTGCCGGTCTGCATCTACAACAATCCCGGCACGACCCATTTTTCCTTCTCGCCCGGCCTGATCGCGCGGCTCGGCCAGATCGGCAACATCGTGGCTGTGAAGAACCCGGCGCCGGAGCCGGCCCATATCCTGGCCCAGCTCGAGGACCTGCGCGGGCGCGTCGGCAAGGATTTCTCGCTCGGCTATTCCGCCGACTGGAAGGTGACGGAAACGCTGATCGCCGGCGCCGATGCCTGGTACAGCGTGCTCGGCGGCCTGTTCCCGGAGCCGTGCATGGCGATCACGCGTGCGGTCAGGGCCGGCAGGGCTGCCGAGGCGCGCCGGCTGAACGCGGACCTGCAGCCGCTCTGGGACCTGTTCATGGGTCATTCCAGCCTCAGGGTCGCCTATGCCGCCGCCAATGCGCTCGGACTGGTCAAGGCGGCGCCGCCGCTGCCGATCCTGCCGCTCGAGCCGGAGGCCGACCGTCAGGTGCGGGCGGTGATCGATCGGTTGCGGCTGCGCTGAAGCGCTGCGTTCAGGCCGCCCTGGCCGCGCATGCCGCCGCGCCAGCGACGGCAATGCGTTCCGGTGGACCGAGGCCGAGGCCGCCATCGGGCGTTGCCACCAGCGTATGGATGTAGAAGCAGGTCTCGGCCGCGTCGGTCGCCTCCATGACCGGCGAGGGCGCCGAGACGATGGTGAGGCCGGCGCATTCGCCGATCCAGTCGATGTGGCGATGGCCGTGCATGGCGACGATGCGATGGGCCGCATGGCTGAGGCGGCGGACGAACCAGCTGCCGTTGATCAGCGCCGTGCCGATCCGCTCCGACAGGGCGCGGGCCGGCATCGGATATTCCACGAGATGGTGGTGCAGCGCGATGATCCAGCGCGCGCCGGGATAGGCCGCCAGCACTTTCTCGATCGCCAGAGCCTGCTCGGCCGAGACGAGGCCAAGCGCGTTGGTGAAGGAAAAATGCGTCTCCGCATTGGAATCGGCGAGGATCACCCCCAGCCCGTCCGGTTCCCGCGGCGGCAGGACCTGCGGAAAGAGATCGGGCCAGAGCTGGCCGAACCGACCGGCTTCACGCCAGGAGCCGGTGTCGGAGAATTCGGCAAGGCTTGAAAGACGGGGCGCGAGAGTCGCCGCGAGCGTCGGGCCGAGCATATCGGCGCGCCGGTCGACGAGATGCACTTTCGATCCCTGGATCGCCGCCATGGCCGACAGCATCCGCAATTGGCGCAGGCGTTTGGCCGGGCTCATCGGCAGGTCGAGACGCGCCGGATTGGTGCGGTCGACGACATTGACGTCATGGTTGCCGGGCAGGACCAGCATGCGCTCGGCAAGATGCGGATAGGCGGCGAGCAGATCGAAAAAGGCCGCCCATTCCGCCGAGCGGCCGGCATCGGTCGTATCGCCGGTCAACAGGATGAGATCGAGCGGCTCGGCCGCGTGGAGCGCGTCGAGCCGTTGCAGCACGGCGGCGATCCGGCCATTGCCCCGGGGCCCCGACCGGCCGCTCTCGATCCTCAGGCCATAGGGCTCGCCGACCCCGTGCAGGTCGGAGAGATGGGCGACGCGCCAGGCCTTGCCGGCCGTCGGATCCGCGGTCGCAAATCCCTGCAGTGCCCGCGGCTGGGGCATCAGCGCGTCGGCGATCGACCAGACCAGGGCGACGGCGGCGAGATAGAGGCCGATCAGCACGACGGAATTGGCGAGCGCGGTCTTGGCGAGCTGATAGGGCGAGGCGAGATCGGCGAACTCGCCGATCCAGGACGAGGCGCGCCAGGCCGCCGCCGTGGCGGACAGGGCGAGGCCCGACAGGACGAGGCCGGCGGCGACCGACGTCGCCGCACGCAGCCGGGCGCGGCCGGCCTCGGTCGTATCGGTGGGCAGCAGCTTTTCGGCAAAGTGCCGAAGCGCTTCGCGGCATGCCGCGTAGAAAGGCTGGACGGCGAGCGAATTGAGCTGCCAGAAATTGCTCTCGGCGGCCCGGAACAATGGCCGGATGCCGTACCAGCCAGCGAGCGCGACGATCAGCAGCAGGACGAGGGCGCCCAGTCCGGCGAAGGGCGCGGCAAGATTGGTCTTCAGCGCGATCGCCCAGCCGAGCGCCACCTGCGGGGCAAGGCCCAGCATGATGCCGGGGCCGATGATCATCACGAACCAGGCGGCGATCAGCTTCGGCAGGCTGATCTCGGCGAACAGCGTTCCGGCAAGCGACAGCAGCGAGCGGCGCTTGGTGGCGAGCGCATCGTCCTCGACGTCGCCGAAACGCGGGTCGACGATCGGCGTCAGGGCCGGCGGGCGGAGTTCGTCCGATGACATTGGGCCGGATCCCATGGCGCGCGGCGGGAGCAGAACGAAGCCGTCATGGATCGATTTGAGCCGATCGAGGCGGGCCAGCGCAAGCGCCAGGGTGCCGCGGCGCGGCGATCGGCCGCTTGCCAGCACGGACGTCAGATGGGCGAGGGCTGCGCGAAGGCTGGCTTGCGGCATGGACGACCCGCGGCTCCGGCGCGGGCAGGGACGCTTCCGCCGCGCCGGGCGAGTATCCAGGCGGTCCATTGCGCCGACATGATGCCGGGGCGGACGGATACCCCGGCGGCGTGGCCGGCGGTCGCAGTCAGGCGGGCCGAGCGTCCGGCAGCCACTCCTCGAGCGTCACCTCGAAGGTCATGCAGATCGGATTGGCCCCGGCGACGAAGGGGCCGCCATGCAGCGCGCCGTCGGTGCCGGCGACGACGCCCGACAGGGCGGCGCCGAGTGAACCGTCGGGCTTTTCGCGAACCTCGCCGGCGAGGCTGACGATCTCCACTGCCGGCCCGGCGACCTCGATCAGGCCGCCGTCGCGCGTCGCCAGGCAGGCATCGACCAGGCTGCCGAGCGCGCCGCGAACGAAGGCGTTGCGGAAGCCCTGGGCAAGGCACAGCTTCTCGACGCCCTGGACCAGGTCCTCGTTGGGGGCGATGCGGGCATAGGCAACGCGGCCCATGCGTCCGGTCTCGACGATGGCGGGGGCCTCGCTCATATCCTCAGGGCTCCATGGTGTGCATGGGACGGATCGACCGCCTGCGGCTTAAGCAGCGGGATGTTGGTTTCGGGGTCGAAGGCCTGGCGCAGCTCGAAATCATCAAGCGAGGTGACGAGAACGGGGATCGGCACAGGGCCGACGATCGAGCGGTCGGTGAGGATGTGCCCTCCCATCATGGCGCCGCCGGCGGTACGGATGGCGGCGTGACAATGGACCAGGGGTGCGCCGTCCAGCGCCTTGCCGATGGTGGCATTGCCGAACACCAGGAAGGCGCGGCCGGCCGGGATCGGATGCGTATAGGCGATGACCGCGCGCCCGCTCGGGTCGGGCGGTGCGACGCAATAGTCCAGCCTGTCGAAGAAGCCGCCGAGAATGGTCGTCGAGGCCGAGGTGATGCCGATCGCCGCGAGTGGCGCGACCAGCGCGTCGAACAGGCTGCGGCCCGGCTGAAGCTGCAGCCGGACGTGCCGGGCGGCGGCGGAGGCGAGGCTCTGGATCCGGACCGGATTGAACCGGCCGGGATGGATCAGCGTGCGGGGGCGAGGGAACGGCGTCACGGCATTCATGCCACGGCCGCTTCCAGCATCCGGCCGGCGGAGCGATCGGCTCCCGGCCTGCCGGCGCCCGAGCCGGGGCCGGCATAGGTCAGCGCCGCGATGCCCGGCAGGCGCTCGACCAGCGCAAGGAAGGTCTCGACCGAGAGCGCGCCGCGCGGCGCGAAGGCAATGGCGATCCGCGCCGGCTCGCCATCGGCCGCCGTCATGGTCACCCCGTCCAGCCGGTAGTTGAGCTTGCGCAGGATGTCGAGCGCCCGCGGCAGGTCGTCGAGCGGATTGTCCGAGCGGAATTCGGTCCGATGCATGAGAGCCCCCAGGAATGGCGAGGAAGCCTAGCGCGGCGGCGGCAGCAAGACTTGCCGAAGATGTCGCTGATGGCTGGCATGTCGAGCCGATCGTTTTGCCAAAAGCCATCTTGCCGGTAAGATCATTTGGTATATTGCACTGCAGCGAGAATGCCCCATGTCCCGTTCCCTGGACGCGATCGACCGCAAGATCCTGACCGAGCAGACCGCCAACGGCCGCCTGTCGATGAGCGAGCTCGCCGGCCGGGTCGGCCTGTCGACCAGCCCGTGCTGGCAGCGCGTGAAGCGCCTCGAGCTCGACGGCACGATCCAGAGCTATGCGGCGATCCTCGATCAGTCCCGTCTCGGCCTCACCGAGACCGTCATCATCGAAGTGACGCTGGAGCGCCACGACGACGAGGTGCTGGAACGGTTCGGCGCCGCCATGGCGGCGCTGCCGGAGGTGCTGGAGGCCTATCTGACGACCGGCGAATACGACTACTTCCTCAAGGTCGCGGTCAGCGGCACGGCCGGGTACGAGGAGTTCCTCCGCAAGAAGCTCTACAAGATCCCCGGCGTGCGCCACTCGCGCTCGTGTTTCGCGCTGAAGTGCCTGAAGCGCAGCCTGTCCGTCGTGCCCGAGCACTGACGCCGCAATTCCGCGCGATCCGGATTGCCGCCGCGCGATCCGGATAGCGCCGATCGCCCGGTCCGTGCTCGCGTGGCAGCATCGGCCGGTCGCCTGAAAGACCGTGCCACCAGGGAGGATGACAATGGCTGCGCTCGACAAGGGCATTACCGAGAAAGGCACCGGCTACGCCGGCAAGACCTGGAACATTCTGGGCCAGGTCTATTTCCCGAAGGCCGTCTGCGAGAGCACCTTCGCCTTCGAGACCAACAGCGAGCCCGGCCAGTTCGTGCCGGTCCATGTCCATCCGACCCAGGAGGAGTTCATCCTGGTGCAGGAGGGCGAGCTCGACCTGAAGCTGGACGGCAAATGGCTGAAGGCGAAAGCCGGCGACCTCGTGCGCATGCCGCGCGGTGTCCCCCACGGCTATTTCAACAAGTCTGACAAGCCGGCGCGCGCGCTGTTCTGGGTCTCCCCCGCGCGCATGCTGGAGGAGCTGTTCAACAACCTCCACAACGTCGCCGACCCGCAGGAGGTGGTGAAGATCTCGGCGCGCCACGAGGTCGAGTTCCTGCCGCCCGAGGCCAATGCGTGAAGCGGCCTGCGCGCGCGGGCGATAAGCCCGCGCGGCGGCGTCCCTCCGCAGCATCGACCCGCCCGTTCAAGGGCATGTGGCCTGTTCAACCAGGAAGACGATCATGGTTGCCCAGAAGAATGTCTGCATCATCGGCGCCGGCATTTCCGGCCTCGCCGCCGGCAAGGTGTTCAAGCAGCACGGCCACAGGATCACGATCCTCGAGCGGGCCGGCGGCATCGGCGGCGTCTGGGATCCCGCCCGTTCCTATCCGGACGTGCAGACGCAAAGTCCGAAGGAACTCTATCGCTATACCAGCAAGGCCATGCCGGCCGATTTTCCGGAATGGCCGAAGGGGCCGCAGGTCCACCGCTATCTCACCGACTTTGCCGAGGACAACGGCTTGACCGAGCATATCAGGCTCGGCGTCCGCGTGACCGGCATGGCCCGGCGCGGCGAGGGCAGGCCCGGCTGGGTGCTGGATCTGGAGACGCCCGGGGGGACGGCGCGCGAGGACTATGACTTCGTCGCCGTCTGCACCGGCCAGTTCAGCGACAAGAACGTGGTGGTTCATCCGGGCGACGAGGCCTTCAAGGCGGCCGGCGGCGTCATCGTTCATTCCTCGGACTACAACGATCCAGCCGCCCTCAAGGGCAAGCGCGTGATCGTGCTCGGCGGCTCGAAATCGGCGACCGACATTGCCGTCAACGCGGTCAGGGCCGGCGCATCGGCCGTCACCAACGTGATGCGCGAACCGGTCTGGCGCATTCCCTATTTCCTCGGTGGCCTGATCAACTTCAAGCGCGTCATCTACTGCCGCGCCCAGGAGGAGATGTTCCGCGGCTGGGGCGCAGGCACGCGCTCGCGCCTTCTCCACGGAGTGAGCAGGCCTTTCACCTGGGCCAATTGGCGGGCGCTGGAAAGCCTTCTGAAGGTGCAGTTCAAGCTGAAGAAGGTCGGCATGGTGCCGAAGGTGCCGATCGAGGAGACGATCAACTGCTCGGTTCCGATCGCGACCCCGGGCTATTTTCCGATGCTTGCCGACGGGCGGCTCAAGGCGGAGCTCGGCACGATCGAGCGCTATGACGGCCGCACCGTCGTGCTCAGCAGCGGCAAGCGGCTTGAGGCCGATGTCGTCATCCTCGCAACGGGATGGAAGCTCGGCGTGCCGTTCCTTCCCGAGGACTACCGCAAGCGGCTGGTCGATCCCGACGGGCAGTACCGGCTCTATCGCATCATTGCCAATCCCGACGTGCCGGATATGGGCTTCGTCGGCTTCAACTCGTCCTTCGCGACGGTTCTCTGCGCGGAAATGGCGGCCAACTGGCTGGTGCGCTACGCCGACGGCCAGCTCGCCCGCCAGCCGACAGCCGCGCAGATGCGCGAGAATATCGAGATGATGCTGCATTTCCGGCGGGTCGAGCGGCCGGCGGCCGGCGTCTATGGCGGGCTCTGCGTCGCGCCCTACCATTTCCGGCATCTCGACGAACTGCTCGACGACATCGGTGCCACGGAGCGCCGCCGCAGCCCGCTGGTCGAAAAGTTCACGCCGCCCGATGCCGACGCCTTCGCACGCTATCTCGCCTCGGCGCCGCAATATCGGGTGGCGGAGTGAAGTTGCCCCGGTTTTGTGGACACCCGAACAATAGCGTGAGGAGTTCACGATGCCACGAGGACGCGCGCCCTATTCGCTATTCGCCATTTGCCACCCCCATCACCGTCTGCGCTTCGTCTGCGACGGCGTCTCGCCGTAGCGGGCGGCATAGGCCGCGGCGGCGCGGCCGGCATGGCCGAGGCCTGAGCGGAAGATCATTTCGGTCACGCTGCTGTCGTCGCTGCCGTCGGCAAGCGCCGCGCGCAGGCGTTCGAGCCTGATCTGCTGCAGCCGTTCGGTCAGGGTGTGGCCGCGATGCTGGCGAAACGCCTCCTGCAGCGCGCGCAGGCTGGTGCCGGCGGCCCGGGCGACATCGGCCATGGCGATGGCCTCGCCGGCATGGCCGACGAGATAGTCCTCGGCCCGTCTCACGGCCGCCGGGCCGGGAAGAGGCGCCGGCCGCCCGATCGACGCGCTCCTGTCATGGACGAGCCCGGTCAGCATGAGCGTCGCCAGGCCGTCCCGCAGCAGCACCTGATAGGGCTCCGGAACCGGCCCGGCGCCGTCGGCGGCGGCCCGCATCAGGTCGACATGCCGGAAGAGCGCCGCCCCGGCCGATTGAGTGAGGTCGATGCCGGTCGAGAATTCCACCGTCATGTTCGGCCGGTCGAGCATGGCGCCGCAGAGCCGTTCGAGCTCTTCGCGGCGGATCAGCACGATGATCTTCTGGCAGCCGTCCTGCCAGATCATGCGTGTCGGCAGGGTGGGTGACAGGACCGTGGCGCCGCGACCGGCGGCGGCATCGGCGACGACGGTGCCGCACCGTACCTGCGCCGCGCCGCGCACCGGCACCTGCAGCAGGAAGAAGCGGCTGAGCTCCCCGGGATCGATCTCGACCGCACTGCCATAGGCCACGAAATTCACGGAATAGCCGGCCTGGGATGCGCTGTGGTGGCGCGCATGGAAACCGCTCGCCTCGCGCGTAAGCGGGGTCAGGAAATGCGGGCAGAAGATGCGCCCCACCGCCTCGCGCGCCTCGTCGGGCGAGCGCGTATCGACGAGGCCGAAGCGCGCGAGCGGCGCCGGCGAGACCGGGTCGTATGTGTCTGGCTGCATGGCGTCTTCCTCCAGCCAGGCGAGCTCTCTTTTTTCAGGACTATGCAGGCAAAGCGCAGTTTCGCAAAGGCACTAGCGGCGCAGACGGGCTGCGATGTCGGCGGGACGCTGCGTTAAGCGTGACAGCCGCAAGATCTTTGCTCTTCATGGTCCGATTGGAAAGGATGTGATCGGCAGGTGAGGGGGGGCAGATGGACGACGCGCTGATGCTGCGCCGCAGCATCATCATCAACCATGTGGCATCCGCTGCTTGCTGCATGGTGGGATCGGGCCTGCTAGTCTGGGGTTGCTGGGCGGCGCCCAGCCTTGGTTGGCCGTTGCTGGCGACAAGTAGTTTGATCCTGGCCGTCGGCTTCAGCATCGAGGTGGCAATCCATCTCGGCAGCCTGCCGTCGCTGCAATGGCGCTACCGCAGCGGGCTCGCGCTGGCGGGGCCGGATACGGAGACGCGTCACGTCGCGCTGGTGCTCGCGCTGTTCGGTGCGAGCGCCTTCGGCGCGATGGGGGCGCTATCGCTGTTTTCCGTGGGAATACAGGCCGACATGCGCAGCGACCGGCCTCGCTCCGAGACAACGGCCGGGACGCCGCCGAAGGCGTCGGTCCTCCCGAAATCCCTCAAGTGACGACATTGTCCGTTGGGGGCAACCCTGAACAGGTTGCAGCCGGCGATTGACGCAACGCAGGCGATGCGCCAATATTGGAACATAAGAAGAACAATGGTTATAAGCGTTGTCGAAACTGCGGCATCGGGGGATGTTCATGCGTTCGATGATGATCTTTGTGGCGTGCTTTGCGCTGCTGGGGTCTGGCCGGGCCGTGGCGGACGAGCGCGCCGTGCAGACGCCCTACGGCACGCTGACGATCCGCGAGGCGGACGACATGAAGTGCGTCTTCGCCGGCGACAGGCAGGTTCATTGCACCCAGGAGGATCTGCTGACCTTCGAGGGCGCGCCGATCATTCTGCAGGATTATGCGGTCGTCCTGATCGGCGAGACCTGTGCCGGCAGCGCCTGCTGGCTGCCGGCGCCCAATCATTTCATCGTCCAGACGGCGCAGGACGCAAGCGTCCAGAAGACGCCGTTCAGCGCCTTCTGGTCCGAAACCCGGCCACAGATGACCGGGCCGAACGCCTTCACGATGGCCTTGCCCTATTTCGACGGCAAGGTGCGCTCGCTGCGATTTGCCGACGGGCGTTTCGCTTTCGAGCAGCGCGATGCGGAAGGCCCGACCGCGCTGACGGAGACCGATTGCGGGGAACTGTTCGAACAGGTGCTGGGCGAGTGCAGGGGATTTCAACAGGCCTGCGCCGAGGCTTTCGACGGCCTGTCGGAATTTGCGCGCCGGGTCGCCGAGAACGCGCGGCTGCGCTATGCCCGGTTCCGGACGTCCGAGCTTGGCCGCCTGTGCCAGCGCGCCTGCACGAGCCGGCGGCCGTCCGATCAGATGGAGTTCAACAGGACCGTCTGCCAGCGCCCCGGCTGAGGCGGCGGGGCGGTCGCCGGAGCCGCCGTCGCGCGGCGCGGTGTCCGGCCTCCCTCCGGCGCGCCGTCAGTCATAGGTCAGCAGAGTATCGACGACCCGGTCGATCAGCGCACGGCTGCGCGCGTCGACCGCCACCAGCGCATTGGCGGGGCTTGCATGGCGCATGTTGATGGCCTCGGCGCTCTTCAGCGTGCGCAGGTCGCAGACGGTCATGCCGCGGGTATAGGTGCCGGTCTTTTCGATCCGCGCGGAGGTGTGGACATAGTCGATCAGGCTGTCGTCGACATAGGGCACGATGGCGCAGACATCGTGCATGGGCGCGACCGTCAGGCCGTAACCGACGCGCTGCTTCTCCAGGTAGAAAGCCATCAGGTCGGCGAGCGTTGCCGCGACCGACCGGCCGGAGGCGCGCATGCGGTCGATATCGCTCTGGTCGAAGCCGGTCTGGCGGGTGACGTTGTAGCCGACCATGCGCAGGGGAATGCCGCTCTCGAACACGGTCCAGGCCGCCTCGACATCGGCGAAGATGTTGAACTCGGCGGCCGGCGTGACGTTGCCCGTCGTGGTCGAACCGCCCATCACGGTGATCTCGCGGATCCACGACTTCAGGCGCGGCTCGCGGCGCAGCGCCATGGCGATATTGGTCTCCGGCCCGATGGTCGCCAGGATCAGCTCCTCGCGGTGCTGCTCGGCCATCGCGATGATGAAGTCGACCGCGTGCATGTCGATGACCGCGCGCCTCGGCGCCGGAATGTCCGCGCCGTCGAGACCGCTCTTGCCGTGCATGGCGGCGATCCCGACCGGCTCCTGCGCCAGGGGCTCGGCGCAGCCGCGCGCGACGGGCACGTCGAGCCTGCCCATCTCCGCGACCGCAAGCGCGTTGCGCGTGGTGTTCTCGAGCGAATTGTTGCCATGGACGCTGGTGATGCCGACGAGATCCATGTGGCGGGCCGCGAACAGGATGGCGACGGCGTCGTCATGGCCGGGATCGCAATCGATCAGGATCTTCTGTCTGGCGGTCATGGCTGGCTCCGGCGCATCGGGGGAGGCCGGCGAGCTTGGCGGGCGCGCGGCCGCCTGCCAACCGTCAATTGGGCAAGCCGGCTGCGCGCCGCCGGGGCAGCCGCCGGCTATGGACAGCAAGGCGCTGTGCATTAGGCTCTCGCGCAAACCGTTTGCCGCGAGCGCTGCCATGCCGTCCGCCGATATCGCCCTTGTCCTCGATCCCGCCGATGGGGCCCTGTGGCATGGCGACAGGCGTTTCGACCCCTGGGCGCTCGCCTGGCGGGCCGCGTCCAGCCGGCCGGCCGGCTCACCGGTCACGCCGGTCGATGCGGCCCGGCATCTCTTCTCGCGGCCGGGCGTGCGGCGCGTGCCGGTGGGCGTCATTGGCCCGCGCGATGCCAATGCAGGCGAATATCGGCGCGCCTATGAGATCGGCCTCGCGCTGGCCGGGATCGGCTTCACGGTCATCTGTGGTGGCCGGGCAGGGGCCATGGAGGCCGTCTGCAAGGGCGTCGCCGAGGCGGGCGGCCAGCCGATCGGCATCCTGCCGGATCACGACTGGCGCGAAGCCAATGATCATGTCGCGGTGCCGATCGCCACCGGCATCGGCGAGGCACGCAATGCGATCATCGCCACCGCGTCCTTTGCACTGGTCGCGGTCGGCGGCGGTTATGGCACCCTTTCCGAAATGGCGCTCGGGCTTCGGCTCGGGCGGCTGGTCATCGCCATGCCCGGGACATTCGACGTCGATGGGGTGGTGGCGCTCGGCACTGTACCGGAGGTGCTCGATCGGCTCTGCCGGCGCTATCTTGCGCTCGACGGTGGCTGAGCGCGGCCGGGTGCACGATCAAGGGGTTGCGGCAGGCACCGGAATCGGGATGCGAGCCGGGGCCTGCAGAAGAAGACGGATGAACGGGAGGAAGGTCCGATGACCGGCAGAAAAGCGAACCGCCGCGACATCCTGCTGGCGGGGGCGGCGGCAACTGCTGCGCTCGCCGCGCCGCGCCTTGCGCGCGCCCAGGCCGCCACCTTGCGGGTGGTCTGGATGGGCTGGCCGGAAAATCAGGTGACGCCCCTGTTCGACGAGGTCCAGAAACGCCAGCCAGCCATCAAGCTGCAGGTGGAGCGGATCCCGTTCACCCAGGTATTCCAGACCATCGAGGTGAAGCTCAACGGCCGCACGCCCGACCCGGACATCTATATCTGCGACAGCCCGCTCACAGCATCCTATGCCTCGCGCGGCCATCTCATGGCGCTCGACGGGCTGATCGACAGGAGCCGCTTCACCCCTTCGGGGCTCGCAGCGGCGACCTATGACGGCAAGATCTATTCCGCGCCGTTCGGCTCGTCGATGCAGGTCCTGTTCTACAACAAGGCCATGCTGAAGGCGGCCGGGGTCGAGGAGCCCTCGGCCGATCCCGCCCAGCGCTGGACCTGGGAGAAGCTGGTCGCGGAGGCGAAGAAGATCGCGAGGCCCGCGGACAACATCTGGGGTTTTGCCTTCGAGCAGTCGGAGAGGCCCTATCAGCTCCTGCCGCTCGGCCAGTCGCTCGGCGGCAAGGCGCTCTCCGACGATGGCTTCAAGGCGAGCGGCAATCTCGACGGCCCGGCCTTCGTCGAGGCCTATACCTTCATGCAGAAGCTCTATTCCGAGTTCAAGGTGGCGCCGCCCGGCCAGTTCGACCCGGCGACGACACCGGAACTATTCGGTACCGGCAAGGTCGGTTTCTTCCTGGCCGGCACGTTCAACTTCGACACGTTCCGGTCGCGTTTCGCCGGCATCGATTTCGGCGTCGCGCCGCATCCCTTCTTCGCCAAGGGCAAGCCGGTGACGCCGACGGGCGCCTGGCATTTCGGCGTCAATCCGCGCACCGCCCACAAGGGCGCCGTGGAGGCGGTGGTCAAGGAGCTTCTGTCCGACGACCTGCAGGCCATGTGGTTCAAGCTGCGGCCCTATCCGCCGGTCGTGAAGGCGATCTGGCAGCGCGAGGCGGCGACCTTCGACACCGACATCTGGCGCATCGCCCGCCACGAGCTCGACAACACGGCGCAGCCGCGGCCGGCGACGCCGGGTTTCCGCGAATATGAGGACGTGCTGCGCGTGGCGCTGCGCGACATCCAGACCGGCGCCAATGTCCAGCACGCCCTGACCCAGGCGGCCACCCGCATCGATCGCGAGATCGCCAAATACAAGGGCTGAGCCGTGCCTGATGCCCTGATCCTCGAACGGGCGCGCCGGTGCCCGGCAAGGCGCATTGCCGGCTCGCGCTGCACGACGGCCCGGCCGCCGGAGGCGTCGCGATGAACACGCGCTGGTGGGTGCCCTATGCCTTTCTCGCCCCGGCCTTGCTGGGGCTGGCGCTGTTCCGCTTCACGCCCATCGGCATTGCCGTGGCCGGCAGCCTGTTCGGCGAGACCATCCGCGGCGACACGGTCTTCCAGGGACTGAAGAACTACCGCGAGCTGATCGACGACCCGACCTTCTGGGGCGCGCTGTCGACCACGCTGATCTTCAACCTGATCGTCAACCCGCTGCAGGTCTTCCTGGCCTTCGTGCTGGCCATGCTGGTGCGCCGGCCCGGGCGCTTCATCGACGTGTTCCGTGCCGCCTTCCTGCTGCCGATGACCGTGTCGATCGCCATCACCTCGGTGCTCTGGAACATCCTGCTCGATCCGACGCTCGGGCCGGTCAACGGCTTCCTGCGCTGGCTCGGCCTGTCTGCGCAGCCGTTCTTCCGCTCGCCCGACCAGGCGCTGCCGACCCTGATCGCGGTGGTGAGCTGGAAGGGCGTCGGCTATTGGATGGTGTTCCTGCTGGCCGGCCTTCTCGCCATCCCCAAGGAGCTCGACGAGGCCGCCGGCCTCGACGGCGCGACCGCGTGGCAGCGGCTGCGCTATGTCACCTTGCCGATGATGCGCCGGCCGCTCGCCTTCGTGCTTGTCGCCGACACGGCGGCGAACTTCCTGCTGTTCGCGCCGGTCTATGTCATTACCCATGGCGGGCCGAACGGGGCGACCCATCTCCTGATGTTCGAGGCCTACCAGTCGGCCTTCGCCTTCCTCAACCATGGCCGATCGCTGGCCATCTCCACGGTCATCCTGCTGATCATCCTGGTCACTGCGCTGTTCGAGATGCGGCTGTTCCGTCAGCGCGAGGGCGAGGCATGAGGCCCGACGGCACCAGCGCGCCCTGGCGGACGGGCCTGCGCTACCTCGCGCTCGTGCTGGTGGCGGCGCTCCTGCTGCTGCCGGTCTACTGGCTCGTCATGTCGTCGTTCCGGCCGGGCGAGCAGATCTTCGCCAGCAGCGGTCGGTTCGGCCTCGCGACGCTCGTGCCGTCCGAACTCACCCTGGAAAACTACCGGCAGGTCCTGATCGACGGCAATTTCGGCCGCGCGCTGTTCAATTCGCTCTTCGTGTCGGTCGCAACCGTCGTGCTCGGCATCCTCGTCAACTCGATGGCGGGTTTCGCCTTCGCCGTCTTCGACTTCCCGTTCAAGCGCACGCTGTTCGTGGCGGTGCTCCTGTCGTTCATGATGCCGTTCGAGGCGATCGTCATTCCGCTCTACGTGCTGATGCGCGGCCTCGGCTGGGTCGACACCTATGCCGCGCTGATCGCGCCGGACGTGGCGAGCGGCATCGTCGTCTTCCTGTTCCGGCAGTTCTTCGCCCAGATCCCGAAGGAGATCTACGAGGCGGCGCGCGTCGACGGCGCCAGCTGGTGGCAGATCTACAGGCGCATGACCATGCCGCTGTCCTGGCCGACCGCGGCCACTGCGGCGCTGATGATGTTCATCCACCAGTGGGACGCCTTCTTCTGGCCGCTGGTGGCGGCGAGCTCGCCGGATCTAGCGGTGGTGCAGGTGGCGATCGCCCGCAACATGACGCTCGAACAGTCCAACTGGGGCGCGCTTTTCGCCTCCGCCTCCACGGCCGTCCTGGTCGCGCTGATCCCGTTCCTCGTGCTGCAGCGCTACTACATCCGCACTGTCGCCCTGCAGACCGATCGCTGACGCGGAGCGGTCCGCCACACGGCCCGCTGGTGCCTTCGGCACTGTCCGCGCCGCCTGGCCGGCGCGGCGTGATGGCGGAGCCGGGTCGGACGATGTGAAGGCGCTTGGCGGCTGGCGCGAACGATGGCCGGTCCGTCACGCCTGCAGCAGGGCCATTGCCTCGGCAGCGCCGACCGGCCTGCCGATCAGGTAGCCCTGCGCCTCGCCGCAGCCGAGGCCGCGCAGCAGCAGCAGTTGGTCTTCGGTTTCCACCCCTTCGGCGGTCGTGTCGATGCCGAGGTCGCGGGCAAGGCCGATGACCGATTTGACGATGGCCGCGCTCTGCGGGTTGGTCTTGAGGTCCTGCACGAAGGAGCGGTCGATCTTGATCCGTTGCAGCGGCAGGCGGCGCAGATAGCTCAGCGAGGAATAGCCGGTGCCGAAATCGTCGAGCGCGACATGTACGCCTTGGGCCGAGAGATGCTGCAGGATCTCCAGGGTGAGCTCGTCGTCCGAGAGCAGGGCGCTTTCGGTCACCTCCACCTCGAAGCGGTCGAGGCTGAGGCCGGCCTGGGCGATGGCATCGGTAACGCGGGTCGCGATGCCCGGCTCGCGAAACTGCACGGCCGAGAAGTTCACTGCGATGCGAGGCGCGCCGGGCCAGGTGACGGCGGTTCGGCAGGCCTCCTCCACCACCCATTGGCCGATCGAGCGGATCAGCCCGGTCCATTCCGCAACGGGGATGAACTCGTCGGGGGGTACGTTGCCGCGGGTCGGATGCTGCCAGCGAAGCAACGCTTCGAAGCCGACGATCCGGTTGTCGGCAAGCGACAGGATCGGCTGGTAGGCGAGCTGAAACTCACCGCGCGCGAGCGCGTTGCCGAGATCGTGCTCGAGCGCCCGACGCTTGCGCGAGACCGCGTGGTCGCTGACGTCGAAGAACCGGAACGATCCGCCGCGCGACTTCTTCGCTTGATACAGCGCAATATCCGCGCTGCGGAAGAGATCGCCTGGCGTATCGCCATCGGCCGGCGCCATGGCAAGCCCGAGACTGGCCGTATTTACCACCTCCTCGCCCAGCACCTTGAAGGGCTTGGCGAAGACGTCGAGGATGCGCCGGGCAAAGGCGGCGCCCCGATCGATGTCGCCAATGTCGCTGGCGATCAGGGCGAAGGCGTCGCCGCCGAGCCGCGCCAGGGTGTCGCCGGGGCGGGCGCAGGCGCTGAGCCGGCTGGCCGCCTGAACGAGCAGATCGTCACCGGCCGCGCGGCCGAGCCTGTCGTTGATCGCCTTGAAGCTGTCGAGATCGAGCAGCACCAGCGTGAAGGGAACGTTCTTGCGTGCCAGCCGCTCGAAAGCCGCCTCGACGCTTTCGTTGAAGCCGATCCGGTTGGGCAGTCGGGTGAGCGGGTCGCTGCGGATCTGCCGTTCCGCCTCGAACTGGGCGACGAGGCGCCAGGCATTCTCCACCGCATAGGCGAAGACCGTGCGCAGCAGCACCAGCGCATAAACGACGAGCAGGGCGGCGACCAGCAAATACCCGACATCGTCGGAGCGGGCGATGGCGATTGCCGATGCGATGAAGATCGGCACGGTGAAGCCGACCGCCGCCACCGGTATCGGGCCCAGGCTGAAGCCGCCGCCGGCCAGCATGCCGGCGGCAAGGCAGGCAATGATCAACTGAACGCTGTGGCTCGCGTGATTGAAGAAGAACAGCGGGGCGGCCGCCCACAGGCTGCCGAGCAGGACGGCGTAGAGGAGCGTGCGGCGGATCGCGCGCACCGAGGCCGTGGCCGGCCTCGCCTCGGCCTGGCGCCGGTTCTGCCTGACATGCAGCAGCAGAACGAGCCCGGCGACGAGCAGCGCCCACACCGCCGTGCCGGCGAAGGCGGGAGCGCCCCATTGCGCGAGCAGCAGGATCAGCGCGTTGCAGAGATTGGCCGCCATGATGCCGCGCGTGTGGCGCAGCACGCCGGCAAGCTGCGCGGCGCGCAAGCGACCGGCAACGGCCTCGTCGGTGCGAGGCCCGCCGAACGGCGACAGATCGCCGGAAATGATCTGCCCGACCCTGCTGCGAAGCGCATCCTGCACGTCAGACCCCAGATCGAACATCCTGTGGCCGGGTCGACGCAGGCGCGATGAATGCGCTTCATCGCGCCGAACGTGGTGGCGGCGCCGGGAGAATAAGCTGGAAAATGTCACCGATTTCGTAACGATGTCGGCACGTTAGCGCTCGCGGATGATCCTCGCTAGCCCGGAGTTCACGGTTGGGCCGGTTGGGTGCCGGCAGCAGCGGCCGGACCTCTTTCGCCCGCCGCTTCTAGCCCGGGGCTGCACCCTGGATATTCACGTAAACCGCATAGATCGACTGGCTCGCGGCCATGAACAGGCGATTCCGCTTCGGCGCGCCGAAGCAGACATTGCCGCAGACCTCGGGCAACCGGATCCGCCCTATCAGCTTGCCGTCGGGGCTCCAGACGGTCACGCCGCTATAGCCGACGGATCGCCCGGCATTGCTGGAAGCCCAGACATTGCCGTCGACGTCGCAGCGCAAGCCGTCGGGGCCGCAGGCTATGCCGTCGACCTTGCAGGCGCTGAACAGCTTCTGATTGGCCGGCTTATTGTCGGGCCCGACATCGAATACGTGGATGTCGCCCTTGCCGCCCGGGCCCTGGTCGCCGGGTCCCTTGCCGGTCGAGGCGACGTAGAGCTTCCTGTAGTCGGGCGAGAAGCAGAGGCCGTTGGGATCGGGCACCTGCTGCTCGCCGATCACGAGATCGATCCTTCCGCTCGGATCGATGCGGTAGCAGTTGGTCGGCAGTTCGCGCCGCCATGTTCCGATCCCCGCCGGCTGACCGAGGCGCGGATTGATCCGGCCGGCCGGATTGCTCGGGCCGCCCGGCGCATCTGGCGCGCCTTCGTAGAGCTGACCGCCATAGGGCGGGTCGGTGAACCAGTAGCTGCCGTCGGGATGAGCGACGACGTCGTTGGGAGAATTCAGCCGCTTGCCGTCGAAGCTGTCGGCGAGAACGGTGACCGAGCCGTCGAGTTCGTAGCGGACCACCCGGCGCATCAGATGTTCGCAGGACAATTGACGGCCCTGGAAGTCGAAGCTGTTGCCGTTGGAATTGTTGGACGGCTGGCGCATGACGCTGACATGGCCGTCGTCCTCGATCCAGCGCATCTGCCGGTTGTTGGGAATGTCGCTCCAGACGAGATAGCGGCCTTGAGCGTTCCAGGCCGGTCCCTCGGCCCAGAGGGCGCCGGTCCAGAGCCGCTGGATGGCGCTGTTCGGCTGCACATAGGCGTCGAAGGTCGGGTCGATGGAGAGGATGTCCGGATCCGAAAAATAGGTCGTCGGTGCGCCGGAGGGGCTGAAATCGCGCGGCGGCTGGGTCACCGTGCTGGGCGGCGCCTGGGCGCCGGCGGGAGCCTGCGCCGCGGCCCGGCCGGTGCCGAGGATGCCAAGGCCGCCGGCCGCGATGAGCGCGCGCCGGGACAGGGCCGGAGCGGGGCTCCGGCGGGGGCGGCAAGGCGTTTCCGGAAGGCTGGTCCATTCTCTGGTCATGGTCGGTGCTCTTCGGTTTGGTGGTGCGGAAGGCAGGCCAATGATCGAGGCGGTTGTCGTTCAACCAGAAGGCGGGCGCGTCCACGGATGCGCGGCCGCGCCTGGACAGGAGCCTACGCTCGCCCGCCCATGCTTGACAGGGCGGTTTTGATGTTCCGGAGATGCCGGTGACGCTGGCTTACGACGCCGCGACGGTCTCGCGCCGGCGCAGGACGAGGCGGATCAGCGGCGCCGCAACCGCCGTGCCCAGCCCCATCAGGATCAGCCAGAGCGGCGTCGTGACGCCGGCAAGAAACGCCAGCATGGCGCTGATCCAGGCCGCACCGAGAAGAACGACCACACGCAGTGCGGCCCAGCCGAAGAAGGCGAGGCGCCGGCCCGGACCGCCTTCGCTTGGCCAGCGCAGGCGCGGTACGAGGGCGACCGCAAAGAGCGCGCCGATGCCGATGAAGGCGAGGGCGGTGCCGCCGAGCCCCAGGACCTGTGCGAGCTCGGCCTTCGCGATTTCGGGCAGCGTTGCCCAGCGCGCGCGAAAGCCCCAGGCTTCGGCACCGCGCTCCAGTGCCCAGATCGCGTCCTGGCGCGGGCGGATGATCTCGCCGACCCGGAACGAGGCGGGATCGACCTCATAGGCCGTCCAGTTCCCGGGATCGACGGCGACGCATTGGCGTTCGCCGCTGCAGGTCAGCAGCATGGCGATCGAGCTCGGCGTCCGCGCGAGCGAGCGTCCCTCCGCGTCGAGCACCACGGCGCGCGCCGGATCGGCGCCGACCACGCCGTCACCCTTCAGGATGCGCAGCCGGCCGATCGTTCCGTCGGGCAGGGCGATCTCGCGGCTGTCGGTGAAATAGGGGCTGTGCGCGGCCGCGGGCTGGCTGACGACGAGCGGCATGAGGGCGATGAGCAGCGCGCGGACGAGCCAGGACATGAACGACCTCTGATGGTATCAGCTCGAATCTCATACACGATTGCGGCGCTCTCGGGCCGTGATCATGACGGAGAGCCAGCGCACTGGCAGGCACGGTCCCGGCGGCCGGCGGCGGCGCGATCGATCGGTTGGAACCATGCTGCACGACATCATCGCCTTCGTCGCCTCGGCGATCGTCGCGGCCATCTCGGCCATGGGATATGCCGGCGTCGCCCTGCTGATGGCGATCGAGTCGGCCTGCGTGCCGCTGCCGTCGGAGATCATCATGCCGTTCGCCGGCTATCTGGTGTCGAAGGGCGAGCTTGGTCTGCTGGGCGTCGCGACCGCTGGCGCGATCGGTTGCAATCTCGGCTCGGCATTGGCCTATGCGGTCGGCGCGTGCGGCGGCCGGCCGGCGGTGGAGCGCTGGGGCCGCTATGTGCTGCTGTCGGGGCGCGACATCGGCCTCGCCGAACGCTTCTTTGCCCGCTACGGCGCGGTCACGGTGTTTCTCTGCCGGCTCCTGCCGGTCGTGCGCACCTTCATCGCCCTGCCGGCCGGCATTGCGCGGATGAACCTCTGGCGCTTCCACGCCTATACCTTCGTCGGCTCCTGGCTCTGGTGTTATGGCCTTGCCTATCTCGGGGCGCGGCTCGGCGCCGAATGGGACAGCAATCCGACCGTCAAGGCGCTGTTCCATCAGGCGGATATCGGCATCGTCGGCCTGGGCCTGGCAAGCGCCGGCTTGGTCCTCTGGCACCGCCTGAGGCAACGCCGCGCCTGAACGCGGCGAGACCAGCCGGCGACCGGTGGCTTGGCGCGAAGCCCGGCGGGCGCGCACGTGTGCCCGCCCGTGCCTCGTGATCAGCCCTGCGGCGGCAGGAAGTCCACTTCGTGCTCCGCCGCGATACGCACGACCTCGGCGGGATCGGCGACGTTGTGAATGCGTTCGAACAGGCCGCGCAGCGATCGGGTGGGCGATACCCAGAACAGGCAGCGCACCGTCTGGTCGCCCTTGTTGAAGATGCCGTGGGGAAGCCCCTTCGGCATGCGCACGAGCTCGCCGGCCGCCGCGGTGAAGTCGGCGCCATCGAGCCAGAGATCGAGGCGGCCCTCGAAGACGAAAATGAACTCGTCCTGGGTGGGATGGGTATGCGGCGGCACGAACGTGCCCGGCGGCAGCGTCGCGTGCCAGGCCATGGAGGCCTCGGATTGCTGCTTCAGCACATAGGTCTGGCCGAGAATGTTCCAGCGCGCGCCGTCGAATGCCTCGTCCTTGCCAGTGACGCCTTTGGGCATGGGGATCATGTCGGATGTCTCCGCTTGTGGGGATGGGACGAGTTCGTCGAGAAAGCCGCCGAGCGCGGCGACCGCGGCCTCCGGCTGTTCCTCGAACAGCAGGTGGCCGGTCGCGGCGAGGTTGGCGAGCCGGGCGCGCGGCAGACGGCGCAGCCAGGCTCCGGCCTGCGCCGCGGGGCGGATCCGGTCGTTTTCACCCCAGATGACGAGCGCCGGGACGGTGATCCGGCCGAGCTGCTCGGCAAGGGCCGGATTGCCCTGGGGATGATCGGCGAGCAGCCGGCCCATGGCCGCCATCTCCCGGCCGAGGGCGCGCCCGAAGGCCTCATCCGGCGCCTTGGGGAAATAGCCGAGCGCGACATGGGGGTCGTGCGTGAGGTAGCCGGGCAGGTCCTGCGGCGCGACCGTCGACAGGTCGGGGGCGGGATGTTCGGCGACGACGAGGCCGGTGGGGGCGGCGAGCACCAGCCGCCGGGCCCGGCTGTCGGCGCGGGCGGCATATTCGGCGGCGATCCAGCCACCGAGCGAGAAGCCTGCAAGATCGAAGGTATCGAGGCCGAGCGCATCGAACAGCGCGACATAATGCGCGACATGATCGGCGATCGAGCTGATCCGGTCATCGTCCGCGGAGAGGCCGAAGCCGGGATGGAACGGGATCAAGACACGGCGCTCGGCGGCGAGCCGGCGGGCAAAGGCGAAGCCGGGAAAGGTGCCGGCGCCGTGCAGGAAGACCAGGGGGCTGCCCCGGCCGATGGCGAGCACCGTGGTGCGGACGCCGCGGACGGTGATGTCGGATCGCTCGAAGTGGGCGATATCGGAACTGGCCGACGGATGGCGCAAGGTCATGGCTGGGGCTCCCTCAGGCGGCGCGGGCACAAGGCGCCATCAGCCGGGCGAACTGGTCGGCCGCGAGCGTGATGCGGTCGAGCAGCACCGGATTGGTTGGCACGTTCGCGGTGAAGTCGGCCTCGCTCGCATAGACGGCCGTCGGGGCGGTCGAGGCTTCGAAAAAGCCGAACAGCGGCCGCAGCTGATGCTCGACCACAAGGCAGTGGCGCGGGCCGCCGCCGGTCGCGGTGATCAGCACCGGCCGGCCGGCGAGCGCATGCGGCGGCACCATGTCGAAGACATGTTTGAACAGGCCGGAATAGGAGCCCTTGTAGACCGGGCTGCCGACGATGAGGGCATCGGCCGCCTCGATCGCCGCCACGATGCGGCCGACTGCGCCGGTGGCGGGTGAGCCGCTCGCCGCGGCGAGCGACTGGCCGACCTCGACGAGATCGACGATCTCCGCCTCGTGGCCGTGGCGGCCGGCAAGGCTCCCGGCCACCGCCTCCACCAGCGCGCGCGTCCGCGACGGGCGCTGCGTATTGCCGCAGACCCCAAGGATCTTCATGCCTGCCACCTGAAGTCACTCCTGCGTCGGTTCCGCCTGGCGATCTCTTCCGGATCGGTGCCGCGGGCCTCCCTGGTCAGCGGGAATAGTGAAGGGCGGTGCCGACCGGACAAGCCCCCCAGGTGGGGGTCTTGTTGGCTGGCCGACGGGTTGGAAAGGTCCGATGTGGAACAACGGGCCGGCATCGCACCGGCCCTCGCGCAACGGGATGGAAACCATGAACAAACCGATCGAAACCGATGGCGCCTCGCCGGCAGCATCGTTCGCGCAGATGGCGGCCCGGGTCGAGGCGATATTGCCCGCGATCGACGCCAATGCCGAGGACAGCGAGCGGCTGAACCGCCTATCGGACGCCACCTTCGATCTCCTGCGCGGCGCCGGCCTCTACAGCATGCTGATGCCGCGCGAGCTCGGCGGTGCCGAGCTGACCCATGTCGATGCGATGCGGCTCGGCGAGCGGGTCGCCTGGGCCCACGGGTCGGCGGGCTGGTGCGTCATCGTCAACAATGCCGTCGGCGGGGTCCTGTCGCTGCTGGTCCCCGACCGCGGCGCCCGGGAGATCTTTGCCGGCGGCGCCGCCACGACGGTCGCGGGCAATGGCGTGCCACGCGGTTTCGCCAGGCCGGTCGACGGCGGCTACATGATCAAGGGGCACTGGGCCTATGGCAGCGGCATCCACCATGCGCAGTGGATTCATTCCGGCTGCTTCGTCACCGATCAGGACGGCAAGGTCGTCACCGGCGCCGACGGCCAGCCCGAGATCGTGGTGACCCACCATCCGCGTGCGACGATCGAGCTCAAGGGCAATTGGGACGTGCTCGGCCTGCGCGCCACCGGCAGCTTCGACTACACGCTGAAGGAGGGCCCCGAGCTCTTCGTGCCCGCGCATTGCTGCTACAGCTTCAACGAAAGCCAGGCCAAGCGCGGCGGCCCGCAAGGCAGCCTCGGCCTCGTCGGCTACACCGCCTGGGGCCATACGACATGGGCGCTCGGCGTCGGCCGGCGCATGCTCGACGAGCTCGCCGGGCTGGCGGGCAAGCGCGTCGATGCCTTCGGCAAGATGAACGAGAGCACGACCTTCAAATACGAGTTCGCCCTGGCCGAAGCCCGGTTCAGGTCGGCGCGCGCCTTCGCCTATCAGGCCTGGACGAGCCTCGCCGGGACCTTCGTGGCCGGAGGCGAGGCGAGCCTCGAGCAGATCGCCGACATCAAGCTGGCGATGCGCCATGTCCATGACGTCATTTCCGACGTCGGCACTTTCGCGCATCGGGCGGCGCGCGGCGCCTCGCTGCACAACGGCGTCATGCAGCGCTTCTACCGGGACATTCATTCCGGCACGCAGCACATTCTGATGGCCGACGAGGTCGTGCAGGAATGCGGCCGGGTCTATCTCAAGGCGGTCCCGGCCGGTGCCCGGTGGGGCGTCTTCGGCGTGCAGAATCCGTAAGACAGCGTGGCCGCCGCGCGGGTTGAGCGCGGGCCGATTTGTGCGAAACTCCCGGAAAAGGCGTGCCGGCCCCAGCTTGCCGGCGCGCCAGCGCCCGGCCGCCCGAGAGGCGAGCCGCGGCGTCCGGGAGAAAACGCCATGTCACCGTGCCATGCCACGGCTGTCTCGGCGGCCGATATCGGGCACGCCGCTTTGAACGTTGCCGCGAGCCGCACGCTTCCGGCGCTCGGCGAGGCCTGCCATCGCGAGATCGTGCGGCTGATCGGCTCGCCGACCGTCGGCTTCTATCTGCTCGAGGGATCGAGGCCGAACCTGTGCTTCGCGCGCCAGGCGCCGGCCGGCTTCATTCGCGAATACAGGGACGAGTTCAACAATACCGACCCGCTCCTGGACTATATCCTCGACAAGCGGGAACCGGTCGACGGCGCGACCCTGATCGGTGAGCGCGCCTGGCAGCGGTGCCGGAATTTTCAGCTGCTGAAGCGCTGGGGGCTCAGCCATTGCATGGCCGGCCCGGTCTTCATCGAGGAGAAGCTGGCCGGCCTCGTCTACACCGCCAATGCCGGCGAGGTCGGGCGCTACCGCGCGGCTGCGCTCGACCGGATGCAGATGCTGTGCCGGGCGGCTTCGCTGGCCCTGACGACCATGGCGGAGACCGGCCGCCTCGGCGGACCATCCGGCGACCCGCAGGCCGAGACCGCCGCCCCGCCACCGAGGGACCAGGTCCCGTCCGGAGCCAGCGGCCTGCCGTCGCGCCTGCGCGAGGTTGCCCTGCTGCTGTGCCAGGGGCGCTCCAACAAGGAGATCGCGCGCGATCTCGGCATTTCCAGCAATACGGTCAAGGACCACATCAGCAAGCTCTGCCAGCGGCTCGGAGCTCATAATCGCACCGAGGTCGTGCATCGTCTTCTGACACGCTGAGGCCGCTGCCGCAGGCGCCCCGCCGCCACGGCCGATGCCTCTGCGACCGCATTGACAAGAAAATTTGTCAATCTAGGATACGGGCCATGCTGGATGTTCAGGTCATCAACGATCCCATGGCGGCCGCGGCGGCGCTGGAGCCGATGCGCAGCCGGCTGCTGGCCGAACTGGCCGAGCCGGCTTCGGCGGCGACGCTGGCCGGCCGGGTCGGCATGGCACGGCAGAAGGTGAACTATCACCTGAGGGCGCTGGAGGCGCACGGCCTGGTGGCGGTCGCCGAGGAGCGCCAATGGGGCGGCCTGACCGAGCGGCTGCTGGTCGCGAGCGCCAGATCCTATGTCGTTTCGCCCGATGCGCTCGGCACCGTCGGTTCCGATCCCGCGCGCAGCGGCGACCGGCTGTCGGCGAGCTATCTCATAGCGCTCGGCGCCCGCATCGTCCGGGAGGTCGGCGATCTCTGGCGGCGCGCGGTCGCTGCCGACAAGCGGCTGGCGACCCTTGCCGTCGACACCGAGATCCGCTTCCGCTCGCCGGCCGAACGCGCCGAGTTCACCCGCGAGCTGACCGGCGCCATCACGGCGCTGGTCGCCCGCTACCATGATGGCGAGGCGCCCGGCGGGCGCAGCCATCGGCTGGTGCTGGTGGCCCATCCGCTGCCGCACGCGGCGAGCCAGGAGAGCCCGTCATGCCAGTGAAAGTCGACCCTTCCGGCCGGCGTTCGGTCCAGGCGGAGACCGAAGTGCCGGGCACACCCGAGCAGGTCTGGGCGGCGATCGCGACGGGACCGGGCATCTCCGCCTGGTTCGTCCCGTCCGAAGTCGAGGAGCGGCCGGGCGGCCGCGCCGTTTCGCATTTCGGCCCCGGCGACACCATGGATTCGGTCGGCACGGTCGCCGAATGGGCGCCGCCGCGGCGATTCGTGGTCGAGACCCACGATCGTCCCGGGCTGGTGGCGAGCGAATGGACGGTGGAAGCCCGGTCGGGCTCGACCTGCCTCGTCCGCGTGGTCCACAGCTGGTTTGCCGAGGGTGCCGATTTCGACGACGAATATGCCGGTCACAGTGAGGGTTGGCAGGCCTTCTTCCGGCTGCTGCGGCTCTACCTCACCCATTTCGCGGGCGAGACCGGCGTGTCCTTCCAGGCCATGGGCGTCGCTCCCGAGCCGCGCAGCGCGGCCTGGGCGACCTTCATCCAGCCGCTCGGCCTGGCTGGCGCCAAGCTCGGCGATCGTGTCGATGCGCCGGCGGACCTGCCGCCGCTCGGCGGCACGGTCGTCTGGGCCGGCACGCCCGAATGGCCGGAAGAACTGGTCGTCCGGACCGACAGGCCGGCGCCGGGCCTTGCCCATCTCGTGCCCTTTCCGATGAACGGCAAGGTCTACCCGGCCATTCGTTTCTATCTCTACGGGCCGGCCGCGGCGGCCGCCAGGGACAGCGCTGAAGCGGCCTGGACGGCCTGGATGGGCCGGCACTTCGAAACGGTGGCGAAGGAGGACGGCGAATGTCAGTGAAGACCGACGCAACCGGCCGGCGCGCGATCAGCCTCGAGGTGGAGCTGCCCGGAACCGTCGAACAGGTCTGGCGCGCGATCGCGACCGGCCCGGGCATTTCGGCCTGGTTCGTGCCATCGACGGTCGAGGAGCGGACGGGCGGCGCGGTGACCTTCGAGCTTGGCCCCGACATGGTGTCGACCGGCGAGGTGACGGCTTTCGAGGCGCCGCGGCGCTTTGCCTATGTCGAGCCGGGCTGGAGCGGCGAGGCGCCGCCGCTCGGTACCGAATTCGTCATCGAGACCCTGTCCGGCAGCACCTGCCGGTTGCGGCTTGTCCACAGCCTGTTCACCGATGCCGACGATTGGGACAAGGAGCTGGGCAGCATGGAAACCGGCTGGCCGCCGTTCTTCGGCGTTCTGGCTATCTATCTGAAGCACTTTGCCGGCCAGCCTGTCGGGTCGATCCGTCCGGGCGGCCAATTTGCCGGCACAGAAATCGAGGCCTGGGCCGCGCTGACCGCAAAGCTCGGACTGGCCGGCGCGGTTCCGGGCGACCGGCGCGCCGCCCCCGCCGGCGGCGCGCCGCCGCTGGCCGGAACGGTCACCCGTATCGACCAGGGTGCGCACCATCAGGTCACCCTGCTGCTCGACAGGCCCGCGCCGGGTGTCGCGCTGATCGGCACCTATCAGTGGGGCGGCACGGTGAAGACGGCAGCAAGCCTGTTCTTCTACGGCCCGGACGGCGCGGCCGAGGCCGTCCGCCAGCAGCCGGTCTGGGACGCCTGGATGGCCATGCATTTCCCGGCATCGGCGTAACCGGCGGTCGGGCGGGGGATTTTTCGGAAACGATTGTGTCATTGTCAGCCGGCATTGACGTGCTAGCTTGCCGCCGGGGCAACGTGAAACTGGAGAACCCAATGAGCATTTTCAGCTCGATCCTGAACAAGATCCTGCCCGGCCGTGCTCAGGCGGCTGAGGCGCCGGCGGCTGCGCCGGCCGGGGACGCGGCGAGCGCTGCGCCCGCCGCGTCGGGCACCGCTACGGCGGCATCGGGTGCTTCGGCGGCTGCTGGCGCGACCGTCGACGTCGCGGCCATCCTGGACGATCTCGCGTCCAAGGCGTCGCAGCCGCTCAACTGGAAGACCTCGATCGTCGACCTGATGAAACTGCTCAATCTCGACAGCAGCCTCACCGCGCGCAAGGAGCTCGCCAAGGAGCTCAACTATACCGGTGACACCAACGACTCGGCCACGATGAACGTCTGGCTGCACAAGCAGGTCATGAACAAGCTGGCCGCCAATGGCGGCAAGGTTCCCGACGACCTGAAGGACTGACGTCCCACGAGCGAAGGGCGTTCCGCCGCCGGCATGGCCGGGCGGGGCGCCCTCAGCCGGCTTTTCTCTCGAGGGCGGCCCGGAGCAGTCAGCTTCCGTCGGGTCGGTCCCGGTGAAGATGCTACCCCCGGCGAGCCCGTCGGCTTCGATCAGCAAGGCCGCCGCCATGCCGCGCGCCAGGCGCGGGCCCGATCGGACACGCCGATGCTGTCCTCTAGCGGCCGCTGTCATACAGCGCGGCGCCATAGCCGCTGCCGATCCAGGAGCCGATATCGCTGCGGCGAGCCGTTCTGCTGCAATCTCGAAGGCTTGGCGCCATCGTGCCACCGCAGCCGGCTTCGCCAGGTCCTGATCCTCCGCAGATTGCCGGCAACGGCCATAATACAACGGTCCGCCGCGGTCGCCGTGTCGAGGCGTCACTGCGCATCCCGAAGGCATGCGTTCGAGACCGCGTGAAGCATCCCCGCGCCGGCAACGGCCCGGGCCGGGGAGGGTACGGGCCGGCGGGAATGCCTGGTCGATCGACAGCGACGGGTCAGGCGAGGACCTGTTCCATGCGGGCGTAGCTCGCCTCCATGCCGCCTTCCATGCCGCTCGCCAGCATGGCGGCGCGGGTCTCCGCATCCGGCAGGGTCATGCGCATGGTCATCAAGGTGCCCGTTCCGTCCGCTTCGAACCGCGTCTCGACATGGTTGTCCGGCGTCGGGTCCGGCAAGTGCATGCGCTCGACATGGACGATCCGGCTGAACGGCTCGAGCGCGACATATTCGCCGGTGAGTTGGAAGCCGCCGCCCTTGCCGTCGCTCCACTCGTAGTGGATGCGTCCGCCCGGCCGCGCCTCGCTGATGCAGGTCGGCATGGTCCAGCCCTCCGGACCGAGCATCCACTGTTGAACGAGCTTCGGTTCGGTATGGGCGCGGTAGACGGCTTCCGGCTTGGCGGCAAAGCGCCTGGTGACGACGACGTGGCGATCGCCTTCGGTCTTCAGAACGAGCTTGGTCACGGTTCTTGCCTTTCCGTCAGGTTGGCTCATCGGCCTTTGGGGGCGGGGAAATGGAGGCGGGGACGGCGGGTTCCGTCGCCTCCATGGCGGCGAGTAGGAGGTCCAGCCGGCCGTAGTTGGCGGCAAGAGCCTTGCGCAGCATGCCCAGCCACCCGTCGATTTCGGTGAGCCCGGCCGAGGCCAGCCGGCAGGGCCGCCTTGTGCCCTCGACCCGTCGCTCGATCAGGCCGGCGCTCTCCAGGACTTTCAGGTGCCTGGAAATCGCCGGCTGCGTCATGGCGAAAGGTTCGGCAAGTTCCATCACCGTCGCCTCTCCCAGACAGAGTCGTGCGAGAATCGCGCGCCGGGTCGGATCGGCGAGAGCGGAGAAGGTTGCGTCGAGATTGGCCATTTGCATGATCCGTTATATAATAGATATATTATATAACAAGATTGTAATTATCAAGGACCTCTGTCCAATTTTTTCGTCGTGTTAGAAGCAGGTCTTACCGGACGCAGCCGATCCGGCGATGGACCGGGAGGCAGTGCCATTCACGCGGGCAGGACGGATGCGGGCCGGTGGGCCTATTGGCGCGCGGCGGCCGCTGAATTCGCCTTCTGGTCCGGCGGTACGGCGCCTGATCTGCGGGCGCATTTCCACGACGAGGCGCAACTGACCCTGGTCCTGTCGGGCCAGCGCCGGTTTTCGGTTGGCGGGATCTCTTTCGTGGTACGGGCAGGCGAGTGCATCGCCATACCGGCCGGCCTCCCGCATCGCAGCTTGCCGCACGATGCCGCCGCGACCAACTGCCTCAACATCTACGCGCCGCTCGACTTCGGCGAGCCGGCCGTCCTGGCCGTTCCGGATGCGCTGGACGCGGCGCGCCGGGCGGATGGCGCGACGCTGCTGGCACTGCTTGCCCGGCGGCTGGGCCGAACGGAACAGGCGCGTGCCTTCGGCTGCGCACAGCCTGCCGATTGGCAATTGCCGACGGGGCGCCTGACGATCGGGCGGATCGCCGCCGCGAGCGGGATCAGCCGCGAGGAGTTCAGTCGGCGTTTCGCCCGCACGACCGGCCTGCCGCCGCACGCCTACCGGATCATCCGTCGCCTGAACGAGGCACGGCGCCGGCTGCGCGGGAGCGAGCCGCTCGCAGCCGTCGCCGCCGAGCTCGGCTTTGCCGACCAGAGCCATTTCGGGCGGCAGTTCGTCCGGGTTTTCGGCGTCTCGCCCGCCGCCTACCGGACCGGACGCCCGCCATCACAAATGATCCAGACCGCGCCGCCGTCTTGATCCAGGCTCCCGCCTCATCCGAGGAGGTTCCATGGATCCGGGCATTGCCGCTCTCCTGTTCGTCGCCGGTCTTGCCGGCGGCATCATCAATGCCGTCGCCGGCGGCGCGACGCTCATCACCTTTCCCGCCATGCTGGCCGCGGGCGTACCGCCGGTGACCGCCAATGCATCCAACGCCGTCGCCATCTCGCCGGGCCATCTCATCGCGGCCTTCGCGGACCGGGAGAAGCTGCCGCCCTTCGACCGCCAGCTCGGTGCGGCGCTCGCCGTGTCGATCGCCGGCGGCATTGCCGGCGCGCTGCTGCTCTTGGCGCTGCCGGACCGGCTCTTCGTCCTGCCGGTGCCGGCGCTGATCGGCCTGGCGACCGCTCTCTTTGCCTTCGCGCCCGCGATCCAGGCCTGGAGCGAACGCCGGCGCGCGGGGGCGCCGCCATCGGCCATGGCCGAGCGCATCACGCTCGGAGCGGCCTCGGTCTATGGCGGCTTCTTTGGGGCCGGCCTCGGCATCGTGCTCTCGGCGATCCTGTCGATCGCCGAGCCGAACGATATCCGCAAGGTCAAGGTGCTGAAGAACCTGCTGGCGACCGGGGTCAGCCTCGCCGCGATCGGCATCTTCGTCGTCCAGGGCATGGTGCGCTGGCCGGAGACCGCGGTCATGCTCGCCGGCGCGCTCGTCGGCGGCTATGCCGGCGGCCATCTGGTGCGGGTCCTGCCCGCCCGCCTGGTCCAATGGTTCGTCATCGTCGCGGGCGCGGTGATGACGCTCGTCTATGCGAACCGCTATTGGCTTTGACCTCCCGCCCTTGCCAGCGTCCCGGCCTTCGGGCATGGTCCGCCACGACTTCAGACGGACGCCACCCATGTTCACCCTTCGCCGCGCCGCACGAATGCGCAGGCCCTGCCAGCAGGAGATTGGCCGGAGGGGTTGAGCGCGTGCCGTAGGCCGCGTGTGAGCGTCGGACCCAAGCCCTCCGGTTCTGCCGGGGGGCTTTTCATTGATCGGACCCAAGTTCCGGCGCCTCACCCCATGACATGACCCGAAGGAGGGCATCATGGCCAAGGCTCTGATCACCAGCGCGTTGCCTTACATCAACGGCACCAAACATCTCGGAAACTTCGCCGGCTCCCTGCTGCCGGCCGACATCCATGCCCGCTACCGGCGCCAGATCGGCGACGAGACGCTGTTCATCTGCGCGACCGACGAGCACGGGACGCCGGCCGAGCTCGCGGCCGCGGCCGCAGGCCTGCCGGTGGCGGACTATTGCCGCGCGCAGCATGACCGGCAGGCCGAGATCTACAGGCGGTTCGGCCTGTCCTTCGACCATTTCGGCCGGACCTCCTCGGCGCGCAGCCATGCCCGCACCCAGCATTTCTTCCAGGCGCTCGATGCGCGCGGCTTCATCGCCGAGCGCGTGCTCGACCAGGTCTATTCGCCTGCCGATGGCCGCTTCCTGCCGGATCGCTACATCATCGGGACCTGCCCGCATTGCGGTTTCGCGGACGCCCGCGGTGACCAGTGCGAAAGCTGCACGCGCCCGCTCGATCCGACCGACCTGCGCGCGCCCCGCTCGGCGTTGTCGGGCAGCACGGTCCTGGAGGTGCGCCCGTCGCGCCACCTGTTCCTGCGCCAGTCGGCCCTGGCGGATGCGCTCGAAGGCTGGCTCGCAACGCGGCGGGGCTGGCCGCCGCTCGCCACCTCCATCGCGCGCAAATGGCTCGACGAGGGCCTGAAGGATCGCTGCATCACCCGCGATCTCGCCTGGGGTGTGCCGGTGCCGAAGCCGGGCTTCGAGGACAAGGTCTTTTATGTCTGGTTCGATGCGCCGATCGGCTATATCGCGGCGACCGAGGACTGGGCGGCGGAGGCGCCGGACCGGCGCGACTGGCGCAGCTGGTGGTATGCGGCCGGCAATGTCGACTACGTGCAGTTCCTGGGCAAGGACAATGTGCCGTTCCATGCCGTGAGCTTCCCGGCGACCGAGCTCGGCTCGGGCGAGCCGTGGAAGACCGTCGACGTGATCAAGGCGGTGAACTGGCTGACCTATGAGGGCGGCAAGTTCTCGACCAGCCGCGGGCGCGGCGTGTTCCTGGACGAGGCGCTGGATCTGCTCCAGCCCGACTACTGGCGCTGGTGGCTGGCCGCCAACGCGCCGGAGAACCACGATACCGATTTCAGCTTCGGGCGTTTCGCGACCGACGTGAACAACGACCTGGCCGACACGTTCGGCAACCTCGTCCACCGCGTGCTGAGCTTCGTTGCCGGCCGCTTCGGCGGCGTGGTGCCGGCGGGTGGTGCACCCGGCGACCGGGAGGCGCGGCTTGCATGTCAGCTCGGCGGGCATCTCGCGGCCTTGAGGTCCGAGCAGGATGGCCGGGCCCTGCGCAAGAGCGCGAACGAGATCCGCGCGATCTGGCGCCTGGCCAATGGTTATGTCGCCGAAGCCGCGCCCTGGGCGGCGATCCGCACCGACCCGGATGCGGCGGCGGCGGCGACGCGTGTCGCCGTCAACCTCGTGGCTTGCGCCAGTGCCGTCGCGTGGCCGGTCATTCCGGAAACCGCCGAGACGGTGCTGGCCGCGCTCGGCCTGGCCACCGTGCCGCCGCCGCTGCCGCGCACGGCGGGCGAGGCTCTCGACCTCGTGCCAGGCGGAACGCAGGTCGCGATCCCGCCCATCCTGTTCGCGCGGCTCGACGAGGACTGGGCGGCGGCAAGCCGCGCCCGGTTCTCCGGCCGGGCCCCGGGCGCCGGCAGGGAGGCGTGAGGCGGGCGGCCCGTGACAGGCTCATCCTGCCGCGGGCCACGGCCCGCATTTCCGCCGATCGATGCCCGGTTGACTTCACCGGGGCCACCGTGAGAAGAAGCGGCACCATGATTTCGAACCCGCGCACCAGCCTTCGACTTGCCGGCCCGACCTCCTGAGGGGGGCGGGGCATCGTCGTTTGGGCTGCTGTTTGCGCGAGGGCCGTCATGGCTAGCGATCATTCCATATCATCATTGCCGATCGATCGCCTGACGGCGCGCCGTGCCTCGTGGCGGTCCGCGACGCGACTTAGCGGCAGCCGTCGGGCCTGACGGCCGCCCGACGGCTGCAGCGCATCCGGAGGCTTGCTGGCGGCACCCGCCGCAGCGGCGGCTTTCCGGATCGGACGCTTCATTGCCCGCGAAGCGACGTCCGCTTTGCTCGAAACGCGTCAGCGCGCCGGCCGCGTCACCCCTTAAGCCCCACGCAAAAAATTCAGGCCCATCATCATGATGCTGAGCAATCCGGATTCGAAATATCGCCCGTTCCAGCCCCCGGTTCATCTGCCCGACCGGCAATGGCCGACCCGCCAGATCACCGCCGCGCCGCGCTGGGTCTCGACCGACCTGCGCGACGGCAACCAGGCGCTCGCCGACCCGATGGGGGTCGAAAAGAAGCTGCGCTTCTACGACATGCTGCTGAAGATCGGCTTCAAGGAAATCGAGATCGGATTTCCTTCCGCCTCGCAGACCGAATTCGACTTCGTGCGCAGCCTCATCGAGGGCGGCAGGATCCCCGACGACGTCACCGTCCAGGTGCTGACCCAGGCGCGCGAGGACCTGATTGCGCGCACCTTCGAATCGCTGAAGGGCGTCCGCCAGGCCATCGTGCATCTCTATGTCGCCACCGCTCCCCTGTTCCGCCGGGTCGTGTTCGGCATGGCGAAGGAGGAGATCGTCGCCCTGTCGGTCGCCGGCGCGCGCGCCATGCTGGCCGAAAGCCGCAAGCAGCCGGAAACCCGCTGGACCTTCGAATATTCGCCGGAAACCTTCTCCTTCACCGAGCCGGAATTCGCGCTGGAGGTCTGCGAGCGCGTGCTCGACGTGTTCCAGCCGACGCCGGACCACCCGGTCATCCTCAATCTGCCGGCGACCGTCGAGGTCGCCATGCCCAATGTCTATGCCGACCAGATCGAATGGTTCTGCCGCAACATTTCGCGGCGCGATTCGGTGGTCATCAGTCTGCACCCCCACAACGACCGGGGAACGGGCGTCGCCGCGACCGAACTCGCCCTGCTGGCGGGCGCCGACCGCGTCGAAGGCTGCCTGTTCGGCAATGGCGAGCGCACGGGCAATGTCGACCTGGTCACTCTGGCCCTGAATCTCTACACGCAGGGCATCGATCCAGGTCTCGATTTCTCCACGATGCGCGACGTCGTCAGCACCGTCGAGCACTGCAACGGCCTGCCGGTTCATCCGCGCCACCCCTATGCCGGCGAGCTGGTGTTCACCGCCTTTTCGGGCTCGCACCAGGACGCCATCAAGAAGGGCTTTGCCGCGCACGAGACGCGCAATGACGGCGTCTGGGAAATGCCCTATCTGCCGATCGATCCGGCCGATCTCGGCGAGACCTACGAAGCCGTGATCCGGGTGAACTCCCAGTCCGGAAAGGGCGGCGTCGCCTGGGTCATGGAACAGGATCGCGGGCTGAAGCTGCCGCGCCGCCTGCAGGTGGACTTCAGCCGGGCGGTGCAGGAGGCGGCCGATCGCACGGGCCGCGAAATGACCGCCGAGAGCATCTGGGAGATTTTCCAGAGCGCCTATCATCTCACCGGCGACCAGCGTTTCGCCCTCGTCGATTACGAGGAGGGCGGCGTTCACCGGCCGGGCGAGAGCCGGCGCTTCGTCGGCCGGATCCGCATGGATGGACAGGACAGGGTGATCTCCGGGCGCGGCAACGGTCTCATTTCCGGTGTCGTCGCCGCGCTCGAGGAGAGCTGCGGCCTGTCGATCGAGATCGTCGACTATCAGGAGCACGCGCTGCGGCGCGGCTCCGACGCCCAGGCGGCTGCCTATGTCGAATGCCGCCTCGCGGATGGCCGCACCGTCTTTGGCGTCGGCATCGATGCCGATGTGGCCATGGCTTCGGTCAAGGCGGTGCTGAGCGCCGCCAACGCGGCCTGACCGGCAAGCACCGATGGGTCGTGTCGCACGGCCCATCGGCGTCCCCGCCGCGCGTGCGGCAGGCCTGGGTCATGTCATCGGCCGCGGCGGGCGATTGGAATGACGAGATGTACCATGCCGATCACCATGGGCGGCACGGCGAGCGCGGTGACCGCCCAGATCGGCCAGCCGGTCGTGAGCGGCCCGATGAGTACCAGAATGCCGTTGATCAGGAGATAGGCGCCCATCATCAGAGTGAGCAGGAAGCGGATATGGGCGAGCTTGGGGGCAAGAGCGGCCATGGCGGGATCCTTGTTGTAACGGAACGATCCGTTTCGATTGTTTGATATATACGACCCGTTTCGTTATGACAAGGCCTGGGGCAAGGGCAGGAGGGACTGCGCGTGACGATCAGGCCGGACCAGCAGGCTTCCGCTTCGCGCCGCACCTCGGTGGGCGCCAGGCGCAATCCGGCGACCGAACGCGCGGTGCTCGATGCGGCCCGGGCGCTGATGGTCGACAAGGGCTATGCCGGCTTTTCGATCGACGAGGTGGCGCGCCGGGCAGGAGCCGGCAAGCCGACCATCTATCGCTGGTGGCCGACCAAGGCCGATCTGATCGTCGCCGTCTATTCCGAGGAAAAGGCCGCGGCCATCGTGCCCCCGGATACCGGCTCGCTCGCGCGCGATCTCGTCGACTACACCGAGGCGCTTTGGCGCTTCTGGCGCGAAACGCCGTCCGGGCGCGCCTTCCGCGGACTGATTGCGGAGGCGCAGGCGAGCGAAGCCGCTCTGGAGGCTCTGCGCGACAAGTTCCTGCCGGCCCGCACGCGGGAGCTGAGGGGCCTGTTCGCGCGCGGCGCCGCGCGCGGTGAAATCGCCGCGGCCGACGCCGACCTGCTCCTCGTCCTCTATATCGGCTTCAACTGGTACTGGCTGCTGACCGGCAACGTCGCATTCGACCGCGATGCGACCGCGCGCGTTGCGGACATTCTGGTGCGCGGCGCCAGCGTGCGGCCGTGATCGACCGCATTTTGCGGGCCCCCCGCGATCCGCGATTTCCGCCGGGCGCGGCGCGAAGGCCCCGCATGGCAAAGCTGGCTGCAATTGAGACCCGGCCATCCCCAGGCGTTCGATGACGACTGTTTTGCGAGCCATGTGCCGCTCGCCGAAAAGATCCCGGGTCCGCGGCTGCGGTGAGGTGCGTGAAGACGTGGGCGCCGCCGGCGGCGATCTCGTCAATGTCGCAGATGGTGGCGCGGATCTCGATTTTTTCGAGACCCGCGCGGCGTGATTGGCCTTCATGCGGGCCGTGTGGCCGGGCGCCCGCGCGCCATCATCCAGAGCGTCAGCGCCAGCACCACCGCGACCGGCGGCACGCCGAGGAGGGCGACCGCGGTCCAGCCATAGAGGTTGTAGAAGGCTCCGGCGATGAAGGTGGAGAGCGACACGCAGGTGAACATGATGAATTCGTTCGCCGCCTGGACCTTGGCCCGCTCTTCCGGCCGATGATGCTCGGTCAGCAGGATGGTGGCACCGACATACATGAAGTTCCAGCCGATGCCGCTCATCAGCAGGCTCGTCCAGAAATGGCCGAGGCTGGTGCCGGCGGCTCCCGCGGCCGCCGCCGACAGCGACAGCACTGCGCCTGCCAGGATCACTTTCAGCGAGCCGATCCTGGCCGACAGCCGGCCGGTCAGGAACGAGGGGGCGAACATGCCGAGGAGATGCCACTGGATGACGGTCGCGGCCTCGCCGACCGTGTAGCCGCAGCCGATGACCGCAAGCGGCGTCGCGGTCATGACGAACCCCATCACCGCATAGCCGACCGAGCCCGCCGTGACCGCGACGACGAACGGCGCGGTCCTCATGATGTCCGCCAGCGGCCGGCCACCGGAGGCCCTGGCGGCCTCCGTCACGGGCGGCACCTTCAGGAACGCGGTCAGCGTGAAGGTGAGCAGAGCCAGTACGGTGATCGCCGCAAAGGAACCGGCAAAGACGGCCGGCGCCAGGAGGTCGCGGCTGAAGGCGGCAAGCTGCGGGCCGCCGACGGCCGCGATCACGCCACCGGCGAGCACCAGCGAGATCGCCGAGGCGCGCCTGTCGGGTTCGGTGACCTCGCCAGCCGCGAAGCGGTAATATTGGGCAAAGGCCTTGAACATGCCCATCAGGAAGTTGCCGGCGCAGAACAGCCAGAAGCTGCCGGCCATGATGGCGAAGGTCGCGAGCGCGCCGCCCGCCATGCCGATCACGGCGCCGGTCATGAAGCCGAGCCGGCGGCCGATGCGCGCCATCAGCATGGAGGCGCCGATGGTGGTCACAGCCGAGGCGACCACCGTCAGCGAGAAGGGCAGGGTGGCGAGATTCTTGTCGAGCGCCAGGTTCTGCCCGACCAGGCTGATCAGCGTGAAGCCGATCGAGAGGTAGCAGACATAGAGTGCCTCGCAGAGGCAGAGAAGAATGACGTTGCGGTTCATGGTGGATCCCTCTGGTCGATGGTCCGGGCCGGTTCTGCGCCGGCTCCGGCCTGGCGGGGCGGTGGGACGGAAACGCCCCGCCGCCTGCGCCGCCCTGGCCTGGCTCAGGCCGCTTCCGGCTTCCGCGCCGCGAGTTTCGCGAGAGCGCGCCGCCCTGCCTCGGCACGCGCGCGCACCATGGGCGCCGCCGCCGCGCGGATGTCGCCGAGGAGCTCGGCCGGTGCGTTCTGGACGGTGATGTCGAAGGGGGGCTGGGGCTGATATTCGAGGAAGAGTTGCAGTCGGCGCGCAATCTCCTCGCCGCACAGGAGCGCCGCCACCTGGAAGCCGAAATCGATGCCGGCCGTCACCCCGCCGCCGGAAATGCGGTTGCGGTCGACCACCACGCGTTCGTCCACCGGAATGGCGCCGAAGGCGGCGAGCTGGTCGACCAATAGCCAGTGGCAGGCCGAGCGATAGCCGTTGAGCAGGCCGGCGCCGCCGAGCATCAGACTGCCGGCGCAAACCGAGGTCAGGTAGCGCGCAGAACCGCCCTTGTCGCGCAGGAAGGCCAGAAGGTCGTCGTCGTCCATGACGTCGACCTGGCCCGGCCCGCCGCCGACGCAAAGGACGTCGAGATCGGGGCAGTCGGCGAAGGTGGTGGTCGGCACCAGCGGCAGCCCGACGTCGCTGACGACCGGCTCGATCCGCTTCCACAGCAGGTGGATGCGCGCATTGGGCAGGCGCGCGAAGACTTCGAACGGTCCGGTGACATCGAGTTGGGTCATTCCGGGAAAGAACAGGAGGCCGATTTCGAGCGGTTTGGCCGGTATTGCGTCGGACATGGGGCACCTCGCTTTGCGATGCTTCCGAGGTTGACGAAGCCGCCGGCGTGCCGAAATGTCATAGTGGCCGCATTTCCTGCCAGACGTTGTCCCCTTCGTCCGATGTCCACCGCTGCGAGACGCCTCATCTTCGTGCTGTTCGACGGCTGCCTGCTGCTCGATTTCGCCGGGCCCCTGCAGGTCTTCGAGCTCGCCTGCGAGACCGCCAGGGACGGCGAGCAGCCCTATGCCTGGCAGGTCGCCTCGCGCGCCGGCGGGGCGGTGCGCACCTCCTCGGGCATGGAGGTGATGACTACGGCGCTCGCCGATTGCGATGCGGGCGATGTCGACACCCTGATCGTCGGCGGCGGTCCGGGCGTCCACCGGGCCGCCGAGGATGCCGCGCTCACCGCCTGGTTCCGCGCCCACGCCCCGTCGGTGCGGCGTGTCTGCTCGGTCTGCACGGGCGCCTTCGTCCTGGCCGCCGCCGGCCTGCTGCAAGGACGGCGGGCCGTCACGCATTGGGGATCGTGCGGGCTGCTCAGCGAACGCTATCCCGACGTCGCCGTGTCGACCGATCCGGTCTTCGTTCGCGACGGTGAGGTCTGGACCTCGGCCGGAGTCACTGCCGGCATCGACCTTGCGCTCGCGCTCGTCGAAAGCGACCTCGGCCATCGCGAAGCGATGCGCGTCGCGCGCCGGATGGTCGTGTTCCTGAAGCGCCCGGGCGGCCAGGCGCAGTTCAGCGTGCCGCTGAACCTGCAATCGGGCGAGGATGACGCTTTCGAGAGCCTCTCGGCCTGGATCCAGGACAATCTGCGCGGCGATCTCAAGGTCGAGGCGCTGGCGGAGCGGGTCGGCATGAGTCCGCGCACCTTCGCCCGCGTGTTCCGGCAGAAGACCGGCCGTACGCCCGGCAAGGTGGTGGAGGCGTTCCGCCTGGAGGCCGCCCGGCGCGCATTGGAGGAAACGGCGGCCAGCATGAAGGAGATCGCGGCGCGCGCCGGCTTTCAGGACGAGGAGCAGATGCGCCGGGCCTTCCGCCGCCGGCTCAATGTCCTGCCGCAGGACTATCGCCTGCGCTTCCGCCGGGACGAAGGGCTGGCCGGCTAGGCTGCGGGCGGCGCCGGCCGCCGGTCGCGGCGGCGATCGCTCACGAACCGGTCCATTCCGGCGTCCGCTTGGCGACGAAGGCTTCGACGCCGATCTTGAAGTCGCGGCTGCCGTAGCACTGCCGGATCAGGTCGTCGCCGTCGACGGCGACGGCGTGCAGGATGCGCCGGATGGCTTCCTTGCTGACCCGCATGGTCACCGGCGCATGGCTGGACAGCCGCGTGGTGATCTCCGCGATCCGCTCGTCGAGCGGGCCCGCGACGACGTCGAGCAGGAAGCCGGCGGCATGGGCTTCCGCCGCCGCGATCGTCTCGGCCATCAGGAGCATGCGCTTGGTGCGCGCGACGCCGAGCTCGGCGACGAGCCGAGCATAGTTGGCGGGCGACAGGCAGTTGCCGAGCGTGCGGGCGATCGGCACGCCGAACTGGGCATCCGGCGTCGCGATGCGCAGGTCGCAGCAGGCCGCGATCGCCAGGCCGCCGCCGACGCACCAGCCCTCGATCACGGCGAGCGTTGGCACCGGCAACGTCTCGAGCGCATTGAGCACGGCCTCGATGCGCGCCTCGTAGGCAATGCCGTCATCGCCCGAGACGAAGGTCCGGAATTGGGCGATGTCGGTGCCGGCGATGAAGGCCTTGCCGCCGGCGCCGCGGAACGTCGCGGCTCTGAGGCTGCGGTCGGCCTTGATGGTGGCGCAGATCTCGGTGAGCTGTTCGTACATGGTCCAGGTCATCGCGTTGCGCGCCTGGGGGCGGTCGAACACGACATGGGCGATGGCGCCCTCTCTGGAATAGCGGACCGTTCCCTGATCCATGCTGCCTGATGTCCTCTGTGCTGCGGTGCCGGCGAAGCCGGCTCGTCCCCTTACGCGCTTTTGGCGATTCTGGCGTCGCCCGACCGCAGCGCCGCGCCGAAGGCCTGGAACAGCGCGCGGTTCAGCGGATTGGTCTGTGGATCGAATTCGGCGTGCCATTGGACGCCGAGCGCAAAGGCCGGGGCATCGGCGATGCGGATCGCCTCGATCGTACCGTCCTCGGCGACGCCTTCGACCACGATGCGCGTGCCGGGCACGAGGATGCCCTGGCCGTGCAGCGAATTGACCCTGACGACCTCGCGGCCGAACAGCTGGGCGAAATGGCCGCCGGGCACGAGGCGCACCTCGTGGCGATCGGCGAAGACCACCGCAGGATCCGGATGCACCTCGCCGTTCTCCAGCCGCGGCATGCGATGGTTCATCCGGCCCGGCAGATCGCGGATCTCCGGATGCAGCGAGCCGCCATAGGCAACGTTCATTTCCTGAAAGCCGCGGCAGATGCCGAACAGCGGGATGCCGCGCTCGACGCAGGCGCGGATCAGCGGCAGCGAGACGCTGTCGCGCTCATTGTCGTAAGGCTCGTGGCGGCTGTCCGGCTCGGTGCCGAAATGGCTCGGATGGACATTGGCGCGCGCCCCGGTGAGCAGGATGCCGTCGACCGCGCCGAGCAGCGCGTCGATGTCGGTGACGTCCGGCATGCCGGCGAAGATCAGCGGCAGCGCGCCGGCGACGTCGCTCAGCGCATGCAGGTTGCGCTCGCCGGCCATCTGCACCTTGAAGCGGTTCTCGACGACATGGGCGTTGCCGATGACGCCGACAACAGGTCTTTTCATCGCCGCTGTCTCCATTGCGCGGGCTCGGTCTCCATGTGGCGCCGCTGCGACCTATTGTTGTTCCAATGCTGCGCGGGGAGAAGCCTCGAATTGCGGCATCTGCATGGCGGCGGCAGCCAAAGACGGTGCGCACGCTGCCGTCGCGGAACCGGCGGTCGTGTTCGGGCGTTGCCCTGCGACAGATCTCCTGCTGATCTGACGGGAGCGATTCCGTCCAGGATCACATTGGCTTAGGAGCAGAGGAGAAGGTCATGAACCGTCGGGCTTTGATTCTGGGGGCCCTCGCCACCTTGCCGCTCGCGGCCTGCGCGGGCTCTTCGACCACCGACCAGCGCGTCGGCGGCGCGGCCGTCGGAGCCGGCACCGGAGCGGTCGTCGGCGGTCCGGTGGGTGCGGTGGTGGGGGGCGTTGCCGGCGCCGTCACCGGCCCGACCGTGGTGCGCGGCACCCGCCGTCTCACCGGGACGGGTCGGCGCCGCCGGCGCCGCCGGCGCGGCTGAGGCGCCGCGCGAAGCGGGATCAGGCCATCCGGCCGGCTCGCCGCGGCGCGGCTCGATCGGGTGACGGGGCGTCGCCATCGCCGCCCTGGCAGGTCGCCGTCAGCGCGTGCTGGCGCCGATGACGAATTCCACCCGGCGGTTGCGCTGCCGGCCCTCCGGGTCGTCCGCGCCGTCGGGCGTGGTATTGGGCGCAACGGGCCGGCTCTCGCCGAAACCCCGCGTGCTCAGCCGCGCACCGCCTGCATTGTGCCGCGCGAGATAGGCTTTGACCGCTGCCGCCCGCCGCTCCGAAAGCGCCTGATTGTAGTCGTCGTCGCCCTTGGCGTCGGTATGGCCTTCGATCGCCACCGCGGCCTGCCGATAGCCGGCGAGGAGCTCGGCCAGCCGGTTGAGCACGGGCCGGGCATCGGGCCTGACCTCGGACTTGTCGAAATCGAAGAGAACATCGCCGAGCAGGGTGATGCGGATCCGCCCGTCGGCCTCGTCGCGGGCGCCGAACTCGCCGAGCAGGGTGCGCGTGCGCTCGCGCAGCCGGCTGGGCACTTCGTCGAGGCGGAACGACGAGCTTCCCCCCGAAGACTGTATCGCGGCCCCGCCCGACGAGGACAGGGAACCGCCCTCGGTCCTGGGCGCGAAGGTCGACGCCGGCAGCGAGGCCGGGCTCCAGCGGCTGGCGCCGAGGGAGGTTTCGCCGAGCGCGGACGGGCGTTCACCGACCGGCGTCGTGGAATATTCCACCTCGAGGGCATGGGCCGGCGGCAACGGCAGCACAAGGGCGGCGGCGACCAGCGCCGCGCAGGAGCGGCACCGCATCAGCGGCCACCGGCGAGCGGCACCTCGATCGTCACGCCGGGAGCCGTGATATCGTCATTGGTATTGCCTTCGTTGAAGATCAGGGTGACGCGCTCAGTGCCGGCGGGGATCTGGCCGGGAAAGACCAGGTCGCCGACCATGCTGCGGCCGTTCTGAATCGTCAGGTCGCGATTGTCGGCCGGCTGGCGCAGATGCAGGCGCTGGTTCTCGCCATAGACCAGCACGGCGTTTTCCCGGTTCAGGTCGACCCGGCCGGTCACCCGGCTGTCGAACGACGCCACGAGATTGACGACGGTCGCGTCCTCGCCGACGGTGATCTTCTTGACCACCAGCGTGACGCCGACCGGCGTGCTCGCCTGGGCGTTCGGCGTATTGATCACGCGGCCCGCGCTGCCCTCGGCGAGCGCGGCGGCACTGCCGAAGGACAGGGAAAGGGCGATGAGCGAAGCAAGAATCGGTCTCACGCTGATGGGTCTCCGGGATGGTTGTGATGATCGGGGGACGACACGGTCCGTCATGCGCGTGACTCGGTCATGACGGACCGGAGAGGCCGCCCCGCCGTCGAGAGGGAGGGGGACGGCTGCATTCGCCGCCCCTCCTAGCGGGGCGGGCATGCTTTCGCAACCGCAAAAACGGTACTGCGGTATGATGCGTGTGGTGTCGCCCAGTATTCGCGCCTGCGTTGTCCGCATGGCGCCAAGTCGCTGCCAGGATAGCGGAATCGATTGACATTCGACGTCTTCGGGTATCATCATCCAATCGTTTCGACCTGCGCTCGATGACGCGACCGGCAAGAAGGTCTTTTTGCGTCCATGGCAGGAGGCCTGTCGGCCCGGCAGCGTGGTCGAGGACATACGACGATGGCCCGCAGCTCGCCCGCCATCGCCGCAGATGCGCATGACGTCCGTGACATGAAATCCGCAGCCTCGGGCCAAGGATGGATGGGCGATGCCTACTGCGATCCTCTTGCTGCTGGTGGCCGTCGGCTCCGTGGTGTTCCACCTGTTGAGCCCCTGGTGGTGGACGCCGATCGCGTCCAACTGGAGCTATATCGACCACACGCTGACCGCGACCTTCTGGATCACCGGCGTCGTGTTCTTCGCCGTCGTCGCCTTCATGGCCTATTGCATCTTCCGCTTTCGCCATGTCGACGGGCGCAAGGCCGACTATGAGCCCGAAAACCGCAGGCTGGAGAGCTGGCTCACGGTGGTGACGGCGATCGGCGTCGCCGCCATGCTGGTTCCGGGCCTGTTCGTCTGGCACCAGTTCATCTCCGTGCCGGTCGATGCGGCGCAGGTCGAGGTGATGGGCCAGCAATGGCGCTGGGCCTATCGCCTGCCGGGCAATGACGGCAAGCTCGGCACGACCGACGTGCAGTTCATCGGGCCGGACAATCCGCTCGGCATCAACCCGAACGACCCCAACGGCCGCGACGACGTCGTGGTCGACGGCGGCGACCTGCACCTGCCGCTCGGCCGGCCGGTCAAGGTGCTGCTGAGGTCGATCGACGTCCTGCACAATTTCTATGTGCCGGAGTTCCGCGCCAAGATGGACATGATCCCCGGCTCGGTGACCTATTTCTGGTTCACGCCGACCCGGGCCGGCGAGTTCGACGTGCTGTGCGCGGAACTCTGCGGGCTCGCCCATTCCCAGATGCGCGGCAAGGTGATCGTCGAGAGCGCCCAGGCCTATGAGCGCTGGCGGGCCGGTCAGACGACCTTTGCCGAGATGACCGCGCGCGCGCGGACGGCAGCGGCGGCGCGGACGGATGCAGGCGGCGTCGCCGGCCGCTGAGCGGCGCGGCGGCCGCGGGCAGTGCAGCGATGGGGCCCGGTCCGCGGCAACGGGCCGGGCGCGCAGCCAGAGCGGAGCGCATGGCCATGACCGACATTCCGATCGGCGAGGGCGCATCGAGCGCCGTACCGCCAGCCGAGGTTCCAGAGGTCGACCTCTACCATCCCCACAGCTGGCTGACGAAATACGTCTTCTCCCAGGACGCCAAGGTGATCGCCATCCAGTATTCGCTGACCGCTCTGGCGATCGGCCTGGTGGCCCTGGTGCTGTCGTGGCTGATGCGGCTGCAGCTCGGCTTTCCCGGGCTGTTCTCGTTCATCGATCCGAACATGTATCTGCAGTTCATCACCATGCACGGCATGATCATGGTGGTCTATCTCCTGACCGCCCTGTTCCTCGGCGGCTTCGGCAACTACCTCATCCCGCTCATGGTCGGCGCCCGGGACATGGTGTTCCCCTATGCCAACATGCTGAGCTACTGGATCTATCTGCTCGCGGTGCTGGTGCTGGTGGCGAGCTTCTTCGCGCCGGGCGGACCGACCGGCGCCGGCTGGACCCTCTATCCCCCGCAGGCGATCACCGGCGGCACGCCGGGGCAGGAAGCGGGCATCGTCCTCATGCTCGTCTCGCTCATCCTGTTCATCATCGGCTTCACCATGGGCGGGCTGAATTATGTCGTCACGGTGCTGCAGGCGCGCACCCGCGGCATGACGCTGATGCGCCTGCCGCTCACCGTCTGGGGCATCTTCACCGCAACGATCATGGCGCTGCTCGCCTTCCCGGCGCTGTTCGTCGCCTCCGTCATGCTGCTGTTCGACCGGCTGCTCGGCACCTCCTTCTTCATGCCCGCGCTCATCTCCATGGGCGAGCGCATGGCTCATCGCGGCGGCAGCCCGATCCTGTTCCAGCACCTGTTCTGGTTCTTCGGCCATCCGGAGGTCTATATCGTCGCCCTGCCGGCCTTCGGCATGGTCTCGGACCTCATCGCCACCCACGCCCGCAAGAACATTTTCGGCTACCGCATGATGGTCTGGGCCATCGTCGGCATTGGCGCGCTCAGCTTCATCGTCTGGGCGCACCACATGTATGTCAGCGGCATGCATCCCTATTTCGGCTTCTTCTTCGCGACCACGACGCTGATCATCGCCGTGCCGACCGCGATCAAGGTCTATAACTGGGTGCTGACGCTATGGCGGGGCGACATCCACCTGACGGTGCCGATGCTGTTCGCGCTCGGCTTCATCGTCACCTTCGTCAACGGCGGCCTCACCGGCCTGTTCCTCGGCAATGTGGTGGTCGACGTGCCCCTGTCGGACACCATGTTCGTCGTGGCTCATTTCCACATGGTGATGGGCGTCGCGCCGATCATGGTGGTGTTCGGCGCGATCTATCATTGGTACCCGAAGATTACCGGCCGCATGTTCAACGACGCGCTCGGCAAGATCCATTTCTGGGTCACCTTCCTCGGCGCCTACGCCATCTTCTTCCCGATGCACTATCTCGGGCTGGTCGGCATGCCCCGGCGCTATCACGACATCACCCAGATGTCCTTCGTGCCGGACAGCGCCCACAGCCTCAACGCCTTCATATCCGTGATGGCGCTGGTGGTCGGCTTCGCTCAGCTCCTGTTCGTGTTCAACATGATCTGGAGCCTGTTCCGCGGTCGCGAGGCGGGGCCCAATCCCTGGCGCGCGACGACGCTGGAATGGCAGACCCCAGAGACCCCGCCGGGCCATGGCAATTGGGGCAAGGAACTGCCGGTCGTCTACCGCTGGGCCTATGACTACAGCGTGCCCGGCGCCCCCGCGGACTTCATTCCGCAGAACCAGCCGCCGCTGGGCCTCGCCGCCGAGGGAGGCCATCGATGAGCGTCACCATCATCTTCCTCGCCATGCTGGCTGCGGTCGCCGGCTGGTGGCTGTCGCATCAGCGGCTGATGTCGAAGCCCTGGCTCGAAGAGGGGGCGGTGACCGGCTACGGCCGCACCGAGGCGTCCCAGGTGCCGGCCGCAAAGCTCGGCCTCGGCCTGTTCCTGGCCGTGGTCGGCGTGCTCTTCGCCATGCTGATCAGCGCCTATCTGATGCGCCGCGACGCCGGCTCGGACTGGCGCGCACTGCCGGTGCCCCCAGTGCTGTTCGTCAATACCGGCCTCATCGTGCTCTCCAGCCTCGCGCTTCATTGGGCACATGTCGCGGCGGGCGAGGGCAATATCAGGGATCTGCGGTCCGCGCTGCTGACGGGAGGCGTCGCGGCCGCCGGCTTCCTCGCCGGCCAGGTCCTGGCCTGGCGTCAGCTGTCGGCGGCAGGCTACTGGCTCGCCGCCAATCCGGCCAACACCTTCTTTTATCTCCTGACCGCGCTGCACGGCCTGCACCTCCTCGGCGGGCTCGCCGCGCTCGGGGCGACGACCCGCCGTGCCTGGCGCGCCGACGATGCCCGCGCCGTGCGGCTGAGCGTCGATCTCTGCGCGATCTACTGGCATTTCCTCCTCGTCATCTGGCTCATCCTGTTCGCCCTGCTGATGCGCTGGGTCGACGACCTCATAGCCATGTGCAGGCCGCTGCTCGGCTGAGCCGGGCCCGCGGCCTGCAGCCTTCGAAAGACCGGACCCGCGAAAGGATCTGGGGATGGACGATACGACGATGGCATCGACGCATCAGGCAGGGGCCTTGGCGCCGCGGCCGGACGGCTGGCGCGGTTTCGCTGCGGACTGGGCCTCCGACCAGCGCGCCTTCAAGGGGGTCTCCTGGGGCAAGGCCATGATGTGGATCTTCCTCCTGAGCGACACCTTCATCTTCGGCTGCTTCCTGCTGTCCTACATGACTGCCCGCATGTCGACGACCGTGCCATGGCCCAATCCGAGCCAGGTCTTCGCGCTGCATATCGGCGGGCAGGAGGTGCCGCTGATCCTGATCGCGATCATGACCTTCGTCCTGATCTCGTCGAGCGGAACCATGGCGATGGCGGTCAATTTCGGTTACCGCCGGGACCGGGTGAAGACGGCGCTCATGCTGGTGGTCACCGCGGTCTTTGGCGCCACCTTCGTCGGTATGCAGGCCTTCGAATGGACCAAGCTCATTTCCGAAGGCGTCCGTCCCTGGGAGAATCCGTGGGGCGCCGCGCAGTTCGGCTCGACCTTCTTCATGATCACCGGTTTTCACGGCACCCATGTCACGATCGGGGTGATCTTCCTTCTGATCGTCGCGCGCAAGGTCTGGCGCGGCGACTACGACACGGGCCGGCGCGGCTTTTTCACCAGCCGCCGCGGTCACTACGAGATCGTCGAGATCACCGGCCTCTACTGGCATTTCGTCGATCTCGTCTGGGTCTTCATCTTCGCCTTCTTCTATTTGTGGTGAGCGCGCCATGACGACACAGCCCGTGACCGCAGGACATGACACGGCGCTCGATGCGGGCGCTTCCCACGCGGCGAGCCCGGCCTCGGCCGAGGCGCAGGGCCAGCACCACCCGATCAGGCTCTATCTGGTGGTCTGGGTTTGGCTTTTCGTCCTGTCCGCCGGCTCCTACGCGGTCGACTATTTCCACGTGCAGGGCTACCTGCGCTGGACCTTGATCCTCATCTTCATGGTGCTGAAGGCGGGCCTCATCGTCGCGATCTTCATGCATATGGCCTGGGAGCGCCTCGCCCTGTCCTATGCGATCCTGGTGCCGCCGGTCGCCATCCTGGTCTTCGTCGCCATGATGGTGGCAGAGGCGGACTACACCCATCTCCTGCGCGTCATCTTCTTCGGTGGCGGCGGCTAGCGGGCGCCGGGCGGCACGCCCGCCGCAACGTCCCATGCTAGAAAAGAGGCTCGGCCGAATCGCTTGCCGCGGCCGTGCCTTCTGGGGGAGGGGCATTCAATGACAATGGGTTCCTGGGCGCGCCGGGCCGGCGCCGCCCTTTTCGGCGCGGCGCTGATGACGTCGGCCGCGCCGTTGAGCGCCGCGGAGCTGCCGCCCTATATGGGCATCGTCGTCGGCGGCGAGCGGCCTGACGCGGCCGCGACCGCGCGCGGCAACGTGCTCGACCTGAACCGGGCCATGTTCGGGCTTTATGACGACGCCTCGAAGGTGTTCCGCTCCAACATTCTCGCCCAGCACCCGGTGATCCTGGCGCTGTTCACCGGTGCCGGCGGCCGCTTCATTCTCTACCGGCCGGGCATGGCGCCGGTCGAGGCCCCGTCCGTGCCGATCGTCTACCAGCTTCTCAAGTCGGTCGGCCACAGCACCATGGTCCTGCCGGTCATGGCGGCGCCCCATATCGACAAGCCCGCCGATCAGTCCTGGCGCGCGCCCATGGCGGCCTTCCGGGCGCGGTTGCAGGCCGCGCTCGACGGCCTCGACGCCACCGGCATGCGCGAGGACTGGCGGACGGCGGTGCGCGCGCTCCTGGCCGCCAACATCGCCTTCATCGATGCCTGCTTCGCCAGGGGGCATGTCGCCTATGACGTGGTGAAGGCCTTCACGGCGGAGCAGGGCCCGCGCCTGAAGAAGGTCATCGCCTGGGCCGCTCAGACGCAGGTCGCCCATTGGATGGAGGTGGTCGCCGGTTGGAAGGCCATGCTCGGCGCCGACTGGGACAAAGCCTATGCGGCCAGCAACACGATCTATGTCGCGCGCCAGAACAACATCCTTTACGCCGTGCTGGCACAATATTTCGGCCCGCAGGCGATCAATACGCGGCTGATGCTGATCGAGACCATCTCGTTCACCACGACGCCGGAGGATATGCTGCAATCGCTGACCCGCATCGTCGGCGACCGCACGGTCGGCGCATTGTTCTTCGGCAATGCCGCTGTCATGGACTATGAGCTGATGGGCGGCGATGCCCGGGCCGCCATCGCCGCCGAGGCGACGAAGCGGGGCCTTACGCCGTTCCTGCCGCCGCTCGTGCCCTTCGGATCGAACCAGTGGCCGACGCTGATCACGCCGGGCGAGGGGCCGGCCCTGCTCAGCCAACTGCCCTGACATCGCCCCCCGGCGCGTCAGGGCATCCTGCCCAAACGAAAGTGTGCGACATGAGCGTATCCATCGGAATCATCGGCGCCGGCATCATGGGCGAGCGCCTCCTGCGCGCGATCCTCGACCAGCCGGCGGAGCTCGTCACCGCAGCCGGCATCTGGGACCCGTCCGCGGCAGCGTTGGCGCGTATGGAAGCGGCGCTGCCGGCGGTGCGGCGGCTTGCCGATGCCGCGGCGGTAGTGGCCGCCGCCGACTGCGTCTATGTCGCGTCGCCTCCGGCCTCGCATCTCGGCTATGCGCAGGCGGCACTCGCCGCCGGCAAGACGGTGTTCTGCGAAAAGCCGCTCGCCGTCGACGTTTCGGCGGCGCGCGCCTTCGTCGCCGACGCCGGTAGCCGCGGCGCCGTCAACTTTCCCTTCGCCTCCTCACCAGCGGTCGCGACGTTGCGGCGGTGGATCGGTGAAGGGGCCGTCGGCCGTGTCACGAGCGTCACGATCGACGTCGCCTTCGCCACCTGGCCACGGTCCTGGCAGGTGGATGCGGCGGGCTGGCTGGATCGGCCGGCGGAGGGCGGCTTCACGCGGGAGGTGGTCTCCCATTTCCTGTTTCTCACGCGCCGGCTCGTCGGGCCGCTGAACGGCCTGAAGGCCGAGGCCGCCTTTCCCGAGGCCGGCAAGGCCGAGCGCCGCATCAGCGCGCAGCTGCGCACCGGAGACGTGCCGGTCACGCTCGCCGGCAGCGTCGGCACGACGCCGAAGGACGACCACAATATCTGGATGCTGGAAGGCGAGGCCGGTGCCATCCGCCTCTGCGACTGGTCGGTGGCGGAGCGGCGCGGTGCCGACGGCAACTGGCAGCGCGACCCCGAGGCCCTGCCGAACGACAAGATGCGGCCGCTGACGCTCAAGCATCAGCTCGAGGGCGTCGCGCGCCTTGCGCGCGGGGAGGCGCATCATCTGGCGACCCTCTCCGAGGCGCTCGAGGTGCAGGAGACCGTCGAGGCGATCCTCAGGAACTGACCAGGCGCTGCCGCTCAGACCGGCAGCAGTTCCCGCATCATCATCCGTTTGAGGGCCGCGATCAGCGCGTCGCCTTCGGATCGTTCGAGGGCGATGGCGAGCCGGACGGTGGCGCCGGCCATGTGCATGGTCAGGAAGGCCGAGATGCGCAGCTCCTCCGCGTCGGCCTCGGGCTGGAGGCGGATGAGCGCCGCCGCCAGCATGTCGCCGAGCAGGCGCGTCTCGGCCAGATCGATGTCGCGCAGGCTCGGATCGGCCTGCGTGCCCGACCAGATGTCGCGCATCACGGGTTCGGCCAGGAACAGCGCGTAATAGTCGTCGACGAGCCCCGCGAGCGCGCGGCGCAGCCCCGCTGCGTCGTTCACCGCGTCGAGCGCGGCCTGGATGCAGGCCTGCTCCTGCAGATTGTAGCGCTCGGCCAGCGTGCGGATGATCGCCGCCTTGTCCGGAAAATACTGATAGAGCGAGCCGATCGAGACCCCCGCGGCATCGGCGACTTCGGCCATGCGCAGCGCCTCGCTGCCGCGGGCGGCGATCAGCTCCCGCGCGACCGTCAGGATCCGCTCCACCCGCTCCTTGCTGCGCGTTTGGCTCGGCCGCCGCCGCAGCGGCGCGGCGGCGGCAGTCGGCGAGGGAAGATCGGTCACGATGCAAAATCTCCGCGAAGGGCTTGACGCCAAGAATATGAGGATTTATCACATTTGCAAATGTGAGCAGTGCTCATGTTTATTTCGACGCCGTCCCGTCACGCTGGAGGCATTCCGATGATCGATCGCATGGTGCTGGCCCTCACCCTTGCCACTGCTCTCGGCAGCGGCCTGATCGGCGGGGTCTTTTTCGCCTTCTCGAACTTCGTCATGTCGGCGCTCGCGCGCATTGCGCCGGGCGCCGGGCTCGCGGCGATGCGTTCCATCAACATCGTCGTGCTCAACCCGGGCTTCCTCGGCATTTTTGCCGGCACGGCCGTCGTCGGCGGCCTGCTGGTGCTGACCGCGCTGTTCCGCTGGTCGGAGCCCGGCAGCCTTTGGCTGATCGCCGGCTGTCTGCTCTATGTGTTCGGCACCTTCGTCGTGACGATGGCCTTCAATGTGCCGCTGAACAATGCGCTGGAAGCGCTCGATCCGGCACGCGCCGAGGCCGAAGCCTTCTGGCAGCGCTACCTCACCGACTGGACCTTCTGGAATCACGTCCGAACACTTGCCGCCGTCGCCGGCGCGGCCGCGCTCAGCATTGCCTTCGCGCTGCAGGTGCGGGGACCGGTGATCGGCTGACCGGTGTCATCGGATCGACACCGGTTGCCGGCTAAAGCAGCTCTTTTGCAGCCGGATAGTCCGACGTGCCGTTCCGTGGTTTCGATGCGCCCGTTCTTCGTGCCCTGGCCGTGCTTGCGCTCGCGCAGGTGATCGGCTGGGGCACGGTCGGTCTGCCTGCCATTGTCGGGCGTCAGATCGCCGCCGACCTCGGGATCGATCTTGCCACCGTCTTTGCCGGCAGCTCGGTGCTCTATGTGGTGATGGGCCTGTGGGCGCCGGTTCTTGCCAAGGCGCTGCCGCGGTTCGGCGCGCGCCTGATGATGATGAGCGGGGCGGCGCTAGCCGCTCCAGGTTTCGTCATGCTGGCGCTGGCGCGGGAGCCAATCGTCTATTTCGCTGCATGGGCCGTCCTCGGCACGGCCGGCGCGGCGATGCTGACGACCTCGGCCTATGTCGCGCTCAACGAGATTGCCGGTCCGCAGTCGAAGAGCGCGATCGGCGCGCTGATGGTGATCACCGGCCTGTCGAGCAGCATCTTCTGGCCGACGACGGCGATCCTCGCCGATGCGGCAGGCTGGCGGGCGACCAGCCTCGTCTATGCCGCCGCCATGATCCTCGCCTGCCTTCCGCTCTATGCTTTCGGCCTGCCGCGGCGGCCGGCCGACGCGATAGGCGGAATCGCCGCGACCGGAGGCGCGAAGCCGGCATCCGTCATCCGCGATCGCCGGACCTTTTTCCTGATCGTTGCCGGCATTGCGCTGAATGCCTTCGTCACCTTCGGTTTCGCCGCCATTCTGATCGAACTGCTCAAGGCGCAGGGGTTGACGGCGACGCAGGCCATTGCCTTCGGCTCGGCGCTCGGCCTCGTCCAGATCTCTGCGCGCGCGCTCGACCTCGTCGGCGGCGGACGCTGGGACGGCGTCACCACTGGCCTCGTTGCCGGTGTCGCGCTGCCGGTCGCGATGGCGGTGATGATGTTCGGTGGCGGCTCCGCCTGGTCCATCGCAGCCTTCATCCTCATCTACGGCCTCGGCAGTGGCGCGCTCGCGGTCGCCCGCGCCACCATTCCGCTCGCCTTCTACGACAGGGCGGCCTATGCCGAGGCAGTCGCGCACATCTCCCTGCCGCTCAACCTGATCTCGGCGCTCGCGCCGCCGCTGCTCGCCGGCCTGCTCACCGCCGTGGGCGCCAATGCCGTGCTGGGCCTTGCCGCGCTTTGCTCGACGGCGGCGCTCGTCCTGCTCCTGCTGCTCGCCCGGCGCCGCCCGCAGGCGTCGCGATGGATCGCGAGCTGAGGGGCGAGAGAATTTTCTGGGCGTGAGCGATACCCAAGCCGGGAAAAAATGCTTTACCGTCCGCTACCCTTTCGTCCAGCGAATCCAGGAGGCGCCGTGGCCGAGGTCGAATTGCAGGGGGTCACCAAGGCCTTCAACGGCCAGACGGCGGTGAACGACGTGTCCTTTTCGGTCGCGGCCGGCCATCTCGTGGCCCTGCTCGGCCCGTCGGGCTGCGGCAAGTCGACGACCCTCAGGCTGATCGCCGGCCTCGAACAATCGACGGCGGGAACCATCCATATCGCCGCCCGCGACGTGACGCATGCGGGGCCCGCCGAGCGCGGCGTCTCGATGGTGTTCCAGAGCTACGCGCTGTTTCCGCACCTGACGGTTGCCCAGAACATTCTGTTCGGTCTCGAAGTGCGCAAGGTGCCGAAGGCCGAGCGCAGCGACCGGCTGAAGCGCGCGGCCGACATGCTCGGCCTTGCCGCGCTGCTCGACCGCAAGCCGTCGCAATTGTCGGGAGGCCAGCAGCAGCGGGTTGCGCTCGGCCGCGCGATCGTGGCCCAGACGCCGGTCTGCCTGATGGACGAACCCTTGTCGAACCTCGACGCGCAGCTGCGGCTCGACATGCGCCGGGAGATCCGTGGCCTGCAGCGCCGGCTGGGCGTGACCATGATCTATGTCACCCACGATCAGGTCGAGGCCATGACCATGGCCGACCGGATCGTGCTGATGCGGCAAGGCCATGTCGAGCAATACGGCACGCCCGACGAGCTCTACGGCCGGCCGGCGACCGTCTTCACCGCCCGCTTCGTCGGCACGCCGCCGATGAACGTGGTGCCGCTCGCGCTGCTTGGCGCCGAGGGAAAGCGGTTCGCACCGCCAACCCGCGACGCGGCGACCGTGTCGCTGGGCATCAGGCCGGAGCACATCCGCCTCGGCGAGGTCGGCATTCACGGCACTATCACAGCGGTTGAATATCTCGGCGCCGACAGTCTCGTCGATGTCCGCGTCGGTGCCGGCGCGGACCAGGCGAACTGCCTTGTGCGGGTGCCCGGCAAGGCCGGGCTCGGTGAAGGCGATGGTGTTCGCCTCGACTGGAACCTCGCCGACACCCACCATTTCGACACGGTCAGCGGTCGTCGGATCGCCTGACACCTGGCCGGCCGCGAAAATCCGGATAAGCTCGCCGGCAAACAAACTCTTGGGAGGGGAAGACCATGACCCGCATCGTCGATCGCCGCGCCGTTCTCAAGGGCGCAGCAGCGGCCGCCACGGCCGGCCTTGCCGCGCCGGCGCTCGCGCAGGGGCGCACAGAGGTGTCGTTTTTCTATCCGGTCGCGGTCGGCGGGCCGATCACCCGGCTGATCGACAGCTATGCGGCTGATTTCGAGAAGGAAAACCCGTCGATCGCGCTGAAGCCGATCTATGCCGGTACCTATCAGGAGACGATCGTCAAGGCGCTGACCGCGCATAAGAGCGGCACGCCGCCGGTAACCTCGGTGCTGCTGTCGACCGACATGTTCACCCTGATCGACGAAGAGGCGATCGTACCCTTCGACGATTTCATCCGCACCGATGCGGACCGCGCCTGGTTGAAGAGCTTCTTCCCCGGCTTCATGGAGAACAGCCAGACCGAGGGCAAGACCTGGGGCATTCCGTTCCAGCGCTCGACCGTGGTGCTCTACTGGAACAAGGACGCCTTCAAGGAGGCCGGTCTCGATCCGGAAAAGCCGCCGGCGACCTGGGCCGAGCAGGTGGCCTTTGCCGAGAAGCTGACCAAGCGCGACGGCGCCAATACCGGCCAGTGGGGTCTGCAGATCCCGGCCTCCGGCTTTCCCTACTGGCTGTTCCAGGGGCTGACGACCCAGGCCGGCGCCATCCTGATGAACAGCGCCGGCAACCGTACGAGCTTCGACGCGCCGGGCGTGATAGAGGCGCTGCAGTACTGGGTCGATCTCTCCCGCAAGCACAAGGTGCATCCGACCGGCATCGTCGAATGGGGCACCACGCCGCGCGATTTCTTCGAGCGCAAATGCGCGATGATGTGGACCACGACCGGCAATCTCACCAGCGTCCGCGCCAATGCCAAGTTTCCTTTCGGGGTCGGCATGCTGCCGGCCGGCAAGCGGCGCGGCAGCCCGACCGGCGGCGGCAATTTCTACCTGTCGAAGAAGGCGTCGCGCGCCGAGCAGGAAGCCGCGTTCAAGTTCATCCAGTGGATCACGACGCCGGAGCGCGCCGCCAAATGGGGCATCGACACCGGCTATGTCGCGACCCGCAGGGATGCCTGGGAGACGCAGGTCATGAAGGACTATGTCCAGGGCTTCCCGGCCGCCGCGGTCGCGCGCGACCAGCTGGAATTCGCCGTCGCGGAACTGTCGACGCACGAGAACCAGCGAGTCACCAAGGCACTGAACGACGGCCTGCAGGCCGCGCTTACCGGCACCAAGACGCCGGAGGCCGCCATGAAGGACGCGCAGGCGGAAGCCGAGCGGATCCTGAGAAGCTACCGCTGAACCGGACGGCGACATGACGACTGCGCCGAAGCGCGCCTGGATCCATGCCTGGCTGATGCTGGGACCGTCGCTGGCCCTGCTGGTGGTGTTCACCCATTGGCCGGCGGTCGCCACCATCATCGAGAGCTTCTACTCGACGCCGCGGCCGCGCCGTCCCACGCGTTTCATCGGGGGCGGCAATTTCGAGCAGATGCTGGCCGATCCGGTGTTCTGGCAGGCCATGGTCAACAACTTCTGGTTCGCGATCGGCACCATTCCGGTGTCGATCGCGCTGGCGCTCCTGATGGCGGTCTGGGTCAACGACCGGATCGCCGGGCGGACGCTGGCGCGGATGGCCTATTTCACACCCACCGTGCTGCCGATGATCGCGGTCGCCAATATCTGGCTGTTCTTCTACACGCCGCAATATGGCCTGCTGGCACAGATCCTCGGCGCCTTCGGCATCGTCTCGCCCAACTGGCTCGGCTCCAAGGACACCGCGCTGTTCGCGGTGACGGTGGTGGCGGTCTGGAAGGAGGCGGGCTTCTTCATGATCTTCTATCTTGCCGCGCTGCAGACGATCTCGCCGAGCCTTGCCGAGGCGGCGGCGCTGGAGGGGGCCTCGCGCTGGACCTATTTCCGGCGCATCCAGTTCCCGCTCCTGATGCCGACCACGCTGTTCGTGCTGGTCAATGCGGTGATCGGGGCGTTCCGCACGATCGACCACATCTTCGTCATGACGCGCGGCGGGCCGGACAATGCCACCGCGCTGCTGCTCTATTACATCTACCAGGTCGGCTTCAGCTTCTGGGACACCGGCTATGCCGCGGCGCTGACCGTCGTGCTGCTCGCCCTGCTCGCGCTGATCGCGCTGGTCCAATACGGCCTCATCGAGCGGCGGGTGCATTACCGATGACGGGGGCGCGGTCATGAACGATGTCTATGCGCCGCGCGGCCTCGCCCGCATCCTGGAGACGGCGGGCTGCTGGCTCCTCGCCATCCTCTGGATCGCGCCGCTCGCCTATGCGGTCTGGACCGCTTTCCATCCGCCGGAATTCTCGACGCGCTTCGAGCTGTTCGCGCCGCTGACGCTGAGCAATTTCGTGCGTGCCTGGGACGCCGCGCCGTTCGGCCGCTATTTCCTCAACACCTTCGTCCTGGTGACGCTGATCCTCGCCTGCCAGCTCGTCCTGTGCACGCTCGCAGCCTATGCCTTCGCGCGTTACGAGTTCCCGGGCCAGGCGCTCGTCTTCGCGCTCGTGCTGGCCCAGCTCATGATCATGCCGGACGTGCTGATCGTCGAGAACTACCGGACCATGAGCCGGATCGGCATTCTCGATTCGATTCCCGCCATCGGTCTGCCCTACATGGCCTCCGCCTTCGGCATCTTCCTGCTGCGGCAGACTTTCAAGACCGTCCCGCGCGAGCTCGACGATGCCGCGCGGGTGGAGGGCGCGACGCCCCTGCAGGTGCTCTGGCGGGTCTATGTGCCGCTCGGCCGGCCGGTCTATGTGGCCTACGGCCTGGTATCGGTCAGCTATCACTGGAACAATTTCCTCTGGCCGCTGATCGTCACCAATTCGGTCGAGGCGCGGCCGCTGACCGTCGGCCTGCAGGTCTTCTCCTCGACCGACCAGGGCGTCGACTGGTCGATCATCTGCGCGGCGACGCTGTTGACGGCCGCGCCGCTGCTGGTCGGCTTCCTGCTGTTCCAGCGCCAGTTCGTCCAGAGCTTCATGCGCGCCGGCATCAAGTAGCCGCCGCGATGAGCGCGTTCCGTCTGCCGGAGACATTGCGATGAAACTCGTCACCTGGAACATCCAGTGGGGGCTCGGCGTCGACGGCCGTTTCGACCTCGAGCGGATCGTCGCGCATGCCCGCGCGCTCGCCGATTTCGACGTGCTGTGCCTGCAGGAGGTGGCGGACAACTATCCCGCCCTCGAAGGCAGCGCGGGCGAGAATCAGTTCGCCGCCTTCGCGGATCTTCTGCCCGGCTATACCCTGATCGAGGGCGCCGCCGTCGACGTGCCCGATGGCGCCGGCGGCCGGCGCCGCTTTGGCAATGCGCTGCTGTCGCGCCTGCCGGTCGGCCAGGTTTTCCGCCATACGCTGGCCTGGAAGGCGGTCGAGGCGCGGTCCATGCCGCGGCTGATGATCGATGCGATGATCGCAGCGCCGTTCGGTCCGGTGCGCGTGATGACCACACATCTCGAATATTCCCACACGGTGCTGCGCGCCGCGCAGGTGGAGAGCATCCGCGCCATCCATGCCGACACGGCGGCGCGCACCGCCCGCCCGCCGCTCGAAGGCGGCATCGCGCCGTTCGCGCCACAAGCGGTCACCGCCTCAGCCATCCTGTGCGGCGACTTCAACATGAAACCGGACGATCCTTCGAAGGCGCGTCTCGAGGCGCCGTTCGACGATGACACGCCGGTTCTCGTCGACCTCTGGCGCAAGGCCCATCCGGACGAGGCTCACCCACCGTCGTTCTGCCTCTACGACCAGACCTACGGCGCGCCCCATTGCTGCGATTTCGTGTTCGCGACCGGCGACGTCGCCGGTCGGCTGGCATCGATCGACTATGATCTCGCGACCAGGGCGTCCGACCACCAGCCGGTCGTCGTGACCTTCCGCTGAGCGAATGCGGGGTCAGGAGGCTTTGCGCGCAGGCTTCGCCGGTTCGACTGCGGCCTGGCGCGCGACCACTTCGAGATAGGCCGTCTGCAATGTCTCCCGCACGGTTGGGGAGTGCGGGCCGTCCGCGAGCGGAATGCCGAGATGCTCCTCGCGCAGTTCCGCCATGAACCGTTCCCAGAGTTCCGGGCCGCCTTCCTCGATCAACTGGGCACGGATGCTCAGCTCCTCGCTGACCGGCAGCCAGCGCCGGCCCCAGGCCGCGAGATTGGCGAGAATCGGCAAGGTGCTGATCGCCATCTCAGTCAGGCTGTAGAGCGCCTTCTGCTTGTGGCTGGGGTCGTCGGACCTGGTCAGCATGCCCATCTCGACCAGCATCTTCAGGCGATCGGCCAGGATGTTGGAGGAGATGCCTTCCTCCGAACGCATCAGCTCGCGGAAGTGCCGGCGGTTGCCGAAGATGATGTCGCGGATGACCAGCAGGCTCCATTTGTCGCCGAAGATCTCGAGCGAGAGATTGATCGGGCAACCGGACCTGTGGGCCTCATCCATGGTTCTCTCCGCGTGTCGTTCAAAACCGCTTGCATTGTCGCACTGGTTGGATTAAACGGCAATTGCTTGCAAATTGCAAGCGGTTTGCAGGAGGCACGTCGTCTTCGACGTGCCGGCTGTCCGAACCATGGGGAGATTTCGATGCGCAAAGTCGTTCTGTCGATGATGATCAGCCTCGACGGCTTCATCGAGGCGCCGAACGGGGAATTCGTTCCGCCGGCCTGGTCGGAGGATCTCGACCGGTTCTGGGCGGGCCATGCGATCGCCCATGCCGGAGGCCTGCTGTTCGGCCGCGTCTGCTTCGATTTCATGGCCAGCTACTGGCCAGCCGCGGAGGCGGACCCCGCAACGCCGCCGGCGCAGCGCGATGTCGCGAGGGCGATGAACAGCCTGCCGAAAGTGGTCTTTTCGCGCACGCCGCGCGCGGTGGACTGGAGCAACAGCCGGGTGGTGACGGACGACATCGTCGACGAGGTGACCGCACTGAAACGGCAGCCGGGCAAGGACCTCATGATGTTCGGCGGTGCCGGCATCGCCGCGACCTTCATGCGGCTCGGCCTCGTCGATCAGTACCGGCTTCTGGTCGTGCCGCAGCTCTTCGGAGCGGGCAACGCCCTGTTCAAGGGCGGCTATGAGCGGCGGGCGCTGACGCTCGTCGAAAACCGGCCGCTCGACACCGGTGCGGTGATCCTGACCTACGAACCGGCCGGGCGTTGACGGCGGGCTATCGGCGGCGCCGGCAATGGTCTATCCCTTTGCGCCCGATCTGGCAGGAGGGCGTCATGACCGAACCACGCGACAGCGCCCACTGGGCGCGCGTCGCCGCGGCCTGGACCGAATGGGCGCGGAAGCCCGGCCATGACGCGTTCTGGCACTATCGTGACGCGCTGAGCGCCTTTGTCGGCCGGGGCGCGGCACGGGCGCTCGAAGTCGGTTGCGGTGAGGGCAGGGTATCCCGCCTCCTGAGGGAACTCGGCCACCACGTCACCGCCGCCGATGCGGTCGCCGCCCTGATCGAGGCGGCGCGCGCGGCGAATTCGGCGGATCGCTATGCGGTCGCGCTGGCAGCAAGCCTGCCCTTCGAGGCGGGTAGCTTCGACCTCGTCGTCGCCTACAACGTGCTGATGGATGTCGAGGACGTGCCGGCCGCGGTCACCGAAATGGCGCGCGTGCTGGCGCCGGGCGGAACGGTGTTGATCTCGCTCGTCCACCCGTTCCGCGATCGCGGCCGCTTCGCCGGCCCTCAGGCGGACGCGCCGTTCATCGTGGAAGGCTCGTACTATGGCCGCGAGCGGTTCGAGGGCAGCGAGACGCGCGATGGCCTGACCATGGCCTTTGCCGGCTGGTCGCAGCCGCTCGAGGCCTATGCCGGAGCGCTGGAGCAGGCCGGGCTCGCCATCACGGCCCTGCGCGAGCCGTTGCCGACGCCGGTCGACGGCAATGCCGCCTTCCATCAGTCGATGCGCATGCCGCTGTTCCTCTGGCTGAAGGCGAGACGTTTCGTCTGAGCCGCGGCCGTCTTGGGGTGAGCTTCCCGCCGCGCCATGTCGTGCCAGCCGGCAGGGGCCGCGCGGAAGGAAGCGCAATGGGCAAGCTTGCGGCGATCCTGGGCATCGGCTTCGTCCTGGCCTTGCCCGGTGGCCAGGCGGCGACAACAAGCCGGCCCGGCCGATCCTGGCGCGGCTGATGGACTATTGGAACACGCGCTGACGGCGCCGGGCCTCAGGGGGTGAACACGAAACCTGGCCCGATGGCGGCATCGGCGGGGATCGGTGGCAGGTCGGCGAACAGCGCCGGCTTGTCGGCCATGACCTTGAGGATGTGGCGCGGCTCGAAGTGCTTGTTGACGTCGAAGGTGGCGCGCACGAAGCCGAGGCGGTGCAGACGGTCCACCGCGCTCCACAGGGCCCGGTAATTGTTGGCCGAAAGGCGTCGGTCGGCCTGCTGGATGTTGAACTCCATGGCCGCCTCGGCGATGTCGGCCTTGAGGCCGGGAATCCAGCGGGTGGCGACCTGGGCCGCGGCCTTGGGATTCTTGCGCATCCACTGGTCCGCCTCGGCGACCGCCGCCAGAAACTTTTCGATCGTCGGGCCGTTGCGTTCGATCCATGGCCGCAGGGCCACGTTGAAGCCGACATAGGCGATGACGTTGCCGCCGCGCGCCACCTCATAGGACCCCGGCACATCCTTCAGTGCGACGATCGGCCAGGGATCCCAGCCTGAGAAGGCGTCGATGCCGCGGGCGAGCAGGGCGACCGTCATGTCCGGCGGCGGTGTGTTCACCAGCGTCACGTCGGCGGGGGCGAGGCCGGCGTTTTCCAGCAGGGCGAGAATGTAGAGGTGGTTGATGGTGCCGAACGAGGCGGCGATGCGCTTGCCCTTCAGGCTCGCCAGATTGGCCTTGTCGATGCCCGAGCCGTCGCGCGCGATCAGCGCCATGGTGGCGTCGGAGCCGCGCTGGGTGGCATTGCCGCTGTAATTGCCGAGAGCGACGAGGTCCATGCCGCGCAGCACGGCGCCGATCATGGGAACGCCGACCTGCACGATCTCGCTTTCGCCGGCCTGCAGCGCGTTCAGCGCATCGACACCGGTGGCATAGGGACGTGCGATGGTGACGTCGAGATCGGCCTTTTCGAAGAAGCCGCGCTCCAGCGCGATCGGCAGGCCGATCTGGTCGATGCCGGTGACCATGCCGGCCTTGAGCTTGGTCATCGTCTGCGCCTTGGCGCCGGCTGCGGCGAGGCCGGGCGCGGCGAGCGCCCCGGTCACCATGGTTCTGCGCGTGATCATGATGCTCCCTCCCTCAATGGTTCGATCCGCCTGACCCAATAGAGCCGGGCGATGGCGGTCAGGTCGCCCCGGGCAATGCCGCGCAACTCCACCGTATTGCCGTCGGTGCCCGACACGCGGCCGTGGCGCTGGAACAGCTGGATGTGGAAGCGCTCGGGCGGAAAGGGCAGCGTGATCAGCGCGTTGACCCGCGCGCGATCCGGAAAGCCGTCGGCGATCTTGGCCGGCGCCGCGATCACAAGCCACGCCTGCCAGGCAAGATAGAGGAGGCCGAGCGCAACGAGGATGCGCAGCCTGGTCGAGGCGAGGGCGGCGCGGACCAGGGTCATGCCGTCCTCACCAGGCCGAGGATCTCGGCGGAAAGGTCCTTGAACCCGTTGTCGTGCGCGAGGCTGTCCCAGGTCCTGGGGCGGGGCAGGTCGATCTCGACCTCGGCTTTCACCGTGCCGCTCGACAGGACGATGACGCGGCTCGCCAGGAACACCGCCTCGGCGACGTCGTGGGTGATGAACAACACGGTCGGCCGGCGCTCCTGCCAGATCCGGGTGAGCTCCTCCTGCAAGGTCATCCGGGTCTGTGCGTCGATGCTGGCGAAGGGCTCGTCCATCAGCAGGACGTCGGGCTCGTTGGCGAGCGCCCTGACGACACCGACACGCTGCTGCATGCCGCCCGAAAGTTCGTTCGGATAGCGTCCTGCGGCCTCGGTCAGGCCGGCCAGGGCCAGGTATTCGCGCGCGATGGCGTCGCGTTCGGCCTTCGGCACGCCGCGCATTTTCGGCCCGAAGCCGACATTGTCGATGACCGTCTTCCAAGGAAACAGGGCGAAGGACTGGAACACCACGCCCCGGTCGGGCCCAGGTCCCTTGACCGGCCGGCCGCCGACCAGGATCTCGCCGCCGCTTGCCGGAACGAAGCCGGCGATCATGTTGAGGATGGTCGACTTGCCGCAGCCGGACGGCCCGACGATCGCGACGAACTCGCCTTCGGCAATGTCGAGGCTGACGTCGCGGACTGCGGTGACTTGGGTGCCGGCATAGGCGTCGAAATAGGTCTTCGACAGGGATTTCAGGCTGAGCGTCTTCATCGCGTGACCAGTCCCCAGCGCTGCCCGGTCATGCGTTCGATGGGAGCCAGCACCCAGGCATCGACGATGTACCAGAGGATGCCCAGCACGATCATGCCGAGCACGATCTCGACCACCGAGCCGGCCCGGCGGGCATCGAACATCAGGAAGCCGATGCCGCTCGTGCCGACGATCATTTCCGCGGCGATCAGCGCGCGCCAGCCGTAGCCGAGCCCGTTGCGCAGCCCCGTGACGATGTTCGGCAGGGCGCCGGGCAGGATCACCTCGAGGAGGATGCGCAGGGGCGGGGCGCCGAGGCACTGCGCGGCGCGGATCAGGTCCTGGCGCACCGAGCGCACGCCGAGCACGGTGCTGATCACCACGGGAAACAGCACGGTGTAGACGATGACGAAGGTCATGGTGGTGAAGCCGAAACCGAACCAGATGATCAGGATCGGCAGCCAGGCGATATCGCCGATCGCCTGGAAGAACAGGAGCGGTGGCGACAGCACGGCATGGGCGCGGGCGTTGAGGCCGACCAGCAGGCCGAGCGGAATGGCCAGCGCCATGCCGATGGCGGCGCCGACGATCAGGCGGCCGACGCTGTCGGCGAGATAGTCCGGCAGGATGCCCTTGTAGACGAGATCGCCGAACGTGCGGATGACGTCGACGGGACCGGGGAAGAAGGCGCGCGGGAAGAGGCCGGACTCGGCGATGCCGGCCCACAAGGCCACGACCGGAACGAACGGCACGATGGTCTGCAGCGCCGGGAAGCGATGGGACGTTCTGACATAGGCGCCATAGGTCCTGAGCAGCGCGTTCATGCCGGTCGCACCATGCCCCAGCGCTCGATGGTCGTACGTTCGAGCGGCGCGAGGATCAGCCGGTCGATGGCCAGCCAGATGAGGCCGATGACGACCATGCCGAAGACGATGACTTCGGTGCGATAGAAGTCGCGCGCCACGAACAGCATGTAGCCGAGGCCGACATTGGTGGCGATCATCTCGGCGGCGATCAGGCCACGCCAGGCAAAACCCAGTCCCGTGCGGATGCCGGTGACGATATTGGGCAGGGCGCCCGGCACCAGCACGTCGGTGACGAGCGCCAGCGGGCGCGCGCCGAGCGAGGCAGCGGCGTGGCGCAGCGGCATCGGAATGGTCGAGACGCCGAGCAGCGTGTTGTAGGTGACGACGAAGAAGACCGCGTTGAAGATGACGAAGACGATGGCGCCGAAACCGTAGCCGAACCAGAGCGTCGCGATCGGGATCCAGGCAATGCCCGCCAGCACCGAGAAGAAGCGCAGCAGCGGGGTCAGGAAGGCGGAGATGCCGCGGCTGACGCCCATGGCGATGCCGAGCGGCACGCCGACCAGGATGGCGAGGACCGTGCCGATCGCGACGCGGGCAAGGCTCGCGCCGACATGCTGGACGAGCGATCCGTCGGCCAGGCTGTCCCATCCCGCGCGCGCGACCGAGACGATATCGGGAAAGATCTGCGGCGAGACGGCGAACAGCGGTATGACCGCGGCCCAGAGCACGAGCAGGGCGGCGAGCGGAGCTGCGAAGGCGAGCGCTTTCAGCGCCCGGTTGGCCTGACCCATGACGTCCCTCTCCCGCGAGACGAAAAGTCCAACACAACAGGCCGGTGGAGCGGTTCCGCGCGGCTGGACGCCGTCTTGTCCGGATCAGGTCCGCTCCAACGGAGGCGAAGCGGCGTGATTAGGCACCAGCGCGCCGCCCGCGTCCATGCGTCCCGGCCGGAAGGCCTGCATGGCATGGTTGCGCGTGCCGCAGCTTTACTTGGCTACGCCGGGCGCTAGGTGTGGAGTCTGAGGAGGTTGTTCATCGCCCGTGAGAGCCAGAAGGTGGTCGTTGCGACACGAAGCACCGCAGGGCACGAGGATGAACAACCCGCACAAGAATGCGCGAACGACGCCGCCTGGTCGAGCGGAGATGATCCGGCGGATCGTAGGAGAGGGCCGGCCTGTCGGCGAAGTGGCGGCCGGCTTCGGGGTCAGCGAACGAACCGCCCGCAAATGGCTGTCGCGATGGCGGAGCGATGGAGAAGCCGGGCTGCAGAACCGCTCGTCCCGGCCCCATGCGTGCCGATCGGCGACGAGCGCGTTCTGGCCCGGGCTGGCGGCCAAGCTGCGCCGCGAGTACCGGTTGACGGGTGAGGCGATTGCGTCCCGCCTCGGACTGGCGCGATCGACGGTTGCCGGCTGGCTGACGCGGATGGGTCTCGGCCGGCTGTCCGCGCTTGATCCGAAGGAGCCGGTGCGGCGCTATCAACGCGAGCGTCCCGGCGAGCTGCTTCATCTCGACATCAAGCGGCTGGCCCGCTTTGAAGGCGTCGGCCACCGCATCACCGGCAACCGGCGTGGCGCCAGCCAGGGGCTTGGCTACGACTTCCTGCATGTCGCCATCGACGATGCGACCCGGCTTGCCTATGTCGAGGTGCTGCCCGACGAGCGGCGGTGGTCGACCACCGGGTTCCTCGTGCGGGCGCTGCGCTGGTTCAAGGAGCGGGGCGTCAGCGTGCAAAGAGTGATGACCGACAACGGCTCGGGATACATCGCCAGGCTCTTCCGCAAAGCGTTGAGGATGCTCGCCATCCGGCACATCCGCACCCGACCCTACACCCCGAAGACGAACGGCAAGGCAGAGCGCTTCATTCAGACCATGCTCAGGGAATGGGCCTATGCCATCCCGTTCCCCTCGTCCGCCCGCCGGACCGCAGATCTCACGCGATGGTTGGCCTGGTACAACCAGCACCGGCCGCATGCTAGCCTCGCACGACGATCACCGGCTCAAGCTCTCGCCGGAACAACCTGACCAGAACCCACAGCTAGGCCTCCGCATCGGGAGAAGGGCTCAGCCCGTCGGCAGACCGAGGCGGACCGCATAGGCGGCAAGCTCCGCCGCGCTGTGCAGATTGAGCTTGCCCATCAGGTTTTCCCGATGCTTGCGGGCCGTCAGCGGGCTGATGCCAAGCCGCTCGGCCATGGCGCGCGCCGTCATGCCCTGGGCGATGAGCGAAAGCACTTGCCGTTCACGCCGCGTCAGCGGGATCGGCGAGACGACGGTCTGGCTGTCGGGCGGCCGTTCGTTGCAGCTCCCGTCGCCAATGGCGAAGCGTATGGTGCGGGCGAGATAGGTTTCGCCGCGCTGGAGCGCGGCGACGGCATCGGCGAACTCTTCCGGCTCGCCATCCTTGGTCAGATAGCCCGAAGCTCCCGCCGCGAGCGCGGCGCGCACGGTGCGCGGCTCGACATTGGCCGTCAGCACCAGGATCTTCATGCGCGGCGCCGCGGCCTTGATGTCGGGGATCGCCTGGATGCCGGCGACGCCGGGCATGCCGAGATCGAGGACGAGGATGTCGGCCTGCGTGACCCGCAGCAGCTTCGTCAGCGCATCGCCATCGGCCGCCTCGCCGATCACCGAGACGCCGTCGATCGCCGAGATCAGGAGCTTCAGGCCCTCGCGCACGATGGCATGGTCATCGGCGAGAATGGCTGTGAGCATGCGGGTCATATGGCACTGACGCTATGAAACAATGTCGATTCTCTATAGGTCTGATTGTGCAAAACAGTGTGCTATCCCGACAAGTAACGTTTCGTGATGGCTGCCGCACCCCATGGACTTGGCTATGAGCACCGCCGTGCAGGACGACAAGATTCGCCGGGAGCTGGTCGAACTTCTTTACCGTAATTCCTACGGCGTGGTGATTTCGAACATCGTTATTTCGATGGCGGCGATCTATGTGTTGCGGCGCGGTGTCGCAACGAACTGGCTTCTAGCCTGGGCCGGTGCGCTTTATCTGCTTACCGCCGCGCGCCTCGCCGCGTCACGCCGTTTCTTCGCCCGCCCGCGTCAGGGCGAGGCGATCATGCGCTGGGCCTGGCTGGCGGCTGCCTTCTCGTGGATCTCGGGGCTTCTGTGGGGCTGGCTCGGCTGGGTCGGCTTCCTGCCCGGCGAGCCGGTTCTGCTGTCATTCACGGTCATCGTGCTGACCGGCCTCGTCTGCGGCACGGTTCCCTCGCTCTCGGCCTTTCCGCCGGCGTTGATGGGTTCGATCCTCGCGACCGTCATTCCGGTCGCTCTCGCCTGCATCACCAGCGGCAGCGACATGAGCGGTGCCTTCCTGTTCCTGCTCGCCGCACTGGTGGTGATCAATTTCTACTATTGCCGCATCACCTACCGGATGCTGCGCGAGACGATCACGCTGCGGCTCGAGAACGAGAGGCTGGTCGAGCACCTCAAGGAGGAGCGGGACCGCGCGCAGAGCGCCGACCGGTCCAAGACACGCTTCCTCGCGGCTGCCAGTCACGACCTGCGGCAGCCGATCCATGCGCTCAGCCTCATCGTCTCGACACTGGCCATGCTCGGCAAGCGGGGCGCCGTGCCAGCGGGCGAGGCGGTCGGCCTCGCCGGGCGGGCGCGCGCCATCGTCGGCAGCCTCAGCGGGCTCCTGAACGGTCTCCTGGACATTTCGAAACTCGATGCAGGCGTCGTGACCGCCGCCCGCGAGCCGGTCAATCTCGGCCAGCTGTTCCGCGACCTCGACAGCGAGTTCGGCGCCGAGGCGCCCGAGCGTGGCCTCGACTGGCGCGTCGTCGGGCGCGAGGTGACGGTCGACAGCGATCCGATGATGCTGAAGCGCATTCTCAGCAATCTCCTGTCGAACGCCTTTCGCTACACGGCGCATGGCGGAGTGCTGCTCGGCTGCCGGCGGCGTGGCGGCCATGTCGAGATCCAGGTCTGGGATACCGGGCTCGGCATCGCGCCCGATGAGCAGCAGACGGTATTCGAGGAGTTCGTGCAACTGCACAATCCAGCCCGCGACCGGGCCCAGGGTCTGGGCCTCGGCCTCGCCATCGTGCGGCGCACGGCGGAACTGCTCGGCCATCCCCTGAAGCTGGTCTCGCAGCCCGCGCGCGGTTCAATGTTTTCGATCACCGTGCCCCTGGCCCGGACAGTCTTGCCCGCCTCGCCTGCCGCCGAGCGTCCGGCCGAGGCTGTGGCGCGCAGCATTCTGGTGGTGGAGGACGAGCCCGATGTGCGCGATGCGCTGGTCCGCCTGCTGACGGTGGCGGGGCATCGCGTCCATGCCGGCGGCACGGCGGAGGCTGCCGAGCAGGCCTATCGGGAGGCGGCGGCTGGCGGCGCGGCGCCGCCGGATCTGATCATCGCCGATTATCGTCTCGCCGGCGACGAAACCGGCATCGGCGCGGCGGAAAAGCTCGCCACGGCGCTCGGCCGCCGCATCCCGACGATCATCGTGACGGGCGATACCTCGCCCGAGCGGCTGCGCGAGGTGTCGGCGAGCGGGGCGAACATCCTGCACAAGCCGATTGACGGCGACGAACTGCTCACCGCCGTCCAGCTCTTGCCGGATGCGTCCGGAGGTGCGGCCCATGTTGCGGCCTGACCGCGAAGGTCAGAGCGCGAGCTGCATCTGACTGCCCGATCCTGCGCCGGTATCGTCTTCGAGCGAGGACAGAGTGACGCCCAGCAGGCGCACGCCCTTGGCCATCGGAAAAAGGCCGTCCAGCAGATCGAAGCTGATCCGTTCGAGCTCCTCGCGGCTCGCCACCGCCTGGTGCAGCGACCGGCTGCGGGTGAGCTGCTCGAAATCCTGATAGCGCAGCTTCAGCGTCACCGTCCGGCCGCGGACATTGGCCTTTTCGCAATGCCGCCAGACCTTGTCGATGATAGCCGCCAGCGCCTCCCGCATGGCCGGCCGGTCGTGGAGATTGTCGAAGAAGGTGTTCTCGCCGCCGACCGATTTGCGGATGCGGTCGGGCCGCACGGCACGCTCGTCGATGGCCCGCGAGATCGCATGGTAATAGGCGCCGGACTTGCCGAAATGATGCTGCAGAAAGGCCAGCGACTGCGCCTTCAGATCGAGGCCGGTATGGATGCCGAGGCGGTTCATCCTGGCCGAGGTGGCCGGGCCGATGCCGTGGAACTTCGCCACCGGCAGGGCTTCGACGAAGGCCGGTCCCATTTTCGGGGTGATCACGAAGAGCCCGTCGGGCTTCCGGTGGTCGGAGGCGAGCTTGGCGAGAAACTTGTTGTAGGAGACGCCGGCCGAGGCGGTGAGCCCGGTTTCGGCGCGGATGCGCGCGCGGATGTCCTCGGCCACGGCGGTCGCGCTCGGCAGGCCCTTCAGGTTCTCCGTCACGTCAAGATAGGCTTCGTCCAGCGCCAGCGGTTCGATCAGCGGCGTATAGTCCGCGAAGATCGCGCGGATCTGATGGGAGATCTCGCGGTAGACCTCGAAGCGCGGCTTGACGAAGATGAGATCGGGACATTTGCGCCGCGCGGTGACCGACGGCATGGCCGAGCGAACGCCGAAGACGCGCGCCTCGTAGCTGGCCGCCGCGACGACGCCGCGCTCGCGCGCGCCACCGACAGCCACCGGCTTGCCGCGCAGCTCGGGATTGTCGCGCTGTTCCACCGAGGCATAGAAGGCATCCATGTCGATATGGATCACCTTGCGCTGCCGTGCCTCGGCGCCTGCCTCCTGGTCCATGCCGCCATCTTACCAGCGCCGCGTCCGCCGAGCAGCGGCCGCTCGGCAGGACTGCTCGTCGGCGCGCCGCCCGCGGCAAGATCTATCGCTAGGCGCCGTTCCAGGCATGGTCAATTGGCGGCTTCCGGCGGCAGCGAGCCGCCGCGCCATGCCGCCCGGCGAAAAAAATGTTGTGCGCCTGTCGAAAACGGCGGGGCCTGCACGTCCTTGGGCCAGCCCGGCTGCCCCGGGGAGCGAGAGGAAAACCGACCATGGACCAGGACATGATGACAACTCTGCCCGAGAAGTTGCCGCCGGCGCCTCCCGTTCGCGGCGGCCTCGTCGCCTATCTGCAGGTCGACGGCGTGGTGCGGGCGATCGATTTCTACAAGCGGGCCTTCGGCGCCGAGCTCGCCTTCATGGTGCCGGTCGACGACCAGGGGCGCACCATGCACGCCCATCTCTATGTCAACGGCTCGTCCGTCATGCTGTGCGACCCCTATCCCGAACATGGCCATCCGCGGGTCAGGCCCGAGGGCTTCACCATGCAGCTCGTCGTCGACGACATCGATGCCTGGTGGCGGCGGGCCGTCGAGGCTGGCGCCGAAGTGGTGCTGCCGGTGGAGCTGATGTTCTGGGGCGATCGTTATGGCCAGGTGCGCGACCCGTTCGGCATTCTCTGGGCCATGAACGCGCCGGCGAAGGCGGGGTAGTTGGCGCTCAGGCGACCCGGCGATGCGCTATGCTGCGCACCGCCGGGTCTTCAACCCCTGCCACCGAGGCGGATCGGGGCAGGGGAAGCGGCATTGAGACGTGTCGTCAGGTCAGCCGGTTACGGAACATCCAGGCCGAGATCGGCATGGTGACCGCGGCGATCGCCGCGAGTGCCATCAGCTCGGGTGCGAGCTGCCGCGGGCCGGCATCTTCCAGATAGACCTGATGCGCGATGCTGATCGCGTAGCGCAGCGGATTGATGAGCGTGAAATATTGCAGCACGGTGGGCATGTTCGCGATCGGCGCGGTCAGTCCTGACAGCAGCATGAACGGCATGATCAGCACGAAGGACATGATCATCGCCTGCTGCATGTTGGCCGCGATCGAGGAGACGAACAGGCCGATGCCGACCGCCGCGGCCAGGAACAGGGCGAGCCCGCAATAGAGCATGAGATAGGACCCGGCGAAGGGGATCTGGAACCAGAGCTGGGCGACCAGGAGAATGGTGGTCGATTGGCTGAGGCCGACCAGCATCGACGGCACCGCCTTGCCGATCATGATCTCGGTCGGACGGAACGGCGTCACCAGCAACTGGTCGAACGTGCCGGCCTCCCGCTCGCGCGCCACCGACATGGCGGTCAGCATCATGGTCATCATCATGGTGATGACGCCGATCAGCGACGGGATCATGTTCCAGCGCGTCTCCAGGCTCGGATTGAACCAGGCGCGCGTGGTGAGCCTGATCGGCGGGGCGGGCAGCCCGCGCGCGGCGCGCCAGTCGTCGGCAAAGCTCAGCGCGATGGTCGCGAGGTAACCCTGGGCGGTACCGGCCGTGTTGGAATTGCGGCCGTCGGCGATGACCTGCAGCGGCGCGGCGAGGCCCGCCGACAGGTTCTTCTCGAAGTCCCTGCCGATGGTCACCACCAGCAGCGCGCGCCGGTCGTCGATCAGCGGCGCCGCATCGTCCGGCCGGGTGAGCGTCGCGACCCTGACGAAGACGCCGGACCCGTCGAGCCGGGCCGCGAAGGCCTGCGAGGACGGGCTGCGGTCGAGGTCGACGAGCACATAGGGCACATTGTTGAGGTCATAGGTCGCGGCATAACCGAAGATCAGGCATTGCAGGATCGGCGGCACGACCAGAACGATGCGGCTTTTCGGGTCCTTCAGCATCGCCAGCAGTTCCTTCCGGAACAGGGCGAGGACGCGGAACAGGGTGTCGATCATCGGATCACCTCAGTTCCTTGCGGGTGGCACGCACCGAAAGCCCCATCAGCACCGCCGCCATGACCGCCAGGACCGCCGTGTTCGGCCAGATCACGCTCCAGATGTCGCCGGCGAGAAACAGGGTCTGCAGCAGGCTCACGAAATAGCGGGCGGGGAAGATGTGGGTGATGACCTGGATCGGCCAGGGCGTGCTCGCAATGTCAAACAGGAAACCCGACAGCATCATCGCCGGCAGGAAGGTGACGATCATGGTGATCTGGCTCGCCACGAACTGGCTGCGGGTGACCGACGAGATGAGCAGGCCGATGCCGAGCGCCACCAGGAGATAGAGCATGGAGACGATCACCAGGATGGCGAGGGAGCCGCGCAGCGGCACGCCAAACAGCAGGCGCGCGCCGATGACGCACAGCGCCAGCCCGGCCATGCCGAGCACGAAATAGGGCACCGTCTTGCCGACCAGGATCTCGATCGGCCGGACCGGCGTGACGAACAGCGCTTCGAATGTGCCGCGCTCCCATTCGCGGGCGACGACCAGCGCGGTCATCAGGGCGCCGATCAGGGTCATGACCAGCACGATCAGGCCGGGGACCAGGAAGTAGCTGCTGTTGTTGGCTTCGTTGAACCAGATCCGGCTGTCGATGGCGATGCTCGCGATGGCCTGGCCGTTGCCGCGCGCCGCTTCGCGCGCCTGCCAGCTCGCGACCGCGCCTTGGGCATAGGCGAGCGCGATGCGCGCCGTATTGGCGTCGGTCCCGTGCACCAGAACCTGCAGCTCGGCCTGGCCGCGGCCGAGATCGCGGGCGAAATCCGGCGGGACGCGCACGATGGCGCTGACCTCGCGTGTCAGCATGAGCCGCTCGGCCTCGGCCATGGTCTTCACCGGCCGGGCGCTGAAATAGTCCGACAGGCGGAAGCCCGAGGTCACCTCGCTCGCCTCGGCCGAGCTCTCCTCGATGACGACGGCGATGGGCAGGTTCTTGAGGTCGAAGGACAGGCCGTAGCCGAACAGGACGAGCAGGATCATCGGCATGACGATGCCGATGGCGATGCTGCTCGGATCGCGGAACACCTGGTAGGTTTCCTTGCGCACCAGCGCCGCCATCCGCTTGAGGGCGGCGAGCCGCTGGCCGGGGGTGGAAGTGGCGGCGTTCATGCCGCGCTCCGTTCGGCACGCCGCGCGCGGGCTTCGCGCGCCGCCTCGACCACCGCGATGAAGGCATCCTCCATGGTCGGTTCGCCGCCGTCGGCGCGGCGCGCGCGACCGCGGATTTCGGCCGGGGTGCCCTCGGCCAGCGCCTCGCCCGCATCCATGATGATGATGCGGTCGCAATATTCGGCTTCCTCCATGAAATGGGTCGTGACGATGACCGTCACCCCCTGTTCGGACAGGGCGGTGATCCGGCCCCAGAATTCGCGGCGGGCGAGGGGGTCGGCACCGCTCGTCGCCTCGTCGAGAAACAGGATGTCGGGTTCGTGCAGCAGCGCGGCGGCCATGGCCAGGCGCTGCTTGAAGCCCCCCGGCAATTGCCCGCTGGGCAGGCGCTCGAATGGGCTAAGCTCGAACTGATCCTTGGCCCAGGCGATGCGCCGCGCCTTGCGGCTGCCCCTCAGGCTGTAGGCGCTTGCGAAGAAATCGAGATTCTCGTCGACGCTGAGGTCGCCATAGAGCGAGAATTTCTGGGCGACGTAGCCAAGGCGCCGCCGCGCCTCGGCCCGGGCCGAGCGCAGGTCCCTGCCGGCGACGCGCAGCGTGCCGCCGGAGGCCGGCAGGAGCCCGCACAGCATCCGGAAGGTCGTGCTCTTGCCGGCGCCGTTGGGGCCGAGCAGGCCGTAGATCTCGCCGCGGCCGACCCTAAAGCTGACGGCATTGACCGCGACGAAGTCGCCGAACCGGCGGGTCAGGTCCTTCACCTCGACGGCCGGCCCGTCCGTCGTCTCGCGCCGCTGCTCCAGCTCCATGACATGGGGCGCGCCGCTGCGCCCGGCGGCGGCGCTGAAAAGGTGCATGAAACCGTCTTCGAAACGCGCCGTCACCGGCTCGAGCCGCAGCGGCGCGCCCTCGACGTTCAGCGGCGTCGCATCGGGCTCGGCGCGGACGACCCTGACCTCGCCGGCCTCGGGCACGGCATCGACGATGCCCGGCTGCACGAAGAGGCGGGCCTGCAGGGAGCGCGCGGTCATGCCCTGCGGCGGCGGCACGCGGAACGTGGTGCCATCGGCCCGCGCGGTGATCTCGTCGGGCGTGCCCTGCGCCAGCACCGCGCCAGCATGCATGACGACCGCGTGGTCGCAGAAGGCGGCTTCATCGAGATAGGACGTGCTGACGATGACGGTCAGGCCGTCCTCGCGCACGAGGCGTGTGACGATCTCCCACAATTCGCGGCGCGACAGCGGATCGACGCCGACGGTTGGCTCGTCGAGCAGCAGGAGTTCGGGGGCTCGGACCAGCGTGCAGGCGAGGCCGAGCTTCTGCTTCATGCCGCCCGAGAGCTTGCCTGCGGGGCGCGCGGTGAACCGGCCGAGATCGGTCATCGCCATCAGGCGCGGATAGGCCTCGCGGCGCGCGGTCGCGCCGACGCCATGCAGGTCGGCGTAGAGGTCGAGGTTCTCCTGCACGGTGAGGTCTTCGTAGAGGCCGAATTTCTGCGGCATGTAACCGATCCGGTCCTGCACCGCCTGGGGATCGACCGCGACGTCGGTGCCGACCACCGACAGGGTTCCGGAATCGGGCCTCATGAGCCCCGCGATCAGCCGGATGAGCGTCGTCTTGCCGGCGCCGTCCGGACCGACCAGGGCGGTCAGGCTTCCGGCTCGCGCCGCGAACGAGACGCCGGCCAGGGCCCTGACCGTTTCGCCGGTTTCGCGCCGGAAGCTCTTTGCGAGCGCGCTGGCCAGGACCTGCGGAGCCGGCGCCCGCGACGATGCGGTTGCGCCGGCCGGGGCCGTCACGGCTGCCTCGCCGGCGCGGCCGGGCTTGCCGGGGCCCGGTTTGCGGGGGCCGTGTGGCCTTCCAGCAGCCGGACGGTTGCCGGCATACCCAGCCGCAATTCGTCCTGCGGGTCCTCGACGAAGGCTCTGACCTCATAGACGAGACTGGTGCGCAGATCCTCGGTCTGTACCGTCTTGGGCGTGAACTCGGCGACCGGCGAAATGAAGCCGATCCAGCCGCTGAACGGCCGGCCGGGAAAGCTGTCGGTGAGGATCTCGACACGCATGCCCGAGCGGATCTGGCCGAGCCGCACCTCGGAGACATAGGTGCGCACCCATTTCTGGCTGATCCGCGCGAGCGAGAAGACCGGCCGGGTGGGGGAGGCCATCTCGCCCGCCTCCATCAGCCGCGAGCGGACGATGCCGTCGATCGGCGAGGCAAGCTCGGTATCGTTGAACTGGCGGCGTACGAGCGCGAGCTGCGCGATATTGCCGGCGAGCTGCGCCTGCGCCTGCTCGATGTCCTCGCGCCGCGGCCCGGCGACGACCAGCTCCAGCGCGCGGCGATTGACCTCGACGCGTGCATCGGCGACGACGGCAGCCGCTTCCGCGCTGTCGAGATCCTGCTGGCTTGCTGCGGCGCGGTCGGCAAGCACCTTGCGTCGCTGATACTGGCCGCGCGCATTGGCCGCTTCGGCCTTGGCCGATTCCAGGTTGGCGCGGGCCTGCGCGATCTCCTCCGGCCGGCTGCCGTTGCGCAGGCGCTCGACCACGGCGCGCTGGGCGGCGACCGCCGCCTCGGCCTGTTCGAGCTGCGCCTTCAATCGCGCATTGTCGAGCCGGGCGAGGATCTGTCCTTCGCGGACGGCCGCGCCTTCCTCGACGAGGATTTCCCTGATCCGGTCGCTGCCGTTGAAGGGCAGCGACACCTGGCGGAAATCGACATTGCCGTAGAGGCGGAACTCGGCCTCGCCCGCCGGGCGCTTCCAGTACCACCACGCGGCGGCAGCACCGGCGGCAACGACGACAAGGATGGCGATGCGGGCTGGTGTGATCGCGCTCATCGCTCGACCTTGAGCGGAAACCACACTGTTTGTCAAATTATGATTTTAATTTGCAATTTGATTTAGGGAGGAGGCCGGTCTATCCTGTGTCCATGAACGACGATACGAAGCTGCGCCGACGGCCGCGCGGGCGGCGCGACGACGGCGCAGCGACGCGCCAGCAGATCCTGGAAGTGGCCGGGGAGGTCTTCGCCACGAAGGGCGTCGACCGCGCCACGGGCAAGGAGATCGCCGAGCGCGCCGGAGCCAACTCCGCGGCGGTCAACTACTATTATGGCGGCATCGACCAGCTTTATGGCGAAGTGCTGGTGGAAGCGCACCGGCGCCTTGTCGCCTATGACGTTCTGGCGGCGGTCGCCAAGGGCGACGGCGAGCCGGAGGACAAGCTCAGGCGCCTCATCGGCATCGTCATCGCGGCGGTCATGTCGCCCGACCGCGCATCCTGGCCGCTGCGCGTGCTGAGCCGCGAGGTGCTGGCGCCATCGGCCATGTTCGAGATGCTGCGCGAACGCGAGCTGCTGCCGAAGAAGAGCCTGCTGATCGGGCTGATCGGCGAGTTGCTCGGCCTGCCGGCGGACGACCCGGCCGTCGCCCGCTGCTGCATCAGCATCATCGCGCCGGTCCTGATGCTGCTGATCGGCGACCGGACCGTGGTGGCACGGATGTTTCCTGCCATCATCGAAGGGGAAGGCGCGCGCGAAGCCATGGCCGAGCACATTGCCCGCTTCGCGCTCGGCGGGCTCGGCGCCATTGCGGCGAACTTGCCGGCGCACCAATGATGGGCTGACGATCCAGGGAAAAGGTCCGGGCGCATGGCAGGCTCGCATATTCTCGCCGTCATGATTGCGGCGATCGCGCTGACGATCCTGGCGGAGAAACGCGGCATTCAGCCGCCGCTGCTGCTGGCGGCGGTCGGCGTGCTCGCCTCCTTCATCCCGGGCCTGCCGCGTGCCGAACTGGCGCCGCACGTCATTCTCGGCCTGGTCCTGCCGCCCTTGCTCTATTCGGCGGCCGTCGACTTTTCCTTCGCCAGCTTCATCCGGCGCATCGGCTCGATCCTCAATCTCGGCGTCGTTCTCGTTGTGGTCACGACGGTCGCGGCCGGCTTCGCGCTCGGTTGGGCGCTGCCGGCGCTGTCGCTGCCCATCGCCTTCATCCTCGGCGCGGTGGTGGCCCCGCCGGATGCGGTCAGTGCCGTGTCGATCGGCCGCAAGCTCGGCCTGCCGCGCCGGCTGATGACCATTCTCAAAGGCGAAAGCCTGATCAATGACGCCGCCGCGCTGACCCTGTTCAGCGTCGCGGTGGCGGCGGCGACCGGCCGTAACAGCTTCATCGACAGCGTCGCGCTCTATTTCCTCTATGCGGCCGGCCTCGGCACGGCGGTCGGCATCGTGCTCGGCCTCGTCGTCCATCGCATCCGCAAGCGGCTCGAAAATCCGACGCTGATCACGGCGCTCGCCATCATCGTGCCTTTTGCCGCCTACGGCCTGGCCGAAGAACTGCACGCCTCCGGCGTCATGGCGGTGGTCTTCGCCGGTTTCACGCTTGGCCACAACGCCACCGATCTCGCCTTCGCCGGCCGCATTCAGGAGCGTGAAGTCTGGCGGGTCATCGACGCGCTGCTGGAGGCACTCGCCTTCGCCTATATGGGTCTGCAATTGCCATTCGCGATCGAGGCGGCGCGGACCAGCGGTTTCGATCTTGCCAAGGTATCGCTGGCGGCGGTGCTCGTGCTCGCCGTCGTCATCGGGACGCGCATCGCCTGGGTCATGGCGACGGCTCTCCTGGCTCGCGCACGCCATCGGCTGCTGGTCCGCAAGCTCGCGCGCCGCGGCAAGGAGCCGCGCACCACGCCGCTCAGCTGGCGCGAGAACCTCGTCCTGTCATGGACCGGCATGCGTGGTGTCGTGACGCTGGCCGCCGCCGCCGGTACGCCGCTCCTTACGGCGGCGGGCGAGCCGCTTGTCGGCCGCGAGATCATCCTGCCCGTCGCCTTCACGGTGGCGATCGGCACCCTGCTCCTGCAAGGCATGACATTGCCCTGGCTGATCGGCCGTCTTGCCATCGGCGATCCGCGCGAGGCCGATTATGCCAAGGCGCAAATGGCGCATGCCCGCCGCGTGATCGACGCGACGACCGTCTCGGTCATCGCCGAACTGCGCGAGAAGGCCAGTCCCGAGGTCGACATACGCCTGGCGACGCAGATGCTCCGGCGGGCGCGGCGCGCGGCCGAGGAGCATGACGGTGAACTGCCGGCCGGCAGCGCGCCGCGCCGCGCCGATCACCACGACAAGATCCTGGCGATTGCGCGGACAGTGCTTGCCGAACAGCGCCAGGCGCTGATCGCCGAACGCGACGCCGACCGCTTGGACGACGAGGTGCTGCGCGAGGTGCTCGAGGACATCGACCTCGAACAGGCCGTGATCGCCCGGCGCAGCGAGCGTCTGGCCGAGCGCTGAGCCTGGCGCGGCGGCGAGCCTGCTCAGGCGGCGAACCGGATCGTGTCGGAGCGGACGGCGATGCCGGGCGGAAAGCGCGAGAAGTCCTCGATCGTCGCCTGCCCGAGCGACGAGAGCAGATGCGGCCAGAAACGGTCCCACATGACCGATCTGACGCCGGCGCGATAGCCGGCCTCTTCGCTCAGGGTCATGCCGTTCCCGCCCGCCGCGGGGTCGTCGCCCGAGAAGTCCCGCGAAGTGGACGACCGGATCGTCCGCAGCCTTGGCCTCAGGCCTCCGCTGCGCTTTTCATGCTGGCAAGGCCGGCCTCGAAATCCTTGCCGATCATCCGGTCCATGTTCATGAAGAGCCCCATGAGCCGCATCATGAAAGGCGACTTGCCGGTCATCGCCCAGGTCACCTTCGTGCCGTTGCCGGCCGGTTCGAGCGTGAACTCGGCCGTATTGCGCGCCTCGAACGGCTTGATGAAGTCGAGCTGGATGACGAGGCGCGTCGGCGGCTCGGCCTCGACGATTTCCATGCGGCCCTGGCCGACACGTCGGTCGCCTTGCCAGGCATAGACCGCGCCGACTCCCGTCGGCGCGCCGCTGCGGCTGCGTTTCATGTCCGGGTCCCGGCCTTCATAGGGCGACCAGGCCACCCACCGGCTGAAATCCTCGATCAGCCGATAGATCGTCTCGGGCGGCGCCGCGATCGTCGTGCTGCGCGCGATGCGGAAGTCGGCCGGGCGTGTCGCGGCATAGGCGAGCACCGCGGCGACGAGGAGGGCAAGGATGAGCAGGATCAGGTCCGTGGTCGACATGAGCATCTCCCGCGCGAACTGATCCAGCTTAGCGGCGAACCGGGAACAGCGCACGCAGGCGCGGGTCACGCAGCCACAGGCCGCCCCAGACCAGGAGCCCGAGATAGAGGCTGAACAGGGTGTGGGTGAGGAGCGGGCTGTCGATGCGCACGTGGCTCGCGATCGCCCCGCCGAGCAGGCCGGTGGTCAGCACGGCGCCGAGCACGGCCGTGCGCGGAATGGCATAGAGCACCAGGCAGACGAGGATGACGACGCCGATCGGCCGGGCGACGGCAGGATCATAGCCGAGCGCGGCGAAGGCGGTGACGACGGGCTCGATCTTCAGGAGCTTGATCGTCGTGTCGAAGGTCAGGAACGCCATGGCGAGGCCGCTCATGGCGCGCCCCGCGGTGGTCATCAGGCGCGGATTGGCGAGCGTGCCAGCCACGGCCGGCCGGCGGATCGAGAACGAGGGGGCGAGGGTTTCGCTGGTCATGGCCGGGTGTCCCTTTGGCGGTTGGGTGGCCCTCGGACCGGCTGATCCGATGGTCTGCTCCAAGGACGCCGCCGGGCCGGCCGTCCCGACATCGGCCGCGACGAATATTGCCGGCGCCGCGTCACGCCTTCGTGCCGGAAGGCCGGGCCGCCTCGGCCTCTTCCTGCAACTGGTCGAGATGCATGCGGATATGGGCCGCTTCGGGGGCTGTGGTGGCGAGCGCTATGGCCTGGTCGAAGGCGCTCCGGGCCTCGGCGAAGCGGCCGAGCTGGCGCAGGAACGCGCCCTTGAGGCCGAAAAAGTAGAAATAGCCCGACAGCCGCGGTGCCAGCGGCTCGATCATGGCGAGGCCGGCCTCCGGCCCCTTCAGCTTCGACACGGCCACTGCCCGGTTGAGTGAAATGACGGGCGAGGGCTGCATCCGCTCGAGCGTTGCATAGAGCGCGTCGATGCCCGACCAGTCGGTATCCTCGGGGCGCGCCGCGCGGGCATGCAGGGCGGCGATCGCCGCCTGGACCTGATAGGGGCCGGGCTGGCGATGGCGCATGGCCTTGTCGATCAGCGCCAGGCCCTCGGTGATCATGATCTTGTCCCAGAGGATGCGGTCCTGGGCCTCCAGCAGCACGATGGCGCCCTCCTTGTCGAAACGGGCAGGCGTGCGCGAGTGCTGCAGCAGCATGAGCGCGGTCAGGCCCTGGATCTCGGGTTCTGCCGGAAACAGGCCGATGAGCAGGCGGCCGAGCCGGATCGCCTCGTCGCACAGGGCGCGGCGGGTGAGCTCCTTGCTGTCGGCGGCCGAATAGCCTTCGTTGAAGATGAGGTAGATCATCGCGGCCACGGCGGCGAGCCGTTCCGAACGCTCCGCCGCGCCCGGCGTTTCGAAGGGGACGTTGGCGGTGCCGATGCGGGTCTTGGCCCGCGTGATGCGTTGCTCCATGGCGCTCTCGCCGACCAGGAAGGCGCGGGCGATCTGCCTGACCGTCAGGCCGCAGACGATCCTGAGCGCCACCGCGATCTGCTGCGTCGCCGGCAGGTCCGGATGGCAGCAGATGAACAGCAGGCGCAGGATATCGTCGCGGTAATGCGAGCCGTCGAGCCGTTCGACGAGCGTATCCTCGGCATCGTCGAGATCGGAAATGTCCTGTTCGTCGGGCAGGGGCTGCTGGCGCTTCTGCCGCCGGCGGACGTCGAGTGCGACATTGCGGCCGACCAGGATCAGCCAGGCCGCGGGATCGCGCGGCGGCCCGTTCTGCGGCCAGGTCCTCAGCGCCCGGAGGCAGGCCTCCTGAAAGGCCTCCTCGGCGGTGTCGAGATCGCGGAAATAGCGCAGCAGCGCCCCGAGAACGCGCGGGCGGTTGGAGGTCAGGGCCTGGTCGATCCAGCGAATGTCGGTCACGTCTTGCCGCTCCCGGGCAGGAAGATGGAAACTGGGCGGATTTCGTAGGAGCCGGTACCCGGATTGGCGCGGGCGAGATCCCTGGCGACGTCGAGAGCCTCTTCGAGCGAGGCGCAGTCGACGAGATAGAAGCCGAGCAGCTGTTCCTTGGTCTCGGCAAAGGGGCCGTCGATCACCAGCGGCGGCTCCTTGCGGAAGGTGGTCGCCGCTGTCGTCGGCAGCAGCCGGGCCGTCGGGCCGAGGCGCCCTTGGCTCTCCAGCTTGTCATGGACGACCGAGAGCCGCGCCATCACGGCATCGTCTTCTTCCTTGGTCCAGGAGCCGACGACTTTTTCGTCATTGTAGCAAAGGATCGCGTACTGCATGGGATGTCCCTGTTGTGATGCAAGACGAACGAGTATGACCCGACCCGACATGGCCGGCCCAAGAAAATTGGACCGTCCAGGACATTGGGCAGCCCGGACGATAGGACGGACCGCGCGATATTGCAGCGCCCGCAATTGTCTTGCGCTGCAGCGCGGGCGCTGGAAGGATGCCCGCAGGTTTCAGGAGCGGTGCGGATCCATGGCTTTCGAGACGGACGACACCATCCAGCGCGACCAGGGCCCGACCGCTGCGGAAGAGGAGGATGCGCGTCTGCGGACCGATATCCGTCTTCTCGGCCGCATTCTCGGCGACACGGTCCGCGACCAGGAGGGCGAGGCGGTTTTCGATCTCGTCGAGCGGATCCGCCAGACCTCGATCCGCTTCCACCGCGACGAGGACGAGCCGGCGCGGCGCGAGCTGGAAGCGATCCTCGACGGCATGTCGACGCCCGAGACCGTGCTGATCGTCCGTGCGTTCAGCTACTTCTCGCATCTTGCCAATATTGCAGAGGACCAGAACAACATCCGCTACCGGCGCCATCAGGCGCTTGCGGCGGCGCCGCCGGCGGCCGGCACGCTTGCCAAGGCGCTTGAGCGCGCCGCCGCCGCCGGCATCGGCCGGGACGCGTTGCGGCGGTTCTTCGGCGGAGCGCAGGTCAGCCCGGTTCTGACGGCGCATCCGACCGAAGTCCGGCGCAAGAGCACGATCGACCGTGAAATGGAGATCGCCGCGCTGCTCGACCGCGCCGAGCGCACGCGCCTGACGCCGGACGAGGTGGCGGCGGACGAGGAGCAGCTGCGCCGCGCCGTGCTGACCCTGTGGCAGACCAACCTTCTGCGCCGGACCAAGCTCACCGTGCTGGACGAGGTCGCGAACGGCCTGTCCTTCTACGGCTACACCTTCCTGAAGGAGGTGCCGCGGCTGCACAACCGGCTCGAGGACAGCCTGGCGGCCGGGGCGGTGGGCGAGGAAGAAGAGGGCCTTGCCTCGTTCCTGCGGATGGGAAGCTGGATCGGCGGCGACCGCGACGGCAATCCCTTCGTCACGGCCGAGGTGATGCGTGCGGCGCTGCGCATGCAGAGCGTCCAGGCCCTGCGTTTCTATCTGCACGAACTGCATGAGCTCGGCGCCGAACTGTCGCTCGCCGCCCAGCTCGTTGATGTCGATGCGGATCTGACCGCGCTTGCCGCGCGCTCGCCTGACACCTCGCCGCATCGGCGCGGCGAGCCATACCGGCTGGCGGTGTCCGGCATCTATGCCCGCCTCGCCGCAACCGCGATCGCGCTCGATGGCCAGGAGCTCGGCCGCACGCCGGTCGGCGCGGCCGAGCCCTATGCCGCCGCCGCCGATTTCGCCGCCGATCTCGATGTCCTCGACCGCTCGCTGAAGGCCAACCGTTCCGCGGTCGTGGCGCGCGGGCGGCTGCGGCATCTCAGGCGGGCCGTCGACTGTTTCGGCTTCCATCTCGCGAGCCTCGACATGCGCCAGAACTCCGCGGTCCACGAGCGGACCGTCGCCGAGCTTCTGGAGGCGGCGGCGCCCGGCACGGGCTATGCGAAGCTCGGCGAGGACCAGCGCATCGCGCTTCTGGCCTCGGAGCTCGTCAATCCCCGGCCGCTGGCCTCGCCTTTCCTCGTCTATGGCGAGGAGACGCGGGGCGAGCTCGACGTGCTGCGCGCGGCCGCCGAGGCGCACCGGGTGTTCGGACGTTCGTCCATCCAGCAGAGCATCGTCTCCATGACCGAGGGGGCCTCCGATCTCCTCGAGATCGCTGTCCTCCTGAAGGAGGCCGGCCTGATCGATGCCGACGGCACGAGCCATCTCGACATCGTGCCGCTGTTCGAGACGATCGACGATTTGCGCAGCTGCGCCGCGATCATGGACCGGCTCCTGTCGCTGCCGGCCTATCGCCGGCTCGTCGACAGCCGCGGCGGCCTGCAGGAGGTCATGCTCGGCTATTCCGACAGCAACAAGGACGGCGGTTTCGTCACCTCGGGCTGGGAGCTCTACAAGGCCGAGATCCGTCTGATGGAGGTGTTCTCCCGCCACGGCGTCCGGCTCAGGCTGTTCCATGGCCGCGGCGGCTCGGTGGGGCGCGGCGGCGGACCAAGCTATGACGCCATCCTGGCGCAGCCGGACGGGGCGGTGAACGGCCAGATCCGCATCACCGAGCAGGGCGAGATCATCTCCTCGAAATATTCGAACGCCGAGGTCGGTCGCGGCAATCTCGAGATCCTGGCCGCCGCGACCCTGGAGGCGAGCCTCATCCAGCCGCAGGTCAATGCGCCGAACGAAGCCTATCTCGCCGCGATGGAGGAATTGTCGGCTTCCGCCTATGCGGCCTATCGCGGGCTCGTCTACGAGACCGAGGGCTTTGAGGACTATTTCTGGGCCTCGACGGTCATCTCCGAAATCGCCACGCTGAATATCGGCAGCCGGCCCGCCTCGCGCGGCAAGACCCGGCGGATCGAGGATCTCCGGGCCATTCCCTGGGTGTTTAGCTGGGCGCAATGCCGCCTGATGCTGCCGGGTTGGTACGGCTTCGGCAGCGCGATCGCCGCCTGGGTCGCGGCACACCCCGACAAGGGCATCGGCTTCTTCCGCGAGCTCTACCGGGAGTGGCCGTCCTTCCGCATGCTCCTGTCGAACATGGACATGGTGCTGGCCAAAAGCAGCATCGCGGTCGCCTCGCGTTATGCCGAGCTGGTGCCGGACGAGGCACTGCGCAGGACCATCTTCTCGCGCATTCGCGCGGAATGGCAGATGTCGATCGATGCGCTGCTCGCGATCATGGGGCACGAGCGGCTGCTGCAGGGCAATCCCCTGCTGGAGCGCTCGATCCGCCACCGCTTCCCCTATCTCGATCCGCTCAACCACGTCCAGGTCGAGCTCCTGAAGCTGCATCGGGCCGAAGGCGCGGACGAACAGGTGCTGCGCGGCGTGCAGCTCACGATCAACGGCATTTCCGCGGGCCTGCGCAACAGTGGCTGAGCGGCGTGGTCGCAGCTGTCACGGCCGCGCGGCGCTCTCCGCCGCCCGGCCGAGCAGGACCTCGCGTTCCCGGGCGTTGCGCGTCAGCGCGGCGGCCCGCTCGAAGGCCGTCCGGGCTTCGTCGAACCGGCCGAGCTTGAACAGGAGGTCGCCCCGGACGCCGGGCAGGAGATGATAGTTCTTGAGGGCCGGCTCGTCCGCGAGCGTGTCGGCCAGGGCAAGTCCCGCCGCCGGCCCGAAGGCCATGGCATGGGCCACGGCCCGGTTGAGCGCGATCACGGGCGTGCCGACGACCTCGTCGAGGCGGTCGTAGAAGCCGGCAATGCGCCGCCAGTCGGTTTCGCCGGCGCTGCGCGCGCGGGCGTGGCAGGCGGCGATCGCCGCCTGCAGCGCATAGGGACCGTCGGCCCCGCCAAGCTTTTCCGCGCGGACGAGGGCGGCGAGGCCGCGGCGGATCAGCAGCTGGTCCCACCGGCTCCTGTCCTGGTCGAGCAGCAGGATCGCCTCCCCGGAGGGCCCGGTGCGCGCGCCGAGCCGGGACGCCTGCAGCTCCAGCAGGGCGATCAGGCCATGCGCTTCCGGCTCGCCGGGGACGAGCCCGACGAGAACGCGGCCGAGCCGCATCGCCTCCTCGCAGAGCTGCGGGCGCATCCAGTCGTCGCCCGCGGTTGCCGCGTAGCCTTCGTTGAAGATCAGGTAGATGACCTGCAGGACGGAGGCGAGCCGCTCCGCCCGGTCGCGGCCGAGCGGCACTTCGAACGGGACGTTCGCCTCCGACAGGGTGCGCTTGGCCCGCACGATCCGCTGGCTCATCGTCGGTTCGCTCACGAGGAAGGCGCGGGCGATCTCGGCGGTCGTCAGTCCGCCCATCACCCGCAGGGTGAGGGCGAGCTGGGCCTCCTGCGCCAGGACCGGATGGCAGGCGGTGAAGATCAGGCTGAGCAGATTGTCGCCGACATCGTCGTCGAGCGCCGCGTCCGGATCCGGCACGGCGGTTTCGAGCTGGTCCTCGATCTCCCGGATGATCTCGGTCTGCTTGCTGGCGAACAGCTTGTCGCGCCTGATCCGGTCGATCGCCCGGTTGCGGGCGGTGGCCATCAGCCAGGCTCCGGGCTTTTCCGGTACCCCGGTGTCCGGCCAGCGCTCGAGTGCCGTGACGAGCGCGTCCTGGGCGAGTTCTTCGGCAATCCCGACGTCACGGACGACACGCGCGAGCCCGGCGATGAGGCGCGCCGCCTCGATCCGCCAGATCGCTTCGATCGTGTGATGAGTATCGCTCGCCGTCACGGGCGCGGATCAGACCAGTTCCGCCTGCCGAGGGCAAGCGGCCGCGTCCAGGCGCGCGCCGAAAGGTCACCTCAGGTCTTGCTTGGCGTTCCGCGCCGCCTCGGCCCAGACGCGCCTTTCCTGTTCGCGCAGCTCGGGCGTGAACTCGGCGCCGAAATCCTCCTCCTCGAAAATCTGCCGGATTTCGAGCTCCACCTCGTTCTCAGGCGGCATCGGGCAGCGCTTGACCCAGGCGATCACCTCGTCCCAGGACTGGCAGCGCATGATCCAGAAGCCGGCAATCAGCTCCTTGGTCTCGGCGAACGGCCCATCGATCACGGTGCGGCTGGTGCCGGAGAAGCGCACGCGGGCACCCTTGGAGCTGGGATGCAGGCCTTCGCCCGCCAGCATGACGCCGGCCTTGACCAGTTCCTCGTTGTAGTTGCCCATGTCGGCGAGCATCTGCTCTGTGGGCATGACGCCGGCTTCGGTATTCTTGTCGGCTTTGACGATGACCATGAAACGCATTGCAGTGTCCTGTCTCTGGAGAGCCGGCCCGGGCGGTCGTCGCGGCTCTGGGTGCTTCACGCCGCGATGACGCGGCGTCCGGGCCCCGGCCGAAAGGTGGCAATCAGGTCTTGTTGGCGTAACGAGCGGCTTCGGTGCGCAGACGCTCTTCCTGCTCGCGCAGCTCGGGCGTGAATTCGGCGCCGAAATCCTCGGCTTCGAAGATCTGGCGGATCTCGATCTCGGATTCGCCGTCATGCGGGTTCGGGCAGCGCCTGACCCATTCGATCACCTCCTCGCGCGACTTGCATTGCATGATCCAGAAGCCCGCGATCAGTTCCTTGGTTTCGGCGAAGGGACCGTCGACGACCGTGCGGTTCTTGCCCGAAAAACGCACACGCGCGCCCTTGGAGCTCGGATGCAGGCCTTCGCCGGCCAGCATGACGCCGGCCTTGACCAGCTCCTCGTTGTAATTGCCCATTTCCGTCAGCAACTGCTCGCTCGGCATCTCGCCGGCTTCGGATTCCTTGGTCGCCTTGACGATCACCATGAAGCGCATCTCAATTCTCCCATCTCTGAAGCCTGGCGGCCGGGCCATCGTGGCCGGCTCTGAACCACCGCTCTGATCTGACAACGAAGGGGCGGGGCGCAGACCGACACGCCCGCCAAATTTTTTTTCGAACGATGCGGATCTCCGGCTGTCGCCGCGGCGCGGCCGCCTCGCCATGCCGGCCTGCCGCGCCGCGCGGATCGGCGATGTCCGGCGCCGGGCCTCGCGTTTCTGTCGCAGGCCCGCCTCTTGCGCGGCGTGGTGCGCCTCGGCCATGCTCGCCGCCAAGCGGCAGCCAGAGCAGGCCAAAAGACCGCCCATCAGATCGCCAGTGAGGAAGCTCCATGCCCAGCCGTCGTTTCGTGCTCGCCGCCCTTGGTGGCGCGCTCAGCCTGCCTGCCCTCAGCCGCGCCTCCGCGCAATCGGACTTTCCCAACCGGCCGCTCAGGATCGTGGTGCCGTTTCCACCAGGGGGGTCCCAGGACGTTCTGGCACGGGTCATCGGCGAGCGGCTCTCGGTAGCGCTCGGCCAGCCGGTGGTCATCGAGAACCGGCCGGGTGCCGCCGGCAATGTCGGCGTCGATGTCGTCGCGCGGGCCGAAGCCGACGGCTATACGATCGGCGTCGCGACCATCGGCCCGATGTCGGCCCACACGGCGCTCTATGCGCGCCTGCCCTTCAATCCGCAGACCGATTTCACCTATCTCGCCGATCTCTTCGAGATCCCCAATGTCTTCGTGGTCAACCTTGCGAGCCCGGTGAACAGCGTCCAGGAGTTCATCGCCTGGGCCAGGCAGCGCGGCAGCGCCAAGGTGAGCTACGGCACGCCCGGTATCGGCACGACCGCACATCTCGGCACCGAGCTGTTTTCCCGCAAGACCGGCCTCGAGCTCCTGCACGTGCCCTATCGGACGGGCGCCGTCGCGGTGCAGGACCTGATTGCCGGGCGCATCGACATGATGTTCGACAACCTGCCCACGATCATCGGCCAGATCGAGGGCAAGCAGATCCGTCCGCTGGCGGTCTCGACCGGCCGGCGCTGGCCGGGCCTGCCCGAAGTGCCGACGATGATCGAGAGCGGCATTGCCGATTTCGACGTCACGTCATGGTCGGGCATGATCGCGCCCAAGGGCCTGCCGGCACCGGTCGCCGCGCGGCTGACTGCCGAACTGGTCAAGATGGGCGAGGATCCCGCCTTCGTCGCCAAGCTCCAGCAGATGGGCGCCGCCTCCACGATGAAGGGCCCCGATGTTCTGCGCGCGCGCGTGGAGAAGGAGATCCCGCGCTGGGCGGAGGTCATCAAGGCCGCCGGTCTGCGCGTCGATTGAGGCGATGCGGCGGGCAGGGCCATGCCCGCCACATGTCGCTCGCCGAGGCGCGCGGTGCGGCTCGCCCCGCATGCGGCGTCGTGCTGGACCCGTCCCGGCCGGCACGGGCCATGGCGACACGCTCAGGCGGCCGGGACGACGCCGAGCCGCGCGGCGATCGTTCGCGCGGTCGCCTCGCGGCGGCGGGTGATGTCGGCAGCCAGCGCGCGGGCGTGCTCGAACACGGCGGGCGGGGCGCTGTCCGGTGTGCCGGCGTTGAACGGCGGCTCCGGCGCATAGGCCATGTAGAGCTGGATCGTCTGGGCGGCTTCCTCGCCCCTGAGGTCTGCGGCGACGCGCAGCGCGCCGTCGATGCCGGCCGTCACGCCGGCGGCGCAGACGAGGTTGCCGTCGACCACGACGCGCTCGTCGACCGGGATCGCGCCGAACAGCGGCAGGAGATGGTGCGCCGACCAGTGCGTGGTCGCGCGCCGCCCCTTGAGGAGGCCGGCGGCGCCGCACAGCAGGGCGCCCGTGCAGACCGAGAAGACACAGAGCGCGCCTTCGGCCTGGCGGCGGATCCAGCCGAGCACCTCCTCGTCATGCATCAACGCCTCCTGGCCATAGCCGCCGGCAATGTGCAGCACGTCGAGTTGCGGTGCGTCGGCGATCGGCGCATCGGCCACCAGCTTCAGGCCACGGATGTCGCGCAGCGTATCGGTGGTCTTGGCATAGATCCGGTAGGTCGCGTTCGGGATGCGCGAGAGCACCTCGAACGGCCCGGTCAGGTCGATCTGGTCGAGCTCTTCGAAGATGAACGAGCCGATCGTCAGATGCCGGTCTGCGGGAATCATGGGTGGAGTCCTCCTGGTTGTCGTCCTGGTCGTAGAGTCTTCAGTGGGGCAGGGTCGTTTCGGCGGCGCGGCTGCGGAAGCGCTCGCGATAGGCGCCGGGCGGCGTGCCGAGATGGCGCAGGAAGGCGCGGCGCATGGCCTCCTCGCCGCCGAAACCGCAGGCGGCGGCGATCGAGGACAGCCCCTGTTCGGCGTTTTCCAGGCGCCGCCGCGCCGCCTCGATGCGCATGAGATCGACCATGCGGCCGGGCGGCGCGCCGCATTCGCGCTGGAAGACCCGCGCGAACTGGCGCGGGCTGAAGCCGGCGCGCGCGGCGAGATCGTCGACGCCGAGCCGGCGGTGCAGATTCTCCGCCATCCAGGCGATGAGATCGCGCATCGAGCCGCGCGAGACCGACTGCGCCTTGAGCGTCGCGCTGAACTGGCTCTGATCGCCAGGGCGGCGCAGGAACATGACGAGCTCGCGCGCGATGGCGAGCGCCAGGGCATGGCCATGGTCGGCCTCGACCATGGCGAGCGTCATGTCCATGCCGGCGGTGATGCCCGCCGAGGTCCAGAGGTTGCGGTCTTCGACAAAGATCGGCTCCGGCTCCACCCTGACGGCGGGATAGTCGCGGGCGAGCCTGTCGCACCAGCGCCAATGGGTGGTTGCGCGGCGGCCATCGAGCAGGCCGGCCGCGGCGAGAATGAAGGCCCCGGTGCAGACCGAGGCGACGCGCCGCGCCCGGCCGGCTAGGGCGCGAACCGCCCGGGCGACCTCAGGCGCGGCACAGCGCGTGCGGGCGCCTTCGCCGCCGCTGATCAGGAGCGTGTCGAGCGGGCGCTCGTCCGCAAGCAGTTCCGCGAGCGGGCGGCCGCCGGCCAGCGCGATGCCGGCGCTGGTCGGCACGGCCGCTGCGGCGCCATCCGTGGCGGCAAGCGCGAGTTCGACCGTATAGAGGGGCGTGAAGCTGCCGGCCTGGCCGCTGCCGCCGGCTGCCATCGCGGCGATCCGGCCGGCCTGGGCAAAAACCTCGGCGGGGCCTGCGACATCCAGCAGCTGGGCCGGGGCGAGGGCGAGGATCAGCACATGTCCGGACATGCGCGAGCGGGCGGCGGCGGTCGTCATGAGCGACGATATCGCAGCATGCCGGTCATGGCGGCAATGACATTGTTCCCACCTTTTCTGCCATGACGACGGAAGGCAGGGTCGTGCGGCGGAAGCCGCGCCGGCGCCACCCGTTCAGCCGTCGGCGCCGCGCTGGCCCGGCCGCCAGCCGGCCTTGTCGAGGTGCATGCCCAGGGGCAGCGCGACGCCGACGCGTTTCCGCGAGAAAGGGCCGGACGGGGCGAGATGGCGCATGACGATGTCGGCAACATCCTCATACGGCACGGTGATCTCGCCGAGATGGGCGCGCATCGACAGGGCAAGGGCCAGGCGCGGCGCAAAGCGGGTCCAGGGGCCGAGCGGATAGGGCAGGGTGTCGGTGGAGATCCGCAAGCCGGCGTGGAGGCGGTCGTCACGCGCCGGAACCATCGGGCCGGGGCACATCAGCGACCAGTCGGTCGCCGAGCGCTGCAGCAGGTCCCAGTTGCGTTTGTGGACGTGATAGATCGCGGGCATGCCGGGCAGGTCGACGCCGGTATAGGGCGTACCGGGAATGTCGAGAACGGCCGCGCCGCCAAACAGCCAGACGCGGCGGGGCGCCGGAAGGACCTGTTCGACCGCCGTGACGATCGTCCGGCAGATTCGCTGCAGGCGCTCCGGCTCGGTCGCGTGTCCGGCAGCGTTCACCACGGCGGCATGCCCTTCGATCGCACTGCCGACCGCGGCCGGATCGAGAGCGTCGCCCTCGGCGACGCGCAGGCCCTCGGGCAACGTGCCTTGCCATTGCTGCAGCAGCTTCTGGCCGCTGCGCACGAAAGCGGTGACGTGATGGCCGTGGGCAAGGCCACGCGCCAGCAGCCGGCGGCCGACCTCGCCGGTCGCGCCGAAGAGGATGACGTTCAATCCCTGTGGCGGCATCTCGTCCCTCCGACGCTCAGGGCGCCAGTGTTGTCACCTCGATGCGCCGGGCGCCAGCCATCACCGATATCTCGTAGTGGCCGGCCTGCATCACCTCGGAGATGTTGCGCGGCCTGTGGGCGGCGACATTGGTGCCGCCGGCATGGCGCAGGCTGTCGTAGATGATGCCGGCGCCGCCGGCCGCGCGCACGGCCTCGCCCAGAACCTGGCTCGCGCCGTAGCTCGCCGAGGCATAGACCTCGGGCCTCGCGGCCTGTTCGCCGCGCAGGTCGAGATAGGAGCCGGCAAGCCGGCAGGAATAGGCCCGGTAGCGCCGGCTCGTGCGGTCGAGGCCGCGCGCCACGGTCTCGCGCCTGAGGTGATGGGCGACCTCCGCGACGGCCGTGGTCATGCTGGCGGCGGCATACCAGGCGCCGAGCTCCGGCCCGTTGAAGCGCATGCCGCCGGGGGCGACGTGCAGGAACGAGGCCATGATCACGCTGGAATTCGGCCGGTCGTGAACCCATTCGTGTTCGGGCAGCCGCGCCAGGCGCTCGGCGACCAGCCGATCGTTGGTCCAGCCGGCGAGTTCCATGACGGCGACGAGATCCGCCGGCGTCGCCACCGTGTCGAACAGGCCGATGGGGGGAAATTGCGAGGGGATCAGGCGATGGCAGGGAGCCGGCGCCGCGGCATGACGGTCGGTCACGAAAACACGATGTCCGCGTCGCTGTAGGGCTTGAAACCCTCGTCGATGGCGCCCGGCGCCATGTAGAGGCCGCCGCGGGCGGCATCGAGGAACCGCCGAACGGTAAGCAGTCCGTCCTGCGTGCCGCTGGTGACGAGATCGAGCGGCGGCCGGCCGCCGAACACCAGGGCTCGGTGCGGTCCGCGCAGCCAGGCGATCTGGTCGGCCTCGCGCGCGAACAGCACGCCGAGGGCCTGGTGGATACCAAGCACGGCGGATATGCGCAGGAGCACGTCGACGTCGAGCGTGATGTCCCGATGCTCGCGCGCCGCTTTTGCCCAGTGGTGATAGGTTGAACGCGAGGGCAGGCCCAGGATCAGCCGGCGCTGCTCCTCGGTCAGTCCCCAGAGGTCGCTGATGGCGAGAAAGGTGCGCAGGCCCGGCGCGCTGAGACGCCGGCGGCCGGCCGTGTCGAACCGCTTGACATCGAGCCGATGCGGACCGGGCGGGATCTGAGGCAGGGACGGCAGGGCACTGGCTGGCATGATCATCTCCATGTCCGGATCCAGATATAGTCCAAATCTGGACATGGAACAAGGTGAACGCAGAACCGGCCGGGAGAGAGTCGATTCTAGGGTCGCCGGCCGCCCAGCGCGAACATGGCGCCCTGCGGGTCGCGCGCCTGGACGATCCAGTCGCCGCCGGGCACCTGCATGGGGCCGTTCAGGACCTGGCCGCCGGCCTCCTTGAGGCGCGCGGTGGCCGCGTCGATGTCGGCGACGTTGAAATAGTAGAGCCAGAACGGCGCGTGATAGCCGTCAGGCTGGTTGAACATGCCGCCGATCGGCACATCACCGGCCGTGAACAGCTGATAGGTGCCCATCGGTCCGATATCGACCGCATCGCCCTTGGCCCAACCGAAAAGGGAGTTGTAGAAGGCGAACGCACTTTGCCAGTCGGCCGTGCAGAGCTCGTGCCAGCCGACATGGCCGATCCCGCCGGGAGGGACGGGGTCGCGCTGCGGCGGATCCTGCGGCGTGAACAGGGCAAAGCCGACCCCTTGCGGGTCTGCGACCATGGCGAAGCGGCCGATGCCAGGAATGTCCGTCGGCGGCACGTGGACGGCGCCGCCGCCCTCGCTGACCGCGTCGGCGGTCGTGTCGACCGATTCGACCCCGACATAGCCGACCCAGTGAGGCGGCGCGCCGCTCGACCTGAAGGCGTCGGGAAGCGGGGTCACGCCGCTGACCTCCCGGTCGCCCACGGTGAACAGGGCATAGTCGGTGCCCGGCATGGCGACGTCGCGCACCTCCCAGCCCACCACCTTGGCGTAGAACGCCTTGGCGGCCGCCGTATCGGTGGTCATCAGTTCATACCAGGCAAAATGGCTCGGAGAGGTGGACATGGCCGATGCTCCGCCGCTGGGATGCGAACAATCTGCCATGGATCGATGGAGCCGGCATAGACTGCGCACCGCCGCGGCGGCAGGGCCGCGGCGGTGCTCTTGTCCGGGCGGCGCTCAGGCCGCCTTGCTGAAGATCACGACGACCTCGGTGAACTCGCGATCATGCGGCGCCAGCGTACGCCGGTCGTCGACCCAGCTCGCCAGCTTGACGATGCGGCCGGTCTCGGCGCCGCCCTCGTCGTGCCCGTTCGGCTCGACGATGGCGAGGCCGTCGGCGTCGATGAAGAAGGTATGGTCGCCGAACAGCCGGTTGAACTGCGGGATCACCGGATGATCCTCCGGCACCTGCTGCGCCGGGAATTGGCTCAGAGCCTGTTCGATACGGGGAGGGTCGAGCTTCACGATGCACTCTCCTTGTCGTGTCGGTGTTGTCAGGGCGGTCAGGCCCGATGGCGTGCCCACGGGGCAGCCAGGGTCGGCACGGCCGCGGCAACCGCACAGGCCGCCACAAGGGGTGGAACGACGGGCGGCGCCCGCCGTTCCCGCATGGTGCATTTCGTTCGGGCCGATGCCCGCCGCGTCAGGCCCGGCTGGTGGTGCCGACCGCGACGCCCGCGAGGATCAGCGCGGTGGCGACGATCAGGGTGAGATCGATGGTTTCGCCGAGGGCGAGCGCCGAACCGGCGATGCCGACGATGGGGGTGCCGAGAATGCCGAGCGCGGTGGTGGTGGCCGGCACGCTGCGGTTGACCACTGCCATGGCCCAGAAGCCGAGAACGGTGCCGATCAGCACATTATAGGCGAAGGCAAGGACGAGCGGCGCGCTCCAATGCGGGTGCGGCAACGGCTCGAAGATCGACGCGAGCACGGTCAGGACGAGGGTCGCGAGCAGTGTCTGCCAGAAGGTGAGCTGGAACGGCGTCGCGGTCCAGCGATGAGCGCGTACATAGAGAATGCTGACCGACCAGGACAGGGCGGAGAGCAGCAGCAGGCCGTTGCCGAACAGCGCCTGGCGGTCGCTCCAGTCGAAGCCGGCGGGATTGAACAGCAGGAGCAGCCCGCACAGTCCGATGGCGATGCCGGCGAGCCGGCGGGCCGGCAGCGTCTCGCCGAGCAGCAGCCAGGCGCCGGGCGTCACCCAGAGCGGCGTCGTATAGCCGAGTACCACCGATCGGCCGGCCGGCACGTATTTGAGGCCGGCGGCCATCAGGGCGGAGAAGGCGACCATGTGGAACAGGCCGATGGCGATGATGACGGGCACGTCGCCGCGCGCCGGCACGATGAACTGGCCGCTGAGCCTGAGCACGACGAACAGGACTGCGCAGGCGATCGCGGTGCGGATCGCCACCGTCCAGAGCGGTGTCACCTCGGCGACGATGAGCTTGGTCACCGGCCAGTTGAGACCCCAGGCGAAGATCACCACGACGAACAGGGCAAGGGCGGTCGCCCGCGAGATGTCGCGGCGCTGTGCGGTATCGGCGGCAGGGGTCATGAAGCTCGGGTCACGCGGGCTGGCGGCATGGCGGATCTCGGGTCCGGCCGCAGTCTGGCGCTTTCGACGGCGTTGCGAAAGGACTGCTTGGCCGGCCGCCGCAAGGCCAATTCGCTGAAGGCAGGGCAGGCGAGCGTGCGGCCATCGACCCCCGCGAGATCACTTCCGCTAGGCTTGGCCCGCGGTCGTGCGGAGCCTGCCCGATCGACATCTGCCAAAGACGAGTTTCGAGGACGCTGCCAGCATGACCTTTCCTCCGCGTCCAGACCGTGCCGATGCGGCGCCCGTCGCCGAGATCCGCGCCAACCTTGCCGCCGTCAGGGCCCGCATCGACGCCGCCTGCGCGGCGGCCGGGCGCCCGGCGCACGAGGTTCGGCTGCTGCCGGTCAGCAAGACCGTGGCGATCCCGGCCCTGCGGGCGGCGGTCGAAGCCGGCATCACCACGTTCGGCGAGAACAAGGTGCAGGAAGCGAGGCTGAAGGCGGAGGCGCTCGCCGACCTGCCGGTGCACTGGAGCGTGATCGGGCACCTGCAGACGAACAAGGCGAAATATGTCGCCCGTTTCGCATCCGAGTTCCAGGCGCTCGACAGCCTCAAGGTGGCCGCCGCGCTCGACGAGCGGCTGCAGGCCGAGGGACGCGGTCTCGACGTCTTCGTGCAGGTCAATACCTCGGGCGAGGCGAGCAAATATGGGCTCGCGCCCGACGATGTCGCCGGCTTCGTCGCCGAGCTGCCGGCCTTTGCCAGCCTGAGGCCGCGTGGGCTGATGACGCTTGCCGTGTTCACGCAGGACGAGGCGCAGGTCAGGGCCTGTTTCCGGCTGCTGCGCGGCCTGCGCGACCGCCTGCGCGAGACCGCCCCTCACGGCATTCGCCTCGACGAATTGTCGATGGGCATGTCGGGGGACTATGAATGGGCCATCGCGGAAGGGGCGACCGTCGTCCGGGTCGGCCAGGCCATTTTCGGCCGCCGGCCCACCCCCGACGGCACCTATTGGCCGGGCCTGCTGCCGGCCACGGAAAGCGTCGGCTGAGCCGCGCGGCGCTCAGCGTTTCGCAACGCCCCAGGTGATGGGCTGGTTCGCGGGCCAGGGCGCATAGCCCTGCACCCGCGGATGCACCGCCTCGATATTCGGGCTGAAATAGAGCGGAATGATCGGCACGTCCGTGCGGATCCGGTCGTGCAGCTGCGCGAAGATCCGGCCACGCGCGGCATCGTCGCTGAGCCGCTCGCTCTCCGCCAGCAGGCGGATCGCTTCCGCCTCGCCATATTGCGCGGTCTTGATCGCGGCCTTGTCGGCAATGAAGGTCGCGTAGAGCAGGCCGGGATCGAAGCGCGGCGAGAAGCTGAACGACTGCATCTGGAACCGGCCGTTGAGGTAGTTCGACAATTGCGTCGCCCAGTCGACGACGTCGAGCTGCACCTTGAAGCCGGCGGCGGTCAACATGGCCTCCATCATGACGGCGTTCTGATACATGGCGGCATATTGCCGATTGGTCTGCAGGCGCAGCGGTTCGCCCTTGTAGCCGGCCTCGCGGAGCAGCGCCTGGGCGCGCGCCGGATCATGGGCTGGCCACTGCGTGAAATGCGGGGTGAAGAAGGCGGTCGCGTCGCTGACCGCGGAAGGATTGGCCTCGGCCAGGCCGAGATTGCGAGCCTCGGCGATCTGCTTCAGGTCGAGGGCGTGGGCGATGGCCTGCCGGATCTTGACGTTCGACAGGAGCGGATCGTCGGTCTGCAGGAGCAGCACGGCCCAGGCGAGGCCCGGCACCGAGGAGACCTGCATGCCGCGCTGGCGCAGCGTCTCGATCTGCTGCGGTTCGATCTGGTGGACGATGTCGACCGCTCCGGTCACCAGGGCCGCCTCGCGGGCGCTGGCATCGGGAATGACGCGGAACTGCACCTGGTCGACCAGCATGGTGCGGGCGCCGGCAAAGCCGCTCGCCGGCGCGCGGCTCGGCCGATAGTCCGCCACCTTCTCGAGCAGGATAAACTCGGCGCGCCGCCATTCCTTGAGCCGCAGCGGCCCGGAGCCGATCGGCGTCGTCCACTTGCCTTCGGCGTCGACGCTGTCGGGATGAGCGGCGACGATGTGGCACTGGAGATTGGCGAGCTGCTTGAGGAACAGGGCGCTCGGCCGGTCGAGGCGGAACACGATGGTCTTCGGATCCGGCGCCTCGACGCTGGTGACGCGCGCGCCCGAGCGGCCGTCGAAGACGACGCGGCAGCCCCAGGTGGACGCGCCGATCAGCCGCTCCCACATCCATTTGACCTCGGCCGAGGTGACCGGCTTGCCGTTGTGGAAGGTCGCGCCGTCGCGCAGCCTGAACGTATAGGTCTTGCCTTCGTCGGAGATCTCCCAGGAATCGGCGAGGGCCGGCCCGACGCTCAGGTCGCGCCGGTAGGCGACCAGGCCTTCGAAGATCTGGTGGATGACCGTGTCGGTGTTGGAATCCCTGTTGACGCCGGGCTCGAGGCTGCGGATGTCGGCGCTGAGGCCGACGACGAGGCGCGACGGCGTCTGTCCGCGGGCCGCGGGGGCGAGCGGCAACGCTGCGAGGACGAGGCCGGCGAGGGCGGCGCGGACGATGGCGGCTCTCATGGAAAGGCCCTCCTTCAAGACGAAAGCGCGGCGGGCTGCCGGCAGTCGGCGGTCAGCGCGGCACCGAAGAAATCCTGAACCGCCGGCATCAGGCCGTCGTAGCGATGGGCGACGCCCGGCACGATGTCGTGGCGGACGGCGATGCCGAAATTCTGGAAGCTCGCCTTCAGGGCGAGCATGCGCTGCTGCCGGTCGCGGCCGGCAAGCTCCCAGTCGATGCGCCAGGCCGGATTGGACGGCTGGATCGTGATCTCCCAGGTCTCCGTGTCGTCGCCACCGATCACCATCTGGATCGGCAGCGCGCGGATCGCGGCGATGTCGAGCGGCTTGCGCCAGATCGTCTCGAAATTGCGGACGCCGACCCAGTAGTCGTAGTCGAGGTCGAGCAGGGTTACGAGGCCCGGCGCGCCGATGGAGACGGCGCTGAGGCGCTCGGGGTGCAGATAGAGGAAGCGGTGGGAGAAATGACCGCCGCCCGAAAAACCGCAGAGTGCGAAACGGTCGCCCGCGATGCGGTAGCGCTGGCGCATCTCGTCGACCATGGCGAGGAGGATGAGGTCGTAGCGGATCGCGCCGGGAACGGTGAGCTTGTAGGAATTGACGTCGGTCGGCGTGGTGATGCCGGCCGGGAACAGCGGCGCCAGGACGATGCAGCGATGGGCTTCGGCGAAGGCGGCGAAACCGTCGCGGCAGCCGGCGGCATCGCGCAGCGTACCGTGCACGACGACGACGAGCGGATGCTCCTCCTCGCCTTCCTCGGCATAGTCGATAGGCACATAGGCGCAGTAGGAGAAGCGCGGGTCCATCTGGCTCGCATAGAAGGTCGTCCGGCCGAAATCGTAGGACGACAGGATCTTGCCGTGCGGCCGGCGGGGCATGGTTGTCATGACCGGTATCCTTGCGGGTCGATGGCGGTAACCGGGGCGTCGTGGGCGGCGATGATGTCGCCGACGGCAAAGCAGAGGTCCTCGCGGTAGCGGCCGGCGACGACCTGCACGCCATTGGGCACCGCGCCGGCGAGCCCCATGGGCACCGAGAGCCCGGGCAGGCCGAGCACCGATATCGCCATCATCGGTCCCTGCGCCGCCAGCACCCGCGTGGTTTCGGCGGTGTCCTTGACGTCGAAGCCGACCTTGAAGGGCAATTCGGCCGAGACCGGCATGACGACGACCGGATAGGTCTCAAAGAACAGCTGCCAGTCGCGCAGCGCCGCCGAGCGTTCGCCGAGCGCGACCAGGACGTCCTCTGCGCCGTAGCGCGGCAGCACCTCGTTCCACAGGGCGATGGCGCGGCGGATCCCTTCATCGCCTTTCGAATCGATCAGCGGCTGAAGCCCCGCCATCACGTCGGCCATGGACAGCTTGGCCCAGAGGTCGCCGAGCTCGCGAAGCCGCGGCGGCTCGATCTCCTCGACATGGCAGCCGGCGGCTTCCAGTCGCCGTCCGGCCTCTCTCACCGCCGCGGCGACCGCCGGGTCGACCGCGAGACCGGCGGGCTGCGGCACCAGGGCGACCTTGAGCGGGCGCGCCGGCTCAGGTTGCGGGGCCGGCACCAGGGTGCGCGGATCGCGCGGGCTCGGTTTCGCCATGGCGTCGAAGGCGAGCCGCATGTCGCGCATCGAGCGGGTGAGGGGGCCCTGGACCGCCATGAGCTGCGAGGCGATCGGCGCCAGCCCGGTGGCCGTGGCATTGCTGGAGGGGACCCTGCCATAGGTCGGCCGCAGGCCGAAGACGCCGCAGCAATAGGCGGGATAACGCACCGAGCCGGCAATGTCGTTGCCATGCGCGATCGGCCCCATGCCGCTCGCCACGGCCGCGCCGGCGCCGCCCGACGATCCGCCCGGCGTGATCGCCGCGTTCCAGGGATTGACCGTTGCGCCGTGCAGCGCGTTGTCGGTGTGCCAGCGCATCGAATAGCAGGGCGTGTTGGTCCGCCCGACGACGATGGCGCCGGCCTCGCGCAGATTGGCGACAACGGGATTGTCGACCGTCGCGATGAGGTCGCGATAAGCCTCGACGCCGCCGTCCGTCGGGTGGCCGCGCTGGTCGATATTGACCTTGATGGTCACGGGAACGCCGTGCAGGGGACCGAGCGCCGTCCCGTCCCGCCGGGCCTGATCGGCGCGGTCGGCATCGGCGAGGGCTTCCGCGTCGAAGCGGCGCACCACCGCATTGAGCGCGCCGTTCACGGCGTCCATGCGGGCAAGGCAGGAGGCGACAGCCTCCCGGCTCGAAACGACCCCCGCGCGGATGAGCGCGGCGAGCTCGGCCGCCTCCAGCGCCCACAGGTCGCCGGGCGAGCGCCCGGCGGCGGATTGCAAGGGGCGGGCGGCGGCGGCAGATGGCATGGCAAACCTCAATGTCCAGGCAATGGAGGCCGATGAGTTGTTTTTTGTCAACGTATGATACAGGCTGGATGTGAAAAAAGTCGTCGCGGCTGCTGCGGGGCCGGTCCGTTTCCGGGTCCTGCCGCGCCACGCCGGCGACCCGGAACCCACCTGCCGCGCCGTGCTGGTTCACGCTTGGCGTCGCGCTCATCGATTTCTACAGTCCCGCCATGCCGCGCCAGAAGAATCCCCCGCCGTCCACGTCTCCCCGTTCTGCCAAGGCCAAGGCCGACGCGGCGGTCGGCCGCCGGCGCAGCGCCAAGGCTGCGCAGGAGCCAGCCGATCCGCCGAGCCGGCTGCAGCGCGACCTCTTGCCGCGCATTCTCGATCTGGTCCGGCAGGACGGGCTGGAACCGGGCCATCGGCTGATGGAGGCGGCGCTTGCGCGGCGCCTGCAGGTCTCGCGTACGCCGGTTCGCGCCGCCCTGCGCCACCTGGCGGATCGCGGCGTCCTGGGAGCGCTGCCGACCGGCGGCTATGCGCTGGCGAAGCCGGTCGAGGGGCTGGCCGACAAGGAGTTCGCGGCCACGGGCTCGGAGGTCGACATCTGGTGCGCGCGCATGGCGCGCGACCGGTTGTCCGGCGCCCTGCCGCCGCAGATCTCCGAGGCCGACCTGATGCGGCGCTACGGGCTCGGCCGGCCGCTTCTGCTGCGCATCCTGAACAAGCTCGCCGAAGTCGGCATGGTCGAGCGCCTGCCCGGCCACGGCTGGCTGTTCTCGCCGGTCAACGACCCCGCGGCGATTGCCGAAAGCTACGCGTTCCGCCGCATCATTGAGCCGGCCTCGCTGCTCGAATGCGGGGCGCGCATCGACCGGGCCTGGCTTGCCGAAATGCGGCGGCGCCACGAGGACATGCTGGCGCGGACCTGGAGCGAGGGCCTGAGCGTCTCGCTGTTCGAGATGAACGCCGATTTCCACGAGGGCCTGATCGCCGCCTCCGGCAATCGCTACCTGCTGCTGGCGCTGCAGCAGCAGACGCGGCTCCGGCGCTATACAAACTACGAATGGCGCTACGGTCCCGAGCGGGTGAAGGTCTCGTGCCAGCAGCATCTTGAGATCATCGGCCGGCTCGAGGCCGGCGAGGTCGAGGTGGCGGCCGCGCTGCTGCGCCAGCATCTCGATCTCGCACGCACCGTCAGCCTGGGTCCCCGCTGACCCCGCTGCAAGGCCCACCGACACGCGGTTCGTGCCGCAATTTATCGGCGCGGCCTCTTGCTCAATGTCTTTTGTGAATTCATAGTGCATGTGCGCGCCGCGATTGCGGCGCAGGGCTGTGCCGGCGGGCCGCGCCGGCGCAGCACCACCAGGGCATTGTCGCGAGCGGCGATGATGCCGACCATCTCGCATGGCGCTTCGCCCGCCGTGCGACCGACGCGCGGGTGTTGCCATGACGATCGTTCCCCAGATGAATCTCAGCCGCGAGGCGCTCGAGCCCTATTGGATGCCGTTCACGGCCAATCGGTCGTTCAAGGCGAATCCCCGGCTCATCGTCGAGGCCAAGGGCATGTATTACACCGCCGCCGACGGGCGGCAGCTGCTGGACGCCATGGCCGGCCTGTGGTGCGTCAATGCCGGCCACGGCCAGCAGCGCATCACCGACGCAATCCGCGAGCAGGCCGGCCATCTCGACTATGTCTCCTCGTTCCAGATGAGCCATCCGCTCGCCTTCAAGGCCGCCGAGCGGATCGCCGAGCTGACGCCCGAAGGGCTCGACCGGGTCTTCTTCGTCAATTCCGGCTCCGAGGCGGTCGATACCGCGCTGAAGATCGCGCGCGCCTATCATCGCGCGCGCGGCGAAGGGCACCGCACCCGTCTCGTCGGCCGTGCCAAGGGCTATCACGGCATGGGTTTCGGCGGCCTCTCGGTGGCGGGCATCGGCCGGCACCGGCGCGATTTCGGTCCCCTGCTGGCCGATGTCGCGCATCTGCCGCACACCTATTCGCGTGAGCACCAGGCCTTCTCGCGCGGGCAGCCGGCCTGGGGCGCGCATCTTGCGGACGAACTGGAGAACATTGCCCAGATCAACGATCCCTCGACCATCGCTGCCGTCATCGTCGAGCCGGTCACCGGCTCCGGCGGCGTGCTGCCGCCACCTGTCGGCTATCTCGAGCGCCTGCGCGAAATCTGCGACAAATACGGCATCCTCCTGATCTTCGACGAGGTCATTACCGGTTTCGGCCGCCTCGGCACGCCGTTCGGCTCCAGCATGCTCGGCGTCACCCCCGACATCATCACCTGCGCCAAGGGCATGACCAACGGTGCCGTGCCGATGGGCGGCGTGATCGCCTCCGAGAAGGTCTATGATGCCTTCATGCAGGGGCCGGAAGCGGCGGTCGAGCTGATGCACGGCTATACCTATTCCGGCCATCCGCTCGCTTGCGCGGCGGCGATCGCGACGATCGACGTCTATGAAGGGCAGGGCATCTTCGACAATTGCGCCCGCGTCGCGAAACGCTGGGAGGAGCAGGCCCATTCCCTCAACGGCGAGCCGCATATCGTCGATGTCAGGAATATCGGCCTGCTCGCCGCGATCGAGATCGCGCCGAAGGAGGGCGAGCCCGGCGGCCGCAGCCTTGCCGCGGGCAACATCTGCTACGAGGCGGGCGTGCTGGTCCGCACCGCCGGCGACGCGCTCGTCCTGTCGCCGCCTCTGATCATCTCCGATGCCGAGATCGACCGCATCTTCGAGACCATCCGCGGCGCGGTGAGGGCCATCGCCTGATCGGCGGGCCGCCGGCATCGACACTCCGTGAAAAAGGCCCGGTCGACCGGGCCTTTTGCTTGGTCGTCCGCGAGGACGGGGCTCATTCAGCCGCGCGCAGCGTCTGTCCCTCGGCCGTGCCCTGGAACGCGGCCGCATCCATGGCGAGCTGATAGCGCGTGAAGGTCCGGTCGGCGGCCGGCAGCATGGCAACCTCCATCGTGCCGAGCGCCGGCGTCATCACCACCATCGCGACGGTTGCGGTCATCGTGCCGGCGAGCGTCAGGCAGGGCGGGCGGCAGACCGCGCGCGGCGACTGGAAGTCGTCGAACAGCGCCGCCTTGACGGTGTCGCAGGTGATCCGGCCGCGGTGCGGAACGAGCAAGCCGCGCACGCGCAGGTCGCGATAGAGCGAATCCGGCGTCGCCGCGATGCCGGTATCCTTCAGCTTGGACAGCGCCACCGGGCTCTGCCAGTGATTGGCATGGGCGAGGATGCCGCCGTCAGGATGCACCTGGAACGTTTCGTCGGGGGCGCATTCGAAGTCGATGACGATCCCCGCGGGATGGCTGACGATCATGTTGTTCGATGCCGATTTCGGGGTCGCATAGACCGCGTGCATGGCATGGGCGAGATTGTCCTGCTGCAGCACCTTGCGGCGGATGAGGGCGAGCGGCACGCCGGTCTGCCGGTAGTCGCGGTCCGACTGCAGATAGTTGGCGGTGATGGCGATGCCGGCGGCGTTGAAGCCGGAGCGCGCCAGTCCACCGGCTTCGGTGAAGGTCAGGATGTCGGGCCCGTCGTCGCGCCGGATCTTCAGAACGACGGCGGTCTCTGCGCATTCGACCTTCCAGTCCCAGTTCTGGGCATGGATCAGGCGGCCGTCGGCAGCAGCCTCGCCGGTCACGACGAGACCTGTGCACTCCATGTCGTCGTCGGCCGCCGGCCGGCTCTGCCTGAGGCCGAGCTTGAGGATCTCGGTGCGCGCATTGAGCATCACGATGTCCTCGAAGGCCACATCGGCACCGCGCGCTATGCCCCGCATTTCCGGGATGTAGTCTCCGTCGAACGCGGCGATGACCGGCAGGAAGCGGTGCACCAGGGCGTGAATATCCGCCTCGGTGAGAGCCGAAAGGCCGAGCTGGGCCTGATAGTGCCCGATGCCGAGCTTGATCCGCTCCCGCGCCGCCTCGCCGTATTGCTGGCCGCGCTCGCTGGATGTGCCGTTGACTTCGATCAGGGGGGCGGGGGTGGCCATCACGATCTCATGTTTTTTGTCGACACGAAAATCATTATCGTTGAAGATGAATGAGAGCAAGGACAGGTTCTTGTGTTTTTTGATGTGAAGATGAAACATCCATCTCGCCGCCGTCCGAGGGCGGCGCGCACGATGTGAAGGAGGTGCCGCTTGCCGGGCTATATTCTGCGCCGCCTCATCCTGACCCTGCCGACCCTCCTCCTGGTCGCGCTGACGGTCTTCGTGCTCATCCGCATGGTGCCGGGCGACCCCGCCCAGCTCATGCTGGGCGATACGGCCGACGCCCAGACGATCGCCGACCTGCGCCGGTCGATGGGGCTCGACCAGCCGGTCGCGCTCCAGTTCCTGATCTGGTGCGGCAAGGCGCTGACCGGCGACCTCGGCGTGTCGATCACCAGCAACGAGCCGGTGCTGCCGCTGATTCTTGGCCGCTTCGCGCTGACCGCGCAGATCGTGCTGGTGGCGGTTGGCGTCGCGACGCTCGTCGCCGTGCCGCTCGGCATGATCGCCGCCTGGAAGCAGAATTCGGCGGCCGACCTCGGTATCACCGCGCTGTCGACGCTAATGCTGTCGCTGCCGAGCTTCTGGCTCGGCCTGATCCTGTTGCTCGTCTTCGGCGTCTGGCTGCAATGGCTGCCGATCGTCGGCTATGTGCCCTTCTCGGAAAGTCCGGTGAAGGCACTGAGCTTCATCGTCCTGCCGATCCTCACCCTCGTGCTGATCGAGATCGGCGTGCTGACGCGCATGGCGCGCGCCGCGACCATCGACGTCCTGAACCTCGACTATATTTCCCACGCCCGCGCCAAGGGCGTCTCGGAAGCCAAGGTCCTGGCCCGCCACGCGCTGCCGAACGCCTTCGCGCCGACGCTGACTCTGATCGGCATCGTGCTCGGCAACCTGCTCGGCGGCATCGCCGTCATCGAGACGGTGTTCACCTTGCCGGGCCTCGGCCGGCTGATGGTCGATGCCATCTTCCAGCGCGACTATCCGGTGGTGCAGGGCGTGATGCTGTTCATCGCCACCATCTACGTGCTGGTCAATCTCGCCGTCGACCTCGCCTATCCCCTGTTCGATCCTCGCGTGGCGGCGGAGGCGTGATGCGCTACCGGCTGAACTTCGTCATCGGCGGCGTGCTCATGTCGGCGCTCGCCTGCGTCGCGGCGATCGCCGCCTTCTGGACTCCCTACAGCCCGGTGCGCGTCAACATCCGGGCGCGCCTGCAGGCGCCCTCGGCGCATTATTGGCTCGGCACCGACGAGTTCGGCCGCGATCTCCTGTCCCGGCTGATGGCCGGCGCGCAGACCAGCCTGACCGTCGCGCTGGCGACCGTCGCGGTGGCGCTGGCGCTCGGCGTCACCATCGGCATCGTCTCGGGTTTCTTCCGCGGCTGGCTCGACCGCGTGCTGATGATGGCCAACGACACGCTCCTGGCCTTTCCCGGCATTCTCCTGGCGCTCGGCCTGCTCGCGGTGATCGGGCCCTCGCAATGGGGCATCGTCGCCGCCCTCGGCCTTGCCTATACGCCGACGGTCGCCCGCGTGGTGCGCGGCCAGGTCCTTTCGATCCGCGAGCGCGAATTCGTCGAGGCCTCGCGCGCGCTCGGCAATGGCGAGGCCTATACGCTCGTCCGCCATGTGCTGCCGCATACGGTGTCGCCGCTGATCGTGCTGGCCACGTCCATGTGCGGCTGGGTCATCCTGGCCGAAAGCGCGCTGTCCTTTCTGGGGCTCGGCGTGCCGCCGCCGGCGCCGACCTGGGGCAATATGCTCTCCGCCGCGCGCCCCTACATGGAAACCTCGCCGCATCTTGCCATCATTCCCGGCGTCATGATCGCGCTCAGCCTGCTCGGCACCAACCTGCTCGGCGACGCGCTGCGCGATGCGCTCGATCCAAGGACGCTCGGCCGATGACATCCCTTGCCGCCATCGCCCGGCACGACGCAATGCCCGCCGCGGCCGAGCCGAGCCTCCTGTCGGTCCGCGACCTGAAGGTCGCCGCCGGCGGCCGCATCACCGCCGTCGACGGCATCTCGTTCGACATCCGGCCCGGCGAGATCCTCGCCGTGGTCGGCGAATCCGGCTCGGGCAAGACGGCCACCGGCCGCGCCGCGATCGGTCTCCTGCCGTCGGGCCTCAGGCAGACCGATGGGGCGATCAGCTTCGCCGGCCGGCCGCTCGGCGGACTGACGCAAAGCGAATGGCGGTCGGTGCGCGGCGCGCTGATCGGCATGGTGTTCCAGGAGCCGATGGTCTCGCTCAATCCGGCCATCAGCATCGGCCGGCAGATGGCCGAGGCGCTGGAGATCCATACCGGCCTGACGCCCGAGGCGATCCGCGCGGCCTGCATCGCCATGCTGCGGCGGGTCGGCATCGCCGATCCCGAAGCCTGCCTCGGCGCCTATCCGCACGAATTCTCCGGCGGCATGCGCCAGCGCATCATGCTCGCCAGCGTCATGCTGCTGCGGCCGAAGCTCCTGATCGCGGACGAGCCGACCACCGCGCTCGACACGCTGTCGCAGGCCGACGTACTCGACCTGATGGTGGAGCTGACGCGTGAATACGGCACCGCGGTCATGCTCATCACGCACAATCTCGGCCTCGTCGCGCGTTACGCCGATCGCGCCATCGTCATGCGCCAGGGCCGGATCGTCGAGGAGGGGCCGGCCCAGACGCTGCTGCGTGCGCCCCGGCACGACTATACCCGCGCGCTGGTGGAGGCGCTGCCGCGCAGGAGCGCCACGCGGGCGATCGCGACGGGCGGCGAGCCGCTGATCCGGGCCGAGGGCGTCTCCGTCACCTTCGGCGGGACCGGCGGCCTGGTGCGCGCCAGGCGTGCCGTGCGTGCGGTCGATGCGGTGGATCTCGCCATCCATGCCGGCGAGACGGTGGCGCTGGTCGGCGGCTCCGGATCGGGCAAGACGACGCTCGGCAGGGCGGTGCTGCGCCTCGTCGACACCAGCGAAGGCCGGATCCTGTTCCGTGGCGAGGATGTCACGCACCGGCAGGGCAGCGCACTGCTGCCGTTCCGGCTGGCCTGCCAGATCGTGTTCCAGGATCCCTATTCGTCGCTCGACCCGCGCATGACCATCGGCGCCATCGTCGGCGAGCCGCTCAGGCTGGTGCCGGCCCTCGACCGGCGCGAGAAGGAGCGGCGGATTGCGGCGATGCTCGACGATGTCGGGCTCGGCGATTTTGCCGGCCGCTACCCGCATCAGCTTTCCGGCGGCCAGCGCCAGCGCGTGGCGATCGCCCGGGCGCTGATCCGCAGGCCGGCCTTCATCGTCGCCGACGAGCCCATCTCGGCGCTCGACATGACCATCCAGAAGCAGATCCTGGCCCTGTTTCGTAAGCTGCAGCAGGACTACGGCTTCGCCTGCCTGTTCGTCAGTCACGATCTCGCCGCGGTCGAGGAGATCGCCGACCGGGTGGTGGTGATGAGCGCCGGGCGCATTGTCGAGCAGGGGCCGCGCGACGCGATCTTCGACCATCCCGGTCATGCCTATACGCAGCGCCTGCTTGCCGCATCGCCACGCCTCGAAGCGGTGACGGCGGAACCGGCGGCCTGACAGGCCAGCCGGAAAAGCGGTGGTATCCACTTCGGCCAAAGCTCTGTCTGAACTGCAGGGCTGACGTGCGGCGCCGCGATCCAGCGGCCGGACGATGGGGCTTGGGCAGCCGCCGCCAGCAGATCACGGCAGGATCATTCCGGGCCGGGGGCTATCGGAATATGTAGGAGGCCGCTGCGTAAAGATCTACTTTGTAATTGAAATAAGAATGATGCGTGTAAGTAGAATTGAATCATCATGCTGCATGGCCAGTTGATTGTTTAAAAATACTGTAAACTGGCGTCGTTGACCGTCGATCCGGCACGCTGATAGCAGGCGCGAATTGCAGTTGTCTGGATTCGCGCCCGTGAGAATTCATATCGTGCTGCTGGCCGCGTCCAGCATCCTTGCCGTCTCGGCCGCATCGGCCCAGCAGAACACGTCCACCACCACGCTCGACGAGATCGTCATCGACGGCCAGGCGGGTGGCCAGCGCGGCGTCATCACGACCGATGGCTATGTCGCCACGTCGGGGCGCAGCGCCACCAAGACCGATACGCCGCTGCTCGAAACGCCGATGTCGATCTCCACCGTCACCCAGGCGCAGCTCGACGATCGCAGGCCCCAGTCGCTGCTCGAGGCCCTGGCCTTCACGCCGGGCGCGCGGGTCGGCACCTATGGCTTCGACCCGCGCTACGACGCGTTCACGATCCGCGGCATCGATGTCACCAATACCGGCGTGTTCCGCGACGGCCTGAGGCAGATCAACAGTCCCAACGGCCTGTTCCGCCTCGAACCCTACGGCCTCGAAGCGATCTCGATCCTCCGCGGCCCGACCGCCTCGCTTTACGGCGCGAGCAGCTCGGCCGGCATCGTCGACCTGATCAGCAAGCGACCGACCGCGACGCCCTTCCGCGAGGTCGAGGTGCAGACCGGCTCGTTCGGTCGCCTTCAGGGCAGCTTCGACCTGTCGGGTCCGGTCAATGGCGACGAGCGTTTCCTCTACCGTCTGACCGGCCTCGTGCGCGACGCCGATACGGTGATCGGCGCGGTCAAGGACAACCGCGTCTTCATCGCGCCCGCCTTCACCTGGCGGCCGACGGAGGCGACGACCCTGACCTTCCTCAGCGAGTATATGAACTCGACCACGGGCGGCACGGCGGCCTACATCAATGCCTATGCGCCCTACGTCGATCGCAACGGCGTCGTCACCTCCAAGTCGATCGGCGCCACGCGGGTCTTCGGTGGCGACGGGCGCTACAACGCGTTCCGGCAGGACCAGTGGCGCATCGGCTACGAGCTCGATCATCGGTTCAACGAGACCTTCACGCTGCGCCAGCGGCTGCGCTATTCGCAGCTCAGCAACAATCAGCAATATGTCTTCGCCGGCTCGCCCGGCCTGACGCGCGAGGAGAATTCCGGCCTGGTCGTCGATACCAGCCTGGAGACGCGCCTGCGCACCGGCGAGATCGAACACAAGCTGCTGACCGGCGTCGACGTCACCTATCTGACCTACCAGAGCCGGGAGGGCTATGGCGGGACGATCGGCGTCGATCCCGACTTCGCCTCGCGCGTCCGCCAGACCCAGACGATGACCGGCATCTATGCGCAGGACCAGTTGAGCTGGCGGAACTGGCGGCTCACCCTCGGCGGCCGCTACGACTGGCTGTCGAGCCGGTTCGCCCGGGGCTTTCCCGCCGCCGGCGTCACCGACTATGCGCGCGAGGACGGCAAGTTTTCCGGCCGTGCGGCGCTGAGCTACGTCGCCGATTCCGGCCTTGCCCCCTACATTTCCTACGGCACCTCGTTCACGCCCAATCCTGGCGCCGTCCTCTCCGGCGGCGTCGCCGTGCCGACGACCGGCGAACAGGTCGAGGCCGGTGTCAAATACGACCTGCCGGGCCGCAACATGTCGCTGCGCGCCGCCGTCTTCAGCATCCGCCAGGAGAACGCCGTCGTCTACGAGGTCGTGCAGGGCATCAACCGGCAGGTCCAGCTCGACCTGCGCTCGCAGGGCTTCGAGCTCGAGGGCATCGCCTCCCTCGCCAATGGCCTGAGCTTCCAGGCGTCCTATTCCTACAACGACGCGCGCATTCTGAAGCTGACGCCGGAGACGGTCGGCAACCGGCTTTCCAGCGTGCCCTATCACATGGCGTCGGCCTGGCTGAACTATACCGTCCAGGACGGCCCGGCGCGCGGACTGGGGCTTGGGCTCGGCGTGCGTTATGTCGGCTCTAGCCTCGGCGACAACCTGAACCGCCCGGTGCTGGACAACAAGCCGCGCACCCTGATCGACGCCTCGATCCGCTACGACCTCGAGAACCTCAATCCGCAATGGCGCGGCCTGCGGCTGCAGGTCAACGCGACCAACCTGCTGAACGAGATGCGGCAGACCTGCACCGTCGGGTTCTGCTATTTCGACGAGGGACGCAAGGTCATCGCCAGCCTGCGTTACCGCTGGTGAGCGGCGTCGAAACCCGCTCAGGCGAGCGGCGCGACCTCGCATCGCCCGCGGCGGTCGTCGTGGCGGTCGGCGGGCTCTACGTCGGCCAGAGTGTGATCGGCGGCATGACCTTCATGGCCCTGCCGAGCGTGCTGCGCGAGCAGGGGCTGCCGCTGGATCATATCGGCCTGACCTATCTGGCGGTGCTGCCCTGGGTGCTCAAGTTCCTGTGGGCCCCGGCGGTCGAGCGCTATCGCTCGCCGCCGACGGGCTACAGCCGCTCGCGTTCGATCGTCCTGGTCGGTGGGCTCCTGTCGGCTCTCGGCCTGGCTGCGACGGGCCTTGCGGGCCTCGGCAATCTCGTCGTCCTCATCGGCATTTTCGTGCTGATCGCCTTTGCGGCCGCGACCGTCGACATCGCCTGCGACGGGCATGCGGTCGAGGCGCTGTCGGAGCGCCACCATGGCTGGGGCAATGCTGCGCAGGTCGGCGGCGCCTATCTCGGCGCGGCCATCGGCTCCGGCCTGTTCCTGGTGCTGGTCGAGCGGTCCGGATGGCGCTCGGCTTCACTCGCCATGGCGGCGCTGCTCCTGGTGCTGGCGCTGCCGTTCCTGATGGCAGCGCCGGCCGTCTCGGCGGGCAGTTCGACACGCGCGCCCTCGCTCAAGGAGGCGCTCGGCCGGCGCGACATGCGTGCCGGACTGCTGCTCGCGGCCGTCTTCGTCACGACCCAGAAATGGGGCGTCACCATGCTCGGGCCGTTCCTCGTCGACGCCGGCCTCGATCTCGGGTCGCTCGGTCTCGTCAACGGCCTCGGCGGGCTGGCGGTCGGTTTCGGCTGCGCGCTGCTCGGCGGCGCGCTGGTGCGGCTGTGGGGCGCCCGCAGCGTCATGGTCCTGGCGCTCGCGCTGCAGGCTGTCGCTCTCGCCGGCCTTGCCTTCGCGGCCCTGCGCGGCCTGCCGCAGCCTTGGCTGGTCGCCTGCGCCCTGGCAAGCTCCTCCGGCATCATGGCGCTCGGCTTCGTTGCGCTCTACGCGCGTTTCATGGCTCTCGCCGATCCGCGGCAGGCGGGCGTCGACTTCACCTTGCTGCAATGCATGGACGCGCTCGTCAGCATGGCGGGCGGCGTCGGTGCCGGATGGATCGCGCAGCATTGGGGTTACGGCACCTGCTTTGCGCTCGCGGCCGGGCTTGCCGTGGTCGCCGTTCCCGCCGTCGCCGTGCTGAGCCGGCCGGCCGCCGCGGCGCGGCCGGTTCCGTGATCGCTTCGCTCGCGCCGTGCTTCACCGGCACGCTCGGTCCCTATGCCGGCATGCTCGCGCTGCCCGGCGAACATGCCGGGACGGTCGCCGGCCGCGACCTGCGTGAGGCGGGCACCGTCGAGGGCCTGCTCGCGCGCTTCGCCGCCAACTATCCGGGCGGCGAGCGGCGGGCGCTGATCTCGATGTGGACGCAGTGGCAGTTTGCGGTGGCGGTCATCCCGACGGTGGCCGCCATTCTCGTTCTCGACCGCGACCTGCCGGTCGACCTCGACGCGACCGCTCTTGCGCTCGATGCCGCGGGCCGCCCGGCGGCGATGGTCCTCCCGGACGAAGGGCGGCCATACGGGGCGGACGCAACGGCCCGTTTCGCGCGCCTGCTCGATTGTCACGTCGCGCCTTTGATCGACACGCTGGTCCGCCATTTCGGCGTCTCGCGGCGCCTCCTGTGGATCAATGCCGGCGCGGTCTTCGAATGGGCGCTGCAGCAGGTCGCCGAGCGTGGCCTTCCGGCGCCGCTCGGCGAGGGGCGGGCGCTGCTGGCGAGCCGCAGCGATGCGGCCGGCCGGCCCAATCCCCTGTTCGACGCGGTGCGCTATCCCTGCGAGGACGGCGCACCGGTCCGGCGGCGCAAGATCTGCTGCCTGCGCTATCTGCTGCCGGGTGTCGCCGATTGCGGCGATCTCTGCCCCTTGCCGGACGTGAGCGTGGCGGTCGCGCGCAAGGCGCGTCAGGTCACCTGACGCAGGAAGGTGCGTTCTTCTGAGAGGATGAAACGCTCGCGTTCCGCCATCTCGAAATTGGCACGGCCCTCCTCGTCGGTCCGCAGGCGTGCCCGATAGTTCTCGTAAGCCGCGAGGCTCTCGAACGACATCAGCGCGAAGGCGATGTTGTTGGTGCCCTCGTGCGGCATCCAGTAGCCGAGGAGATCGGCGCCGAAGCGCGGGATGATCCTGAGCCAGTTGCGCGCATAGGCCTCGAAGGCCTCGCGCTTGAACGGATCGATCTGGTAGCGGATGAAGACGGTGACGGTCACGGCATGGCCTCGTTGAAGCGGGAACGAAGCCTGGATCGCATGGTGCCGGCGGGTGATGGTTCGGTGCCGGTCGAAGCTTGCGGGCGGCGCTGCCGCCGCCCGTGCTCGTGCCGCCGAGGATCAGGCCGGCTGTTCAGGCCGGCCGAGCGGTGCGCCGGGCCCGGTCCGTTCGAGGATCAGGCCGTAATGCTCGACCCGCCGGTGCCGGGCGAAGTCGAAGATCGTCTCCTTGCCGAAGCGGGTTTCGTCGAGGTCGCAGGCCACCACCAGGACGCCGTCCGCCTCGTGGTCGAGCTCGCCGAGAAGCCGGCCGTTCGGATCGACCACCAGTGTTCCGCCGGTCAGGTGGTGACCGTCCTCGGTCCCGGCTTTTGCGACCGCCACCACGAAGGTCGCGTTCTGGTAGGCTCCGGCCTGGCACGACAGGCGGTGATGGAACATCCGGTCGGCCATGCTTTCGCTGGCACGCTGGGAATTGGCGGAAGGCGTGTTGAAGCCGAGCACGACCATCTCGACGCCCTGCAGGCCCATGACCCGGTAGGTTTCCGGCCAGCGGCGGTCGTTGCAGATCGCCATGCCGACGCGGCCGCCTTCGAACTCCCAGACCGGGAAGCCGAGATCGCCCGGTTCGAAATAGCGCTTTTCGAGGTGCTGGTGCGACCGCTCGGGGTCGTAGTCGACGTGGCCGGGCAGGTGGATCTTGCGGTACTTGGCGACGATCCGGCCGCTCCGGTCGACCAGGATCGAGGTGTTGAAGTGCCGGCCCTCGGGCGTCAGCTCGGCATAGCCGAAGCTCATGGCCATGCCGAGCGTCCTGGCCCGGTCGAACAGCGGCTGCGTGTCCGGCCCGGGCATGGCGCGCTCGAACCACTGGTCCATCTCGGCACGGTCCTCGGCGTACCAGCGCGGGAAGAAGGTGGTCAGCGCCAGTTCCGGATAGACGATGAAGGTCGCGCCCTTGCCATGGGCCTCCTCCATCAGGGCGATCATCCGCCCGACAATGGCGGCGCGGCTGTCGGCCTTCTGATTGGGACCGAGCTGGGCGGCGGCGACGGTGATGATGCGGGACATCGGAGCAGGGTTCCTCGATCAGGAGGCGGGATGAGGCGGGGAGGCGGAAAGCCTCTCGTCGATGAGGCTGACGGTTGCGGCCAGCACGCGGGCACCGGCCTCGACCTGTCCGGGCTCGGCCCATTCCTCGGGCGCGTGGCTGCGGCCGTCGCGGCAGGGAATGAAGATCATGCCGACCGGACCGGTGGCTGCGACGAACACGCCGTCATGGCCCGCGCCGCTGGCGATCGGCTGGCTGGAATGGCCGGTGCGGCGGCTGGCATCGGCGATCGCCTGCTGGACGAGGCCGGCACAGGCCGTCGGTGCCACATGCGAGACGAGCTCGCGGCTGACGCTGAGGCCGAGTTCGTCCATCCGCTCGCGCACCGCCTCCACGAGGTCGGCGCCGAACCGGACGACCGCCTCCTCGTCCGCCGAGCGGACCTCGAGCGACAGGACGGCTTCGCCCGGAACCGCATTGGCGGCGTTGGGGCTGACCGTCATGTGGCCGATCGTGCCGACGACGGGCTGGTTGCGCCCTTTCAGGGCATGCGCCTTGGCTTGGACCGTCTCGATGATGCGCGCGGCGCCCACCAGCGCGTCGCGGCGATAGGCCATCGGCGTCGTGCCGGAATGATCCGCCCGGCCGGTGACGGTGATGCGTTCGCGCCGGATGCCGACAATGTCGGTGACGATGCCGATATCCGTGCCCGCGCTTTCCAGGATCCGGCCCTGCTCGATATGGACTTCGACATAGGCCGCGGTCTTCGGCACCGCGCCGAGTTCGTCGGGGCGGCCGCCGACCATCACGAGGCCCTCCCTGAGCGTCAGGCCGTCGGGACGCCTGAGCGCCAGCATGTCCGGCGTGAGCTTGCCGGCGAAGGCGCGGCTGCCGATGCAGGAGAGGCCGAATTCGCTCGGCTCTTCGGCCAGGAAGTCCACCACCTTCAGCGGGTGGGCCAGCCGCTCACCCCGCTCGATGAGGTCCTGGGCGGTTTCGAGCGCGGCGACCACGCCGAGAATGCCGTCGAAGCGGCCGCCCGAGGGCACCGTGTCGGAATGCGATCCGATCATGATCGGATCGCGGCTCGCATCCTTGCCGGCGAGGAGGCCGACGAGATTGCCGGCCGCATCGATCGAGACATCGAGGCCGGCCGCGGCGAACTCGGCGGCGAGCCATTCCCGGCCTTCCAGGAAGCGCGGGGTGAAGGAGCGCCGGGTCCACGGCCTGTCGGGCTCGGTGATGGCGGAGAGCGCCTCGATGCGGCGCCACAGTCGGTCGCGGTCAATGGCCATGCTGTTCGTTTCCTGCCGGCGCGGGCGGGACGAAACGTCCGTCGCCGGGCTTGTTGCACATGGCATTGCCATCAAAGGCGAGCGCGCCGCGCAAGTAGGTGGCGGCGACGCGCACCGAAAAAACATGCCCCTCGAACGACGACCACTTCACGGCCGACAGGCTGCGCGCGGGGTCGAAGGCGAAGCTGCCGGGCTCCAGCACGACGATGTCGGCATCCGCCCCCGGCGCGATGCGGCCCTTGTCGGCGAGCAGGAAGGCTCGGGCGGGGCCTTCGCACAGGAGCTTCACCACCGTGGAGGGCGAGATGCCGCGCTCGGCGCAGCCGGTCCACAGCGCCGGCAGCAGGGTTTCGAGGCCGGGGCCGCCGGAATTGTTGGCGAAGATGTTGGGATTGCCCTTCTTCTCCAGGCCCCAGGAGACGTGGTCGGAAGAGACGAAGTCGCAGTCGCCGCGGGCGATATAGGTCCAGAGCCGCTCCATCTCGGCCTTCGGGCGGATCGGCGGATAGTGCTTGGCGCGGGCGCCGAAGCGTCGGACATGATCCTCCTCGTTCATCATCAGATACTGAACGCAGGTTTCGATCGTCGCCTTGTGGCCGGCCTGCCGGTACATGTTGCAGATCTCGAAGCCGCGCGCGGTGGAGACATGCACGGCATGGGCGCGGGCGCCGGTCTCCGCGCCGAGCTCGTAGATCCGCGCGGTCGCGAGGTTTTCGATCAGCGGCGTGTGGGCGCGGCCGAAGGCGTCCCAGCCGGTGTCGCCGGCCGCGACGAGGCGGGCGATGTTCGCCTGCGTCATCGCCTGGTCCTGGTTGTGCACGCCGCAGAGGAGGCCGCTCGGCGCGATCCGGCGGAACGCCTCGAACAGCGTGTCGTCGGCGATGCGCGGGAAGCGGGTCGGATTGGCCTCGAAGGTCGAGAACTTGAACGCGCAGGCGCCGGCTTCGATCAGGCCGGGAATGGCGCCAAGGCCGTCCTCGACGGCGATGGTGGCGTAGAGCGCGACGTCGACCTGCGCCTCGCGCTCCACCACCTGACGCTTCGCCTCGAAATGGCGGCGGGTCGTGACCGGCTCGGGCTCGTCATAGGGCATGTCGACCATTACCGTGATGCCGCCGGCCGCGGCGGCGCGCGAAGCCATGCCGATGCCTTCCTGACCTTCCTGGCTGCCGGAATGGACCTGTCCGTCGATGACGCCGGGCATGATCCACTGCCCACGGAAATCTTCGCTGCGCCGCGCCGCGGGCGGCGCTCCGGCGCCGACCAGCGCCACCTTGCCGTCGCTGATCGCGACATGGCCATTGTCGATGATGCGGTCTGCCAGCACGACATTGCCGCGCAGGACGAGGTCGAAATCGCTCATGAGGTATCTGCTCGCTGCCAGATCCGGACCGGACGACGGTTCGGCTTCAGCCGCGACCATAACGGCATGGCATCGAGATCAGGACATGCTAATTCTCGGGCCATCTATAATTCGAGGTTATGCCCGTGACGATGAATCTCCGGCAGATCGAGGTGTTTCGCGCGGTCATGGTGACCGGTTCGGTCAGCGGCGCAGCGCGGCTTCTCGCCGTGTCGCAGCCGGCGATCAGCCGGCTGCTTGCCTATACCGAGGACCGCCTCGGCCTTGCGCTGTTCGAGCGCGTGAAGGGGCGCGTGCAGCCGACGCCCGAGGCGCGCCGGCTGTTCGCCGAGGTCGACCTCGTCCATCAGGGCGTGGTCCGGGTCAACGAGTTGGCCGACGAGCTGCGGCATGGCGGCACCGGCTCGGTGCGCATGGTGGCGAGCCCGAGCGTTGGCCATGTCCTGGTACCCAAGGCGATCGCGCGCTTTCGCGCGCGCTATCCGGAGGTCCGCATCGAGCTCGAGATCCTCACGCTTTCCGAGCTGATCGCCAAGGTCGGCAGCAACCGGGTCGACCTCGCTGTCACCTCCATTGCCGTCGACGAGCCGACCGTGACCTCCGAATCGATCGGGGAAGGCCGGCTCCAGGTGGTCTTCCCGGCCGACCATCCGCTCGGCGGCAAGCGGGTCATCAAGCCATCCGATCTCGCGGCCTATCCGATCATCAGCTACGGTCCGCAGACGCCCTACGGCATGATCGTCAGCCGCGTTCTGTCGACCACCACGCGGCCGATCCGCGTCAACACCCAGGTGCGGTTCACCCCCAATGCCTGCAGCCTGGTGCAGGCCGGCGCCGGCATCGCGATCGTCGACGATTTCGTGCTGATGGACGCGGCCTGGCCCAATATCCAGTCGCGGCCGCTGGTGCCGAAGACCACCACGCGGGTGCATCTGCTGACCGCGCGGGTCGAGCCGCTGTCGCGCGTCGCGCGCGCCTTCGTCGGCTATCTGAAGGACCTGCTCGCGGAATCATCGATGGCTGTCGGATCGCCCTGACGCGGGTGGCGGGGGCCGCGCGGCGGCGTTGGCGGGGCGCAGGGCGGGCCGGGGAAGCGGAGGCATAACGCGGCATTATAGGTCGCGCCGAATTTGGTATTTGATTTTACGCCCACCTTGGCGCCAGCGTCCGGCTGGGAACGCTCAAGGAGGGCAATATGCGGGCCATCAAGACATCCATCCTCGCTCTGTCGGCGAGCCTTGCGCTGGCGGCGGGGGCACCGGCAGGGGCCGCCGAGCGCGTTTCGCTGATGCTCGACTGGATCCCGACCGGCGACTACGCGCCCTATTACGCGGGCATCGCGTCCGGCATCTACCAGCGCAACGGCATCGAGCTGAGGATCACGCGCGGCAACGGTTCGGGCGACACGCTGACCAAGCTCGCCGGCGGCGCCGCCGATATCGGCATGGCCGATATTTCCGCCCTGTTCACCGCGCGCCAGCGCGGCAACATGCCGGTCAAGATGATTGCCGCAGTCTATGCCCATTCGCCGCATTCGCTGTTCGTGCGCAAGGATTCCGGCATTACCAGTTTCGCCGGGCTCGAGGGCCGGCGCATCGGCATCACGCCCGGCAACAGCCATCGGCTCTATTTCCCTGCGGTCGCCGCCGCCGCCCATACCGATCCCAACAAGATCGAATGGGTGACGGTGGACGGCTCCTCGATGGCGGCGCTGCTGATCAGCGGGCGCATCGATGCGGCGCCGTTCTATTCGACCAATTTCTACTATCAGAACAAACAGGCCATGCGGGCCGGGCGCGAGCTTGCCTTCCTGCCTTTCGTCGAGGCGGGCTTCTCGATCTATTCCCTGTCGTTCCACGCGACCGAAGCGACTATCCGGAACCGGCCGGACATGCTGCGCAGCTTCCTTAAGGCGACACGCGAGGCCTGGATCGCGGCCCGCGCCAACCCGCAGGCGACCTGCGAGGCGCATGTGCGCATGGTGCCGGAGGTCGCGCTCGATGATTGCCTCGGCAGCCTCAATGCCACGCTCGGCTTCATCTTCACCGATCATTCCGCGGCGGTCGGGCTCGGCGGCATCAACGACGAGCGGCTGAACAAGACCTACGAGGTGGTGGCGAGCGCCCAGGGCCTCGACGCGCAGCTCAATCCGCGCACCGCGGTCGACATGAGCCTCCTGCCCGCCAATCCCTGACAATCGCCGCCCGAGCCCCGGCCGATGCCGGGGCAGGGCGCAAGGACCCTCCATGATTGAAATCGACAATGCGGGCCAGGTTTTCGGCCCGGTCGGCGCGGGCGGATTGCGCGCGCTCGACGGCATCAATCTGACGATCTGCGATCGCGAGATCGTCACCCTGGTCGGCCCGTCGGGCTGCGGCAAGTCGACCTTGCTGCGCCTCGTCTCCGGGCTCATCCCGCCGACCGAAGGCAGCATCCGGATCGATGGCGAAACCGTCGTGGCGCCCCGCCAGGACACCGGCATCGTTTTCCAGGCGCCGACCCTGCTGCCCTGGGCGACGATCTTCGAGAACGTCATGTTCCCCTCCAGCATCATGAAGCGGGACGACGAGGCCGCCAGGCAGCGGGCGCGCGACCTCCTGAAGGTCGCCGGCATTGCCGACTTCGCCGACCGGCGGCCGAAACAATTGTCCGGCGGCATGCAGCAGCGGGCGGCGATCTGCCGGGCGCTGGTGCACAACCCGTCCGTCCTGCTCATGGACGAGCCGTTCGGCGCGCTCGATGCCCTGACGCGCGAGGTGATGACGATCGAGCTCCTGCGCATCTGGGCCGCCAGCCCGAAGACCATCCTGTTCGTGACGCATTCGATCCCCGAGGCGGTGATCCTCGCCGACCGCGTGGTGGTGATGTCGCCGCGGCCGGGCCGCATCGCCGAGATCATCGATGTCGACCTGCCGCGCCCGCGCAATTTCGCGCTCGCCGGCCATCCCGAGTTCCAGCGCTGCGCCGAGCGCATCCGCAATCTCATCTTCGGCGACCAGGGGGCGCAGTTCGATGTCCAGCACTGACCTGCGCCGCTGGTTCAATTCGACCCGCGAATTCACCGTTCCGCTGATCGCCCTGGTCGTCCTGATGCTGATCTGGGAGGCCGGCTGTCGGCTCTTCGACGTGCCCGAATATCTGCTGCCGGCGCCGAGCCGGATCGTCGAGGACACCGCCGCCATGGGCTGGGTGGTCGGCGATCACACGTTGGCGACGCTGCGCACCATTCTCTACGGCTTCCTCCTGTCGATCGCCGTCAGCCTGCCGCTCGCCGTGCTGATCGCTTCCTCGCGCCTGTTCGCCGACGCGATCTATCCGCTGCTGGTGCTGACCCAGTCGGTGCCGAAAGTGGCGATCGCGCCGATCCTGGTGGTCATTCTCGGCCCGAACGAGCTGCCGCGCGTGATCGTGACCTTCCTCGTCGCCTTCTTCCCGCTGGTCATCTCGATCACCGCAGGCCTGATGGCGGTGCCGTCGGAACTGGTCGAGCTGTCGCGCTCGTGCCGCGCCACCAAGCTGCAGGAACTGACCCGCATCCGCTTGCCCTATTCGATCCCCTTCCTGTTCTCGGGGCTGAAGGTCGCCATCGCGCTATCGGTGGTCGGCGCGGTGGTCGGCGAGTTCGTCGCCGCCGAGCGCGGACTCGGCTATCTCATCACCTCGGCCACCGCCTTCTTCAAGGTGCCGGTCGCCTTCGGTGCGATGCTTATCCTCGCCATCCTCGGCATCGTGCTGTTCCAGGCGATCGTCGTCGTCGAGCGGGTGTTCTTCCCCTGGGCCGCGGCGGAGGAGCCGCGCACCTGAGCTTGCCCGCGCCGGGCGCATCGTGATCCGCTCGGCGCACCGAAGGCCCGCCTTGCCGGTATGCTCATCGCCGGAGCGGCCCGCACCGCCGTGCATCAGCCATCGACAGGACCTCCATCATGTCTCAAGACCGACGCCATCAGGTGATCCGCAACGCGCTTGTGCTGCGTCCCGGCGCAAGCCAGGCCGAGCCGCTCGACATCCTGATCGAGGGCGACACGATCCGCGAGATCGGGCCGCGCGGCATGGCGGCGCCGGAGGAGGCGCTGGCGGTCGACGCGACGAGCCGGCTGATCCACGCCGGCCTCGTCAACGCCCATACCCACGGCCATGGCACGCTGGCCAAGGCCATGGGCGACCGCTGGTCGCTGGAACTGCTGCTCGCCGCTGGTCCCTGGATCAGCGGCAATCGCAGCCTCGAGGACAAATATCTCAGCGCCAGCCTCAATGCCGCCGAGATGGTGCTGAAGGGCGCGACGGCCTGCTACGACCTGTTCTTCGAGGTGCCCGCGCCGAGCGTCGAGGGCATGGCGGCGGTGGCGCGCGCCTATGGCGATGTCGGCATGCGCGCGACCATCGCGCCGATGGTGGCTGACCTCTCGCTCTACCAGGCCATTCCCGGCCTCTACGAGGCCTTGCCGGAAAGCCTCAAGGCCGCCGTCGACAAGATGCGGCTGCAGCCCTACGAGGCGACCCTGCGCGACATCGAGGCCTTCATGCGCGGCGACGGCGTGGATGGCGACAAGCTCAAGCTGGCGCTGGCGCCGACCATCCCGTTGCACTGCTCCGACGATTTCCTCGGCGCCTGCCGCGACTGCTCGCGCCGCTTCGGCCTCGGCCTGCACAGCCATGTCGCGGAATCGAAGATCCAGGCTCTCGCCGCCATGAAGCGCTATGGCCGCACGATCACCGCCCATATCGACGAGCTCGGCCTTGTCGGTCCGCAGTTCACCGTCGCGCACGGCGTCTGGCTCGATCCGGACGACATGCGGCGCCTCGCCGACAAGGGCGCGTCGGTTGCGCACAATCCCGGCAGCAACATGCGCCTTGGCAGCGGCATCGCCGACATGCGCGGCATGCTCGAAGCCGGCGTCAACGTCGCGATCGGTACGGACGGATCCAATTCCGCCGACAATCAGAACATGTACGAGGCGGCACGCCTGGCCTCGCTCGCCTCGAAGGTGCGCGGCCCCGACCATGGGCGTTGGGTGACGACGCCGGAAGCGCTGAGCGCGGCGACCGAGGGCGGCGCCCGCGCGCTCGGCTTCGAGGGCAAGATCGGCCGGATCGCGGTCGGCTACAAGGCCGATCTCGTCTTTGTCGACCTCGACCATATCAACTGGCTGCCGCACAACCGCACGGTCAACCAGATCATCCATGTCGAGGACGGCAATGCCGTACACAGCGTGATGATCGGCGGTCGCTTCGTGGTGGAAAACCGCCGGCTGACCACCGTCGACATCAAGGTGCTGGCCGCCAAGGCCGAGGCCGCGCGCGAGCGCCTGGCCGCGGCCAACGAGCCGATGCGGATCCTGGCCGAGAAGCTGCAGGATGCGGTCGGCGCCTTCTGCGTCGGGCTCGCTCGCCAGCCCTATCAGGTCGACCGCTATGCGAGCCGTCAGGGCGAGGGCGCCTGGTAGGGGCGGGACCGGCAGGCCCGGCGGCATGGCCGCCGGGCACCGTCCGCACGGGTTCAGTCGATGTCGAACTTGACGCCCTGGGCGAGCGGCATGGCGCGGCCGTAGTTCACCGCGCTGGTCATGCGCCGCATATAGGCCTTCCAGGCGTCCGACCCGGATTCGCGGCCGCCGCCGGTCTCCTTCTCGCCGCCGAAGGCGCCGCCGATCTCGGCGCCCGACGAGCCCATATTGACGTTGGCGATGCCGCAGTCCGAGCCCATGGCGGACAGGAACCGGTCGGCCTCGCGCATGTCGGTGGTGAAGATCGACGACGACAGGCCCTGGGGCACGTCGTTCTGGAGACGGACCGCCTCCTCGAAATCGGAATATTTGAGGACGTAGAGGATCGGCGCGAAGGTTTCCTCGACCACCGGGCCGGTCTGCGCCGGGGCCTCCACGAGGGCAGGGCGGACATAGTAGGCGGCGGCCGCACCGGCAATCGTCTGGCGCTCGCCGCCATGGACCGTCGCGCCGATGCCGCGGGCGGCGTCCAGCGCCTTCTGCATGGCTTTGAAGGCTGCCTCGTCGATCAGCGGGCCGACCAGGGCGTCGCTGTCGATCGGGTTGCCGATCGAGACATTGGCATAGACCTGGCGCAGCCGCGGCACGAGCTTGTCGTAGACGCTTTCGTGCACGATCAGGCGGCGCAGCGTGGTGCAGCGCTGGCCGGCCGTGCCCATGGCGCCGAAGGCGATGGCGCGCAGCGCGAGATCGAGATCGGCCGAGGGGCAGACGATCGAGGCATTGTTGCCGCCGAGCTCGAGGATCGCCCGGCCGAAGCGGGCGGCGACACGCTGGCCGACGATGCGGCCCATGGCGGTGGAGCCAGTGGCCGAGACGACCGGCACGCGCCTGTCGTCGACCAGGACCTCGCCGATGTCGCGGCCGCCGATGATCAGCGGCGCCAGGCCCTTGGGTGCGCCGTCGAAGGCTTCGGCGACGCGGCGCACCAGCGCGGTCACGGCGATGGCGGTGAGCGGCGTCTTTTCGGAAGGCTTCCAGATGACGCTGTCGCCGCAGACGAAGGCGAGCGCCGCGTTCCAGGACCAGACGGCGACGGGGAAGTTGAAGGCCGAGATGACGCCGACCGGGCCGACCGGGTGCCACTGCTCCATCAGGCGATGGTCGGGCCGCTCGCTGCCCATGGTAAGGCCGTAGAGCTGGCGCGACAGGCCGACGGCGAAATCGCAGATGTCGATCATCTCCTGGACCTCGCCGAGGCCTTCGGACACGATCTTGCCGACTTCGATGGTGACCAGCCGGCCGAGCGCCTCCTTGTGCTGGCGCAGCGCCTCGCCGATGAGACGAACGAACTCGCCGCGGCGCGGCGCCGGCACCGCGCGCCAGGCGAGAAAGGCCTCATGCGCTTCGGCGATCGCGGCCTTCGCCTCGGCTGGCGTCGTGTCCTTGACGCGCGCGATGGTTTCACCCGTGAGCGGCGAGCGCACGAGGCGATCGCCCGACGTATAGGCCGTGGCGGCGACGCCGAACGAGGCGAGGATGTCGGCGGTCTCCTGCGCGAGGCTGCCGGCGGGTTGTGTCGATACGGCTTCAAGGGTCATGAGGCGTTCCTCGCATCACCTGGGCGGACGGATCCTGTCGGACCCTAGCGCTTATCCACGGGCCATGGCGACGGAAAGCGATCTTCCGGCATCGGGTCATGCGTATCGGGAATGACCCGATGCCGGAGCCGGTGCGGGCGGGCCGGTTTTGGCCCGCCGGCGTGCCGGGGGTCAGGCGACCAGGAAGCCGGCGCCGACCGGATCGTTGCGGTCGATCACCCAGCGGGCCGTGCCGAGCAGGCCGGCCGTGCCCTTCACCGTCGGGCGGACGGCGCGGGTGCCGTTGAGATCGGTCTCGCCGATTAGGCAGCCCTCGAAGGTGCCGCTGCCAAGCAGCCCCTCGGATCGGATCGGCTGGTTGATCGCCAGCAGGCCGCGGGCCTCGTACATCGCCATCATCGCGCTGGTGCCGGTGCCGCCGGGCGAGCGGTCGAGCTGACCGGCCGAGAAGACATGGACGTTCTTGTAGAAGGCGCCCTCGATCGTCGGTTCGTGCCAGAAGGTGACGAAGTTGAAGTTGTTGATATGGGCCGAGGCGGGGTGCTGGATGGCCACCTTCTGCCGCAACTGCTCGCGCGCCATGATGCCGAGGCGCGACAGCTCCGAGCCGTTCTCCGGCGCGATCCTGAGCGAGGAGCCGCGCAGGTCGATGATGCCGAAATAGTTGCCGCCCCAGACGATGTCGGCCTTCAGCGGACCGACATCGGGCAGTTCGAGCGGCACGTCCTGGGCCGCGACATAGGCGGGCACGTTCTCGAAGCGCGTCCAGTGCACCTGCGCGTCGTCATGGGCGACCTCGGCCGTCACCGGGCCGGCGGTCGTCTCGAAACGGATGGTCGTGCGGCCGTTCTCGCCGCGGCGGACGAGGCCGAGGGCGACCATTGCCATGCCGACTGCGATCGTGCCGTGGCCGCACATGTGCGAATACTGGGTGCCGTCGATATAGATGAGGCCGGCATCGAAATCGGGGCCGGAGGGCGGCGTGAGGAACACGCCGAACATGTCGCGATGGCCGCGCGGCTCGCGCATGAGGGCCCGGCGCAGCCAGTCGTAGTTCTCTTCAAGGAACCGGCGCTTTTCCAGGATCGAGGAACCCGGCGGATAGGGGATGCCGCTGTGGATGATGCAGAGGGGTTCACCCTCGGTATGGGTATAGACGACGTCGAAGACATCCTGCTGGCGCATGGCTCGGGCTCCTTGGGGGTTCGGCAGGTCTCAGCGGCGCTCGGAGAGAACGTCGAGGCCGAAGATCAGGTCGATGGCGATGATGGTGATGGCCGCGACGAGAATGGTGATCGACGAGACGGCGGCAATGGTCGGGTCGATCGTGTACTGGACGTAGTTGAACAGCTTGACGGGGATCGTCTGCAGCTCGGCGGTGGTGTTGAATATGCTGAGCTCGACATTGATCCACGACGCGATGAAGGCGAAGATCGCGCCGCTGACGATGCCGCTGCGGATCTGCGGCAGCGTGACCAGGAAGAAGGTCGCGACGGGACCGGCGCCGAGGTCGGCGGAGGCTTCCTCCAGGCTGCGCTGGTCGTCGGTAAGCTGGGGCAGCACCGCGCGCAGCACGAAAGGCACGATGATCACGACGTGGCCGACCAGCAGCGCGGCGAAGCTGCGGGTCAGGCCGATCGCCGCGCCGTACTGGAGCAGCGCGGCGCCGAGCACGACATGCGGCAGGATCAGCGGCGACATGAGAATGGCGGAAATGGTGCGCTGGCCGGGAAAGACGTGGCGCGCGACGGCGAGCGCCGCCGGCACGGCGATGAGGATGGCGAGCGCGGTCGCCACCGCCGCGAGCAGCGTGCTGGTGGCGAAGGCCGCGACGTAGCTCGGATCGCCCAGCATCCGGCCATACCAGGCGAGCGTCAGCCCCTGCGGCGGGAAGGCGAGGAAGCTGCTCGATGTCAGCGAAGCGCCGACGATGACGGCGAGCGGCAGCACGAGATAGGCGAGCGCCGCATAGGAGATGAGGCGGACGGCGAGCGTGATCATGTCAGGCTCCCCGTGTCTGGCCGATGCGGCCGGCAAGAGCGACGAGGGCGAGGGTCATCACCAGCATGGTGATGCTGAGCGCGCCGCCATAGTGGAAATCGAAGACCGAGCTGTATTGCTGGAAGATCAGCATCGAGAACACGGTAACGCGGCCGCCGCTGAGGAGCGCGGGCGTCACATAGGCGCTGACCGCCATCATGAAGACCATGACCGCGCCGGAGACGAGGCCGGGCAGGCTCAACGGGAAGGTGACCGTCCAGAACGTGCCGGCGGGCGTCGCGCCGAGATCGGCCGCGGCCTGTTCCAGCGATGGATCGACCTTGGCGAGCGCATTGCCGACGGCAATGACGATGAACGGCAGCAGGATGTAGACGAGGCCGATGAGGATGCCGAGCTCGGTGCCGATGAAGCGCATCGGCCGCTCGATCAGGCCGGTCGCGACCAGGCTGTCATTGACGAGGCCGTTGCGGCCGAGCAGCACCATCCAGCCGAAGGAGCGGACGATGTTGCTGGTGAATAGCGGCACGACCAGGAGGATCACGCAGAGCCGGCGCCAGAGCGGCCAGCGCACGATGCGGACGAGATACCAGGCGAGCGGATAGCCGATCAGCACGGACACGACGGTGGTCAGCGCGCCGATCCGGAACGTGACCCAGAGAACGTCCCAGTGATAGCGATCCAGCAGAATGCGGGCGTAGTTGGCGGCGGAGATATCACCGGCGGGATTGGTCAGGCTGGCAATGGCGATGACCGCCATCGGCGCCAGGAAGAACGCGGCAAAGAAGGCGAGCGGCAGGCCGATCAGCAGAGCCGCGGTGCGGGTCGAAGCGGCCATGGATGTCATCCCGCCACCAGATGGAGGTCGTCGGGCCGGAACGCCGCGACGACGCTTGCGCCCTTGGCCATGTGCGGCGGTACCTGTCCGCCGATGCGGCAGGTCAGCGCCGTCTCGCCGGCTCGCATCGTGACCAGCACATGGCTGCCGACGTGGATCAACTCCTCGACGATGGCCGGAACCGCGGCGAACCCTTCTCCGGGGGCTGCCGGCAGAAGGCGGATCGCCTCCGGGCGCAGGACCGCGACCGGTTCCGCGATCGGCGTGGCGGGCGCCGGAAGCGTGATGCCGCCGAGCGACAGGGCGATGCGTCCGTCGGGCAGGGATCTGGCCGGAATGAGGTTGGCCTCGCCGATGAAATCGGCGACGAAACGGGTGCGAGGGGCGCGATAGATCTCCTGGCCCGGCCCCGCCTGCTCGATCCGGCCGCGGTTCATCACCACGATCCGGTCGGCCATGGTCAGGGCCTCGTCCTGGTCGTGGGTGACGAAGACGAAGGCGATGCCGAGCCGGGCCTGCAACTGCTTCAGCTCGATCTGCACGCGCTTGCGCAGCTTCAGGTCGAGCGCGCTGAGGGGTTCGTCGAGCAGGAGCAGCTTCGGCTTGTTGACGATGGCGCGGGCGAGCGCCACGCGCTGCTGCTGGCCGCCGGACATCTCGCGCGGATAACGCATCCCGAAACCGGCGAGGCCGACGAGTTCGAGCGCCGCCTCGGCCTCGGCTTGCGCGACGGACCTGGCGACGCCGCGGCGGCGCGGGCCGTAGGCGACATTGTCGGCGACGCTCATGTGCGGGAACAGGGCGTAGTTCTGGAACACGGTGTTGAGCGGCCGGCGATAGGGCGGCAGGCGGGTGATGTCCTCGCCGGCGATGCGGACCGCGCCCGCCTCGGGCACGAGAAAGCCGGCAATGCAGCGCAGCAGCGTGGTCTTGCCGCAGCCGGAGGGGCCGAGCAGGGCGACAAATTCGCCTTCCGCGACATCGAGCGCGATATCGGTCAGCGCGGGCTGTCGGCCGAAATGCTTGGCGAGCCCGCTGATCTCGAGCAGGGGAGCGGTCATGATCGATCGAGCCTAGCGACGCGCGATTTCGCGATTCCACTGGTCGACGATCCGGGCGCGCTCGGCGTTGATCATGGTCCAGTCGAACAGCTGCAGGTCGGCCACCGATCCGCGTTCGCCCCAGGGCAGCTTGCGGGCAGTGTCCGGCTTGACCGTCACGTTACGGACGGCGGGGCCGAGATAGAGCTTGTCGGCAAGGCCCGCGGCCGCCTCGGCGGTGAGGGCATGGTCGATGAACAGGCGCGCCGCCTCGTTCTTCGCCGTGCCCTTGACGAGGTGCAGCCGGGCATCGGTCGCCCAGACACCTTCCTTCGGCACCACGAAGCCGATCGGCAGGCCCCTGTCGGCGAGGTCCCAGGCGCCGACGTTGAAATGCGCGCCGATAATGGCTTCGCCGCTCTGGTAGGCATTGGTCGCGGCACCCGAGGAATCGAAGAACAGGGCGGCCTTGAGTTCCTTGATCCGGCGGAAGGTCGGCGCGAGGTCGCCGGCCGGCATTCCCCAGATCTTCGACAGGAACATCAGGAAGGGCACGCCGGCGGAATTGGCCGGCGAAGGGATGGTGACGGCGTCCTCGAACTCGCTTTTCCAGAGGTCGTTCCAGGACGTCGGCGCCGTGCGCACCTTCTGCGTATTGTAGGCAAGGCCCAGGGAGTAGTAGCCGCCGCCGACCGCGTAGATGTCCGACCCGTTGCGATAGATCGCCTCCGGCGCGACGTCGCCGAGATTTTTGAGGCCGGCGGGATCGAGCCGGTCGAGCACGCCGGCGGCTTCGGCCAGCTCGCTGATGCCGCCGTCGAGCCAGGCGACGTCGATCGTCGGCGCGGCCTTCTGCTGCTGCAGCTTGGCGAGCGTGACGGTCGAGGTGCCGATTTCCGCGTTGACGGCGATGCCGGTCGCCTTGGTGAAGGGCTCCGCGACGCAGGTGCGGAAGGCATCGCCCCAATTGCCGCCATACCAGGCGACGGTGATCGAGGTCGGCTTCTGGGCGATCGCCGGGGCCGCCAAGGCGCTGGCAGCGAGACCCGTCAGCACGACACGCCTGGATACCGTCATGATCGTTCTCCTCTGTCCGGCTTGGCAGCCTTGTTGACGCCAGCATCGCGCCGGGGGACGGATTTCACTAGAACGAACGAGCCTGAAAGTAGAATATTCGCGACATGACCGAGATCATCGACATCGGCCTTGCGACCGGCGCGGGAGCGTCGCCACCCGCGGCGCCCGCCCGCGCCCCACTGCGCATCGGCTTCGTCCTGCTCGACCAGTTCACCCTGGCCGCCTTTTCGGGACTGATCGACGCGCTGCGGCTCGCCGCCGATCATGGCGGGCGGAGCCGGCAGGTGCATGTCGCCTGGACGGTGATGACGGTCGGTGGCGGTCCGCGCAGCGCGAGCTGCGGCGTGTCGGTCACCCCGAATGCCGATCTCACCGATCCCGCCGAGTTCGACTATCTCGCCGTCTGCGGCGGCAACGACTATCTCAACGACCGGCTTTCGCCGCTGCTCGGCGACTATCTCAGGGCCGCGGCGCGTCGCGGCGTGCGCCTGCTGGGCATCTGCACCGGCACCTTCGCGATCGCCCAGGCCGGGCTGATCGGCGACCGCAAGGTCTGCGTCCACTGGAACGTGCTGGATGCCTTCGGCGAGCGGTTTCCCGACCTCGACGCGGCCGTCGACCGGCTGTTCATCGACGAGGGCGACCTGATCACCTGCGCCGGCTCGACGGCGGCGATCGATCTCGGGCTCTATCTGATCGCGCGGCACTGCGGCCGCGACAAGGCGCAGCAGGCGATGCGCCACATGATGCTGCAGGACATGCGCCCCGCCGGCGTGCCGCAGCCGCATTTCTACGCCCAGCTCGACGGCATCGCCGATATCCGCGTCCGGCAGGCCGCGCAGTTCATCGAGCAGCGGCTCGACAATCCGCCGCCGGTCGCGGCGATCGCGCGTTATGTCGGGCTCGGCCCGCGCCAACTGGAACGGCTGTTCCAGGCCTGGCTCGGCATCGGCCCGGCGGCTTTCCAGCGCCGGCTCAGGCTGGAATATGGCCGCTGGCTGCTGACCAACAGCCGGCGCCGGATCACCGAGATCGCGATCGATGCGGGCTTTGCCGACAGCGCGCATTTCGCGCGCGATTTCCGCCATGCCTTCGGCTGTTCGCCGCGGCGGTTCCGGGCCATGCCGGAAGGGCCCGCCGGTGCGCCTTTTCCGGCGCTCGCCGGCCCTGCGCTGGCAGCAGGGCCGGATGGCGATCGTCTGCCTTGATGACGCCGTGATCGGCTTGTTACAACCCGGCCACCGCAATGGTTGAGGAATCGTTGAGCATGAAGGCGTGGTTGCTTGCCCTCGCCGGGGCCGTCCTGGCGCTGCCGGGCGTCTGTGCCGCCGATGCGCGGCTGGAAGCGTCGCTCCGGCGGCTCGAGCCGGAGACCCGGCTGGAGCAGGTTTGCGACATCGCCGTCATGCAGCGCATCCGGGCCGACAGCAGCCCCTACCGGCCCGACAAGGTGCTGGCGGCCGCGCGCGCCGAGCCGCGCCTCACCGGCGACACGCTGGACAGCGTCGGCGGCGCCTTCCGGAGCGGCGGCCAGTGGTATCAGGTGACGTTCGAATGCCAGGCGACGCCCGACCGCATGCATGTGCTCTCGCTGAACTATACGATCGGCGCACTGATCCCGGAAAGTGACTGGGACAATTTCGGCCTCTATCCCTGACCGGTGCTACTGGACCTTGGCGAGGCTCTGCAGGATCGCGCCGAGCTCGCTGGCATAGGTCTTCTCGCCGTCCTTCGAGCCCCAATAGCTGAGGATGAGCACCGTTTCCGGATTGGCGATCAGGATGCCGACGCTGATCTCGGCCTGCTCGCCCTCTGAATCCTTGCCGCTATAGCCGAGAAACAGGGTGGGCATGCCGTTGATGGTCATCTCACGCTGGCGCTGCGTCGATGGATCGATCTCGACACCCTGGGAGACGAGGTAGGCGAGGGCCTGCTTCATCGCATCCTCGACATTGCGGGCGCTCGCGACGTTGACCGCCACATAGATCTCGTCATCGGCGGTCGTCGCCTCCACGCCCCGCTCGGTGACGTTCGGCGACCAGGCATCCGGCAGGCTGATGGTCGCGACGACGGGCGCGCCGAGCTGGAAATCCTTCGCCGCGGCGCCGCTCGTTCCGAATGGGAGCGCAAGCAGCATGGCGACAAGGGCGGCGAACGGGAGCTTGCGGAGGGCGGGCTTGGACGCGGTGGAATTGGGCATGGCGGACCTTCGGTTCAGGCCGCCGCCATCGCGGGAACATCGGCTTCGCAGCCGGGCGGAGGCCGGGATCGCCTCCGTCAATGCATCAGCGTGGTGACGCTGTCGTCTCAGCCAGCGCACGAACTTGCGGCACGGCCGGCGGGGCCGACGATCCCGTCACATCGAGGGGATCGGATTGATCTGACCGGTTCTGGCGTTGACCGCCTCGACATCGGCACGCGACAGGCCGATATCGGACAGTGCGCGCTCGTCGAGAGCATAGAGCGCGCGCGCCGTCCGCCGCCGCGCGAACCAGGCTTCGACCCGCAGGACGACCGACAGAATCGGGCTTGCGCGCCGGGCCGATCCGCTGCCGAAATGGAGAAGCCTGTCTGTGGCTGAAACCATGCTCATGGCACTGGTCCTCATCGTTCGATTGTTGGTATAAAATATGGCTCTTGCGCCCTCTTCGATCAAATGAGAACTTCTTGGCTCACGCCCAAGGAAAACTTGGCCAGGCCATGACCCGACGCCATTTGCCACCGCTCAACGCCCTGCGCGCCTTCGAGGCTGCGGCGCGCCATCTGAATTTCGAGAAGGCGGGCGACGAAATCGCCGTGACGGCGAGTGCCGTCGGCCAGCAGATCAAGACGCTGGAAGCCTGGCTGCAGCGGCCCCTGTTCGTCCGGCTGCCCAGCAAGGGGGTGGCGCTGACCGCCGCGGGGGAGCGCTATGCCTTTGCCGTCACGCAGGTGCTGGATCAGCTGAACGAAGCCACCCTGCGCGCGCTACGGCCGGATGCCGGCAATGTCCTCACGGTCGCCACGGTGCCGAGCCTTGCCGCGAGCTGGCTCATCCCGCGCCTCGGCCGCTTCAAGGCGCGTCATCCGGCACTCGACGTGCGTGTCTCGGTCTCGCACGGATTGACCGATTTCGCGCGCGAGGATGTCGACGTCGCGATCCGCCTCGGCGGCGGCGTCTATCCGGGCCTGCGCAGCGATCTCCTGATGCGGGAGAGCTTCTTCCCGGTGTGCAGCGCCGCGCTCGTCAACGATCCAGATCGACCGCTGCGCGAGCCGGCGGACCTTGCCCACCATACACTGATCCAGGAGCCGCAGGAGGGCATGCCCGACCACATCACCTGGCCGCGCTGGCTGGAGCGCGTCGGGGTGAAGGGCGTCGACGGCAGCCGGGGCCCGCAATTCTCGCACACCTTCCTGTCGCTGCAGGCGGCGGCATCAGGCCAGGGCGTCGCCCTCGCCACCAGCGTGCTGATCGGCGACTATCTCGACGCCGGACGCCTGGTGCGGCCGTTCCCACACGAAGTCCCCGGGCCCTATCAGTACTACGTCGTCTGTCCGGAGGCTGCGGCCGAACGGGCGGCCATTGTCGCCTTCCGCGACTGGCTGATGGAGGAGGCCGCGGCGCATATCGCGCGCGCCGCCGAATGATCGCGGGCTTTGACCATCACCTCAACGTCCGGAATCGGATTGTCGACATCCGCCCGCAAGATCTTGCATGGACTCGCGAAAGCGCCGGTCAGGCCGGCCGGCGTGCCCGGCGGCGCGCTGCCGGCTGGGCATGCTTGAGCGCCGCATGGTCGGCAGCCGTCTGGTCGGCATAGGCGAGCGAGAAGGCGGCAAGCGCATCCTCGAAGACGCCCGATCTGCCGACATAGCCGGCAATGACGGCAGGATCGCCCGACCGCGCATGGGCGCGCGCCAGCGTGCGTCCGCACAGCACGGCATATTCGAGCAGGGCATTGCCCTCCAGGAGTTCGCCCACCGATCCGAGGCGACGGTTCTTCAGCTGGCGGACATAGAAGTGCCGGCCCGAGGCCGGGTCCTCGACGCTGCCGAGGAAAGCATCGCTCGCCGCCTGCATGACCCGCTGGCCCTCGACCACGCGGCGCCCCTGATCACGGATTCCGCTGCCGCCCGGGCGGAACCGCTCCAGCACGGACGCCTGGGCTTCCTTGATCTGCAGGAACAGCGGCTCGCCGTCGCCGGTCATGTAGAGGCCGATGGCGCAGAAGGTGCCGACGCTGCCGACGCCGACCACCTTGAACGCCAGGTCTTCGAGCCGGAAGCGGGTCAGCAGAACCTGCCGATCGGGCGGCAGGTTGGCCTGGTAGAGCGACAGCACGTCGCGGCTGTCGACGCCATGGGAGCGTATCCGGGCCGCATCGAGGTGGTAGATGAGGGGCGGGCGATCCTCGATGCGACAGACATTGCCCCTGGTCTTGGCGAGGTGCGGAAAATTGTCGTCCTGAGCCAGCGTCTTCTTCGCCTTGACGATGGTCTTGAGCAGGGCTTGGCGCAGCTTGTCCTCGGCGATCCGCCCGGCCTCGCGGGCGAGGTCGATCCGGCTGTGCCAGATCGCGAGGGGCGACAGCCCGGCAAGCGCGCGGATGTGGTCGCAATAGGCCTGGGCGGTGGCTGCGGCAAAGGAGCGTGCCTTCTTCTTCGGGTAGCCGGCATCGAGCGCCGCGACCGCGACGCTGGCCACGAGGCGCTTGAGGTCGACAGTGAAGTCGATGCCGCCGAGCGTTTCGTCGAAATCGTTGATGTCGAACAGAATGCGGCCTTCGGGCGTGCCGAAGGCGCCGAAATTCAAAAGATGGCAGTCGCCGCAGGCCTGCACGGCGATACCGGGCACGGGCATGCCGGCAAGGTCGGCGGCCATCACCGAGGCCGCGCCGCGCAGGAAGGTGAAGGGCGAGGCGAGCATGCGCTCATAGCGTATCGGCAGCAGCGCTGCGATCCGGTTGGCGTCGACGGCGGCGAGCAGGGCGGCGGGATCGCGCCCCGCTGCCAGCGTCAAATCTGCGTGACTCTCGCGCGGGACCTGCTTGCGGAGCGCCTTGCCGGAGGCGGCGCGCTCGGCGCGGGACAGGCTGGCTGGGCGGTGATTCCGGTGCGAACCTGGCATGATCGGCACGTCCTGACCAAAGGGCGAACGCTAGACGCGGCAAGCTTGCCGATGAGTGACGCGCCGGACCGGCCGGCTGTCAAGCCGCGCCCGCCTTGCCAGATCCGCTGGCGGCTGCTTGGCTGGAAGCACCGAGACGACATGGAGCGGTCCTTGATAGTGCAGTCTCCGCGTGCCCGGCTGTCGCAGCACTCGGCGGATTCGGTCGACGCCGCGCTCGCCCACGAAATTCTGGCCGAGCAGGCTTCGTCGCTCGGCCGGGCAGGCCGCGCGGTCGCGGCCAGCCTTGCCGCGCTTCGCGCGTTCGACGGCGAAGCGGACGAACGGGTGCGACTGGTCCAGGCGGCGGCCGACGCCGTTTTCGGCTATTTCGTGCAGCGCGAGCTCTGCGGTTTTCGCCGGCACGACGATGCCATCAGGGACTATGCCATCCCGCGTGAAGTGATCGTGCGGGTCGGCGCTGCCGCCCCGCAGCCGGGGTGACCGTCGATCACTGCGGATCGGTGCGCCAGAGCGTGATCCAGTCCTCGCGGGCAATCCCCTTGCAGAGCGGCATGGTGGCATAGGCGCTGAGCCGGAAGCCGCGCGCGGTCCAGACCCAGCTCGCCGTCGTGCCGCAGTCGCCGGCGCCGCGGTCCTTGTGCACGGAGGAGAGGGTGGCTGCGCTCATTTCCTCGAGGCCGCTCGGCTCGGTCAGAGCCTGGATCGGCTGGCCGAAACGGCCGGTTTCGGCGTCGAGCGTCTCGAAATCCACCCGTCGCGCATTGCCGCCCTGGCCATCGGCCGCAAGATAGAACATCGAGCCGGCCTGGGCGGCCGCCTGCCAGCAGCCGATCTGGTAGAGCACTGTCGTGTTCGACAGCCTGACGACGCGGTTCGGCGGCCGGCGGCTGCCGGTATCGCAGTCGTCGCTGGTCTCGCGGGCGTGGCGCTCGAGCAGCGCACGCGGCACGGCCGTGGGAGTGCGGCGGTTCGAATCCGGGATGGTCACCGCGAGCGTCGGCGTCGCCGGCGCGGCGGGCACGGCGGAGGCCGGCCTGCCGCCGCGCGCGACGAGCGCCGTCGCGCCGTCGACGCGGCCCTGGACCTCGTCCATGTGGCGCAGCGCATCGGCAAGGCCGGCGAGCGACACGGCAGGGGCGCTGGCGCGGGGGGCGTTGACGCCGAACCGCAGCGAGCCGCCTTTCGTCATGGCGGCGAGCGTCCTCGCGACTGCCGCCGGCTCGACCAGCTCGAAAGTTTCCGGGCGGTCGTCGAATTCCTGCTCGATGGCACGGAACGCCGTGCCGGGGAGCTGCACCGGCGGTTCGCTGCCGACGACCAGCGTCAGCCCCTGGCCGTTGCCGACGGGCGTATTGTCGAGAACGAAGCGCAGCCGCGGCGCCGCGTCAGGCCCGGCGGACCGGTCGATCACGAGATAGGAGCCGACTTCGCTTTCGCCTGCGAGCGTGCCGATCGCGCGGCAGGATTTGGTGTTGTCGCAGCCGACCACCCAATCCCCGAAGGTCTTGATGCCGGATTGAGCGAATGCCGGCACTGTCGCAAGACAGGCCAGGGTGGCCAGCAGACCGGCCCGCACGATAGTGCCTGATGCCATGATGAAATCCTCGCGGCAGGCTGTCGCCGCTCATTCCAAAGGTTGATGTCGCCGTGGCGGATCCTGCATAGAGGTGACGTAAGGTCAAGTGACGGAATGCCGCAGTGTCGATCAACCCTCCCGGCCACCCTGCGCCGCCTGTTTCAGGCTGTCGCCGATGCCGAAGCGGCGGCTTGCGGCAATGGTCTCGCCGGTATCGAGGGTCAGTTCGGCATCGCCCGACGGGCGCATCTCGATGCGAGCGACGCGCGTGGGGTTGACCAGGCGCGTGCGATGGACGCGGACGATGCCGTAGGGCAGGAGCCGCTGCTCCTCGGCGCGCAGGGTCGCGCGGATCAGGTGCCGCCGGCCGTCGGCAAGGCAATATTCGACATAGTTGCCGGCCGATTGCACCCAGACGATCGCGGCCGGATCGATCCGCGTCGCCGAGGCGCCGTCGCGCAGCCAGAAGCCGGTATCGGCAGCGGGGCTCGCCGGCTCGGCCATGGCCAGCGGCGGCGAGGGCGCCTGTGCCTGCGCATTGTCGTTGAGCCAGAAGGTCGCCGCGAGCAGCAGGTAGGTCAGCGCGTCCTTGCGGACTTCGTAGACGAGCGTCGCGAACGACGCGTCGAAACCGTAGGGGCCAAGGCCGGCCGCGGCATGGCCGAGCTTGCGCAGCAGCACCATGCCGGCAATGTGCAGGGCCGAGAACAGAAGGATCAGCGCGACATTGACCGCCAGTCCGCCGAGCAGCGCGGCGATGCCGGTGCCGCGGACCTGCGCGGCGCCCCAGCGGATCAGCGGCGCGAGCGCGAAGACGACGGCGACGCTGGACAGTTCCCAGAACAGCACGATCGACAGCGGCGTGGTACGGCCGCCGACACGTGCGGCGTCGGCGACCGCCGACTGCCCGTTGACGATGGCGACACCCGCGAGAACGGCGCCGATCAGCGCGTAGATCTTCCAGGGCGCAAGGCGTGGGGTTGTCGCGGGCGGAGGCCGCTCGACATTGCCGTTCGTCACGCCATCACCCCCGCTCGTCCCAGCGCGCTTCCACCGGTCCCGCCGCAACGGCCATTACTCCCGCGCCATCTGGACGATGGCGCCGCAATGCGGCGGCATGGCCGCGGGCGGACGACTTGCGGTCCGCGACGACCACAGGATCGGGCATCATGGACGAAACGACAGCGGCGCCGGCGGAGCGGCGCATCGATCTCGACTGGATCCGCATCGGGGCCTTCGGCCTGCTCATCCTCTATCATGTCGGCATGCTCTACGTGAGCTGGGGCTTCCATGTGAAGAGCCCGTCGATCGTGCCGTCGATCGAGCCGCTGATGCTGGCGCTCAACCCCTGGCGGCTCGGCCTGCTGTTTCTCGTCTCCGGCTGCGCGACCGCCTTCATGATCGGCCGCCTGACGCCCGGCCGGCTGGCCCGGCTGAGGTCGTGGCGCCTGCTCGTGCCGCTCGTCTTCGGCATGCTGGCCGTCGTGCCGCCCCAGTCCTATCTGCAGGTCGTCGACAGTTTCGGCTATCGCGGCAGTTTCTGGGACTTCTATGTTGCCGACTATCTCGGCCTGCCGCACCTGTTCTGCGCGCCGGCTGACCACCGGCGGTGCATCATCCTGCCCACCTGGAACCACCTGTGGTTCGTGCTCTATCTGTGGGCCTACACCATGCTGCTCGCCGCCATCCTCGCGCTGGTTCCCCGGCTGGTCGAGCGCCTGCAGCCGCTTCTGGAGCGAGCTATGTCGGGCATTGGCCTTCTCGTCTGGCCGGTCCTGCTGCTCGCGCTCTGCCGGATCGTGCTGTTTCCGCGGTTTCCGGAGACGCATGCGTTGTTCGACGACTGGCATGCGCACGCAGCCTATTTTGCACTGTTCCTCATGGGTTTCCTGATCGCCCGCTCGATGTGCCTCTGGCAGGCCATCGAGGACTGGCGATGGGTCGCGCTGGCCGGCGCAGTGCTCGGCTACGGCCTTTATGTCGGAGCCTATCTCGCCCGCCAGAACGGCCTCGCGTCCGACTGGCTGCCGGCCGGCCAGCGGGCGGCTTTCGGCATCCAGCAATGGTGCGCGATCGTGGCGGTGCTCGGTTTCGGGCGACGCTGGCTGCCCCGGCGGGATTCGGCCGCGCGGCGCTATCTGACCGAAGCGGTCTTTCCCTATTACATCATCCACCAGACCGCGATCATCGCCGCCGCCTATGCCGTCGCGCCGTGGCGGCTGCCGGCGGGGCTGGAAGCGGCCATGGTGATCATGGCGACCCTTGTCGCCTGCCTGTCGAGCTACGAGATCGCCCGCCGCAACGCCTGGCTGAGACCTTTGTTCGGCCTCAAAGCCGCAAGCCGGCCAGGGACCGGCATGGCGCCGGCGGCCTGACGACCGCCGTGCATGCGGCTGGTGGCGAAGCGCCCGCTCCGCCCTCGATCCGGCGGGACGGCGAGGGATGCCTTGCCCGGCGCGCGCCTAGCCAGGCGTCCAGCCGGCTATGGCCGAGATGGCGCGGGCCTGATCGCGCAGGGCCTGCGCGGTCGGTCCGGCAAGATCGTCGTCGAGCACACCGATCGGCCCCATCAGCGTGATCGCGGCGATCATGAAGCCGGTCTGGTCGAAGATCGGAGCCGAAAGCGAGGTGAAGTTGGCCAGGAGCGCGTCGCGGCAGCGGCTGATGCCGTTGCGCCGGATGGCGGCCGTCATCTCCGCCACCTCGGCCGGGCTGTCGGGCGTGTCGTCGGCCTTCGGCCTGCGCCCATGCGGGGCGCCTTCGGCGAGTTCCTGCGCCAGCATCGGGCGGGTGAGGTCGGGCGGCAGATGGGCCAGGAAATTGCGGCCGAGGGCGGAGCGCAGCAGCGTCAGCACGCTGCCGACGCGCAGCTCGATGATCGGCCGGCTGGCGCCGCCTTCGACCCGGTAGACGATGGTCGGGCCGCGGTTGCCCCAGACCCCGAGAAAGACGGTGTGGCCGATGGTCGTTGCGAGCTCCGCCATGACCGGCCGGGCGGCGGTGAACACGTCGAACTGTTCGATCGCCGCCATGCCGAGCTTGAGCGCGTAGGGGCCAAGGGCATAGCAGCCGGTATCGGTTTCCTGCCGCACGATGCCGACGGCCTGAAAGCTCACGAGATAATAGTGGACATTGGCGGCCGACATGCCGGTGCCCGCGGCGATCATCTTGAGCGGCACCGGACGCAGCGCCGTGAGCAGATAGTCGAGGATCCTGAAGCCGATCTCGATCGACTGGATGCCGCGCCGACCCGGCCGGTCCGCAGGCGCCGCCTTGGCCGTCTTGCCGGCGGCCAGCGGGCTTTCCGCGTGGGCATCGGCCGGCCGGGGGGGCCTGCCGCGACCTGCATCCTTACCAGAAGCGTTCACCGAATGTCCTTATGAATCAAATGCTTCACGCCGCAGCTGCAACGCCGCGGCGAGCTTGGGCATTTGCCGCGCCGATTTCAAGCGGCAGGTCATTTGACAATATCATATGTTTTTGATCATAGAGAATGACGAGCTCGCACGCCGACGCGCGCTGGAGCCGCAACGAGGGGATGGCCAATGGACGCCACGATCAGGCCGGCAACGGCGCAGGATTTCACGCGCTCGGAGGAGCGGCAGGTCGTTCTGGCCTCGACGCTCGGCACCGTTTTCGAGTGGTACGATTTCTTCATCTACGGCTCGCTGGCCGTGTTCATGAGTTCGGTGCTGTTCCCACCCGACAATCCGACCGCCGCGCTGCTCGCCTCGCTCGGCGCGCTCGCCGCCGGCTTCGTCATCCGGCCGATCGGCGCGATCATGTTCGGCCGGATCGGCGACATGGTCGGCCGCAAATACACCTTCCTCATCACCATCGTGATGATGGGCGGCAGCACGGCGCTGATCGGCTTCCTGCCGAGCTATGCTTCCGTCGGCCATGCCGCCTGGATCTCGCTCCTGATCCTCCGGCTGGTGCAGGGACTCGCCGTCGGCGGCGAATATGGCGGTGCGGTCATCTACGTCGCCGAGCATTCGCGTCCCGACCGCCGCGGCCTTCTGACCGGCTGGATCCAGATCACCTCGTCGATCGGGCTGGCGCTGTCGATCGTCGTGATCCTGTGCACGCAGGCCCTCATGTCGGAGGGCGCGTTCAAGGCCTGGGGCTGGCGCATCCCGTTCATCGTTTCGATCGCCATGTTGGCTTTCTCGATCTATGTGCGGGCGAAGCTGCACGAATCGCCGGTCTTCGCGCGGATGAAGGCCGAGCGGCGGCTGTCGAAGAGTCCGATCGCCGACACGTTCGGCCGCTGGTCCAGTCTGCGCCTGATCCTGATCGCGCTGTTCGGCGTCACCGCCGGCATGGGCGCGTCCTATTTCACCGGCCAGTTCTACGTGATGATCTTCATGCAGCAGGTGGTGAAGATCGATCTGCAGACGTCCTATCTGCTGATGGCGGTGGGCCTCCTGATCGGCGCGCCCAGCTTCATCTTCTTCGGCTGGCTCTCGGACCGGCTCGGCCGGAAATGGCTGATGATGGCGGGCCTACTGCTGGCCGCGCTGTGCTACCGGCCAATGTTCGCCATGCTCATGGAGGCGGGCAATCCGCAGCTCGTCGCCGCGACCTCCGGCGCCCCCGTCACCGTGCATGCCGACAGCCGCAGCGACGCCTGCAGCTTCGGGCTGGCCGCCTCTCTGCTCAACACTCACCGCGATCACGCCAAGCCCTGCGTCCAGGCCAAGAAGCTGCTGATCGCCAGCGGCATCAATTTCAGCTACGGGCCGCCGCTGGCCGGCGAAGCCGTGGCGATTTCGGTGCAGGGCAAGACGGTCGCAGGCTTCGATCCCGCTGGCTACCGCAAGGCTCTCGCCGAGGCGGGCTATCCGGCGGCGGCGGATCCGGCACGGGTTTCATCCGCCCTCATCGTGCTGCTCCTGGTGGCGATGACCGTCATTGCCGCCATGGTCTACGGTCCGGTCGCCTCGTTCCTGGTCGAAGTCTTCCCGGCCAATATCCGCTACACCGCGCTATCCTTCCCCTATCATATCGGCGCCGGGATTTTCGGTGGCTTCCTGCCGTTCTTCGCAACCTATCTGTCGCTGGCGGTCGGCGATGTCTTTGCCGGCCTCTGGTATCCGGTCGTGATCACATCGGTCACCTTGGTCATCGGCACGCTCGTCCTGCCGAACCGCCCGCAGCTGGACCGGGAGGGATGACCGTGAGCGTTGTGCGCTACAAGGCGGCGGTGGCCCAGGCCGCGTCCTGCCCCGACGATGCCATGGCATCCGCGACCAAGGCCGCGCGGCTGATCGAAGAGGCGGCAGGGGCGGGGGCGCGGTTGATCGTCTTTCCGGAAGCCTTCCTCGGCGGCTATCCGAAGGGCGCCTCGTTCGGCGCGCCGATCGGCATGCGCAAGCCCGAGGGGCGGGATGCGTTCCGCCACTATTTCGAGCAGGCGATCGACCTCGACGGGCCGGAAGTCGCGGCGATCGCCGCGGCCACTGCCACCACCGGCCTGTTCGCCGTCATCGGCTGTATCGAGCGCGACGGCGGCACGCTTCATTGCACCGTCCTGTTTTTCGATGGCGCGGCAGGCCTGGTCGGCAAGCACCGCAAACTGATGCCGACCGCCGGCGAACGGCTGATCTGGGGGTTTGGAGACGGTTCGACCATGCCCGTCTTCAAAACCTCGCTCGGCCGGATTGGCGCGGTGATCTGCTGGGAGAACTACATGCCCATGCTGCGCATGCACATGTTCAGCCAGGGCATCAGCATCTATTGCGCGCCGACCGCCGACGACCGCGACACCTGGCTGCCGTCGATGCGCCACATCGCCCTGGAGGGCCGCTGCTTCGTGCTGACCGCCTGCCAGCACATCCGCCGCGGCGCCTTCCCCGCCGGGCATGAATGCGCGCTCGGCGATGATCCTGACACCGTTCTGATGCGCGGCGGCAGCGCCATCGTCGATCCGCTTGGCGGTGTGCTGGCCGGACCTGATTTCACCGGCGAGACCATCCTCTACGCCGATATCGACCTTGGCGAGGTCGCGCGCGGCAAGTTCGATTTCGACGTGGTCGGCCACTATGCCCGGCCTGACATCTTCAGTCTGACCGTCGACGACAGGCCGAGGCCGGCGGTCTCGACGCTCGGCGATCCGCAAGCCGGGAGCTGACCGCGTCCATGCTGTTCGACCTGACGAAACTCCCGGCCGAGATCGGCTACAAGATCCTGACCGCCACGGTGACGCCGCGGCCGATCGCCTGGGTCACCACCTGCTCGCCCGACGGCATCGCCAATGCGGCGCCGTTCAGCTTCTTCAATGTCATGGGGCACGAGCCGCCGACGGTCGCCCTCGGCCTGCTGCGCCATCCGCGGCGCGGCCTGAAGGATACCGCCGCAAATATCCTGGCGACCGGCGAGTTCGTGGTTCAGCTCGTGCCCGAGAGCATGGCGGAGGCGATGAACGCAACCTGCGCGGATCTCGACCCGGAGGTCGACGAGCTGGCACTGGCCGGCCTCGGCACGGTTCCATCGGCGCAGGTGCGACCTCCTCGCATCGCCGACAGCCCGGTTGCACTCGAATGCCGCAATCTGGCCTCCGTCGTGACTGGCCCGCGGCAGATGACCGTCATCGGGCAAGTCCTGTGCGCGCATGTTGCCGATCGGCTCGTGCTCGACGCCGGGCGCGGCCATATCGACACGCCCTCGCTCGGCCTTATCGGCCGCATGCACGGCAGCGGCTGGTATTCGCGCCCCGGAGCGCTGTTTCAGATGGCGCGGCCTTGAGCCGGGCCGATCAGGGCCGGACTCAGGCCCACATCCACAAGGACGCCATCAAGGCCGCGATGAAGCCGCCCCAGACAAGCATGGCGGGCCCGGTGATCTGGTTGTTGGCAAAACCCATGACACGACGCCGCTACGAGATGGACGGCGGAGTCTCTAGCTCATCGGGGCGAGATTGTGAACCTGATTCTTCCGGCCGTCATCAAGACGTCGCACTCTCTCCGCGATATCAGCGATGTTCTCGAGCGGCTTCCGCCTTCCTCTGACGTTGCAATTGCTGCTCGCGCAAGAAGATGAACAAACCGGCGCCGACGATGATCGCGGCTCCGGCGAGCGTCTTCATGTCGGAAACCTCGCCGAAGACCAGATAACCGAACAGAATACCCCAGACTATCAATGTATATTGATAGGGAACGACAACCGATGCGGGCGCGAGCTTCAGGGCGAGGTTGACGCAGAGGTTGCCGGCGAGCGAGCCGAGGCCGAGCACGACGAGCAAGGTCGCATCGAAGGGGCCGGGCGGCGTCCAGCCCTGCCAAGTCACCATGGTCACGCCGAAGCCGAGGGCGGCAACCAGCTGCCAGCCCATGAGCACCGCGTTGCTGGTCCCCGCGAGCTTGCGCGTGGCGACCATGAAGCAGGCATAGCTGAAGCTGCCGGCGAGAGCGCAGAGCGCGCCGAAGGACAGGCTCGCATCGGTGGGTGACAGGGCAAGGACCACGCCGAAAAAGCCGACGCCGACCGCGCTCCAGCGGCGCCAGCCGACATGCTCGCCGAGCAGCCAGGGCGACAGCGCCGTCACGTAGATCGGCCCGGCAAGGTAATAGGTCATGACGCTGGCCAGCGGCAGGTCGGTCAGGGCCCAGAAGAACAGCGAGGCCTCCAGCATCGCCAGGACGCCGCGCAGGACCTGCAGCCAGGGCTTGGGCTGGGTGCGCAGTGGCAGCAGGCCGCCGCGGACGATCAGCGGCAGGATGACGGCGAGGCCGACCACCGACCGCGCGAGCATGATCTGCCCGACCGTGAACGTGCCGAGCAGCCATTTCCCCAGCGTGTCGTTGGCAGCGAACAGGAAGAAGCCGGCCAGCATCATGATGATGCCGAGCGAAATATTCTGCTTCTCGGGACTCTTGGCCAGGGCGCGGGCTCCTCGGGCACGGATGGCGATCATGCCTCGGATCGTGAACCCGGCATTCGCCCTGCGCCGGTGACGGCCCCTTGAAGCGGGAGCCGGGCCCGGACAGGCACCTTCAAGGCCGGCGCGCGGACGGATGCGGGAATCGCAGCTTCAGCGAGCGCTGCATGGCTGAACCGGGCCGCGCCGGCAAGCCCTTCGGCGCGGCAGCGGCATTTCAACGCAGTCAGGCCGGCCGATGGCGTCGCATCCAGGCGGAGGCGTAGGAGCAGAGCGGCACCACGTCGCGTCCTTCGGCCGCGGCGAGGGCGACGATGCCTTCCATCAGGCGGCCCGCGGCGCCGGTGCCGCGTAGAGGCACGGGGGCCTCGACATGCAGGATGACGATCGAGGCCGGATCGCGCCGGTAATTGGCGAAGACGATGTCGCCGCCGACATGGAGCTCGAAGCGTCGCGCCGCGACATTGTCATGGATGCGCTCGGTCATGATCGGCTTCTTCCAACCCCGATTCCACTAGCCCGGCTAAAGAGATGGCGTCCGTCATCGCCGCGATCAAGTCGCCAGTCCTGCGGGGCGGTACAGGTCGCTCTGCCGTTGCGGCAGGACGGCGCCGGGGCGCTCGTCCGCGGCATCGGGCAATCGGCGGACTGGCGGTCTTTGCAAGGCCGCCACGGCGCGCGAAACTTCACCCGAGAAGCCGGCGTGCCCGACGCCGGCGCTGTGAGAGGAGCGTCCACAATGCCAGCCCCGGACATGGTCACAGGTCAGGTGAACCCCTTTGCCGGCCTCGACGTGCCATGGCTGCTGCACATGCGCGCGGAGACGCGGAGGGATCATCCGTTCCTCATCTGGGCGCCCTTCGACGCCCCGGCTCGGTCCTGGAGCTACGGTGAGTTTCACGACAGGGTCGGCGCGCTCGCGGCGGGTCTCGCGCGCCGTGGCATCCGCCCGGGCGATTTCGTGCTCATCCACCTCGACAATTGCATCGAGGCGCTGCTCGCCTGGTATGCGCTCGTCGAGCTCGGCGCGGTGGCGGTGACGACCAACACCCGCTCGGCGCCCGCGGAAGTCGCCTATTTCGCCGAACATTCACAGGCGGTCGCGGCCATCACGCAGCCCGCCTATGCAGAGCTCGTCGCCTCGGCCTGTCCGGGGCTGCGCTGGATCGCGGTCACCGGTCACGATGGCGGCGTCGCGCCGGCGGCCGGCCAGGGCGCCTGGCGCGGCGAGCGCCTCGAGGCGCTGTTCGCCGACCCGGCCGACCGGCCGCGGCGGCCGGCCGACCCCCTGCACCCCTGCAGCGTCCAGTACACGTCGGGCACGACGGCACGCCCGAAGGCGGTGCTGTGGACGCATGCCAATGCGCTCTGGGGCGCCAAGATCAATGCCGCGCACGAGGACCTGCGGCCGGACGACGTGCATCTCGTCCATCTGCCGCTGTTCCATACCAATGCCCAGGCCTATTCGGTGCTGGCCGCACTCTGGGTCGGGGCGACCGCCGTGATCCAGCCGCGCTTCTCGGCAAGCCGGTTCTGGAGCGTGGCGGCGGCCCATCGCTGCACCTGGACCTCGGTGGTGCCGTTCTGCGTGCGTGCGCTGATGGAGCGGGACATCCCCGAGCGCCACAGCTTCCGGCTGTGGGGCAGTGCCGTCTCCTCGCCGCCCACCGATGCGCTGTTCGGCGTGCGCACCATCGGCTGGTGGGGCATGACCGAAACCATCACCCACGGCATCGTTGGCGAGCTGCACCAGCCCAATACGCCGATGGCCATCGGCCGGCCGGCCCCCGAATATCAGATCCGGATCGTCGACGAGGGTGATGCGCCGACGGCGGTCGGGGAGACCGGCCACTTGCTGATCCGTGGCATTCGCGGGCTCTCGCTGTTCGCCGAATATCTGCACAACGCCAAGGCGATGCGCGAAAGCTTCGATGAGGCCGGCTATTTCATCACCGGCGACCGGGTGACCCGGCTCGAGAACGGTTTCATTCGCTTTGCCGATCGCGACAAGGACATGCTCAAGGTCGGCGGCGAGAATGTCGCGGCCTCCGAGATCGAGCAGGTGGTGATGACCGTGCCGGGGGTGGTGGAGACCGCCGTCGTCGCCAAGAAGCACGCGATGCTCGACGAGGTGCCCGTCGTCTTCGTCATCCCGCAGGGAGGCGCCGCGGCGGCGCGGCCGGGCTTCGCCGACGAGGTGCTTGCAGCCTGCCGGAACGTGCTCGCCGACTTCAAGGTGCCGCGCGAGGTCCATCTCGTCGACGACATGCCGCGCGCGACGCTCGAGAAGATCGCCAAGGCGGAGCTGCGGCGGCGTCTCGAGGCAGCCTCATGAGGCGTTCTGCCAGGCGAGATAGGCGTTCAGTCCATCGACCAGGGCGTCGAACACGATCCGGCAGCGCCGGCTCGATCGCAGGTCCTCGTGCATGGCCACCCATGTGTCGAGGCCGAGCATGAAGGCATCCGGCAGCAGCGGCACGAGATCCGGATCACGCCGGGCTATGCCGATCTGGCAGCCGCCGATGCCGTAGCCGGCGCGGATCATGGCGAGCTGGGCGAGGTCGCTGTCGGCGCGCAGCGCGAACATCATCCGGTCGAAGCCGGCGACGCGGCGGCGCATGCTGCGGATCGCCGGCGTCTCCCTGTCGAAGCCGATGAGCGTGTGCCGCGCGAGATCCTCGATCCGTTCGGGCCGTCCGGCCCGCGCAATGTAATGGCGGCTGGCATGCAGCCCGACCTTGATCTCGCCGATCCGCCTGGCGACCAGTGCCTCCTGCGTCGGCCCGACCATGCGCACGGCGATATCGGCCTCGCGGCGGATCAGGTCCTCGACCGCGCTCGACAGGGCGAGCTCGAAGACGAGTTCGGGATGGCGCTCGCGCAAGGGTGTCAGGATGGCGGGCAGAACCTCGATTCCGATCATTTCGCTCGCCGCGATCCGGACGACGCCGCGCACGGCCTCGCGCTCGCCTGAGGCGGCGCGCACCAGCGCCGCTGCCGTGGCGGCGAGGCTTTCGGCATAGGGCCGCAGCTGCAGCGCCGCATCGGTCGGCTGCAAGCCCTGCTGGGAACGGGTGAACAGTTCGAGCCCGAGCGCGGTTTCGAGGGCGTCGACGTGCCGGCCGATGGTTGGCTGCGTCAGGCCCAGTGCGCGGGCTGCGCCGGACAGGGAGCCTTCGTCCAACACGGCGAGCAGGCTCCGGTAGAGATCCCAGTCGGGGGCGGTCGTAGCCATACATTCATGTATATCGTCTGCACTCATTTCGCCAATTTTCTTTTGACCCGTGGCGATCGATCTTCCGACCGTGCTTGACCAAGGAGATCGACATGACGCGGACAGAGACGGCACTGGTTCTCGGCGCGACCGGCGGCATCGGCGGCGAAGTCGCGCGCCGACTCGCCGCGCGCGGCTGGCACGTGAAGGCGCTCAATCGCAGCGCGGCGCGCCAGGCCGAGCCCGGCCTTGCCTGGGTTCAGGGCGATGCGATGCGGCCCGCCGACGTGATCGCCGCCGCCGAAGGCGCCGCCCTGATCGTTCATGCGGTCAATCCGCCGGGCTATCGGCGCTGGGAGGAACTGGTCCTGCCGATGCTGGACAGCAGCATCGCCGCGGCGCGCGCCTCGGGCGCCCGCATCCTGCTGCCGGGTACGGTCTACAACTACGGTGCCGACGCCTATCGCCGGCCCATCGCCGAGGACGCGCCGCAGAATCCGCTAACGCGCAAGGGCAGGGTGCGGGTGGAGATGGAGCGGCGCCTGAAGGCGGCCGCCGGCGAAGGCGTCAGGACGCTGATCGTGCGGGCCGGCGACTTCTTCGGGCCACGTGCGGCCAATAATTGGTTCTCGCAGGGGCTGGTGAAGCCCGGCCGCCCCGTGACCCGCATCACCTATCCGGGCCGGCCCGGCACCGGCCATCAATGGGCCTATCTGCCCGATGTCGCGGAAACGATGATCCGGCTGGTCGAGCGCGAGGCGGAGCTTGCCGATTTCGCCTGCTACCATATGGATGGTCATTGGGATGCCGACGGGCGCGCCATGGTGGCGGCGATCGGGCGGGCCGCCGGCACACCGGCGCCGCGCGTCTCGGCCTTCCCCTGGTGGCTGGCGGCGCTCGCATCACCGATCGTGCCGCTGTTCCGCGAGTTGCGCGAAATGCGCTATCTCTGGCAGGAGCCGGTGCGCCTGGACAATGCGCGGCTCAGGGCATTGCTCGGCGACGAACCGCGGACGCCGCTCGACGAGGCCGTGCGCGCGACATTGAGGGGACTTGGAGCATTGGGGCAGGGCGGAGAGGCCGATCATTGAACACACGCTTTCTCGAAGCCTTCGTCTGGGTGGCGCGGCTTGGCAGCTTTCGCGGAGCGGCCGATCGGCTGAACCTGACGCAGGCGGCGATTTCGAGCCGCATCGCCTCGCTCGAGGAGGATTTCGGCCAGAAGCTGTTCGATCGTGATCCGCGCGAGCTGAAGTTGACCGCCGCCGGGCGGGTGCTGCTGCCCTATGCCGAGCGCATGCTGGAAATCGGCCGGGACATGCAGACGGCGGTGCGGACGGGATCGGAGCTCTCGGGCACGCTGCGCATCGGGGTGGTCGAGACCATCGTCCATACCTGGCTGATCGATTTCCTCGACGAGCTGAAGCGCCGGCATGGCGGCCTGGAGATCCAGCTCACGGCCGAGCCGACCCATCGGCTGCACGAGGATCTGCGGCGCGGCCAGACCGACGTCGCGATCCAGACCGATGCGATCCTGGACGAATCCGTGCGCAACCGCGAGATCGGCCTGATGCCGATGGGCTGGGTCGGCCCGGGCGGCGGACAGGCCGGCCGTCGCGTCCTGACGCTGGCCGAGCTGGCCGAGCAGCCGCTGATCGCCATGACGCGCGGGTCGCAGCCGCATCTTGCGCTGCTCGACACCTGCCGGCGCGAAGACGTGACGCCCAAGACGATCCATTGCATCAGCTCGATCGCCGCGATCATCCGCCTCGCGACGGCCGGCTTCGGCGCTGCCGTGCTGCCGCTCGCCGCGATCCGCGAGGAACTTGCCGATGGGCGCCTGGCGATCATCCCCTGTTCGGCCAATCTCGGGCCGCTGCGGCTGGTGGTGAGCCACCGGATCGACCCGACCAACCGCGCTTCGGAGGTGGTCGCCGCGCTCGCCTACGAGACGGCGCTGGCCTTCGCCGAGCGCGTCGGCGCGCCGATGGCGGTGCCGCCGACGGGCGGCTGACGCAGAAAAATCTATCGCCGGCCATCAAAATAACCCGTTTGACCGCTGGCTGCCGTGACATCGATATGACGGCCCAACTTTGCCAGTCTAGCGAGGATGGGAATGGCCGATCAGTCGAATTGCCCAGGGCTTCTGTTCGTCTGGACCAATATCGATCCGTTGCACGAGGCTGACTTCAACAAGTGGTACGACCGCGAACACGTCGAGGAACGTATTGCGATCAAGGGATTTGTGGTCGGCGCGCGCTATATTGCCAGCAAGGCGCCGCGCAAATATCTCGGTCTCTACCGTACCGACGATCTCGGCGTGTTCACCAGCCCGGAATACAAGCAGGCCTTCGCCCACCAGACGCCCTGGTCGGTGACCAATTTCGGCCGCATGAGCGATGCCATGCGTCGCGTCTGCGCGATCACGGCCGAAAGCGGCATCGGCGCCGGTACCTGGCTCGCCATCATCAGGCTCGGCCGCCTGCCGCAGGGCGCTGATCTCGCGACGCTGGCCGATCTCGGCCGCACCGCTGCCGGCCGGGACGGCGTCATCGCCACGCGCCTCCTGGAGCCCGACGCCGCGCTCTCGACGCCGCTGCCGGCCGAACCGACCGAGAACCGCCTGCTCGATCCGATGCTGCTCGTCGAGGGCACGTCGGAGGCTGCGGTGATGGCCGCCGCGGAGGCGGTCGCCGGCGAACTCGGCATCGTGGCCGGCGAGATCGCGACGCTGCAGATGATGTGGCGCCTGCAATCGAGCGAAATTCCGCAGCGTGCGGCCTGAGGCGAGGTGCCATGACGTCGACCGCTTCCGCGCCTGCCACCACCCGTTCGGCCGCCGCATCGCGGCTCGACCAGGTCCTTGACCGCATCGCAGCCGGTGGGCGAGGCAAGGTCTCGGCCTTCACCCGCCTTTATCCGGACGCGGCGCGGGCCGCGGCCCTTGCCAGCGATTGGCGCCGGGCCGAAGGGGCGGGGCTCGGCCCGCTCGACGGTCGCATCCTGTCGGTCAAGGATCTCTTCGACATTGCCGGCGAGACGACCGCGGCCGGCTCTGTCGTCCTGAGGGATCAGCCGCCGGCCGCGGCCGACGCTCCGGTGATCGCGCGGCTGAAACAGGCCGGCGCCGTCATCGTCGGCAAGACCGTGATGACGGAGTTCGCCTTCTCGGCCGTCGGCCTCAATCCGCATGACGGCAATGTCGACAACCCGCGCGCTCCGGGGCGCGTTGCGGGCGGCTCGTCCACCGGTGCCGTGGTCTCGGTGGTCGATGGCACGAGCGACATCGCGATCGGCTCCGATACTGGCGGCTCGCTGCGCATTCCCGCGGCGCTGTCCGGAGCGGTCGGTTTCAAGCCCACCGCCGGCCGCGTGCCGACGTCGGGCGCGTTTTCCCTGTCGTCGACGCTCGACGTGGTCGGTGCGATCGCCGGCAGCGTGGCCGATTGCGCCCTGGCCGACGCCGTTCTCGCGGGGGAGAGCGCATATGGACTGGCCCCGGTTCCGGCCGCGGCGGTGCGGCTCGTCGTGCCGCGCGGCCGGCTGTTCGCCGACATGGAGCCGGTCGTCGCGGAGGCCTTCGAGACGGCGCTCAGCCGCTTGCGCGCGGCCGGCATGACGATCGCGGAGGGCGGGCTCGAAGCCGAGCTCGACCGTCTGGCGGAGATCGATGCGATCGGTGCCTTCACCGCGATCGAACTGGCCGCGACCTTGCGCGAACGGGGCGTCGGCAGTCTCGATCGCGTCGACCCGAAGACCCAGGCCCGGATCGAGGCCGGCGCTGGCAAGGCCGCTCCTGACTATGTCCGCATGGTCAGGCTGCGCGAGCGCCTGGTCGGCGATGTTGCCGCCGGCATGGCCGACGGCACGGTCTTCGTGCTGCCGACGGTGCCGGTGACGGCCCCGCCGATCGCGGAGGTGCTCGACGATACCGCCTTCCATCGCGTGAACGGCCTCGTCCTGCGCAATCCGCGCGTCGCCAATCTCTTCGACTGCCCCGCAATCTCGCTGCCGATGGCGACCGGTGGCCTGCCGGCCGGGCTGATGCTGATGGGGCGGCGCGGCTCCGACCGCAGCCTTCTCGCCATCGCCGCCGCGGTCGAAGCCGCGCTGGCGCGCTGACGGGCGGTTCTTCGACAGATATCGGGCCGCGACGGCGCCGCCGTCCCGGCCCGGGCGTTCAACAGGCATTGCGCCAATCCAGCAAGGGGAAAAACCAGATGACGGCCACGACCGCCAGCCATACGCCCGCCGAAAGTCCCGACATGCGCAAGCTGGCCTCGGCCAGCCTGATCGGCACCACGCTCGAATGGTACGAATTCACCATCTACAACACGATGGCGGCGCTGATCTTCAACAAGGTCTTCTTTCCCTCGTTCGACCCGCTGGTCGGCATCATCCTGGCCTTTTCCACCTATGCCGTCGGCTATGTCTCGCGCCCCTTCGGCGGCGTGCTGTTCGGCCATCTCGGCGACAAGCTCGGCCGCCGTTTCGTGCTGGTCGCGACCCTCGTCCTGATGGGCGTGACCACGCTGCTCATGGGCCTGCTGCCGACCTATGAGACCATCGGCATCGCCAGCCCGATCCTGCTCGTGCTGTTGCGCTTCGTTCAGGGCGTCGCGCTCGGCGGCGAATGGGCCGGCGCCGTGCTGCTGTCGGTGGAGCACGGCCGCCAGGACCGGCGCGGCCTCAACGCCTCGTTCACGCAGATGGGCCCGTCGGCGGGCACGCTGATCGCCACCGCCGTCATCGCGCTGGTGACGCTGTCGCTGTCGGATCAGGACTTCCTGGCCTGGGGCTGGCGCATTCCCTTCATCCTGAGCGTCGTGCTCGTCATTTTCGGCCTCTGGATCCGGCGCGGCGTCGAGGAGACGCCGATGTTCAAGGAGATGGAGGAGCACAATACCAAGGCCGAGGCGCCGATCGGCGAGGTGCTGGGCCAGCACTGGCGCCGGCTCGTCCTGGCCGGCGGCGTGCGCATCGGCTCGGACGTGCTCTATGCGCTCGTCGTCGTGTTCATCCTGACCTATGTCACCCAGGTGCTGAACCTGCCCCGCTCGCTGGCGCTGACCGCCGTGCTGGTCGGGGCCGGCTTCAACGCCCTGGCCGTGCCGCTGTTCGGGCTGCTGTCCGACAAGATCGGCCGGCGTCCGGTCTATGCCTTCGGTGCGCTGGGCGGCGTCGTCTGGGCCTTCGCCTTCTTCGTGCTGCTCGACACCCGCGAGCCGCTGATGATCGTGCTCGGCGCGACGGTCGGCCTCCTCTTCCACGCGGCGATGTACGGTCCGCAGGCCGCCTTCATCGTCGAGCAGTTCCCGACCCATGTTCGCTATAGCGGCGCCTCGCTCGCCTATACGTTCGCCGGTGTCGTCGGCGGCGGCTTCGCGCCGCTGATCATCGCGACGCTGTTCCAGCGCTACGGCACGACCACGGCCATTTCGCTCTATGTCGTGGCGGCGCTCGCCATTACCCTGACGATGCTGGCCGTGGCCCGCGAGACCTATCGGGCGCATCTCAGCGAATAGGGTGCTGCGCCGGTTCCGGAATGCAAAAAGGCCCTTTCCCGCGCGCGGGGGAGGGCCGCTGGACGTCGACCCGCCGGAGGCAGCGCGATGACGCGGATCCTGATGACGACGGACGGTGTCGTTCGCTATGCCGTCGAGCGCGATTGGGCGAAGCTGCCCGCCGGGGCCGAATTCGGGCCGATCAGTCAGCTCTCCGTGCGGCGCGACGGCCGGGTGGTGGTCGTCCAGCGCAGCGCGCCGGCGGTCCTGGTCTTCGCTCCGGACGGCCGGCTCGAGACGTCATGGCACCATCCGCAATTGCCGAGCGTGCATGGCGTCGCGCTGGATGCCCACGGCAATCTGTTCATCACCTCGTTCGACGCTCATCAGGTGCTGCGCTTCGACGCGCAGGGCGGGATCACGCTGGAGCTCGGCCGGTTCAATCATCCCTCCTGGGGCGCTCCGTTCAACCATCCGACGGACATCGCGGTCGCGTCCGACGGCGAAATCTACGTCACCGATGGGTACGGCAATGCCCGGGTGCATCGTTTCACGCCCGACGGCGCGCTGATCGCGAGCTGGGGCGCGCCGGGAGCTGCGCCTGGCGAGTTCGCCTGTCCGCACGGCATCTGGGTCACCGCAGACGACAGGGTTCTGGTGCTCGACCGCGACAACAGCCGCATCCAGGTGTTCGGCCGCGGCGGCGATCTCCTGGCGGTCTGGACCGGCTTCACCAAGCCGATGGACATCTGGGGCAGCGCCGGCGGCGACCTCTTCGTCTCCGACCAGACGCCGCGCATCGTCAGGCTCGACGGCAACGGGCGGGTGAAAGGCGCGATGCGCGCCTTTTCGGTCTATCCCCATGGCCTGTGGGGCGACGGGGAGGGCAATCTGTTCGTCGCCGAGCAATTGCCCTCCGGCATCGCCAAGTACCGCATGATCGGGCCGGCCTGATCCTGGATCAGGCCACCGGCCCGGGCGTCAGGCCGAGGGCTTGAGGCCGCGGGCGATGAGGCGTCCGAGGCGGCCGGAAAAGGCCTTGGCGTCGATCGGCCGCTCGCCGTCGAGAATCTGGGCCTCGTCGAGCAGCAGGCGCGCTGCGTCCTCGCGGAAGGCCGCCTCGTCCTCGCCGAGCGCCGCGAGCCTGACCACGAGATCGTGGCCCGGATTGATCTCGAGCACGGGCTTGGCGGCGGAAGGGATCCGGCCCGCTCCCGCCAGCAGCTTTTCCAGCTGCCGGTCCATGCCGTGATCGGGCGCCACCAGGCAGACCGCGCTCTCGGTCAGGCGGTCGGAGGCCCGGACATCGGAGACCTCGTCGCCCAGCGTCTGCTTGACGAAGGCGATGAAGGCGGTGACCGCCTCGCTCGCCTGCGGGGACGGCGCGGTCTCACCTTCCGCGAGCGGGATCAGCTGAAGGTCGGTTGCGCCCTGGGTGACCGACTTGAAGGGCTTGCCCTGATAGTCGATGCCGGCGGTCACCCAGAAGCTGTCGACCTGGTCGGGCAGCAGCAGCACCTCGATGCCGCGCGCGCGGAAGCCTTCGAGTTGCGGCGAGGCGGCCAGCCGCTCGAGATCGGAGCCGGTGACGTAGTAGATCGCGGTCTGGTTCTCCTTCAGCGCCTCGACATAGTCCTTCAGCGAACGCCAGCCGCCGCCGGCGGCGGTGGTCTTGAAGCGGGCGAGGCCGAGCAGCGTCTCGCGGCGCTCGAAATCCTCGTAGAGGCCCTCCTTCAGGACCGGACCGAACGTCTCCCAGATCGTGGCATAGCTGTCCGCGTCGTTGCTGGCGAGCTTGTCGAGTTCCGACAGGACACGATGCGTGACGCCTTTCTTGATCGCGCCGAGAATGGCGCTTTCCTGGATCATCTCGCGCGAGACGTTGAGCGGCAGATCGGCCGAATCCACCAGGCCGCGCACGAAGCGCAGGTAGCGCGGCAGAAGTTCGGCCTCGTCGGTGATGAAGACGCGCTTCACGTAGAGCTTCATCCGGCCATGCCGGTCGGGGTCGAAGAGATCGAACGGCTTGGAGCCGGGCACGAAGGCGAGCACGGAATATTCGTGCCGGCCTTCGGCACGGTAGTGCAGCGTCAGGGCCGGCTTGTCGAACTGGCCGGCGACGCTGCGGTAGAAATCGGCATAGTCGTCTTCGCTGATCTCGGACTTCGGCTTGGTCCAAAGCGCCGCGCCGTCGGCGATCTCGGCCGGTTCCGCGCCCGGCTTGTCCAGGATGGAGATCGGCACCGGCACGTGGCCGGACTGGGCCTTGACGATGCGCTCCAGCGTCGCCCGCTCGGCATAGGCCTTGGCGTCCTCCATCAGGTGCAGCACGACCCGAGTGCCGCGGGCGGGTGCCTCCGCGAGATCGACATGGCCGACCGTATAGGAGCCCTTGCCGTCCGACGACCAGATGGCGGCTTCCTCCGTGCCGGCCCGGCGCGAGACGACGTCCACCTTGTCGGCCACCATGAAGACCGAATAGAAGCCGACGCCGAACTGTCCGATCAGCTGCGCGCCGTCGCCGCTCTTGCTGGCCTCGATGCGTTCCATGAACGCCTTGGTGCCCGAGCGGGCGATGGTGCCGAGCGCTTCCACCATGTCGGCAAGGCTCATGCCGATGCCGTTGTCCTCGACCGTCAGGCGGCGATTGTCGGGATCGAGGGCCAGCGTGATCCGCGGTTGCGGGTCGTCGCCGAGCAGGGCCGGGGAGGCGATGGCCTCGTAGCGCAGCTTCTCGCAGGCATCGGCCGCATTGGACACGAGCTCGCGCAGGAACACGTCCTTGTCCGAATAGACCGAATGCACCATCAGGTGCAGCAGCTTGGCGACATCGGCCTCGAAGGAGCGGCTTTCGGGGGCAGCGGCGTCGGCGGTCGTCATGGCGATCTTCAGATCTCTGTTTGTTGCGGACGAGCGACGAAATGGCGGGAACGGCGGCCGATTTCAAGAGCCGTCGCGCGCAATGCGGGTCAGCTTCGGCCGCCGCTGCGCAGCACGATGCAGGCGCCGCCGGCGGCGCGGATCCGGTCGCACAGCCGGTCCGCGGCAAGGCGGGTCGGCGCGCCGACCCGCACGCGATAGTAGGGGCTCGTGCCGCGGCTGCGCAGCCGGGATCCAAGGATCATCGGCTGGACGTTGCCCAGGATGCCGGACAGCCGGGCACGGGCGCGGCCATAGCTGGCGAGCGCGATCGCCTTCGAGAAATGTCCGGCAAGCTGCACGCCCCAGGGGGCGAAGGGGCCCTCCGCCGCGGCGAGAATGCCGCCGGGGCGGCGCAGCTGCGCCGTCACCTGCAGGCAGGTCTGCTGCGGCTGGTCGTGGGCGACCGTGGCTTCGGCGGGCGCGGCGCGGCGCGTATCCTCGGCCCAGTCCTGCGCCGTTCGGCCGGTGATCCGATAGACATAGTCCTGCGTTTCCGCAGGCAGGCCGCCGCGCCCGGCCAGGAAATTGGCGACCCTGGTCGGCCCGCCATTATAGGCTGCCGCGGCGAGGCCGAGATTGCCGAACTGCTTGACATGGTCGGCGAGCAGGTGGGCCGAGGCGGCGATCGCCTGCTCCGGGTCGAACGGGTCGGCCAGCCCGCGTTCGCGCGCCGTTCCCGGCATGAACTGGGCGATGCCCTGCGCGCCGGCGCTGCTCACCACGCCGATGCGGAAGCTGCTCTCGGCCCAGATCAGCCGCGTGAAGAAATGGACCGGCAGGTTGTGTCGCCGCGCGCCCGTTTCGATCAGCCGGCAGATCGTCTGCGGCAGGCTTTCGCCGTCGGTCGCCTGGGCCCTTGTGGCCGAGGGCAGAGCCGCCGACGCGAGCAGGGTCGCGGCCAGCAGCACCGCGGCGCGGTTCGCCATCACGCCTGGTATCATGCGCATCCCCGGTCCGGCATGGCCTGCGCCATAGCATTTCGGGCGCGCCCGACAAAGGGCGACGGTCTGCGGCGCACTGTCCTATCGTCGTCAGATCGTCACGCCGCCGTCGATGACGATGTTCTGCCCGGTGACGAAGGAGCCGGCCTTGGAGGCGAGGAAAACCGCGGCCCCGGCGATCTCGTCGGGTTCGCCGATCCGCCGCAGCGGCGTCGTCGCGGTCCGCTCGGCGAGGCCGGCCGGATCTTCCCACAAGGCGCGCGCGAAATCCGTCTTGATCAGGCCGGGGGCGATGCAGTTCACGCGCACGTTGTGCGGGCCATATTCGACCGCCAGGTTGCGGGCGAGCTGCATGTCGGCCGCCTTGGAGATGCAATAGGCGCCGATGATCGGCGAGCCGCGCAGGCCGCCGATGGAGGAAATGATGATGATGGAGCCGTCGCGCCGCTCGATCATGCCGGGGGCGACCATGCCGATCAGCCAGTTGTTGGCGATGATGTTGTTGCCGAGGATCTTGGTGAACTGGTCGTCGCTGATGTCGTTGAGCGGTCCGTAATAGGGATTGGACGCGGCATTGCAGACGAGGATATCGATGACCGGGCCGAAGGCGGCGCGGGTTTCCGCGACCAGCCGGGCGAGGTCGTCCTTGGAGGAGATGTTGGCCGGTATCGCGATCGCCCGGCCGGCGCCGTGCCGGCCGTTGATCTCGGTGGCCACCGCTTCGCAGGCGGCCGCCTTGCGCGAGGATATGACGACCTGGGCGCCATGTTCGGCAAAACGTTCGGCGATCGCCTTGCCGATGCCGCGCGACGAACCCGTGATGATGGCGGTCTTGCCGCCGAGGTCGAACAACGTCATGGAAACCTCCCGCGATTCATGGGGCCAGCATGCCCGCTTTGGCTGAGGATGAATATAGACGGCTCGGCGCCGCCGACATGCGGAGCGGCTTGCCGCGGCGGTCCGCCTGCGACAAGATCGTGCGGGCGCCTCGGTGGGCCCTGACGTGCATGGGATGATGGCCGCGAGCGGCCGTCCGGGCCCGCAAGGCGGGTTCCGGGCCGAGCGGCCATGTGGCGACAGGGGCGTCTCATGGATCTGACCACGCTGACGACAGTGCACACCGCGATCAGCATTGTCGCCATCCTCACCGGCGCCATCGCGGTCTTCGGGCTGTTCAAGGCTTCGACCGATGGATTCTGGACCGCCATTTTCCTGGTCACGGCCATCCTCACCAGCGCCACGGGTTTCCTGTTCCCGTTCAACGGGGTGCTGCCGTCGCATGTCGTCTCGGTCATCGCCCTGGCCGTCCTGGCGCTGGTTCTGGTCGCGCGCTACGGTCTCGGCTTGGCCGGTCCGTGGCGGTGGATCTATGCGGCCGGAATGGTGTTCAGCCTCTATTTCCTCGTCTTTGTCGGGATCGCTCAGGCCTTCGCCAAGGTCCCGGTTCTCCAGGCCGCCGCGCCGACCCAGTCCGAACTGCCGTTTTCGCTGGCGCAGGGGCTGACCCTCGTCATCTTCGTGGCGTTGGCGATCGCGGCCTCGCGCAGTTTCCGGCCGCCTGTGGCGCGCCTCGCCTGACCGCCGGCCGGGCGGCGCGTCGGTCGCCGGGCGTTCCGGCAGCCTGCTGCCACGCCCTGGCAGCAGGCTGCTGCTATGTCCCTCGCCGAATGGCCACGACGGAGGAGGCACGGCATGACGGTCAAGGGCAGCTGCCATTGCGGCGCGACACGATTTGAGGTGGACGAGGCGCCGGCCACCGTGACGCGCTGCACCTGCACCTATTGCTCCAAGCGCGGCGCGCTGTGGGCCTATTACCGGCCGGCACAGTTCCGGCTGACGGCGCCGGCCCAACATGCCGCGACCTATCGCTGGAACACCGGGACGATCGCACATCATTTCTGCACGGTCTGCGGCTGCAGCACCTATGTCGAGACGCCCGATTGGTCGTCCGGCTCGGCCGATTTCGACAATCCGAAAATCAGCATCAACACGCGGCTGCTCGACGATTTCGATCTCGACGCCGTGCCGGTGGAAACGATCGACGGCAGGAACCTCTGGTAGGAGAGGATCAGAGCCGCCCGGGCCGGCCCGCGAAATAGCGGGCGGGGGAGGATCCCATGGCCTGGCGGAACATGGCGATGAAGGCGCTCGGCGTGGCATAGCCGACCGCATCGGACACCTCGGCGACCGCATCGCCGCGCGCAAGCCGCTCCAGCGCCGCCACGAGCCGCGCCTGCTGGCGCCATCGGCCGAAGCTGCTGCCGGTCTCGGCCTGGAACAGGCGGCGGGCCGTGCGGGGCGCGAGTCCGGCCCAGCGGGCCCAGTCGTCAAGCGTGCGGGCATCGGCCGGCCGGCGGGCGATCGCCGTGGCGATGCGCGCCAGCCGGCGATCCCGGGGCATCGGCAGGTGCAGGGGCTCGCGCGGCGCCCGGGCGACCTCGTCGATCAGCACCGCGGCGAGCCGCAGCTGATCGGCCGACAGGGTATCGGCCATCGCCCAGGTGACGGCCCGGCGGACCAGCGCGCCCAGCACCTCGCTGATGCCGCTGACCCGCGGTTTGGCCGGCAGCATGCCGCACCCGTCCGGATGGATCATCACGACCCAGCCGCTGATGACGCCGCTGAGGCTGACCTTGTGGTCGCTGCCGGGCGGGATCCAGCCGGCGCGGTTCGGCGGCAGCAGCCAGGAGCCGTGCCGGCTGCGGACATGAACGAGGCCGCTTTCGATGCAGAAGAGCTGGCCGCGAACATGACGGTGCCAATCGAGCTCGCGGGTTCCCAGGCGATAGGGCCCGTCGTCCCGGTCGTTGCCGCGCAGGGCTATGACGAGGGGGCCGTCGGCACGGTCGAAAGCGTCGGGCATGGTCTGATGCCGGCAGTGGATTTGGCCATTTTGCGACATTTATCGGCTGGATAGCGGTACCGCAACCTGATGGTACCGCGCGATCATGCGGCGCGGCGACGCCCACCTGTGCCGCCGCATGTTCGCAGGAGATATCATGGCACTCGATCCGGCCTCGTTCGTCGTGCACGACGTCAGCCGTTTTCCCGTCGTCCACGCCCGGGCGGAGGCGATCCAGCCGGGCTATGCCGGGCAATGGTTGCGCGAGATGGATGCGCTGCTCGCGCAGGACCAGACATTCGTGGTGGTGATGGCCGGCAACGAGGCGGCCGAGACCCACGAGGACCGCAAGCAGCGCGGCCTTTGGCTGAAGCGCAACAGGCAGGCGCTCGGGCGCAGGTGCCTTGCCCTCGTCGGCGTCGAACCCGACGGGCTGAAACGTGCGGCGCTCCGGCTGCAGGCCGCGATGGCGGTCAAGGCCTTCGGCATTCCGGCGGAGATCGTCGCCTCCGCCGCCGAAGCCGAACAGGCGAGCGCCCGCATCCTGCGCGGCCAAGCGACGTAGCCGGCGCCGTCGGGGCGGCCGTGCGTCGCACCGGGCTTGCGTGCGTGTCCCGTCGCCGCCCATGCTGGCTGGAAACGTTCGAGGAGGCCCCGATGACCATGCTCAACGACCATTGCTCGGTGGAACGGCGGGAGCACGGCATTGTCTGGCTGACCATAACCAATGCCGGCAAGGCCAATATCCTGGGCTCGCCGGTCATTGCCGCGCTGACGTCGGGCATCGAGGCCCTGGCGAAGGAGGCGGATCTGCGCGCCCTGGTGCTGACCGGCGCCGGCGAAACCAGCTTCATCGGCGGCGCCGACATCAGGGAGATGGCGGCGCTCGATCCGGCCACGGCGGAGCGCTTCATCACGGGCTTGCGGGATCTCTGCGAGGCGGCCCGCCGGTTTCCCGCGCCGGTCGCCGCCCGCATCAACGGCTGGTGTCTCGGCGGTGGACTGGAGCTTGCCATGGCCTGCGATTTCAGGATCGCGGCCGACACGGCGAAGTTCGCCATGCCCGAAGTGAAGGTCGGCATTCCCTCGGTCATTCATGCCGCGCTGATGCCGCGCCTGATCGGCATGGCACGGGCACGCTGGCTGATCCTCACCGGCGCGACCATCGATGCCGCAACCGCGTGCGAGTGGGGCCTGGTCGACGTCGTGGCTCCTGCGCCGTCGCTGGATGCCGCGGTCGAGACCGCGCTTCTGCCGGTCGTCGCGTGCGGACCGGCGGCGCTGCGCGCCCAGAAGGACCTGCTGCGGGCCTGGGAGGAACTGCCGCTCTCCCAGGCGATCGACGCCAGCATCCCGGTTTTCGGGCGCGCCTTCGGCACCGGCGAGCCCCAGGCGCATATGCAGGCCTTTCTCGAGCGCAAGCGCTAGGCTCCTGTTTCGGCGCCTTTTCGTTACGCGAACCGGCACCCGCGTTTGAAAGCGCCGGGGCTGGCCGGATCAGTCGATCGGGCGCAGCCGCTTGGACACCTGGCTGGCGATGGGCGCACCGCTGTCGCGTTCCGCAACCGCCTGCTTGAAGCCGACCTCCTGGGTGCGCTCGCGGAACCACATGCCCTCGGGCGTGTGGCGCGAAACGCCGTCGAACAGGGTCGCGAACATCTGCGTGGTGCTCAATCCCATGTTTTCGTAGGCCTGGTTCACCACCATCTTGGTCATCATCAGCTGGTTGCGCGGCACGCCGCGCAGCCGGCCGACCAGGGCCTCGACCGCCGCGTCGAGTTCGGGCTCGGGCACGGCCCTGAGCGCGAGGCCGATCGAGGCCGCCTCGGTTCCGCCGATGAGGTCGCCGGTCATCATCATGCGCTTGGCCATCTGCGGGCCGAGCCGGTAGACCCACATGGCGGGGGTCGGCACGCCCCAGACGCGTGCCGGCGGATAGCCGATGCGGGCATCCTCCGCCATGATCAGGAAGTCGCAGCACAGGGCGATGTCGGAGCCGCCGGCGACCGCCGCCCCATGCACGCGCGCGACCGTCGGCTTGGTCGCGCGCCACAGGGCCATGAAGTCCTGCGTGTTGCGCCACATCATCGAGAAATCGAGCGTCGGATCCCACGGCATGTCCTGCGAACCGGTGATCTCGCCCTTGCGTTCGGCATAGTGCTTGAGATCGTAGCCGCCGCAGAAGCCGCGGCCGGCGCCCTTGAGCACGATGACATGCACGTCCGGATCCGCTTCCGCCGCCTCGACGGCGGCGCGGATCTCGCGCGGCATGACGCCGTCGATGGCATTGAAATGGTCCGGGCGGTTCAGCGTGATCGTCGCCGTGCGGTCGCCGGTGTCGTAGAGCAGTGTCTCGAACCTCATGGGGCGCTCCCTGTCGCTGCCGGCCTTGACCGCCGGCCGTTGTTGGATATTTCATATTTTGACGACAATGGACAAAGATAGCAACATCAACGAATGGACCGCGGGCATGAATGTCAGCGCGCGGTCGGTGATCCTCGATCTCCTGGCGACCGATTCCGGGGCGGCCTTTTCCGCCGCCGATCTGCTGCGCGCCGGGGCGGCCTTCGGGCTGGGCGCCGTGGGCATGAGGACCGCGATGACCCGGCTGAAGGCGGAAGGGCGCCTCGTGCAGAAGGCGCGCGGCCTCTATGGCGTGGGGCCGGCCGCCGAGGCACTGCAGCGCCGCGTGCTGGGCTGGCGCTCGGTCCAGGCGCGCCGGCGCGGCTGGAGCGGCCAGTGGCTGCTGGCATTGGCCGGGCCGGAAGAGCGGGCCGACCGGACGGTCTGGCGGCGCACGCTCAAGGCGCTGGCGCTCGAGGGCTTTGCCGAAGCCGAGACCAATGTCTGGGTCCGGCCGGCCAATCTCGCCGGCGGCGCCGAGGCCATGCGGGCACGGCTTGGCGAGCTCGGCCATGCGCGGTCGCTGCTGATCGTGACGGCCGGCGAGGTCGATGCGCTTCGCGCCGGCCGGTTCGCCCGGCTCTGGGACGGGCCTGCGATCGCCGCGGGGCATGCCGACATGGCTGCGGCGCTCGGCGGCAGCGAGGTACGGCTCGCCCAGGCCGATCTGGCCGCGGCCGCTGCGGAAACGCTGGCGCTCGGCCGCCGCGCGGTCCGGCGCATCGTGCGCGACCCTCTGCTGCCGGAGACGTTCGGGACGGTCGATGCGCTGGCCGGTCTGGTCGCCGCCATGGATCGCTACGATCGCTTCGGCAAGGCGGTCTGGCGGCGCTATCTCGCGGGCTGAGCCCGGGCGTGCCTGCTCAGGCGGCCTTGGCGGCCGCCGGGACGCCGGCCGTGATCCGGCCGTGGAACAGGGCGGCGATCAGGTCCGACTGCGTGACGACGCCGAGCAACTCCCCCTTGGCGCCGATGACGGGCAGATGATGCCAGCCGCCGTCGGCCATCAGCGGCACCAGTTCCGCGATCGGCGTTTCGGGCCGCGCCGAGCGCACGGGCGCCGACATGATCTCCTCGACGGATGCCTGGGCCGGCCGTTTCAGCAGGGCCGCCTCGCGCAGGCGGTGGACGAGGCCGACACGCGGCCCCTTCGGCCCCCATACCATCTTGTCGACGAGATCCGTGGCGCTGACGATGCCGACGACGCGCCCGTTCTCGCCGATCACCGGCAGCGCCTTGACGCTGTGGCGCCGCAGCAGGGCCGCGGCTTCCAGCCAGGAACTGTCGGGCGAGACGGTGACGACGTCGCGCGACATGATGTCGGCGCAGGTCATGGCGCCCGAGCGCCGATGGAAGGCCCGTTCCTCGGCCTGGTGAAGAATATCCTCGAGATCGTCCCGGCTGATGTCGACGAGCTCGCCATGGGCGGCCAGCGCCGCGTCGAGATCGGCGGCGGTGAAACCGAGGCGTTCGCTCGGTTGCGGATCCGCCGTCTGATGGTCGCGGCGGACCGGGGCCGGCCGATGCGGGTAGCGGCGCCCGGTGAGATTGTTGAAGAGGAGCGCGGTGGCGAGCAGCACGGCCGAGTCCACCCCGACCGGCCAGAGCGCGAAGCCATAGCCGGCGGCCGTGACGGTCGGGCCGCCCAGCACGGCGGTCAGGGCCACGGCGCCGCCCGGCGGATGCAGGCAGCCGAGCAGCATCATCGCGGCAATGGCCCCGCCGCCGGCAAGGGCGGCGGCAAGAATGGGATCGCCGACATGGCTCGCCGCCGTGACGCCGATCAGCGCCGAGATGACGTTGCCGCCGAGGATGGACCAGGGCTGGGCCAGCGGGCTTGCCGGCACGGCGAACAGGAGGACCGCGGAAGCGCCGATCGGGGCGATCAGCAGCGGCAGGGCCGGGGAGGGTCCGAGCGCGAAGCGCATGGCGAACCCGGTGACGAGAATGCCGCAGAGGGCGCCGACTGCCGCGCGCAGGCGTTCGACCGGCGTGACCGGGGCAAGCCCCGGCCCCAGGTGCTTCAGGAGGGATGCAATGCCATGCATAAGGGGAACTCGCGCTGGCGCCGTCAGTGTTCGGATGCGTCGAGACAGGCCCCGCGCGTGCCCAAGCCAGTAGCAAGTTGCCGGTATTTTGGGCAATGCCAGGATCTTTCGTTTTTCACCGCGTTCGGGGAACGTCTTTGCGTTCGCGTGGCGATTGTCCGCGAGAATTTTCCTGAAGGGGCGGTTGTCGCGGACGGCCGGTGGCACAGCGGGTGGAATCTGCGGGTCAGAGTCGCTCCGTGCCTCGGCGAGCAACCGGGGCCGGCCATGCATGGTGCAATTGGGGGTTGACAGGATTTAGGAAAATAGTCATAGTACGAGAAATGTAACGTCCCATCATCGTGCCCGGAGGCCCCGCCTGCCGGGCTTTTTGCTTTGGAGGGCTTCGGCAGGATGAGCAGATCTACCGTGGCGGCGATGGCCGCGGCGCGCAGGGCGTCGAAGCCTTCGGTCGTGCCGGCGCCGGCCGCCACGGCAGAGCCGGCCGCGCCGCCGGCAGGAGAGGCGGAAGAAGCCGCCTCGACCGCCGGTGGCGCGGCCGCACGAGGCACACCGGGCCGTCCGCCGAAATATCGCGATGATTTCGCTCGCCAGGCCGCCAAGCTGTGCTCGCTCGGCGCGACCGACGACGATCTCGCCGAGTTCTTTGCCGTCAATGCGCGCACCATCCGCCGCTGGAAGGTGGAGCATGAGGCCTTCTGCGGCGCCCTGCGGCTGGGCAAGGGGCTGGTCGACGACCAGGTGGAGCGCAGTCTCTACCAGCGGGCCGTGGGCTATTCCTGCGACACCGTGAAGATCTTCACCCACCAGGGCCAGGTGATCCGCGCCGAGTACCGGGAACATTACCCGCCGGATACGACGGCGGCGATCTTCTGGCTGAAGAACCGGCGGCCCGAACAGTGGCGCGACAAGCAGGACCTGAACCACGGCGGCAATCTGACGGTCGAACTTGTCAAATTCGCAGACGATCCGAATCCCTAACGGCTGGCGCCCGAGATGGTATCAGCGCGACCTGTGGAACCATCTGGAGAGGGGCGGCAAGCGCGCCCTGATGGTGGCGCACCGGCGCTGGGGCAAGGACGAGGTGGCGCTGCATCGCGCCGCGGTCGCGATGATCGAGCGGCCGGCCACCTACTGGCACATGCTGCCGGCCTATGCCCAGGGACGCAAGGCGATCTGGAACGCCATCAATCCCCATACCGGGCGGCGGCGCGTCGACGAGGCCTTTCCGCAGGACATCCGCAGCCGGTCGAACGACAGCGACATGTTCATCGAACTCATCAACGGCGCGACCTGGCAGGTGGTCGGATCCGACAGCTATGACGGCATCGTCGGCTCGCCTCCGGTCGGCGTGACTTTTTCCGAATGGGCCTTGGCCGATCCGAGGGCCTGGGCCTACATCCAGCCGATCCTCGCCGAGAACGATGGCTGGGCGCTGTTCATCACCACGCCGCGCGGCAAGAACCATGTCGAGCGCATGGTACGGGAGCACCGCGGCGATCCGAACTGGTTCGTCGGCGTGCAGACCGTCGACGATACCCGCGCCATCGGCAAGGTCGCGATCGAGGAGGCGCGCAAGGGCTACCGCGCGCTGTTTGGCGACGACCAGGCCGACATGCTCATCGAGCAGGAATATTTCTGCTCCTTCGATGCGGCGGTGATCGGCGCCTATTACGGCCGCCAGATGGCTGCGGCGGTCCGCGAGCAACGCATCTGCGGCGTGCCCTATGATCCGGCCGCCGCGGTCTGGACGGCCTGGGATCTCGGCATGGACGACGCGACGGCCATCTGGTTCGTGCAGATCGTCGGCCGGGAATTCCATGCCATCGACTATTGCGAGGCGACCGGGATGGACCTGGCGCACTATGTGCGGGAGATCAAGGCCAGGCCCTACATCTATGCCGGCCATATTCTGCCGCACGACGTGAAGGCGCGCGAGCTCGGCACCGGCAAGAGCCGGCAGGAAGTTCTTCGGGAACTCGGCGTCGAGATCACGGTCTGCCCGGATCACCGGGTGGACGACGGCATCAACGCCGTGCGCCTCGCTCTGCCGAAGTTCTGGTTCGATGCGGAGAAATGCGCGCGCGGCATCGAGGCGCTCAAGCTCTACCGCGCCGAATATGACGAGAAGAACCAGGTCCTGAAGCCGCGTCCGGTGCACGACTGGGCGAGCCATCCGGCCGATGCGCTGCGCTATTTCGCGATCGGCATCGGCGGGATGTCGGGCGCGGGCGCGCCGCAGAACTGGACAATGCCCGTCGGGGTCTATGCGTGAGGATCCGTGATGGCCGACGTGAGACGTCCCGAACTGCGCTCTTGTGATCCGACCTGGCAGGAGCGGATCGGCGGATGGTTGATGGGCGACGGCCGTGCGTTGTCACCACGCGGCCGTCTGGTCGGCCCCGCCGGGCTTGGTTCGACCGGACCTGGGCTGGTGAATTTTACCCTGCAGGCGAGCCGCGATGACAACGACGGGAACTATGCCGGGGCGGCCTTCAACGGCCTTGCTGCGGCAGGGCGCGGCGTGGACCGCGGCGTCGCGCGCCGCCAGGCCGGGCAGCCTGATTGGATCAACCTGACGCCCGGCGTCGATCGTCCGGGACGGAGATTCACGCCATGGCCGATACGACAGCCATGACCGACAGCGAGCTGCTGGCGCTCGTCGACGGCATGATCGCGCAATGCGTCGCCTATGACGACGAGGAGATGCGCCACAACCGCGTCCGGGCCCTGGAATATTACCGCGGCGAGATGCGCGACCTGCCGGCGCCCGAGGGGCGTTCCTCGGCGGTCTCGAAGGACGTTCGCGCGGCGGTGGCCAAGCTCATGCCGTCGCTGATGCGCACCTTCGCGGGCGGCGACAAGGTGGTGGAATATGTGCCGCGCACGCCGGAGGACGAAGCCTTCGCGGCTCAGGCGACCGACTATGTGAACTACAAGTTCTGGACCGACTGGGGCGGCTATCGCGTCCTTGCCTCCGCCTTTCAGGATGCACTGCTGCTGCGCAACGGCGTGATCAAGCATTGGTGGGACGAACGGGCCGACATCGTCGTGGAGCGCTATGCGCGGCTGACCGCGCTCGATCTCGAAAGCCTTCTTGCCGATCCGGCGGTGACCTTGCTGGGGGTCCGCGACTATCCCGAAACCGACCCCGCCATTCTGGCGGTGGTGCCGGAAGCGATGCGTTACGACGTCAGGGTCCGCCGCGCGCGGATCAAGGCCGGGATCCGCATTGCAGCCGTGCCCGGCGAGCAGTTCCTGATCGATCCGGAGGCGGTGACGATCGAGGACGCGCGGATCACCGTCCACCGCTTTCCCGAGACGCGCTCGAACCTCGTCGCCATGGGCTTCGACCGCGCGACCGTCGACAGCATTCCCGGCCATTCCGGCGACATCGAGAGTGAGGTGCGTCGCGCCCGGCTCGGCCGGTCCGGCGGCCTCTCGGAAAGCCAGGGCATGGGCGGCCCGGCAACGCAGGTCGTCGAATATGCCGAGGTCTATGCCCGTATCGACCATGACGGCGACGGCCATGCCGAACTGCGCAAGATCTGCATCGCCGGCTATACGGGAGCGCATCGCATCCTCTCCAACGAGGAATGGGACGAGATGCCGTTCTCGGACCTGCCCTGCGAGATCGTCGCGCACCGCTGGCAGGGCTTCTCGCTGTTCGACGACATCGAGGATGTCCAGCGCAAGAAGACCGCGCTCGTCCGCGGCATGCTCGACAACATCTACTGGCAGAACGCCCAGCAGCCGATCGTCGATGTCGGCGCTATCGAGGATCCGAGCGATATCACCAATCCGCAGTTCGGCAAGCCGATCCGGCTGAAGCCGGGCCGCGATGCCCGGGCCGCGCTCGCCTATAATCAGGTGCCGTTCACGGCGGCCGCCTCGCTCGGCGCGCTCGAATATCTCGACCAGGAGGCAGTCGACCGTACGGGCGTCTCCGACGCCTCGACGGGACTGTCTCCCGATGCTCTGCAGAACCAGACCGCCACCGCTTCGCGCATCCTGGAAAATGCCGCGACGGCGCGGGCCGAGATGATCGCCCGCACCTTCGCCGAGACCGGCCTTCGCCGGATGTTCGGCGCGATCCTGCGGCTTATCGTCAAGCAGCAGCCCCAGGACGAGGTGATCAGGCTCAGGGGCGAATGGGTGACCTTCCAGCCCTCGCGCTGGAACCCGGAAATGGATGCCTCGATCAATACCGGGCTCGGCGCCGGCTCGCGCGAGCGCGACATGGCCATGATGATGCAGATCGGCCAGATCCAGAAGGAGATCATGGCCACGATGGGGCTCGACAATCCGCTGGTCTCGCTCGACAACCTTGCCAATTCGCTGGGCAAGTTCGTGGCGGCGGCCGGGCTCCGCTCGCCCGAGCTCTATTTCATGAAGCCGACACGCGAGGCGCTGGCGCGCATGGCGGCGCCGAAACCCGATCCTGCCGCCGGCCAGGCGGCGGCGATGATCGAGATGGAGCGCGAGAAGCATCAGGCTGAGATGGCCGCCGACGCCGCCCGCGCCGCCGCCGAAACCGAGCGCGACCTGCTGGTCGAACGGATCAAGGCGGATGCGGCACTCGCGCTGCAGCGCGAGCGGCTCCTGGCCGAGCGTGAGCTGAAGCGGGCCGAGCTCGAGACCCGTATCGCGCTGGCTCAGGCCGAGGCCCTGCGGTCGGTGACGCCGGACGAGGCGGTGAACCCGGCGGTCCAGGCGACGCTCGACGGCATCACCCGCACCACCGACGAACTGTTGCAGCCGGGAGCGCGGCCGTGACCGGCATGGCCGTCGTCGCCGCCGGCCCGGCATCGCCACCGACACCAACGGAAGCACGCTTCATTGCCGAACACCCCGCCCTGGTCGCCGCCCTTGCCATGCTGGAGCAGGACGCCGTGGAGCGGGCCATCGCGGCCGACCCGGCCGATGACCAGATCCGGCGCCTGGCGCTCGACGAAGCCCGCGCCATCAGAGCTTTGCGCGCTCGGCTGGCCGCCCTCGGCCGGCCAGCACCCGAGCCCGCCAAAGGCCCGTCGCCTTACGCCTGACGGGCGGCACGAACGACAAAGGCAAGACCATGACCAAAGCAGACGGTGCAGGCATCGCTCCGGCGGTGAACACTGATGCACGCGCGGACCTCGCCCAGGAGGCGGACGAGCGGCTTTCGGCATTCCTGTCGACCGACGAGGCCGGCGAGGAACAGGCGGAGAGCGGTTCCGACGACCGTCAGGCGGGCGCCGCGCCGGACCCCGAGGACCCTTCCGACGGCTCCGACCGGGACAAGCCCGCAGAGGCCGATGCCGGGATCTCGGACGAGGCGGCCGATCCGCTCCAGGCGCGCATTCGCCTGGCCGACGGGTCGGAAGCCTCGATCGAGCAAATCCAGGAATGGCGCGAGGCGGGCCTGAGGACGGCCGACTATACCCGCAAGACCCAGGAGGTCGCCGAGCAGCGGCGCACGCTGGAAAGCTATGCGGGCGAGGTGTCGGCCCAGCAAACCGCCGTTGCCGAGGCCCTCGAACGGGCGCTTGCGGTGGTGGAGGCCTATGTGCCGTCACCGCCGTCGACCGACCTCGCCATCCGCGACCCTGCCCGCTACACCCAGGAACTGGCCATCTATCAGGCGGCCATGAACCATGTGGAGGAGATCACCCGTGCCCGGATGGATCTTGCCGCCAAGGCGCGCGAGACGGACCAGGCCGGCCGGGCGCGCCTCCTCCACGCGGAGCGGGAAAGGCTCTTCGCCGCGATCCCCGAACTGAAGGATGCCGCGCGCCGGCAGGCCTTCAACCAGGACATGATCCGTGCCGTCGAGGCCTATGGCTTCTCGGAAGCCGACTATGCCCAGATCGTCGATCACCGGCTGATCTGCGTGCTCGCGGACGCCGCGCGCTACCAGAAGATCAGGGCGGCATCGGCCGGGGGCAGTCCGAAGCCGGCGGCGCAGCGGGCGCCGCAACCGCCCGGACGCAGGGCCGGGCAGGACACGGGCAGCGGGTTCGGAACGGCGCTCGCCCAGGCCAAACGCAGCGGTACCAGACAAGATGCGGCGCGGGCCGTCGAAGCCTGGCTCGGCGCCGATTGACGGGAGCTTTCCCATGGCTCAGATCGCCAATACCTACGACACCTATGCGGTGCGCGGCCTCCGCGAGGATCTGCGCGACCAGATCTACAATATCGCGCCGGAGGACGTGCCGGTCTCCGCGATGATCAAGAAGAGCGACATCGAGAACATTCGGCATGAATGGCAGACGGACACGATCCGCCAGCCGGGGGCGAATGCGCAGGTCGACGGTGACGAGTACAGCTACAATGCTGTCACCCCGACCGTGCGCGTGTCGAACATCTCGCAGATCATGCGGGAAACCTACATTATCTCGGGCACCACCGAAGCGGTGAAGAAGGCCGGACGCAGCTCGGAGCTCGCCTATCAGGGCAAGCTGAAGATGGCGGCGCTGAAGCGTGACCTCGAACGGGCGCTCATCGGCGCCAACACGGCCTCGCTTCTCGGCAACTCGACGACCGCGCGCCTCATGGGCTCGCTGCCGTCCTGGGTCGCGACCAATGCCGATCGCGGTGCCGGCGGCGCCAATGGCGGCTACAACAGCGGCACCTCGCTCACCGTCGCCGCGACCGACGGCACGACCCGCGCCTTCACCAAGGCGCAGCTCGATACCGTGCATCAGTCCTGCTACGCCAGCGGGGCGAGCCCGACCGTGCTGATGCTGCATCCGACCCAGAAGCGCGTGTTTTCGGGGTTTGCCGGCATCGCGCAGTTGCGCAAGGATGTCGACAACGGCGAGCAGGCGGAGATCGTCGGCGGCGCTAATCTCTATGTTGGCGACTTCGGCGATTTTGCGGTGCAGGTCAATCGCTGGCAGCGCGCCCGCGACGCCTGGCTGCTCGACCCGGACTATCTGGAGCTCGGCTTCCTGCGCTCGTTCCAGAAGCAGACGCTTGCCAAGACCGGCGACGCGGAGAAGCGCGCCATCATCGTCGAGGCGACGCTGATCGTGAAGAACGAGGCAGCGCTCGGCGTGATCGCCGATCTCGCCTGAGGCCGGCAAGGGCAGGGGCGCCAGTCTGGCCGCCCCTGGCCACCGGCCGCCGCTCAGTCGGTTGAGGGGGCGAGATAGCCCTTGTCCTCCGCCCAGTCGCGGAAGGCCGCGCTGAGCGCATCGGCTCGCGAGGCGCCGCGCCGGTCCTCTTCGATGAACCGGTCGAGCGCTTCCAGGAGTTCTGGCGCGAGCCTGACGACGACATCGTCCGGCCGCGCGTCCGTGCCGGCCGTCGGGTTCGCTGAGGGTGCGTGCGGGGATGTTGTCATCACAGTCGGCACACCGGATCGCTGGCGGGGATGCGCATCCGGACGGCGACCGGCTGCGCATGTTGCATCGATAGGACCGCATCAAAGCGCGGAAATGGCCGGATGTCACGCCGCGCGGACCAGGCGGCTCGATACCGTGGCGGCGCGCCGCCTTGCAGGCACTCACACCGGGATCAGTTCCATGACACGCGACGAGATCTTTGCGGCCGGCGAAGCCGTGCTGCGCCAGGCCATCAAGGACCGGACCGGCGCGATGCCCGTCGGCCGGAGGACGCTGGACGGCCTGCGCATCCTGGCGGCGCGCGCCTACGACGTGGCGCTCGACGAGGCGGCGCCAGAGCCGGAGGGCGGGGCGCTCCGCGAAGCCGCCCGGCCGGCCGCCCCGGACAGGCCCGTCATCCCCGTGCGGATCCTGCGCGATTACTGGCCGACCGAGGGCGGCCGCCTTGCCGCGGGCAGCGTGACGCAGCTCGCCGCCGACGTCGCCAAGCCCCTCGTCCGCGCCGGCGTCGTGGAGTGGATCTGACCATGGCCCGGATTCTTGTGCACCATGATCCGGTTCGCCGTATCTCGACCTATCACGAGGATATGGGCGACGGCACGATCCTGCAGACGCGGGAGCAGGATGTCGAGGCCGTGCTCGCCGAAGCGAAGCTGCTCCGCGAGGCGAACGAGGGGCGGCCGTGGGGCAACGGCCAGGTCGTTGCCGCGATTCCCGACACGCTGTTTCAGAAACACTTTCAGGCACCGCTGATGCAGCGCGATCGCGCGAAAATCCGTCATCTGCTCAACGGTGAATTCTCCGCCTTCAGGACGCGGGACAAGATCTGATGACCGCTCTCGCCGACTATTCCGAACTCGTCATCGCGGTGGGCGAATATCTCGATCGCGCCGACCTCGTCGACGTCATGCCGCGTTTCGTCGCCATGGCGGAGGCCAAGCTCAGCCGCCGCCTGCGCGACCGGCGGATGCTCGCCACCACCATGCTGTCGCCGGACGCGCACGGTGTCTGCGCGCTGCCGGCCGATTTCATGGAGGTCGAACAGGTGCTTGCCGGAACTCCGCCGCGGGCGATCGAGGCTGCGGCCGGCCGCTACGCCGCGCGCTTCGCCGCGTCCGGCCCAGCGCAGGTCTACACGATCGCCGGCAGCAGCCTGCGCCTCGCGCCGGCGGCCGAAACGCCTGTCGCGCTGACCTATTTCGGCAGGCTGCCGGCGCTCGAGGCGGCTCAGACCAACTGGCTGCTCGAGGCCTGTCCGGACATCTACCTCTATGCGGTCGTGCACGAGGCGGCGATCTACCTGTCGGCGGCGCCGGTGGCCGAGGCCGCGGCCGGGCTCCTCAGGGATGCGCTCGACGCCGCCGCCCAGGACAATGCCAGGGCCCGCTGGTCCAATGCCGGCTTCCGCACCATGGAGGCGACCCCATGAGCCTGCTGACCGTCTGCCAGGCCGCGGCGCGGCTCCTCAACCAGCCCTCGGTCTCGGCGGTGGTGACGGCCGCCGCCCGCACGCCGCAGGAGTTCCTGACGATCGCCCTTCAATGCGGCGAGGAACTGCTGCGCCGGCACGACTGGGGCGGTCTCGTCCGCACGGCCGAGTTCACGGCGCTGCCGGCGACCGTGCCCGGCGATTTCGAGCGGCTGACGCAGGGCTCGCCGGTCCGCCTCGGCCGCGTGCCGATCCGCGGCGCGCTCTCGGACGCCGAGATGAACCTGAAACGATCGGCGCCCGTCACGTCGCCGCCGCGCTTTCAGCTGCTCGGCCCCGTCCTCGACGTCGCCCCGGCTCCGGCCGGCCCGGTGACGCTCGAATATGTCTCGTCGTTCTGGATCAAGTCGGCGGATACGATGCCGGTCTACCGCGCGACGTTCCTCGCCGACAGCGACCGTTCGCTGATCCCCGAGGAAGTCCTGCTTCAGGGCCTGGTCTGGCGCTGGAAGCGGCTGAAGGGCCTGGCCTACCAGGACGAGCTCGACCAGTTCGAACAGGCGGTCGGCTATCATGCCCGGGCCGACCGCGCGCTCCGCCTGCCGGCCGAACAGGCCGCCGCGAGCGCGAACCGCGCAAGGGTGACGGTCTGATGCTCACTTCCGCACGTGAACGGGACCGCACGGTGCAGCAGGCGGCACCGCGGGCGAGATCCGCTGCCTTGCCTGCGCCGACCCGGGGCTGGTCGTCAGAGCAGAACCTCGCGGCCATGGAGCCGGGGACCGCGCCGGTCCTGCGCAACTGGTATCCGGAGCCCGACGGCGTCAGCCCGCGGCCGGGCTATGTCGAGCATGCGACTGGTCTCGGCGCCGGCCCGGTCAACACGCTGATGAGCTATGTCTCCGGCGCGACCAAGCGTCTGCTCGGCGCGACCGGCGCGAACATCTACCGCTGCGACATTCCCGGGGCGGTCGGCGCGGCGCTCTGGTCGGGCGCCAGCTCGGACCAGTGGCAGTGGACGAATTTCGCCAGCGCGGGCGGCCAGTTCCTGGTCGCGGTCAATGGCGCGGACGCGCCGATCGTCTATGACGGCGCCGCCATCTCTACCGCGCCGGCTGTCACCGGTGTGACCGGCGGCGCGTTCGCGAACGTCTTTGCCGCGCAGTCGCGCCTCTGGTTCTGCCAGGTGAGCAGCGCCGACGTATGGTATCTCGGGCCGTCCGCCATCGGCGGGGCGGCCGTGAAGCTGCCGCTCGGCGCCCTGCTTACCAAGGGCGGCGCGATCGTCGCCGGCGGGACCTGGTCGTCCGACAGCGGTTCCGGGATGAACGACCTCACGGTCTTTCTCTCTACCGAGGGCGAGGTCCTGATCTTTGCGGGCAGCGATCCCTCGGCCGCGGCAAGCTGGCAGCTCAAGAGCCGGTACCAGATCGGCCGGCCGCTCGGCCGGCGCTGCCTGACCCGGTTCGGCGGCGACCTCGCCATCCTGACCCAGGACGGTCTGATGTCGCTTGGCGCGGTCATGAAGCTCGACCGCACCGCGGCCCAGCAGGGCGCGCTGACCCGCAATATCCGGCAGGCCTATGCCGCGGCCGTCGTCAACGACGCCGACACGTTCGGCTGGCAGACGATCGGCTTCGCCAGGGGGCAGAAGGTCTTCGTCAATGTGCCGAATGCGGCGACCGGCGTGGTCAGGCAGTTCGTCATGAACGCGCTGCACGGCGCCTGGTGCGAATATCAGGGCGTCCCGGCGTCCTGCTGGGTCGAGCACAATGACAGGCTCTATTTCGGCGGGCCGTCGGGCGCCGTCCACGAGGCCGAGCGCGGCTCCATCGACGGCACGCGCATCATCGAATGCCTCGGCATCGGCGCCTTCACCGCGCTCGATGATGCCGGCGCCTACAAGACGGCCAATGTGCTGCGGGCGACCTATCGCGGCCGGCCGGACATCCGGCCCTATCTCGCCATCGCCTTCGACTACGATCTCAATCCGGTCTTCGAGGAGTTCGAGCTCGAGAATACGATCGGCGCCTTCGGGACCTGGAGCGTGTCGAAATGGGGTGAGACGACCTGGGGCCGCGGCGCCGGCATCGGCCTTGCCTCCAACGCGCTCATCTGGAGCCAAAGCCAGTGGAACCAGAAGGTATGGGGCGGCGCGACCGGGGTCGGCGAGTTCACGCAGAGCGTCTTCGGCATCGGTCGCGCGCTCGCACCGGCGTTCCGGCTCAACATCTATGACGGCTCGCCGGCCCTGACGGCCGACGTGAAGCTGCTCGAATTCTCGCTTGTCACCGAGGGCGGGGCGATCCTGTGACCTGGACGATCGAGACGGGCGAGCCGGCGGTCGAATGGGTCGCCGGCCGGCTCGGCGTGTCCTTTCCGAAGGGAGCGGCTGCCCTGGTGCTCGCGCGCGGCGGAGAAAGGGTCGGTGGCGCCGTCTTCTGCGGCTTCACCGGCCGCGACGTCGAGGCGTCGGTGGCAGCGACAGCGACATTGGCCTGGCCGCGGGCCTTCCTCGCCCGTGTCGGCCTCTATGTCTTCGGCGAGCTCGGCTGCGCCCGGATGACCGTTCTCACCAGCACGACCAATGCTCGCGTCATGCGTCTGGCGCCACGGCTCGGCGCCGTCCGCGAAGGCGTGAAGCGCAACTATTACGGCGACGGCGCCGACGCCGTCGTCTTCGGCATCCTGAAGGAGGATTGGCCCCATGGTCTCCGCTCCGTCACCGCCGCCCGCGCCAGATCCGAAGGAGACGGCGGCGGCCCAGACGCAGATGAACAAGGAAACCGCGATCACCCAGTATGGGCTGAACGCGACCAACCAGGTGACGCCCGACGGCTCCCTGACCTATCGCCAGATCGGCAGCTGGGCCGACGGCACGCCGCGCTATGAAGCGACCCAGGCCCTGTCCGACGCCAACCGGCGCATCTACGACACGACCAGGCAGACCCAGCAGAACCTCGCCAATATCGGCCAGCAGCAGTCGGCCAAGATCGGCAACCTGCTCAACACCAATTTCGATCCGTCGAACAACGACATCGAGGGACGGCTGTGGGAGCTCGGCCGGGCCCGGCTCGACCCCTTGCAGGCACAGCAGGAAAATGCGCTGCGCACGCGCCTCGCCAACCAGGGCATCGCGCCCGGCTCGGCGGCCTTCGAGGCCGAGATGCGGTCGTTCAACCAGGGCCGGAACGACCAGAACAACCAGCTTCTGCTGACCGGCCGGCAGCAGGCCTACAACGAGCTTCTGACCGAACGGAACCAGCCGCTCAACGAGATCTCGGCCCTCCTGTCGGGCAGCCAGGTGCGCCAGCCGACCTTCGCCAGCACGCCGCAGTCGAGCGTCGCCAATGTCGACTATGCGGGCCTCGTCAATGCCAAGCATCAGGCCGACCTGGCGGCGTGGCAGGCCGAGGTGAACAGCCAGAACGCGATGATGGGCGGGCTGTTCGGGCTTGGCGGCACGCTTGGCGCGGCCGCCCTGAAATTCAGCGATCCGGCCCTGAAGACCGACATCGAAAAGGTCGGCCGTCTCGACAACGGCCTGCCGGTCTATCGCTACCGCTACCGCGCGGGTGGGCCCCCCGAGATCGGGCTCATGGCCGACGATGTCGCGCGGCGCCGTCCGGAGGCCATCGGCCGCGACGCCGAAGGGCTGATGGCGGTCGACTACGTCAAAGCCACCACAAGCAGGAAGGGGCGCCGCAATGGCTGACAGTTTTCGTGATGGCGGCCGAGCCGGCCGCTCGCCGGGCATGCGCCGCGCGTTGGCGCGGATGCTGCTCGATCAGGGCATGTCGGGCGCGCCGGTCGGCGCCTGGACGCAAGGCGCCAACCGCATTGCGCAGGCGCTGCTCGGCGCCGCGCTGGAGCGGGAGGCGCCCGCGGCGCGGCATGCGGGGGAGGGGGCGGCTGCGGGCCGGCCAGCCGGGCCTGCAGCCTTCGCCCCGCCGGGCGGTGCCGATCAAGGCGGCGATCGCGGCCCTGCCAGCGCGAGGGCGATGAGGCGCCAGGCGCTTGCCGACATTCTCATGCGCAACGTCCTTGCCGGTTCGCCCGGCCGCGGGCCCGGTGCGGGCCCGCCGCTGACCGTCTTCGACGGCGAGACGAGCGGCGCGAATGGGCCTGTGGCGCCTGCTGCGATGAGCCCCGCCGGGCGGCCGGCCGAGGGGCCGGGCACGGACAATGCCATGCCGAGCCCGCTGGTGCAGCCGCAGCCGCAGCCGGCCGGCTCCATGCTGCGCTATTACGAGACGCTCTATGGTCATGAAAGCGGCAACAACCCACAGGCCCGGGCGGCGACGTCGAGCGCCACCGGCCTCGGCCAGTTCACCACCGGCACCTGGGCCGGCCTGATGCGCGCGCGGCCGGACCTCCGCCTGACTGTGGACGGCCGGACCGATCCCGCCCAGGCGCGGCGCGCGACGCAGGCCTTGACCGAGCAGAACGCCGCGGTCCTGGACGGCCATGGTTTCTCGCCGACCTTCGGCAATCTCTACATGACGCATTTCCTCGGCCAGGCCGGCGGCCCCCGCTTCCTGCGCGGCCTCGCCCAGGACCCTGGTGCACCGGCCACGCACTATGCCAGCCCCGACGCGGTGCGTGCCAATCAGCGCATCTTCTTCCGGCGCGATGGCACGCCGCGTTCGGTTGCCGAGGTCTACGCGCTGCAGACGCGGCGCTTCGAGCAGGCGGAACGCGCGCAGGCGGCGCCGCCGGCCGAGCAGGGCTGGCCGAGCGCTCCGCTGCCCTCGCCGCGACCCGCTGGCGCGCCGGGGCGCTTCGGTTCGGCCGGCGCCGATGTCGGCCACGCAGCAACCGCCATGCCGCCGGCCTTTCCGACCGGTGTCCCTGCCGAGGTGTTCGAGCGGCAACGGACCGCGCCGGTCGCTCCATCCGGCCCGCGCCTCGCCGGAATGCCGGCGGATGGATACGGGCTTCGTTGGCCCTCGGCCCTCGGCCCGTGGCCGCCGATCCCGCCGGCGGGCGCCACGGGCGGGGCTGCGCCCTTGGATCTCGATACGTTCAGGCGTTCCGAAACCGGTGAAATCGATCCGTTCGAAGCGGAGCGGCGGCGCCGTCTTTACGAACCGCTCGATCCTTTCGGCCTGTACTGAGCGGCCCGTCCGTCCCCATCCAGCCCCGCTGCCGTGCGGGGCTTTTCCGTGGAGCAACCCATGCCGCGCAATGCATCCGGCATCTATGCGCCGCCGCCCGGCACCCAGGTGCTGCCGAACACGCTGGCCGATGCCGGCAAGGTCGAGACGCGCCTTTCCGACATCGGCGCCGAGATCTCCGCCTCGATGCCGCTCAGCGGCCTGCGGCCGATGCAGGCGCCGCTGCTGTCGGTCGCCGGTTCCGCCGCGGCGCCGGGCTTTGCCTTTTCGGGCGACAGTTCCAGCGGCCTTGCCAGCATCAGCGGCCGCACGGCGCTGGTGAAGGGCGGCGTCAGCGGCCTTTCGACATCGGCGGCCGATGTTCAGGCACATGTGCCGATGACGGTGGGCCAGCTCACGGTCGGCACGCTCACAGTGCAGAACGGCGCCTCCGGCCCGGGCGTCGTGCCGACCGGCACCGTCGTCGATTTCGCCGGTCCGAACGCGCCGGCGGGCTGGCTCCTGTGCAACGGCCAGGCCGTCTCGCGCACCACCTATGCCGACCTCTTCGCCGTGATCGGCGGCTATTACGGCGCGGGCAACGGGTCGACGACCTTCAACGTGCCCGACTATCGCGGCCGCATCGGCGTCGGCCTCGACACGATGGGCGGCGCCGATGCCGGCCGGATGGTTTCGCAAGGGGCGGCCCGCTATTCGCTCGGCTGGGCCTCGGGAGCTGACGTCCACGCGCTGACAGGGGCGGAGAATGGCCCGCATCAGCATGGCGGCGTGACCGATGTCGGCGGCGGGCACCAGCATGCGGTCTCCGGCGTTCTGGCCAGCGTCGGCGGTCCCTATACGACCCCGCCGTTCGGGTCGGGCATCAACAGCGCCAATATCGCGACCGGCTGGGCCGGCGAGCACCAGCACAGCTTCACGACGGGCTGGTCGGGTTCGGGCGCTGGCCACAACAACGTGCAGCCGTCGATCTACGTGTTCAAGATCATCAGGACGTGAGGGCCACGATGCCGATCTCCGGACGCCATTATGCGCTGCCGACCAATACGTTCGCGCAGCCGACGCTCGGCACCATCATCGATCCCGTCGCCGCCACGGAAACGCTTTCGGACCTTGCCGGAGGCATCGACCGGGTCGTCGGCGAATGGGTGTCGGCGCGCAATTTCGGCGCGCTGGGCGACGGCGTCGCGGACGATACGGCGGCGGTGCAGGCGGCGGTCAATGCGAGCGTCGCCAACAACCTCGCCCTGGTCTTCGCGCCCGGCACCTATCTCGTCGACAACCTGATCATCCCGGACAATGCCGAATATGCATCGAACCCCGTGCCCTGGAAGCAGCGCATGCCCCGCCTGCTCGGCCAGCCCGGCGCGACGATCAGGAAGCGCGCCGGCGGCTCGGCGCTCTATCTCGTGGCGAGCACGAACTGGGTGAACAACGTCACCCATGCGCAGGCGCCCGTCATCGTCTCCGGCCTCGTCTTCGATGCCGCCGGCCTCGCGCGCGACGCCTTCGTGAACTGCTCCTACGCATCGGAGATTGACGCCTGCCATTTCCGCGGCGCGACCCGTTTCGGCTTCCACGAGCCGGCAACCACCGCCGACGGCTCGGCCATGCTGAACGGCCGCTACGGCAATCACTACCGGCACAATCAGGTCTACGGCAATGGCGGCGGCGGCTTCTTCGTCGCCGACGACCCGACCCTCAGATGCGTGATCAGCGACGCCGAATTCACCGGCAATTTCATCTACGACAACGCCTACAACCTCTCCATCTCCCAGTCGGCCGGCTGGATCATCACCGGCAACCACATCTGGAATTTCGGCACCCCGCCGGCGGCCGGACAGGCGACCCTCAGCTATATCGGCCGCCCGCGCGCAACGACCGTCCAGGGCAATGTCTTCGAGGGGTATGGGACGCAGTGCGCGGGGTTGCAGGTGGATTTACCTACACCTGCGGGCTCCATTCAAATTCTCGGAAACCAGTTTCATACGGGGCTGGGATTTGGTGCAAATTTCTCAGGAGGATCCGGCGTTGTTGTTGCAGCGAACAACACATTCACAGGAGCCGATTGTAAGCTCTGGCACTATGCGAGCGACGCAGACTGCGAGATCGTGTCGACCAACAACGTTTTCGAAGCGTCAATGCCATATGCGTTTTCCGCCGGATTAGGGCACTTAGGTATTGTGCAGTCGCGTGATGACCGGATCGCCGGCAAGTCGATAATTCTGACAGGCCAACAACGCGCGGGAAGTTTGACCGTTCAAACCCGTTTTGGCATCGCTTACCCTCCGAATCCCCCGCAGGTACTGGCGGATACGGCCGTCACGGTTCAGCGCTACACACAGGCCGTTGGAGCATCCGACGTTGTGGTGACGCTACCATCCGGGCGGCGAGGGCAGCGGTTTCACTTTATCCGAAGTGCATCGGCTACAGGTGCCGGAATCATCAAAATTCGCACCGCGAGCGCGGTCGACGTGCTGTGGCTTTCGGCCGTCAATACCTATGGGGTCGTTATATTTGATGAACCTAGCTGGATCGTAATTCAGTCTGGATCGGCAATTTAGACGTTGAAGTTGTAAACATATCTGCACGCGCTGGAACGATTATGGAAAATGAGCATTGCGGCGACGAGGGATAACCTTCGGGTATGCTGAAGCATTGTGAAATTTATTTCTACTCGTAAGCAACGGGCGGTGGGGGCACACAGTGATCAGACTAGATCTGGATGTATGGTGCATTCCCGCAACCGTTCTTGGCGTAAGCATCGCGATTGCCGCGATAGGAGCTAATAGGCGTGAGCTCAACGCCGAGAAGATCGGCGTCATCGAGCCGATCCGAACCGACGCGCGTACGTTGGCCGAACACGCACGCCACATCGAGAGGTTCGCGGAACGCGACACGATCGTCCTCATGCGGGACGACATCACGATGATCCGGCGGATCCTCGAAGGCAACCACTCGAGCCCGAACGATTGCGCCGCTTCCACATGGCGCGCCGTTCACGCAGCGGCCTGTGGGACCGTGGCCGTATCGGACGGGGAGGCGGGCCATCGAGGCCGATGAGCCGCCGGACGATCGGATGTGAAGCTTGGAATGGTGGGCGCGACAGGGATTGAACCTGTGACCCCTCCCGTGTGAAGGGAGTGCTCTCCCGCTGAGCTACGCGCCCCGCCGATGGGGAGCCGCGTTCCTAGCGGCTCCCGGGTTCGGGTGTCAAGAACCGAACATGCGCGGCCGGCAACTTATCCGCAGCCGCGCCGCGCCTTCAGCGGATGGGGTAGGGATATTGCTGCCCACCCTGCGACCAGAGCGCGTTGAGCCCGCGCGGCAGGCCGAGGCGCGAGCCCGCGCCGACATTGCGCTCGAAAACCTCCCCATAATTGCCGACATGGCGGATGATGCGCAGCGCCCAGTCGTTGGAAAGCCCCATCGCCTCGCCGAACTTGCCGTCGAGGCCGAGCAGGCGGCGGATCTCCGGGCTCTGGGTCGAGCGCGCGAGCTCGGCCACATTGGCGCGCGTCACGCCGAGATCCTCGGCGTTCAGCATGGCATAGTGGGTCCAGCGCACGATGGCCGCGAAGTTTTCGTCGCCGCGGCGCACCGCCGGGCCCAGCGGCTCGCGCGAGATCAGTTCGGGAAGGATGACGAAGTCGTTCGGATTGGCGAATTTCAGCCGCTCCGCGGCAAGGCCCGAGGAGTCGGTGGTGAAGCTGTCGCAGCGGCCGGCCTCGAACGCCTTCACCCCCTCCTCGTTGGTCTTGAAGCTGACCACCTCGTAGTTGAGGTTGTTGGAGCGGAAATAGTCGGCGAGGTTGAGCTCGGTGGTGGTGCCCTGGGTGACGCAGATGGTGGCGCCCGACAGGCCCTTCACGCTGGTCACGTTCAGCGATCGGCGCACGATGAAGCCCTGACCGTCGAAGAAGTTGATCACCGGCCAGGCCATGCCCATCGCCGTGTCGCGCGCCAGCGTATAGGTGGCGTTGCGGGCGAGCATGTCGACATCGCCGGTTTGCACCACGATGAAGCGCGTCTGGGTGGTCGTCTGCACGAAGCGGATCTTGGTCGGATCGTCGAAGATCGCCGCCGCCACGGCGCGGCAGAGATCGACGTCGAGGCCGCGCCACTGCTGCTGGTCGTCCTGATAGCCGAAGCCGGGCAGGCCGGTATGGATGCCGCAGGTGAGATAGCCGCGCTGCTTGGCGCGTTCCAGCACATTGGCCGTCTGCGCCTGCGCTTCGCTCGTCGCCGGCGCGGCGAAGGGCGCGCTCATCAGGCCGGCAAGGCCGAGCGCCGCAGCCGCGAGCGCCCGTTTCAATCGTTTCGTCGTCATGGTCCCGTTCTTCCTCTGGAGAGTGGTCAGGCAAGGCCGGTCAAGGCCGCATCGACGGCTTCTGCGAGCCGTTCGACGATCACGTCGACGGTTTTCTCGTCGACGATGAAGGGGGGCGCGAGCAGCACATGGTCGCCGCGCGCGCCATCGATCGTGCCGCCCATCGGATAGACCATGAGGCCGCGCGCCATGGCCTCGCACTTGATGCGGGCATGAAGCTTCAGCTCGGGGGCGAACGGCGCGCGCGCGCCGCGGTCGGCGACCAGCTCGATCGCCTGGAACAGGCCCCGGCCCCTGATGTCGCCGACATGGTGGTGGTTGCCGAAACGCTCGGTGAGGCGGCGTCTCAGATGCTCCCCCTGCGCCCTGACATTGTCGAGCAGGCGGTCGCGCTTGATCACCTGCTGGACGGCGAGGGCGGCGGCTGCCGCCAGGGGATGGCCGAGATAGGTATGGCCGTGCTGGAACAGGCCGGATCCCTTTGCGAAGCTGTCGTGGACGTGGCCGGCCACCAGCACCGCGCCGATCGGCGCATAGCCGCCGCCGAGGCCCTTGGCGATGGTCATCAGGTCGGGGGCGATGCCCTCCTGCTCGCAGGCATGCAGCGTGCCTGTGCGGCCCATGCCGCACATCACCTCGTCCAGGATCAAGAGGATGCCGTGGCGGTCGCAGATTTCGCGGATGCGCTTGAAATAGCCCGGCACCGGCGTGATCGCGCCCGATGTCGCGCCGCCGACCGTTTCCGCCACGAAGGCGATGACCGTATCCGGGCCGAGCCGGGCGATCTCCGCCTCCAGCTCGGCGGCGAGCCTTGCGCCATAGGCCTCCGGGCTCTCGTCGGCATGGCGGCCGTGATAGTCGAAACAGGCCGAGACGTGGTGCGTCTCGATCAGCAGCGGCTCGAACTCGCGCCACCGCCAGGCATTGCCGCCGATCGCCAGCGCCCCCAGCGTATTGCCGTGATAGCTCTGGCGGCGCGCGATGAAGTGCCGGCGCAGCGGCTCGCCGCGCTCGACGAAATATTGCCGGGCCATCTTCATCGCGGCCTCGATGGCTTCCGATCCTCCGGACACGAAATAGACGTGGCTGATGCCATCGGGTGCATCTGCGACCAGGGTTGCCGCCAGTTCCTCCGCCACCGCTGTGGTGAAGAAGCTGGTATGGGCATAGGCCAGCCGGTCGAGCTGGGCGTGCATCGCCTCGAGAACGTCCGGATGGCCGTGGCCGAGGCAGGAGACGGCAGCGCCGCCGGAGGCGTCGATATAGTCGCGTCCCACGGCGTCGGTGATGGTCACGCCGCGGCCGCTGACGGCCACCGGATAGTCCTGGGCGATGATGCGATGCAGAACCTTGGTCATGATCGGCGGGTCCTTCGCTGCGGCGGCGTGAGATAGGTGTCGAAGCAGGCAAGCTGGGCTTCGCTGCGCGCCAGGGCTTTCAAGGTGCTCTCGCCCTGGCGCGCCGCGGTCAGGGCGGCGAGACATTCCACCGCGGCGAAGGCCGGCGTCATCGTGTGGAAGAAGCTCGGCGTTTCCGTGCGCACCAGCACCGCCGCATCGGCCAGGCGCGCGAGCGGCGACAAGGCGCTGTCGGTGAGAGCGATCAGCACCGCGCCCTGCTCCTTGGCAAAGCGCGCGGCCTGCAGGGTGAGGCGGGTATAGGGTTTCACCGACACCGCGAACAGGAGATCATCAGGGCCGATGCCGCGCAGGGCATCGACACCGCGCCCGCCGGCCGTATCGGCAAGGATGGATGCGGCACCGAGCAGGTTGCGCACATAGTCCAGCATGAAGGCGGCCGGAAAGGCCGAGCGCAGGCCGAAGCAGAAGACGCGGGTTGCGGCGGCGAGCAGGTCGGCGGCCCGCACCAGCCTGGCGACGGCATCGGGGCTCGACAGGTCCTTCAGATGCGCGCCGAGCGCATCGAACGTGTCGGTGACGAGCGCGGCGTCGCCCTCCGCCCCGTGGCGCGCGACGAGCTCGCCGGCGCGGCCATGGAAGGTCTCGGGCCGCTGGCGCAGCGTGGCGGCGAAGGCCTGGCGCAGAACGTCGTAACCCGAGAGGCCGAGCCGCTGCGCCAGCCGCGTCAGGGTGGCCGGCGGCAGCCCGGCGCGTTTCGCCTGTTCGCGCGTGCCGAGCAGCGCGACATCGGCCGGATGATCCAGCACCCAGCGCGCCGCTGCCTGCAACTGCGGCGGCAGGACGTCGTAGTCGTTGGTCAGCGCTTTCAGAAGCTTGGCTTCGTCCATGGCGGCGAAGCCTAGCAGGTCTGATCAGAAACGAAACAAATGTTTCAATTTGGCAAAATGAGCCGATTGGATCGTCCACTGCGGCGCGGTGCCAGCCTCCGCCACAGCAAGAGGTCTTCGTGCCTGAAGAACTGGAAAAAGAGGTGCTGGACCCGGCGCCGCCACGGCGCCTCGACTGACAGGTCGTGCATGCGCTTAAGGAGGGCTGACTCCGCCATCTGCCACGTCGAGAGCAGCGGCCGACGGGGGGGGGGGTTGGTGTAAACGGTACTGAAGCTGCGCTGCGGGCCCCAATTGATCATAGTGCCAGCCGCACCGATAGCGGCTATCCCGCCGAGCCTAGCTCGGATCCAACTTCCAAGCGCAAAGCGCGCCAAGCCCGGCCATTCAAGTTGTTTTCAATCGCCCTCTTAAGGCAAAAAAGCGATCGCCTCAAACGAGAAAGCGGCTCAATTTCTGCTCAACCAGAGCCTCTGGCGCCACGAAAAAGTAGTTTTCGTGAAAGCCTGTAGGCCGCTTACACGTTATCAAAAATGGGCGCAGTTCGCTATCGACGAGCTTTTGCAATTTCCCATCATCGCGAACCGCGTAGATCGACTTGTGGTCGCCGCCGCAGGTGTCGCGAAGCTTTTCCAGTGGAGCTTCACGTTCCCAGCTTTCCATGCGAAGCTCTATCATGATAGAGGCATCCGGTGAGCGCGTTAGTACTTGTTGCGCGCCATCGAGAACAAATTTTTCATAGCCTTCTGTATCAATTTTAATGAGATCAACATTCCAATCGACCGGAATAACATCGTCCAATCGAGAAACAGGAACAGTTATTTCTAGCGGAGCGTGGGTTTGATCCGACAGACTGCCCCCACCTGCTTCTCCTTTCCTGTATCTCAAAATTGCTGTTCCGGAAAAATTTCCCAAAGCACTAGTTTGAAGAGTAACATTCCGTGTGAGGTCGTTAATTTTCACATTTTCGCGAAGAAATGAAAATACATCTGGATTAGGTTCGAAGGCCATCAGCCGTCCAGTTGGGCCGATTAATGTGCCAATCTTAACAGTATAATATCCCGTATTCGCCCCAATATCCAACACCGTCATGCCCGGGCCCGCATAGGCAGCAAGCATATCGTCGACGTTGGTCTCCCACACTCCCCCCATGACAATCCACGGCGAAATATCTCGATCCGATGTTTGTACAAAGAATGGCTGGCCGGAACTCAAAAAAGTCAAACCCCAACCATTGTCCAGAGGGAAATAAGGGCGGCCGCTGCGCCTTGCATAAAGTTCATAATGCAAACTCGTTAAATGTAGACCTTTCTCCGCAAATTCCTCTATCTTTCGTGTTGTCTCGACAGTGCTCGACAATTTTTGACAAGATTCACGTATGTCCGAAAGCATACTTCCGGTCATAGAGAAATTTCGATGTAGCTCCGCCAATTCCGCGCTAAGTGCCTGAGTTTGGCGGACGTCCTGTAGAGCAGCATGCAGGTCCTGAATTTCCTGACGCTGTTCTTCCAGTTTTGCAGCGATTCGCGCAAAGCGAGCGTCGATTGCAAGGTTCAGCCGTCGTTTGAGCGCAGCGAAAATCTCAAAACTCCGTAAGTTCAAATCTCGGTGTAGGCTTTGACGCGTTTGGCCAGTCCCGGTGCGGTTCGGAGAATGGCAATCCTGATAGTTGTTGGCAAGCGGTGCCACAATCCACGAGCTACGCGCGTTGATAGTCGACGACCCGGCGATGGGTCGAGCACGAGCGGCGGAGGGGCATAGCTGCCATCACGAAGGAGGTCCTGCAGAAATGCAGTTCCGGAACCAATACCGTCCTTTGCGCGGCGGTACGGAGAATCGGGCTCGTGCCAAGAGCAGGAAAAATGGTGACAGAGTACAGTGTTCTCTGTTGCTGAGTCGATCACAAAACTTGGTGCACCGTTTCGTTCCGCAGGCGTCATGGGCGAAAAGAAATCCTGCGGGTATATTTTTACGCCACTTATGACGATCGGCTCGTTTAGTTCGGGGGACGTGCCCATCCCCTCGGTATTGTGTCCATTATAAGCGAAGTATAAGGCCGACAATTGCGGCGACATAAAGTAAAATATTTTCCTCCTCCAAATTGAAATCGTTCCAAAGCTCTCATACAATTCACACATAAAGCGAGCGTAAGCGCCGCCCGGTTTTGAAAGCATAGAGTGTCCAGTATACCAACCTCCGGCTCTATTGTCTATACCAATGGCTGCGTGTATGTTGTCTGAATTTTGTACTTCTTCGACAATTTCGTTGAACTTGTGGCCGTTTGTAATTTCAATGTCTGCATCAAGATAGATCCCGCCATGATTACAAACGAGCCACCAGCGGAAGTAATCGCTCAAAAATGCATGATCTTTAGCTGCGAGCATCTCGCGCGAGAATTGACAGTTGTCGAGCGGTAGATTCTCCGCGTTCCAAATGTAGATTTCATAATCCGGTAGAGTGTGGCGCCAATTCTCCAGGTATGGGAGGTATGGGTCTGGTTTTCCATCGAAACCAAAATATATCCGATGTATCTTCTTCAGGGTCATCGATTTACCCTACCAATTTTTCAAGCAGCAGTTTAGCTGTAAAACGAGGGCGTCGAAGCGCAAAGCGCATGCAACGAAAATAGTCTAGGGTTCCGTCTGGACGTCGAACACCACCGAACTGCAATAAGAGATTTTCAGAGGTTGTGATTGCAGCTGTCCTGGAAGGGGCGGCGGCCGGCAGAATTTGTGAAGTTGTAATATTTTTTAAAAATTCACAATATTCATCAAATAAAAGAGGATTTCTACGATGTTCATCAGCTTGTGGGTCAATTTTATCGATGTTCAAATTCGAAAAAAGATGGTAAATTACGGTATTTTTCGTCCTTGATATTTGAGTTCCGTTTATCGTAAATTTTGGCGAAAAATAATCTTGTGTATATATTTTTACACGCGCAAATGTCATCGGCTCGTCGAGGTTGCAAAAGAAACCCTTGTTCATAGTTAGGCCATTATCGCGAAAATAAAGGCTCATCAATTGCGGCCCAATCAGGCCACGCTCTTCCCGCCAATGCCATAGGGGGCCAGACAGGTGCTGATCGTACATGCGGTGCATGAAGTCGACCAGTGCCGAACCGGGCTTTGCTGCAATTGTTTGTGCGGTCGGATGGCCGTTCGCTCGCTCCTCGACGCCGATAAAGGCATCATAGTCATCCGAAGCGTATAGCTCATCGATAAGGGCGGCTAGTTTAGGGCCATTAAGAATCTCGCAGTCCGCATCAATATACATTCCGCCGAAGCGCTTAAGTACATCCCAGCGCACAAATTCACTCAAGAAAACGGGCGAATTTGCAGCGTTAGCACGGCGCATCCATTCGTTGGCTTCGAGGTTAACATTGCTCGAATTCCACCGCTTAACTTCGTAATCAGGCATTTCCCGCGCCCAAGTTGCCTCGAAGCGAGTGAATGGATCACGGTAGGGCGGACGATCGTCAAAATAGACGCGATGAAGAATTTTAGGATTTTTCATTGGCCGTGATCTCTTACACAATTCCCTTGATTCCGCTGGCGAAGTCGATCTTGGGCGCCCAGCCAGGGAGCAGCGGGTAGCGCGGCGCAAATCGCATAATTTCGTTCTTCCGATATGGGCGCTCGTGGCGAATTTCCGGTTTGGGACGTCTGAGCGCGGAGGCCACTCGTTCTGGAACGCTTTTCAGCAAGAAAACCTCAGGACCATAAACACAGAATTTGCTGGGATCAGGCCCAGCATAATTGCTGTTTTCGTTCAGACAGTGGATAATAGCATCCACCGCGTCATCCACGTGTAAGAAGCAGATGTCCTGTTCACCCGCTGTCATCTCGAGCGGCTCATTGGAAAGAACGGAAGCCAATACCGCATTTAGAAATCGTGCATGTGCTTGCTTTGGACCGTAGATGTCATAGAAGGCAAGGTGGCAGACACGCAATTGTTCTGACTGGTGAAAGTAGGTAAGAAGGTCTTCGCACGCTCTTTTTGTTGCGGCGTAAAGTGTCTGGGGATGGTATTCGTTTGTATCTGAGCTAGTCGAAAATGTAGTTATGTTGAGAAAGAGTTCAGTTCCAGCTGCATTCGCAGCTGCGGCCATGTGCAGAGGCAGTAGCACATTGGCTTGGGCGAGTTCGTCGACGTCCTGAATCCCACTACCTTTATTGACGCTCGCCGCGAGGTGGACAACTGCGTCTGGTTTCCATTCCGAGCAGAATGCATAGAGATTAGGCAGCCCATTATAGATCGTTGTGATATGCGGATGAGACACGGCGATCTGCTTGCGCGTCAGTAACGCTATGGTATGTCCGCGCTTCTGCAGTGCCGGGACCAAGTGCGAACCCACATATCCCGTCCCGCCCGATAGGAGGACTTTCATTTTCTGCTACCACTCCAAAAGTGTTTGGCGTTCATTTCGACGGTAATCATTGAGGATCGTTGGGTGACTGGAGCGATGGAGAACCGTCGGGCCGGGGTCTATGCTAGGTAGTGTTTCGGATGGTTTCACTGTGCGCTAGCGTCATTGTGAGGATGGAGTCCTATATGGCGCTGGTCGCACCGGAGGGAACGCTCTTTATCCTGGGTGGAGGCATGTGCTTGGCGGTCGCGCGAGTTCTGTCAGGACCTCTAAGAGTGAAGGTAGTGACTGGAAAGAAACTGGTCCGAATGTGCACGCATATCGTTGCCTTCACGCTGAAGACGGTACCATTCAGCAGTATGACGTAATGCGACCTCGACGGGAAACTTACATCGCCAGCCTAGTTGGCGCTCCGCTTTGCCAGGATCAATCAGAAGCAGGCCGGCTTCCTTGCCGAAGGAACTATTCGTATTAACGACGACTCGGCCAAAATTGAGCTGGCTGATAAATATCCCCACAACGTCGGCGACAGTTTTCGTCTCGCCGGACGCAAAGTTCCAAGATCCACGAAATGCCTGTGGTGTTGCGCGCAAATTTGCGGCAAGGAGTAGATAACCGAATAGAATGTCGACAACGAAGGTCCAAGGGCGAACCGCTTCCGGCATCCGGATCTCAACTTCCTCTCGCGAAAACAAATCACGAGCACAGTCAGGAATGAGCCTGTTCATCGACCAATCTCCGCCGCCAAACACGTTTCCAGCGCGAACCGTTGAGAGGCCGTGTTGCATGCCGAGGTTTGGGTAGGATGTTTCATATGAGTGAAATATGAGCTCAGCCGCTCCTTTCGATGCGGAATAGGGATCGTCGCCGCCCATTTCGTCCATTTCAGAATAAGGGAGAGTGCGTTCCTTATTCTTATAACATTTGTCACTCGTAATTATGACGCTTGTTGTTGGAAAATTATCGACACGCAACAGCTCCAATACGTTTAGAACTCCAATCGTATTGGTGCAAAAGGTGGCGTATGGATCGCGATAAGACGTCGAGACGATAGGCTGAGCTGCGAGATGAAAGAGAAAGTCCGGGCGCGCGTTCGTCATCTCCTCGCGGAGCCGATCGATGGATCGAACGTCGCCCAAAGCCGTTTTAGAGTTCTTTAGTGTTGCTTCGATCCCAAGTGCATAATACGCATGGCGCGGGTCATCAGGTGCCGCAATCGAGAAGCCGAAGACATCAGCTCCGATCTGGTGGAGGATCGCGCACAACCAACTGCCCTTGAAACCGGTGTGCCCGGTGACTAGTACGCGTTTTCCGCTGAACGCTGAACGAAGATCAGAAACAGAGATCATTGTCCGACCCTTCCCTGCAAGAGCCAAGGGGCGTCGTTTTTTCGGCATAACGAGTCGAGATATTGCTTGTCGCGCAACGTATCCATGCACTGCCAGAAGCCATCATGGACGTAGGCATTGAGTTGATTGGTTCGAGCCAATTGTTGCAGGGGTTCTTGTTCAAACACACAACTATCGCCATTCTTAAGGTATTCAAAAATCGCCGGCCTTAGAATAAAGAAGCCTCCGTTGATGTAGGCGCCGTCTCCCATCGGTTTCTCGGTAAATTGGGATACGGACGTGCCGTCAAGTTCGAGTGCGCCAAAGCGTCCCGGTGGCTTGACGGCGGTCACCGTGCCGATCTGATTGTGGCTAAGATGAAAGGCCTCCAGCTTCCGAATGTCGATATCGGAAACCCCGTCGCCATAAGTGAGTGCGAAGTGGCGCTCGTTTTCGAGCAGGTGCTTGACGCGCAGAAGCCGCCCGCCAGTCATCGTGGCTTCGCCAGTATCTATAATAGTAATCGTCCACTGGGGGCGCTTGCGGTAGCCATTCAGATACGTAATTTTTCCTGTCTCAAGTTCGACAGTCAAATCTTGTATGTGATTCATAAAGTCGATAAAATATTCCTTTATCAAATAGCCTTTGTAGCCGGCAAGCACTATGAAGTCAGTAACGCCATTATTGGCGTAGATCTGCATAATGTGAAGAAGTATGGGGTAGCCGCCAATCTCCAGAAGTGGCTTGGGTGTTGTTGTCGTTTCTTCGGAAAGGCGGCTACCGAAGCCGCCTGCGAGGATAACCGCTTTCATCGAATGCCTTGGCTTGCTGATTGTTAGTCTGCGTTCAGATGCCCGATCACCGCGTAGAGATGACGCTGAGAGCTGGCTTATGGTTGCTTTGTCCCTGTCCTTAATAGCCGATTGGGCAAATAGGCACAATTCTGGATCAGCATGGCGCGAATTTCGAGGCACGCAATATGTAGCGGATTGTTCGTCGCCGTTAGGCGCGCGCGGCGTGCGCGGAGCTCATCAGATCGGCTGGCGTACGGAAGCTTGCTCGGGTAAGCGCCGATTGAGCCGAGGCAGCGTTTAAGGGGCGATCCTCGGTGGACATCGGTCATGCTTATTAGTCAGCGAGTTGAAAGCGCGAAGCGCCGAACGGGATAGCAAATTGTCCATGTTGGTAGTCCACGCGTTATCCCCAGTTGCTTGTCGGTTCGCTGGGTGCTGTCGTTGGGGGGGCGATGGTTGGTGTGAAACGCATAGAGCCGCGATAGGTGTAGGCGTCGGCTGTGACGGAAGCACCGGGAGCGCCAACTGGGCGAATGCCCTGCCGCGCATCATACCTTCGCTTCAAGCCAGATCGATAAGGTTATGAGCGCAAGAGCTCCCCAGCAAAGGTTCGTATCTTATCTTTTTCGCCTATAAAAAAGTAATTTTCATGAAATAAGCACGTGAGCAGAAAATCTTTAATTTTCTTCACATCAATTTCTTCAAGGCATCCGTCTGGGCAAACTTTATATATGGTCTTGGTGCGTCCGCAGAGTGCAGTTAGATCGTCTATTGCGCCTCCTCTTTCCCAGCGCTCAAGGCCGAGTTCGATCATCAAGGCGCAATGGGGTGATCGTTTGATAGCATTCTGGCTGCCCTCCAGGATGAATCTCTCGAACCCTTCAGCGTCTAGCTTGATTAAATCAATTTTGGTGTGAGGCTCGATGATGTCATCGAGCTTATTTACCTGAACTTTGAAAGAGACATCAGCGGACTGTTCAAAAAGAAGGTTCGCATTTACGCTGTTATTGCCAGAATAACTTAAGGTCTCTGTAGTTTTGGTGTTTCCGAGTGCGCAGTCAAATACCATCGTATGTCCGGAAAGATTGTTGATTTTGACGTTCTCAATGCAGAATGGAAAAATAAGTGGATTTGGTTCGAAAGCAAACAGTCGGCCTGTGGGCCCGATTTTTGCGCCAAGCTTTACGGTATAGTATCCCATATGTGCGCCGATATCGACTACATTCATTCCTGGTTGTGCATAGGTTAGAAGCGGGCGGGTTACATTCGGTTCCCAATGTCCGCCCATAATAATCCAAGGAGTTATCGCGCGGTCACTTGTATCGACAAAGAAATATTGGCCAGTGTCGAGGAACGTTAGGCCCCAGCCCTCGCTCAATGTGTAATATGGCCGATTTAGCCGGGACGTGAGAAATTCCAACCGCCCGTCCATTAGCGCTAAACGTTCTTCAATGCGCCTTAGTGCGCCTACTGTTGTTCCGATCATTCCCAAAACCCCTTATCATCACCGCATAAAGCTGGCGGATTGCGAAAGCTGAGCAATAGTGAGTTTATTACCCCAACGGATTTCTTGTCGATACAGCAAATGGCAACACGTACACAGATTGCTCATATCGGCCCCGAAACGATCTGGCGCCGCGTTCATCCAAACCGCAGGCAAATCGAAGCTATCGTTAACGTGCCGTACTTCATCGACGAAGCGGAGCGCTCCGCGATGTGCGCTTTGCCAATTAGGCACGACATTATCGATCAGGCGATCAAGAACCATAGTCGCTTATGTGATTGCCCGCTTGATGGCGATGAGCAGCAACAATTCTCGCTCCACATAAACTGGGCATATGGGGCCGGCTAGCTGTGGAGTCTGAGGAGGTTGTTCATCGCCCGTGAGAGCCAGAAGGTGGTCGTTGCGACACGAAGCACCGCAGGGCACGAGGATGAACAACCCGCACAAGAATGCGCGAACGACGCCGCTTGGTCGAGCGGAGATGATCCGGCGGATCGTAGGAGACGGCCGGCCTGTCGGCGAAGTGGCGGCCGGCTTCGGGGTCAGCGAGCGAACCGCCCGCAAATGGCTGTCGCGATGGCGGAGCGATGGAGAAGCCGGGCTGCAGAACCGCTCGTCGCGGCCCCATGCGTCCCGATCGGCGGCGAGCGCGTTCTGGCCCGGGCTGGCGGCCAAGCTGCGCCGCGAGTACCGGTTGACGGGTGAGGAGATTGCGTCCCGCCTCGGACTGGCGCGATCGACGGTTGCCGGCTGGCTGACGCGGATGGGGCTCGGCCGGCTGTCCGCGCTTGATCCGAAGGAGCCGGTGCGGCGCTATCAACGCGAGCGTCCCGGCGAGCTGCTTCATCTCGACATCAAGCGGCTGGCCCGCTTTGAAGGCGTCGGCCACCGCATCACCGGCAACCGGCGTGGCGCCAGCCAGGGGCTTGGCTACGACTTCCTGCATGTCGCCATCGACGATGCGACCCGGCTCGCCTATGTCGAGGTGCTGCCCGACGAGCGGCGGTGGTCGACCACCGGGTTCCTCGTGCGGGCGCTGCGCTGGTTCAAGGAGCGGGGCGTCAGCGTGCAAAGAGTGATGACCGACAACGGCTCGGGATACATCGCCAGGCTCTTCCGCAAAGCGTTGAGGATGCTCGCCATCCGGCACATCCGCACCCGACCCTACACCCCGAAGACGAACGGCAAGGCAGAGCGCTTCATTCAGACCATGCTCAGGGAATGGGCCTATGCCATCCCGTTCCCCTCTTCCGCCCGCCGGACCGCAGATCTCACGCGATGGCTGGCCTGGTACAACCAGCACCGGCCGCATGCTAGCCTCGCACGACGATCACCGGCTCAAGCTCTCGCCGGAACAACCTGACCAGAACTCACAGCTAGACGGCCAGTGTCCGGATCTTGCAAGCACTATCGCGATTTAGCGGCGTCAACGATGCTCTTCGGGACCATCCGCACAAGTCGGGTTCGGCTGCGGCAATGCCCGCTCCTTGCTCACGCCCCCACGCCGCTATGCGCCGCATAGGCCTCCAGGACCTCGTCCGGCGCTCCGTCCATCATCAGTTTCCCGCCATTCATCCAGAGCGTGCGGTTGCAGAAGCGCCTGATCGCCTCGTTGCTGTGGCTGGCAAGGAACATGATGCTGGAGCGCTCGATGGTCTCGTGCATGCGCTTCTCGGCCCGCACGGTGAAGGCTGCGTCGCCCACGCCGATGATCTCGTCGAGGATGAGGATGTCTGGGTGCACCGCCGTGCTCACCGCGAAGGCGAGGCGCAGCATCATGCCGCTCGAATAGGTGCGCATCGGCAATTCCAGGAACTCGCCGAGCTCGCTGAACTCCTCGACATCCGGCACGAGGGCCTCGGCCTGCTTCGGCGTCAGGCCGAGCATGACGGCGCGCATCTCGATGTTTTCGTAACCGGTCGCATCGGGATCCATGCCCATGGAGAGGTCGATGAGCGAGGAGACGCGCCCCTCGATGACGGCGCGGCCGCCGGTCGGCGGATAGACCCGGCTGAGCACGCGCAGAAGCGTGGTCTTGCCGGCGCCGTTGCCGCCGACGAGGCCGATGCGGTCGCCGTCGCGCGCCTCGAAGCTGACCTCGCTCAGCGCCCGGACGACCTGAATGCTGCGGTCCCGGTCATTGTGCAGGCCACCGCCGACGGTACGGCGCAGCAGCTCGTGCTTCAGGCCGCGGCCACGCGGGTTGTAGATGGCGAGCTCGACGCTGGCCTTGTCCAGGATGACATGTGCCATGATGCCCTCAGAGCCAATAGACGACGCGCGGCGAATATTTGCCGGCGAAGGCGAGCGTCACCAGCCATCCCGCGACGAGCAGGCCCGCCAGGATGAGATAGGAGGTCATGCTCGGCAGGGCCCCGATCAGCGGCTCGCGCATCACATCCAGCATGCTCGCGAAGGGGTTCAGGATGAGCACGGGATGGTCGACCCTGAGCTGCGAGGGTTTGAACATGACGGGCGACAAAAAGAACGCGACCTGGACGATGCTCGCGATGATCTGAGGGATGTCGCGGAAACGCGTCGACAGGATGGCGAGGAGATAGCCGACCCAGGCGAGATTGGCGAGGACGAGGATCAGGCCGGGTACGAACATGAGAAGGTGCCAGTCGAGCGGCGTGCCGCAGATGACATAGACGACCGGCAGGATGACGAGATTGTGCGCGGAGATGAAGAGGTTGCGGGAGATCGTGCGCAGGAGATAGGTGAAGCGGGGCAGGGCCACCTGCCGCATGATGCTTTCGTTTTCGGTGAAGCTCGCGCAGCATTCGTTGATGGTGGAGGCAATGAGGCCCCAGAGCACCATGCCCGTGCCGAGATGGGGCAGGTAGTCGGCCATTTTCTGGTTGAACAAGGTGGAATAGACTGCGCCCATGCCGAAGATCATCACGGCCATGCTGAGCGTCACCCAGAACTGGCCGAGCCGCGAGCGCCGGTAGCGGCGCACCACGTCGTTCTTGGCCAGCATCCACCACATCCGCCAGGAGCCGAACCCCCCGACGACGTCAGCAAGGCCATGCGCGACCAGACTCATTAAGCCGTTCTCCTACACGGCGCCATTCATTGGCGCGCTTGCGAGCGCGTCAAAACACAGGCGAGCGTCCTTTGGCAAGATGGGGGACAGCCTGACCTATCGATGGTCGCTGGTTTGGAGGGGTGATGCGCTGCAGATTATATTCACTTGGAAAGAAATAGATGGCGCCAATATTCGACCTTTTCATTGGGGATTAGAAGATAGTCCCAGTATGATCGGTCACATACATAGAGCCACTCCTTGCGGTCAGTCACAACGTGGCCCACTAGATCGGAGATCCGATAGCCGGCGCGACCTGCCCAGTCATAGAGGCTGTCGGCGGTGAGGCCGTAGAGGCTGTAGGTGGGCCGACCATATTCGACGCCGAGGATGGGACGGGTTCGTCCGATGAGCGCTTCCCCACCGGTGAGGACGGCGATTTCATGCCCTTCGACATCGATCTTCACGAAAGCCAAATGCGGGAGATCATGTAGCTCAATGTCGAGAGTACTCACCTCGACATCGATCGGTGTCGCGTCGCGATTGCCCATGGAAGCGCGCTCCTTGAAGCCGCTCTCGCCAATGGCATTCTTCATGTACAGAAAGCTGCTTCGGCCTGGTGCCGACGAAAGGGCCTTGGCGCGGATGTCTGCTTGGCTCCCGTGCTTTGCGCGGACCACTGCGATGAAGTCCGGCACTGGTTCAAAACCAATCACCCGCCCTTGAGGGCCGAGGTGTTGGGTGAGGCGATCAAAGTGAAAACCATGATTGACTCCAATGTCGACCGCGACATCGCCTTCCTTCAGAAAGCGGCGATAAGCATCAGCGAGAATGTCCTCATAAGGCGGGATAAGGCCAGCCTGATGAAGGGCGTGGCAGGCGTCCGCGGTGTCGGAGGCACTGTTGCCAACAATCTGAGGTGGGTGAGAGGCCATGCCGAACAGTCGGCGTTTCGCTCGACGCAAGATTTCAAACATGCTTTCACTCAGGAAGGGCCAATTTGCTAAAGCCGTGCGGCGATCGTTTCAATAGCGATTATTGCGGCCCAATCAAATGCTCCGTGTGCCGGTCAGCGGGGACGGGCGCAATTTTGAAATAGCTTGCCACGGTGCGGACGCTGCCGGCTCGCAGTCGCACATTGCTCTCGGTATGAGCCTATTGGCTTTGCAGACGTCGCGGGGCGAACCGTCGATGTCTTGTGCCTGCGCCCGTGCAGGGCGCGCAGTCTATCGGCCATGCGTCATGGGGGCCTATGGGTAAGCGCCGTAAGTCGTTCCGGATGCCGACGGCGACAGTCTTCATCTACAGCGACTAAGCCAAAGGATCGCTCATTTACTGCGGCGCGATTCCCGCCTCCGCCACCAGCGCGACGTAGCGGGCATATTCAGCCGTGATGAAGTTCGAGAAGGCGCTTGATCCGAGCGAATCCGGCTCGAAGCCGAGGTCGCCGAGGCGCGAGCGGAAGCTGTCGCCGGCGACCACCTTGGCGATCGCGGTCTCGAGCGTCGCGACGACCGGGGCGGGCGGGCCGGCCGGGCCCCAGACGCCGTACCAGGTCTCGAGGTCGAGGCCGGGATAGCCGAGCTCGGAGAAGGTCGGCACGTCGGGCAGGTGCGGCGAGCGCGCCTTGGCGCCGATCGCCAGTGCCTTGACGCGGCCCGCGCGGATCTGCGGCAGGGCCGACAGGATCGGGTCGATGAAGGCGGAGACATGGCCGGCGATCAGGTCGTTCACGGCCGGGCCGCCGCCGCGATAGAGCACCAGCGGCAGGCCGAGGCCGGAGCGCAGGCGGAACAGCTCGGTCATCATGTGGCCGGCCGAACCGAAGCCCGAAATGGCGAAATTCATCTTGGCCGGATCGGCCTTGGCCTTGGCGACGAAGGCGGGAAGCGTCTCGACGCCGAGCGAGGGCGGCACCGAAAACACCACCGGCCCGCGCGCCACCTTGGCGATCGGGGTAAAGTCCTTGATCACGTCGAAGCCGGCCGGCTCCTTGCGCGTCAGCGGGTTCACGATATGGATCGAGGCGTTGAAATAGAGCGTGTAGCCGTCGGCCGGCTGCTTCACGACATAGCCGGCGCCGACCACGCCCGAGGCGCCGGCGCGATTCTCCACGACGAAGCCCTGGCGCAGTTCCGCGTCGAGCCCCTGGGCGACCAGGCGGCCGACCACGTCGACCGGGCCACCGGCCGCATGAGGCACGACCATGGTGACGCTGCGGGCGGGATAGGGGTCCGCGCGGGCGAGGCGCGGCAGGGCGAGGGTGCCCGCGGCGGCGAGCGCCAGCAGGCGGCGGCGATCCGGGTGGTTCATGATCGGCGGTGTCCCGGAACGCGTCAGGCCGCGATTGCCTGCGGCGACTGCAGCTTGTAGCCGTAGCGCTTGTCGAGGCCGAGCTCCTGGATGACGCGCAGGCCCTTGGCCAAGGCCTCGCCTTCGAGATTGCTCAGCGGCCGCCGGAGAGCGCCGACCGGCAGGCCCACCGCCTTCATCAGCGACTTCACCGCGACCGGATTGATCGCCGAATAGGTGTAGTGGAGCAGGGGCAGAAGACCGAGATAGGCGGTGCGGAAGCCTTCGGCCTCGGCATAGCCGGTCCAAGGCTTGGAAATGGTGGCGAGTTCGGCCGGCGCGAGATTGCCGGTCATGTTGGCGGTGCCGTGGCCGCCGAGGCTCATGGTCGGCACGACGAGGCCGAGATTCGGGCTGTCGCAGCACATCACCGAAACGTCGGGCCGGGCCGCCAGCACCTGCGCCACCTGGCCGACGCGGGTGGTCGATTCCTTGTGCACCACATAGTTCGGGTGCTTGAAGATGCGCAGGAGATTGTCCCAGTGCAGGTCCGTCTTCACCCGCGGCGGGTTGTTGTAGATGCCGAGCGGCAGGGTGGTGGCATCGGCGACGTCGAGGAAGAAGCGCTCGATATCGGCCTCCGCGGCGCAGATATAGGCGGGAGCGGCAAGGATCGCCCCGTCGGCGCCGTTGTCGCGGGCGAAATTGACATTTGCGATGGTCGTGTCGGTGTTGTTGCCGGTGCAGCCGTAGAACAGCGGCATGTCGGCCGTCTTCATCTTGGCCGTCTCGACGATGATCGCGCGCTTCTCCTCGGGCGAGAGGAGCGAGGTCTCGCCGGTCGAGCCCATGATCAGCACGGCGCCTGTGCCGTGGGCGCGCTGGAAGGCGAGAAGCTCGCGGAACGCGCCGAAATCGACCTGCCCGGCCTTGTCGAAGGGCGTGACGAGGGCCACGAAGGATCCGGTGAGCAGCTTGGTCGCAGATGTCGTCATGGCAAGCCCCGATGGCGGTAATCCGGCCACTGTCCGGCGCTGCCGGGCTGCCGTCAAGGCTGGGCTTCCTGCATTTCCCGGGGCATCCGCGCCGGCGCGCCGGCTGCCACAGTCAAGCCTTGCTGTGGTTCGCCGGCATCACATCAAATTGCCTTCATTTTTACGCCGTCTTGACCATGACAAGGCTTGATGAAGCGGTTAGACCGCTTGGGGGCGTAACGTCAGCGGGAGATGGCCGGGCTGGTCATGCGCATGGGCGAGGACAAGACGGGCACGACAAAAGCGGCGGGCGTCCGGCTCGCGGCCTTCGCCGTCGCGGTTTTCGCCGCAACGGTCGGCAGCGCTTCGGCCCAGGTGCCGGCCGTGTGCCGTGACATCCAGGCGCAACTCGCCCGGCTCGACCAGGCCCCTTCGGGCGGCAACCGGCGGTTCGCCGCTCTCGCCAATCGCCAGCGCGCCGAAATCGCCAATGCGCAACGCCAGTACCAGGCGGCCGGCTGCGGCGGCTTCTTCCAGAGCGGCCAATGCGCGGCACTCGGCCAGCATATCGGTCGCATGCAGGCCAATCTCGGCCAGTTGCAGGCGCAGAGCGCCGGCGGTGGCAACAGCGCCCAGCGCGCGCGGCTGATGGCGGCCTATGACGCCAATGGCTGCCGGGGTGGTACGCGCCAGGCGGCCCGCGGCGGCTGGTTCGGCGACGAGCCGCCGGAACGGCAGATCTACCGCCGCTACGAAAGCCCCGGCGGCCGTCCGCAGACGGCCTACCAGGCGCCGAGCGGCGGCTTCGGCGGTTTCATCGAGCACCTGTTCGGCGGTGGCCGGCGCGAATTGCCGCCCGAGGAACCGGCCGTGGCCGAGCGGCCGCCGTCCGACCGGCCACTGAGCCCGCTCGGCGAGGACCAGGAGCAGCGTCCGCGCGGCGTCGGCCATCGGGCCGTCTGCGTGCGCCTGTGCGACGGCGCCTTTTTCCCCATGACCTCGTCGCCCCGACCGGGCGCGGCGGTGGACGAGGAGGAAATGTGCCAGCTGCAGTGCCCGGGCACCGAGGTGGCGCTGTTCCGCATGCGCGACGACCGCATCGAGAACGCGGTGTCATCCACCGGAAGGTCCTATACTTCGCTGCCCAATGCGCTGCGCTTCCGCACGCGCTTCGACGCGGCCTGCACCTGCCGGCCGCCCGGCGGATCATGGGCGGCGAGCTTCGCCAACCGCGTCGATCCGACGTTGCGGCCGGGCGACCAGATCGTTTCGGCCGAGCAGGCGCGGCTCCTGTCCATGCCGGCGGCGCATCGGGCGAGCGTGCGCGACGAAATGGCCGCCGAGCAACGCGCCCGGCGCGAGGCCGAGCGGCAGGCGCGCGACCTGCTGGGCCAGGCGACGGCGGAGCGGCGACGATCGGGCTCGACGGCACCGTGCGGCTGCCGGCCGAGCCGCAGCCGCAGCCGCTCGACATGCGCGGCACGGACGGAACCAGGTCGCCTGGCATTGACGGGCAGGCGGTCGAACCGCAAGGCGAGGTCGATACTGCGACCGGCGGGGAACGCCGGCCGGTGCGGATCATCGGGCCCATCCTCGCGCCGCGCGCCGAGGCGCCGCGCACGCCGAGCGGCGGCTGACCGGCGCCGCGGCAGGGACATGCTGACCTCCATCCTCGCCTGGACCGCACTCGCCGCCTCGATCCTGTGGCTCGCCTCGTTCTGGCCGCGCTACGTTGCCAACGAGCTCGGCCTGCCGGAGAAGGCGGTGCTGCTGCGGCCGTGGATGCCGGGCCTTGCGCCCTATCGCACCCACTGGCCCTTCCTCTCCTACGGCTTCTACCGGTTTCTGATCCGGCGCGGCCATGTGCTTGAAATGATTCTCGCCGTCATCGTCTTCGTTATGGTGTCGCGGGCGCTCAGCGTGTTCCTGAAGACCGCCGGCGCGGTCGCCCGCGTGCAGGCATGACCGGGCGGTCCGGGCGGGCGCCGCAGGTCAGCGTGCGCTGCAGCGGTTGCTGAACAGTATCATGCGGCGCCGGCGCGCGCTTCAGCTCGCGCTGCAGCGGTTGCTGAATAGGATCATGCGGCGCCCGTCGCGTTCGAAGGCCTTGAGCATATAGCCGGTGCGGCCGGCCTGGCGCATGCGGCACCATTCGCCGCCGCCCGGTGCCGCGGCGCAAGCTTCGGCTGCGAGACAGGTGTTGAGCGGTACGATGCCGAGCGAGGGCGCGGCAAGGCTGGGCGCGGTACGCAGATGGGCCGGATGGACCACCCTGACCGTCACGCTCTGGCCGGGCGCCAGGCGCGGTGCGTCGATATCGGCCGCGGGCGCGCACCGTTCGCTTGCGCCGTAATAGAGCTGGCAGGGTCGCCGGCCCCCGGGCAATGACGGGGCGCCCGCGCCGAAGCCGTCGCCGCCGCGCGTGAGCCAAAGCCGCTCGCCGGCCGAGGTCGCGCCGGCGAGCCCCTCTGGGCGCTGCCAGAGCCGGCCCAACGCCGCACCGGTCATGTCCGACAGGGTGATGCCGCCGCGCTCGGCTCGCCAGCGGGCGACCATGGCAAGGCCGCCGGTGCAGGTGCCGGCGCTCGCCATCATGCCGCCGAAAATGCTGCCGGCCGTCGAAAGGTCGATGCGGCAGGCGCGCCGCGCACCGAACCGATCGATGGTCTGGGCGGTCCAGCGTCCGGCAAGAAGCGGCGCCGCGTCGAACTGCGCACCGGCTGCGCCCGGCGCGAGCAGCGCGGCGAGGGTGATGAGGCACGGCGCGGCGAACCCGACGAAGCGCCGCATGTCAGCGTGCCGGCGTTGCGGGCCAGTCCCGGGCCCAGTCGCGATTGTCGGCGCAGGCCATGGGGCCGGGCCGGGACACGGTTTCGGTCGGATAGGTCTCCGGCGTCGCCGCCTTCAGGAATTCGATGATCGCATAGCGCTCGCGCTCGGTCAGGGCGCGACCGATCCGGCCCGGGCGGGCGCTGTCATTGGTGAACCAGTGGCCGGCATTGCTGTTGCCCGGCAGGCTGCTGTCGAAGGTGATGACGCCAGGGCCCTCGGCCTCGGAGAAGCCCAGCCGGCGCGGATCATATTCGCGGCTGCCGAACCGGAAGCGCGCGGGCCGCGTCTCGCTCAGGAGGTCGAAGACGGTCCGCACCGCGCCGTTGTGCAGGTAGGGGGCGGTCGCCCAGACCCCGATCAGCGGGCGCGCCTTGTAGCCGCAGGGCGCGGGCGAATGGTCGTCGGGCCGATCGAAGCCGTCGAAGGCCGGCCATTGCTCTTCCGGCACGCCGGCGTCGATATAGGCCTGACGCTTGATGCGTGCGCCGACCAGCGCCAGCCCTTCCGGCACGCCGGTCTCGGGCCCAGCGCCGATCTTGGTGGCGTCGAACCGGTTGCGGGCGAAGTTCACCGCCTGGTTCGGATCGGTGCCGACACGTCGGAGCGGAATCAGCGGCACATGCCATTCGGCCGGGTTCGTGGTGCCCTCGATGACCTTGATGCCGTGGCAGGCGGCGCAATTCTCCACGAACAGCGTCCGGCCGGCCGCCGCGCGCGTGCGGTCGATGCGGCCGAGCACCGCCTCCGGCCAGGGCGGCGGCCTGAGGCCATGCAACTGCACCTCGATGGCGTGGATGTTGCGCACCCGCGCATTGGTCCGCCAGCGTTCGGGCTCCGGCAGCAGGGCGCCGGTGCGCGGGTCGACGATCTGCACCTGGCCGGTGCCCATCGTCTCGATGATGTTGCGCCCCATCGGCTGGCGCGCCGAGGCATTGTACTGCACCCAGTCGAACCGCCAGATGTCCCAGAGATGGGGGTAATTGGTCGGTGCATTGGCCGTCCGTGCGTTTGCAGGCACGGCAAGCGCGTCGGCGAAGACCGCATTGGCAATGCCGTTGACGGCGTCGAGCCGGGCCCGGCCTGGCGGCGTCATGCCGGCCATGTAGGCCGGCGGGTTGTCGGCCTTGTCGCGCAGCCTGGCGAAAAGGGCCTCGAAATCGGCCTCGATCCGCTGGCCGGGATAGCCGAGCGCCGTCGCCCGCTCGATGAACCGGCTGCGGCGGGCTGCATCCTTGCCGGTCGCGATCACCGCCTCGGCCATGGCGCCGGCAAAGCCGGTGAAGTCGATATTGGCCTGGCCGCCGTCGATGCGGATCGCGGTGCCGCGATAGTCGATCTGGCCATTGTGGCAGGCTGCGCAGCTCAGGCCTGCCTGGGCTATCCCGTTGTTGCGCGCATCGGTGTCGATGGTCAGGCCGATCGGCCAGCCATAGGGGTTCTTCGGGCTCGTGGCGTCGTCATGGACGAAGCCGTAGCGGCTGAGGTGCTGCGCTCCCATGAAGCGGCTGCCATCCGGCGCCTCCAGGGCCTCGAGCCAGGCCGCCGGCATCAGGAAGGTGCCCTGCGAGGTGTAGTAGTAGAACTGCCGCTGCACGGCGTCCCAGCCCTGGTCGAGCAGCACGGTCGGCTTCGGCCGGCGGCTGTCGAGGGCGAGGAGCGAGGAACTGGTGGCGACGCCGAGGATGGCGGCAAGGCCGAGGCCGGTGCGCAGGGCGCGACGCATCGTTCAATCTCCTCTGGTGGGCGGCGGTCCGGCGCGCCGGTGGCCCGAAGCGGGCAGCGCCGTCGGCTCGGAGCGGGGCGTCCGGTTCAGTTGATGGCGCAGTGTGGAAATCGTCTCGTAGACGGCGCGCCTGACGCGGTTGATGCCGCCGAGCGGGCGATGTTCGGGCAGGCTGTGCCAGGGGCTGAACGACAGGTTCTCGCAGAAGCTGCGTTCCGCCGCCGCGTCGAAGCGCTGCGGCGGAATGGTGATGGTGGCCACCGTGACGAACGGCGCTTCCGTTTCGGACCAGCGCACGGTCGGGTCCTCGACCGGCATCTGCGCCGGCACCCTGCGCGGCTGGACCATGAAGTCGAAGCAGGCCGGCGTGGTGTCGAGCCGCGCGGCAAGGCCGGCCCGCAGGTAGTTCGGATCGGCGGAGGCGGCCCCGCGTCCATCGTCCGCGATGGGCGTGCGCGTGTCGCAGGCGACGGGGCGCACGCGATATTTCACCGCCCCGCGGCCGAGCCGGTAGGCCGTCATGCTGAAATAGGACTGGTCCAGGACATTGCCGATCACCTGCGCCCCGGTCGCCGCGGCGATGGCGGCTTCATGCGGTCGGGTGGCGAAGAACCGGTCGAGCCGGTCGCGCGCCTCGGCGGCCACGAAGGGCACGTAGTCGGCGGCATTGCGCACGAAGAAGACGGGAAAGTTGATCAGGAGGAAATCCTACGTCGGTTCCCATCGCTCGCGCTCCAGAAGCTTGCGGCCGGCGACACCGAGCAGCTTGATCGCCATGCCCCGGCCGTCGCCGGCATGATCGTCGCGTTCCGCGCGAAAGCCGTTGGAGAACCGGATCACGGCCGGATAGGTGCGCGGCCGCGCAAAAACGCCGGCCCGGAGCTCCGGCGCGAGGCGGGGCAGGACCGTGAAGCTCGCGCCGACGCAGCCATGCGCCTTGGCATGGGCATCACGCCTGGCGAGGCTGCCGGGAGCGCCGAGCTGGTGATGATAGGCATCGACGATCGCCGCCCGGATCGCGGCAATGCTCGCCGCCTCGTTCGGTGGCACGTCTTCGCCGAAGGGCGAGGCGCCCGCCGGGCCGGCCACGCCGGCAAGCAGCATCGCCGCCGCCAAGAGGCGCAGGACTGGTCGCGGCATTCATGTCCTCCGGAGCCGAACCGCATGCCGGTAGATGTGGCATTGGCGCCGCGCCCGGCGTTAGGCAGGGCGTCTCACCGGGGCTTGTCCAGGCGTCTCCATCCGGTCACGGCGATTGCGAATCGCGCGAACCTCCATCCTTCATCAACGATGACGCTGGATTTGACGCCGGGCGGGTGGCTGCCTGCCCTAGGCTGGCCGCATGGAACGGCCGGTGGGCGAACCGATGATGATGGAACTGACGACAGCGGGCGTGGCGCCGCCAGGCCGGCTCGATTTCTGGAGCGAGACGGCGCTGCGGCGCATGCGGATCGTGCGGCGCCCGTCCGCGGCCGCGGCGTTCTCGGCGCGGCTCTGCCGCATGGCCGGCGGTGGCGGCGAGGTCTGGGACCACTATTCCGATGCGGTGTGCGTCGAGCGCTCGGCTGCGCACTGCCGCGCCGACGGCGGCGGCGAGATCTATGTCGGGCTCATCGTCGACGGCCATTCCCAGGTCCGTCACGGTGACCGGCGTCTCAGGCTGCATGCGGGCGATCTCTACGTCACCGATTTCGCGCGGCCGGTCGAGGCCGACTGGTCGCGCCACCGCGAGGTCGGTGTCGTGGTCGACCGGGCCCGGCTTGCCGGCGCAACCCCGGCCGGCGGCCTGATGCCGCAGGGCGGCCCCGTGCGGCTGCTCGCCTCGCATCTCAGGGCATTGGCCGCCGAGGCCCGCCGCCTGTCGGACGAGGAGCGGGCGGCGGCGGTGGACGTCGCAGTGCGGTTCGCGCTGCTCGCGCTGCGTTCCGGTGGCGCTGCCGGGGATCCTCCGGACGCGCCGCTGGTCGCCATGGCGCGGCGCATCATTGCCGAGCGCTATGGCGAGCCCGATCTGGCGCCCGCGCGCCTCGCCGCCATGATCGGCTGCTCGCGCGCCACGCTGTACCGTCTTTTCGAGGCGGAGGGCGTCGGTGTCGCCGAGGCGATCTGGACGATGCGCCTCGACAAGGCCCGCGCGACGCTCGCGGCCGAGCCCGGCGCCGCGATTGCCGATATCGCCTTTCGCTGCGGCTTCCTGGATCAGGCGAATTTCAACCGCATGTTCAAGCGCCGCTTCGGCGCGACCCCCGGTGAGGTGAGGCGGGGCTAGCCGCGAACGGCCGCATCGGCGAGTGTGGACGACCCGGCCGCAATGGTGCATGAAGGTGGCTGTCGTTGCATCTGTAACTATCCGCGGACGCTGATGAGACCGACCTCCGTAAGCGAGCCGGCGGAGCCGGCCTTCCAGTTCGCCTACCGGCGCTGCGCCGATCAGGATGCCAGCCCCCCCGCGCGCCACCGGGTCGTGGTCATCGGGGCCGGCCCCGTCGGCCTGACCCTGGCGCTCGACCTTGCCGCCCAGGGCGTCCGGGTGGTGCTGCTCGATGATTCCGACCGCATCGGGGAGGGCAGCCGGGCGATCTGCTTCGCCAAGCGCACGCTGGAGATCTTCGACCGGCTCGGTGTCGGCGAGGGGCTCGTCGACAAGGGCGTCACTTGGCAGCGCGGGCGGGTCTTCCTGGGCGAGGGCGAGCTCTACGGCTTCGACCTGCTGCCCGAGGGCGGCCACAAGATGCCGGCCTTCATCAACATCCAGCAATATTATGTGGAGGCCGCGCTCGCGGCCCGGGCGCAGGCGCTGCCCGACAGGATCGATCTGCGCTGGCGCAATCGCGTCGCCGGCGTCGAGCAAGGTGCGGACGGCGTGACGCTGACCGTCGAAACGCCTGACGGCCCCTACCGGATCGATGCCGACTGGGTGGTTGCCTGCGACGGCTCCCGTTCGCCGATGCGCGGCTTCATGGGGCTCGATTTTGCCGGCGAGGTGTTCGACGACCGCTTCCTGATCGCCGACGTGAAGATGACCGCGGCCTTTCCGACCGAGCGCTGGTTCTGGTTCCAGCCGCCGTTCCATTCCGGCCAGTCGGCCCTGCTGCACAAGCAGCCCGACGACGTCTGGCGCATCGACCTGCAGCTTGGCCGCGACGCCGATGTCGAGACCGAGAGGCAGCCGGACCATGTCGCCGAGCGCATCAGGCGCATGCTCGGCCACGACGACTTCACGCTGGAATGGGTCTCCATCTACACCTTCCAGTGCCGGCGGCTGGAACGCTTCGTCCACGGCCGGGTGATCTTTGCCGGCGACAGCGCCCATCAGGTTTCGCCTTTCGGCGCGCGCGGGGCCAATTCCGGCGTGCAGGACGCCGAAAATCTCGCCTGGAAGCTCAAGGCGGTGCTGGTTGGCGAGGCCGGGCCCGGGCTGATCGCCAGCTACGATGCCGAGCGCGGCGCGGCGGCGGACGAGAACATCCTCAATTCGACCCGCGCCACCGATTTCATCGCGCCGCCGGGGCCCGGCGAAAAGCGCTTGCGCGATGCCGTCCTGGAGCTTGCCCGCAGCACCGCCTTCGCCAAGCGCCTGGTCAATTCGGGCCGCCTGTCCACCGCCACCACCTATGACACCCCGCTGTCGACGCCCGATGACACGGTCTGGGGCGGTGCGGCCCGCCTCGGCGCGCCCGTGCCCGACGCGCCGGTCACCCTGGCCGATGGCCGGGCAGGCTTCCTGTCGGAATGCGTCGCCGGCGGTTTCGTGCTGCTCGCGGCCGGGGATCGGCCAGAGCCGCCCGCGCCCGATATCCGGGTGCTCGCGTCGGGCACGGATTTCGGCGACGCCGAAGGGCTGTTCGCCAGCCGTTTCGACGCGACGCCGGGGGCGGTCTATCTCCTGCGGCCCGATGGACATCTGGCTGCGCGCTGGCGTCGCTTCGATGCTGGCGCGGTGTGCGCCGCGCGGCGCCGCGCGCTCGGATTTTCCTGAAAAGGCGGAGGCGCATCATGGCCCATCTCGACACCTCACCGCACTTTTCCGATCCCGATGCCGCGTTCCGGTTGATCGTCGAGGCGCACCGCGGCCTGACGGAGGCGGCGAGCGCGGATCTGAATGCCCGCCTCGTCCTGCTGCTCGCCAATCATGTCGGCGATCCCCAGGTGCTCGCGGAGGCTCTCGCCGCTGCCGCGGCAGCGGGCGAGGCGCGGCCATCGGACCGGCCCTGAGCGCCGTCCCGCACAATCGACTCTCATTGCGCGCAAAGCGAGAGGCGGCCGCGCGCCGCATCTTGCACGCACCGGAATCTTACGCATACGAGCGTTGTGGCCTTGCGCTATTGTTCGGCCACGCGTCGCGAATCTGGAACCTTTCCAACATGCGGCGCGATGATGACGGAGCTGGTCGATGGTTGCAGCCATCTCGCGCAGACGTTTTCTCAACACCACGCTGGTTGCAGGTGTCGCGGTCAAGGTCTCGCTGCTCGCGCCGTCGGCCGAAGCCTCGCTGGTCCAGACGCCGCCGAGGCCCGGCCCGGACTGGCTGAAGCCGGACGGCCGGCCGCGCTACCGGCTCGACGCGGTTGCCAAGGTGACGGGGGCCAAGACCTTCACCAGGGACTACCGCGCGCGCGACCTGGAGGGCTGGCCTAAAGAGCAGTCCCATGCCTTTCTGATCCACGCCACCAGGGCCGACCGCAGCTTCGAGGGCATCGATCTCGCCGCGCTCGGCGAGGACCTGAAGCCCGACCGCGTGGTGCTGCACGAAAACCTGGTCGCCGACGGCATCGTCGTGCCCAACCAGGATTTTTTCGGCGACGTTTTCCTGGTCCCGAAAGGGCAGACGCCGAGGCTGCTGGGCCAGCCGGTCGCGCTGCTGATCTATCGTGATTTCGCCCGCTACAATGCCGCCAAGCGCCGCATCCGTTTCGACGGGAGCGTGGTGCGCTACGGCGCCAGGACCCCCTACAACCCGCCGCCGCATTACGGCGCCTCGCGCTATGTCCGCATCGAAGGTGACAGCCCGCAGGCCGAAGACCGCTTTTCGCCACTGAAGGACACCGTCATCTTCGCCAAGTTCAACGGCGACGAGCCGGTCTGGCCGGCCGCGGGCGAGGGCGACGCCATGGCCCGCGGCATGGCCGCGGCGAGCGAGATCGCCGCGGGCGCGGCCGGCGCCGGCCCGGACAAGCTGGTATTCAAGCGCAACTACTTCTCCCAGTCGATCGATGCCTCGGCCATGGAGGCCGACAACGGCAATGTCTGGTACGACCAGGCGAGCGGCACGCTGCACCTGATGATGGCGACGCAGTCGCCGCAGGAGGTGGCGGAGGTTTCGGCCGAGATCGTCAAGCATTCGCGCTTTCCTCTGAAGGAAGTCGATCTCAAGGCCGGCTATACGGTCGGCTACGGCACCAAGGACCACTGCATCTTCCCCTTCTTCTGCGTGGTTGCCGGGCTCTATGGCGACGGCCGGCCGGTGCGGCTCGCCAACGACCGCTTCGAGCAGTTCCAGATGGGGCTGAAGCGCCATGCCTTCTGGATGGACAAGACGCTGGTCGTCGACCGCAGGACCGGCCGTTTCGAGACCCTGATCGGCCGCTATCGCAGCGACGGCGGCGGCCGGCCGAACTTCTCCTTCTCGGTGACATTCGTCGGCGCCACCGCGGCACAATCGATCTACTATCTGCCGAAAAGCGATGTCTCGGCCATCGCGCTCGCCTCGCGCGGCGTCGAGGCCGGCTCGACGCGCGGCTACGGCACGCTGCAGTCGATGTCGGCCACCGAGATGATGATCGACGAGGTGGCGGCCGAGCTCGGCATCGATGCCATCGAGCTGCGCCTGCGCAACGTCTTCAAGTCGGGCATGAAGAACACCCAGGGGGCGATCCCGGGCGGCGCGCTGCGCAACGAGGAGATCCTCGAGCGCGCCCGCGCCCATCCGCTCTGGGCCGGCCGCCACGACAGGAAGAAGGCCTATGAGGCGGCCAATCCGGGCAAGCGCTACGGCGTCGGCTACGCCCATGTCCAGAAGGACTATGGCACCGGCGCGGAGGCGGCGGTCGCTTCGCTCGAGATCGATCCGAAGGGACGGCTGTCGTTCCGCCATGTCGCGCATGAAATGGGGCCGGGCGTCACCACCTCCCAGGCGATCATGGTCGGCGAGATCCTCGGCCGGGTTCCCGACGAGACCGAATACGGCATCACCCGCTGGCCGCAGATGCCGCTGGAAACGGCCGACCAGCCCTATACGACCTCGCAGGAGGAAGAGGACCGGCTGAGCCGCAATCCACGCTGGACGCCGCGCTTCACCTCGCCGATGAGCGCCACCAACAGCGCCTATTATCTCGGCCACGCCACCCGCGAGGCGGCGCGGCTGCTGCTCGACCAGATGGTCTGGCCGGCGGCCAAGTCGTTGTGGAGCCGCGGCATCGGTGGCGGCGCTATCGCGCCCTACAATGTCCGCCGCGAGGACCTGCGGCTCGCCCGCGGGCTGGTGCAGGCCGGCGGCCTGCCGCCGCTGAGCCTCGAGCAGGTGGCCGCCGAGGCCCATCGCCTCGGCCTCGTCACAGGCGTCACCGTGCACACCTTCAACCGCTGGCAATGGACCGAGGCCGAGTTCGATCTTCCCGGCGAGAGCCGCATGCGCCTGCCGCTCGATGCGCTGGCCCTGCGCTACGGCGAGGGCGCGCCGGCCGAACGCAAGGCGCTGATGACGACCGGGGGCTGGCATTTCGTCGAGCGCGCGGCGGTCCATTATCCGCCGACCCAGCGCAACAATGCCGGCGTCACCTATTATGCGCCGATGGCGACGCTGGCCGAGGTGGCGGTCGATACCGGCACCGGCAAGATCACGCTCCTGTCGCACCATTCCTATCTCGAATGCGGCCGGCAGGTGGTGCCGGAACTGGTGTCGGGCCAGATCCAGGGCGGCCTTGCCATGGGCATCGGCCACGCCCTGACCGAATATCTGCCGCTCTACGAGGACGGGCCGGGCGACGGCACCTGGAACTGGAACCGCTACGAGCTGCCGCGCGCGGCCGATGTCGCTGTCTGGACCCAGACGGCGGAGGTGCTGCCGCCGCTCTCCGACACCGATCCGCCGAAGGGCATGGCGGAAGTGGTGATGATCGCCGTCGTGCCGGCGATCGCCAATGCCGTCGCGCATGCCATCGGCAAGCGCTTCTACGAACTGCCGATCACCGCAGCCAAGATCAGGGGCGCACTGTCATGACCCTTGCCGAGAAGCCCCTGTCGCTCACCGTCAACGGCGAGAAGGTCGGGCCGGTCAGCGTGCCCGAGGATCTGATGATGCAGGATTTCCTGCATGAATATCTGAACCTGACCGGCGCCCGCATGGGCTGTGGGCAGGGCATCTGCCATGCCTGCACCGTCATCGTCGAGCGCGACGACGGCGTGCTGGAGGAGATGCGCACCTGCATCACCGGCGCCCACTGGTTCGAGGGCCGCAAGGTGCGCACCGTCGAGGGGCTTGCGCGGCGCGGCGCGGCCGGTGCGCTCGAGCTGACGCCGGTGCAGCAGGCCTTCATCGAGCATTTCTCGTTCCAGTGCGGCTACTGCACGCCCGGTTTCGTCGTCGGGGCGACCGTGCTTCTCGACCGGCTGAGGCGCAATCCGGTGCGGCGCGCCGATCTCGAGCGCACCATCACCGAGGCGCTCGATGGCCATATCTGCCGATGTACCGGATATGTCCGCTATTACGAGGCGGTGCACGACGTGGTGTTGAAGACACCTGGACTGGTCCGGGGCTGACGGGGCGAGCATCATGACCATGCGCGGGATCCTCAAGGCCCTGGCCGTCCTCGTGGTGCTGGGCGGCGCTGCCGCGGGCAGCGTCTTTTTCGGATTGTTCGAGCGCAGCGTCGTGACCCGCGCCGTCGATCAGCCGCTGAGTCCCGACGAGATGAAGCGCCTTGCCGCGCGTGGCGCCTATATCGCCACCGCGGCCGACTGCTACGCCTGCCATACCGCCAAGGACGGCGCGCCCTGGGCAGGCGGCCTGCCGTTCGAGACGCCTTTCGGCACCATCTACGCCACCAACATCTCGCCGCACCGGGAGATGGGCATCGGCAACTGGACCCGCGCGGAGTTCCACCGCGCCGTCCGCGACGGCGTCGGCCGAGGCGGCGTGCATCTCTATCCGGCGATGCCCTATGCCTCCTATCGCCTGATGACCGAAGCGGACGTCGATGCCGTCTACGCCTATCTGATGACACGCGAGCCGATGGCCGTGCCGAACCGGCCGAACGCGCTCGGTTTTCCCTTCAACATCAGGCAGTCGCTGACCTTCTGGAACCTCGTCAACCTGTCGGCCAAGACCGATATTGCAGTCGCCGGCCGGTCGGCGCTGTGGAACCGCGGCCGCTACGTGGTCGATGCGCTCGGCCATTGCGGCGAATGCCATACGCCGCGCAACCTCATGCAGGGCATGGAGCCTTCGGCCTATCTGCGCGGCGCGGTGATCGAGGGGATCGAGGCGCCCGGCATCACCAAGCCCGGCCTCATCGCCATGGGCTTCGATCCGGTCTCGCTCGCCCGCTTCATGAAGACCGGGCTGTCGGCCCAGGGCTCGATGACCAACCAGATGTTCGAGGTGGTGCATTTCTCCACCCAATATATGAGCGACGACGACCTGAATGCGATGTCGGCCTATCTGTTCGATCTCGACACCGTGCCCGACACGGCAACACCGCCACCGTCGCCGGCACCCGTCGAGGTGCCGCAGGCGGTCGCGAGCGCCGGGCGCGCCACCTATCTCAATCTCTGCGCCGGCTGCCATGGTTCCGCGGGCGAGGGCATTCCCCACGTCGCCGTGCCGATGGCGACCAATGCCTCGCTGCGGCTCGTCAATGCCCGCAACTTCCTGCACACGACGCTCAACGGCATTCCCGCCCAGAGCTTCCCCGGGCTCGAGCGCATGCAGCCCATGCCCGGCTTCGCCGACAAGCTGGACGACCGGGCCGTGGCCGATCTCGCCAACTGGATGCGCGCGCGCTGGGGCGGCAGGACACCCGACGTCACGCCGGAGGCGGTCGCGGCCATGCGCCACCGCGGCCATTAGGATCGGCACGGCGGTCAGTCCGCGGCGTACCTGATCAGGTTGTCGCGGACCTTGACGATGGTCTTCTGGAGCGCTGCGAACTCCTCGGGGCTGAGGCCGGTCGCCGCGACCAGGGTCTTCTGGCCGCCGGCTTCGCGCAGGTGCCGGCCAGCTTCCGTCAGGCTGACGATGACCTGGCGCTCGTCGGTCGGATCGCGCCGGCGCACGAGATAGCCGAGCTCCTCGAGTTTCTTGAGGATCGGCGTCAGCGTGTTCGATTCCAGGAACAGCTTCTCGCCGAGAGCCTTGACCGTCTGGTCGTCCTCCTCCCACAGCGCGACGATGGCGATCCACTGGGTATAGGTGACCCCGAGCTCGGCGAGGATCGGCTTGTAGGCGCGGCCATAGGCGAGGTTCGCGGAATAGACCGCGAAGCACAGGAAGTCGGCCAGTTTCGGTAGCGGCCGGGGCGGTTCGGTCACTTCTGTCCCTCGCATCGTTGCCCAATCACGATTCCTTTATATAGATCGCATCTGATTAAATCGGAAAGGCGTTGACTGTCGGGGGTGAGGTCAAGTAGCTAAATCGCATCCGATTTAAGCGGATACGATTTATTATGAGGATCCAAACCATGGTGGCGACCACCCTATACACCGGGAAGACCCATACGACCGGCGGGCGCGACGGCGTCGCGCGCTCATCCGACGGCCGCCTCGACATCAAGCTGTCGAGGCCCGGCTCGTCGGGCAGCGGCACCAATCCGGAACAGCTCTTCGCGGCCGGCTGGTCCGCCTGCTTCATCGGGGCGATGGGCCGTGCGGCCGCTGAGGTGAAGGTCGCGCTGCCGGCGGAGACGGCGATCGATGCCGAGGTCGATCTCGCCAGCGCCGATGGCGCCTTCTTCCTGCGCGCGCGGCTCTTCGTCAGTTTGCCTGGCCTCGATCGGGCCGTGGCCCGCGCGATCGTCGATGCCGCGCATGAGATCTGCCCCTATTCCAAGGCGACGCGCGGCAATATCGAGGTCGAGCTGCAACTGGTCTGAGATCGCGCCGCCGGCGCGGAAGGCGCGCCGGCGCCGCCCCTCCCGACAAACCGTTTCTTCGAAGGGGAGAGCGCCCATGAGCCTCTTCGTCCTGGCTTTCCTCGCCGGTGCGTTGACCGTCGTCACGCCCTGCATCCTGCCGATCGTGCCGGTCATCCTCGCGCGCTCCGGCCTGCCATTTGTCCGCGGCGGCCTGCCGATGCTTCTCGGCCTTGCCCTTGCTTTCGCGGCCATCGCCAGCCTCGGCGCCTTCGCCGGCGGCTGGGCCGTCGCGGCGAACCGGTACGGCAGGGCGGCTGCACTCGTCCTGATGGCTGCCTTCGGCCTTGCCCTGGTGTTTCCTGCCGTTTCGGCGCGGCTGTCCGCCCCGCTGGTAGTGGCGGGCGGCCGCCTGAGCGCCTGGGCAGCCGGCAGGCGGCCGACGGTGCTCGCATCTGCGGGCCTCGGCGTCGCGGCCGGGCTCCTGTGGGCGCCCTGCGCCGGTCCCGTGCTCGGCCTGATCCTGTCGGGGGCGGCGCTCGCCGGGCCCGGCCTTGAGACGGCGGCCCTGCTGTTCACCTACGGCCTCGGCGCGGCGGCGGCACTCGCAATCGCGCTCCTCGCCGGCAGGAGGCTGGCCGGCGTCCTGCGGCCGTCCTGGTCCTGGCTCGACGGTGGCCGCCGGCTCGTCGGCGCAGCGGTGGTCGTCGCGGTCGCACTCATCGGCCTCGGTCTCGATGCAAGGCTGCTGCAGCCCCTGTCCGCCCGCTATGCCTTCGGGCTGGAGAACGCGCTCGCAAGGACGCTCGATACGATGCGGGAAGCCGGCGCGGCCATGGCCGCGCCCGCGACGCCCGAGCGGCTCACCGGCCCGCTCGCCGCGCTGCTCGGTCAGACGGCCTGGATCAATGCCGCCCCGCTCGGCGAGAGCGACCTGCGCGGCAAGGTCGTGCTGGTCAATTTCTGGACCTATTCCTGCATCAACTGCCTGCGCGCCCTGCCGCATGTGAAGGCCTGGGCGGAGAAATATCGCGACGACGGGCTGATCGTCATCGGTGTCCACACACCGGAATTCGCCTTCGAGAAGGATGCCGGCAATGTCGGCAGCGCCGCGACCGCGCTCGGCGTCCGCTACCCCGTCCTTCTCGACAACGAGTTCCAGATCTGGCGTGCGTTCCGCAATGCCGGCTGGCCGGGTCTTTATCTCGTCGGCAGCGATGGCCGCATGCGCCACCAGATGCTGGGCGAGGGCGACTATGAACAGACCGAACGGGTGATCCGGCGCCTGCTGTCGGAGGCCGGACGCCCGGAGGCCGTCGGTGCCGCCGGGCCGGTGACAGGCGAGGGAGTCGAGAGGGAGGCCGACTGGGCCAGTCTCCGCTCGCCCGAAACCTATCTCGGCTACGACAAGGCCGAACGTTTCGCGGCCTCCGGCGCGGTGGCCCGGGACGCGCCGGCGACATATGCCCACCATCGGCCCTTGCCGCTGAACACGTGGAGTCTGGCCGGCGGCTGGACGATCGGTTCGGAATTCGCAAGCCTGAATACGGATGGCGGCAGCATCCGCTACCGTTTCCGCGCCCGCGACCTCCACCTCGTTCTGGTGCCCGGCGCGGCCGGCCGGCCCGTACGCTTCCGCGTCACCGTCGACGGTGCGGCGCCGGGCGAACATCATGGCGCGGATGTCGACGAAGCGGGCCACGGCGTTGTCACCGACGGTCGCCTCTATCAGCTCGTCCGGCAGTCCGGCCCGGTGCGCGAGCGCACGTTCGAGATCGAGTTTTCCGGGCCGGGCATTCGCGCCTATGCCTTCACCTTCGGCTGAGCCCCCCGCTGACAGCGTCCGGTGAGAGAAGCAGGGGCGGCCCGCACTGTCGGGCCGCCCTTTTCGCGTCTCGGTCAGGCGGTTGCGCCGGCGAGCGCGCCGCGGGTTTCCGGCAGCGGGAAGATGCGGTCGTAGGCCAGGTTGAACACGAAGGCATAGACCACGTAGAAGCCGGCAATGGCGATATCCATGATGAAGGCGTCGATCAGGCTGATGCCGAGATACCAGGCGATCGCCGGCAGCAGCACGATCAGCAGGCCTGCCTCGAACAGGATGGCGTGAGCGACGCGCACGGGCAGGCTCTTGGCCACGCTGCCGGTGCGCCACTGCATCAGATGGTCGAAACCGAGATTGTAGAGATAGTTCCAGGCGGTCGCGACGATCGAGCTGCCGATGCCGATGACGCCCATCTGCTCCAGGCGGATGCCGAACAGCCAACTGCCGGCCGGCAGCACGATGGCGAGGCTGACGAGTTCGAACAGGATGGTGTGGCGGATGCGGTCGGACGATGTGCGCATGATGAAACAAGCTCTGCATGAAAAAGAAACGTGCGCGCCTTCTATCGCTATTTGTGCTAATCTCAAGTTAGGTACCATCTGATTGAGAGATAGATGGCGATATCCCTGGAGCAACTCGAAGCCTTTGTCGCAGCAGCGGAAACCGGCTCCTTCTCGGCTGCGGCGCGTCGCCTCGGCCGGGTCCAGTCGGCCGTCAGCACCCATGTCGCCAATCTGGAGGTCGACCTCGGCGTGAAGCTGTTCAGCCGCGCCGGCCGCTACCCGGTTCCGACCGCGGCCGGAACGCGGCTGCTGGCCGAGGCCCGGGTCGTGCTGGAGCGGCGCGAGCATTTCATCGGCGTTGCCGCCAGCCTCGAGGAGGGGGTCGAGGACCGGCTCGTGCTGGCCGTCGACGAGCTCTATCCGGAAAGTCGGATCGGCGAGCTGATGGCCGCCTTTGCGGCTGCCTTTCCATCCGTCGAGCTGGAGATCCTGTTCCCGCTGATGGAGGATGTCAGCCGCATGGTGCTCGACGGCTCCGCCGATCTCGGCATCATGTGGCGGCAGGAGGTGCTGCCGCCCGCGCTCGGCTTCCACACCATCGGCTGGGTGCCGCTGCAGCTCGTCTGCGCGCCCGGCCATCCGCTCGCCCGCCAGCCGGTCGCGTGGGAGGAGCTGAAGCGCCACCGCCAGATCATGCTGGCAACCCGTTCCGACAGCCAGGAGAAGATGCGCCTGCGCGTCGCCGCGGAGGTCTGGTGGGTCGAAAGCCCCTGGGTCATCCTGGAACTGGTCAAGCATGGCATCGGCTGGGCCTTCGTGTCGGACCACGTCATCGCCGCCTCCTCGACCCGTCCCGACATCGTCATGCCGGCGCTCGCCTTCGACAACAGCGACTGGCCGGTGGCGCTCGAGCTCGTCTGGCACAAGCAGCGCAAGGCCGGGCCGGCGGCCTCGTGGCTGCGCGACCGCTTCTCGCGCCAGCCGATCGGCTTCGCCTTCCGCGGCGCCGGCGCCGGCAGGCCGTAGAGGCGCGACGGAATCAGCTTAAGCTCGGGCCATCGTTCTGTTCGAGCCCTGCTGCGACGGCCGGGTGGCGGCGGGCGGACGGCGGCCGGAAGTCCGGCCGGTTCGTGCGCCTTCGCCCGTCACGGCGTGCCGGCGGAGGGCGGGAGACTATCCATGTTCAGCCATGTCACAGCCGGCACCAATGATATCGAGCGGGCGCGGGCCTTCTATGACGCCGTGCTCGGTACGCTCGGCTATGTCAGGCGCTGGAACTTTCCCGCCTCGTCCGGCTATGCCGCGAAGGACGGCACGCGGCCCCAATACTGGATCCTGAAACCCTTCGACGAAAATCCGGCACGGGCCGGCAATGGCGCCATGCCGGGTTTCCTGGCGCCCGACCGCGCGGCGGTCGATGCCTTCTACCGGGCGGCGCTCGCCCATGGCGGCCGCGACGAGGGGCCGCCGGGCCTGCGCCCACATTACCATCCCCACTATTATGGCGCCTATATCCGCGATCCCGACGGCAACAAGCTCTGCGCCTGCTGCCACCAGGCCTATCCCGGCGACTGACCACCCGCCGGCGGTCGCGCCCCCCAGGGGCCGCGCTGCTCGACGACGCTCGGCAGGTCCTGCCGGTCGCGGACGGCGGGCGGGTGCGGCGGCATGGCCTGCGGCAGCCGTCCGCCGGCCATGTCGACCAGCGCCTGGACGCGCTTGGTGATGGAGGGATGGGTCGAGAACAGGTCGCTGAAATCGTCGGGATCGTTCTCGAAACACATGTCCATGACCCCCGACGGGACGCCTTGGATGTCGGCCCGCCCGGAAATCTTCAGGAGGGCCGAGATCATCGCGTCGGGGTTCTTGGTCAGTTCGACGGCGCCGGCATCGGCGAGATATTCGCGCGAGCGCGACAGCGACAGCCGCACCAGGATCGCCAGGAACCAGGAGACGACGATCAGGGCGATGCCGATCAGCACCGCGACCATGTTGCCGCGCCGGTCGTCGTTGTTCGACGAGGACGTTCGCACGCCGCCGCTCGCGAACATGCGGAACACGACTTCGCCGATCAGCGACAGGACGCCGGCGATCACCACGGCGATGATCATCAGGCGGACATCGCCGTTGCGGATATGGGTCAGCTCGTGCGCCAGCACGGCCTCGATCTCGGCGTCGTTGAGATTGGCGAGGAGCCCGGTCGTCACGGTGATCGTGAACTGCTTGTCGTTGACGCCGCTGGCGAAGGCGTTGAGCGCATCGCTTTCGACGATTGCGAGCTTCGGCACGGTCATGCCTCTGGAGATGCAGAGATTCTCCAGCATCTTGTAGAGCTTGGGGTGATCCGTACGGGCGATGCCCTGGGCGCCGGTCATGACGCCGATCAGCGCCACGTTGAAGCGGTAGCCGAGGAACACCCAGATCAGCGTGCCGGCCGTGACGAAGGGCATGGCGCCGAGAAAGGTCCGGAAGGTCTCCCATTTCAGGTTGGCGCCATAGGGCAGGCCGTTGAGACCGTGGAACACCAGGATCAGCCCGAAGGTCATGACATAGGCGAGCAGGAACAGCCCGGCCAGCAGGAAGGCCGAGCGCACCTTGTTGTTGCGGATGTGGCTGTAGAGGCCGAAAGCCTGGCCCGGCATGGCCCTGGTTCCGCGCTGCTCAGAACTTCACGGTCGGCGGGGCCGCGTCCATGCTGGTCCGCGCCTCGGCTCCGACATCGAAGAACTCGCGGGGCGTGAAGCCCATCTGGCTCGCGAACAGCACGGCCGGGAAGGCCTGGATCGCGGCGTTGAACTCGCTCACCGCATTGTTGAAGAAGCGGCGTGCGGCGGCGAGCTTGTTCTCGACATCGGTCAGGTCGGTCTGCAATTGCTGGAAATTGGCGCTGGCCTTGAGATCCGGATAGGCCTCGGCGAGCGCCAGCAGCCGGCCGACCGCCCCGCTCAGCTGCTGTTCGGCAGCGGCCTGGGCCGCCGGGCCCTGGGCGGCCTGGGCGGCGTTGCGCGCCTGCACCACGGCTTCCAGCGTCTCGCGCTCGTGGCCGGCATAGCCCTTCACGGTCTCGACCAGGTTCGGGATCAGGTCGTGACGCTGCTTGAGCTGGACGTCGATGTCGGCAAAGGCCTGATTGACCCGCTGCCGCATGCCGACGAGCCCGTTATAGGTGAAGATGGCGTAGACGACGAGAAGAGCGATGACGCCGAGGATAGCCCAGGCCATGAATGATCCCTCTTGAGTGGTCCCGTTTCGCGGGCGAGCCCGGCACCGTGGCATGGCCTCGGCCGCAAGGGAAGTCATGGCCAAGACGCGCCTGTCAGCGCGCCCCCCGCGGCCGCCGGCCAGTTTCACCGCGCCGGGCGCGTCCGTCGCGGCCCGGACGAGGCGGGTCTCGCGGGCTCGTCACGGTGCGGCGGGCGCATGCGGGCCACCACCTCGCGCACGCAATCGATCAGCCGGTCGCGGCCCGCATTGGCCTCGGCCGGCGACCAGATGGCGCGGGCCTCGTGCAGGGCGGTCGGGTGGTCGAGCGGCAGGAACACCGTGCCGGCGATGCCGGCATGGGACAGCGAGCGCGGCACCAGCGCCACGCCCAGCTCGTGCGCGACCAGCGCCACCACGGTCAGCCAGTGCCCGACCTCATGGACGATGCGCGGCTCGAAGCCGGCGCCGCGCAGCAGCGAGACGATATGGTCGTGATAGTGCGGCGCGAGCGGCCGGGAGAAGATGATCAAGGGCTCGAGGGCGAGGGAGGCCAGCGGTACCCGCCGCGAGCGGGCCAGCGGATGCGAGGCCGGCAGGCAGCAGACGAAGGGCTCGTCCATGATCAGCAGCGATTCCATGCCTTCGGGCAGGGGCAGGCCGTGGATGAAACCGATATCGATCTTGCTCTCGAACACCGCGGCGATCTGCGCCGCCGAGTTCATTTCGCGGATCTCCACGGTGAAGCCGGCATGACGCTCGGCGAAGTCGTGCAGCATGCCAGGCAGGCCGCGATAGATCATCGACGGCACCAGGCCGACGCGCACCACGCCGCCCGGGCTCGTCGCGATCCTGCGGGTCAGCGTCTCCGCCTCGGCGAGCTGGCCGAGCAGCATGACCGCGCGCGCGGCAAAGGCTTCGCCGGCCCGGGTAAGGGCGACTCGCCGGCTGCTGCGCTCCAAGAGCTTGACGCCGAGATCCTCCTCGAGCTGCCGCACGCCGGTCGAGAGCGGCGGCTGCGAGATGTTCAGCCGTCGCGCCGCGCGGCCGAAATGCAGCTCCTCGGCCAGCACGGTGAAGTAGCGCAGCTGCCGGAAGGTCGGCGCCATGGTGGATTCTCCCGGAGGTTCGCAATCGGCCGATTGATAGCCTTCTCGCTATTGCCGGATGCTAATTCAATATTGGAACCGGCGCACCGGCCGCGATAACGCTCGCCCCGGACCCGGGAGGAGCCGATGATCGCCGAGACAGCTCTCATCCACCGCAACATCCCCGACAGCACCGGCACCAATGCCTATCTCGGCGATCCCGACTTCGGCCGCCTGCTGCGCATCTACGCCGAGCCGGCGCTGGTCGCGGCGGTGGAGCCGCATTTCATTCGCCTCGGCGCGCTGGTCCGCGCCGAGCTGGAGCAACTGGCGCTTGCCGCCGACGCCAATCCGCCGAAGCTGAGGAGCCGGACGCGCGCCGGCGCCGACATCCAGATGGTCGACAAGCATCCGAGCTATGTGCAGCTCGAGCACTATGCCTTCGGCACGTTCGGGCTCGCCGCCATGTCGCACCGCGCCGGCGTCTTCGACTGGCCCGAGCCGCTGCCGCCGGTCGTGAAATACGGCCTGACCATGCTCTTCGTGCAGGCCGAGTTCGGCCTCTGCTGTCCCTTGAGCATGACCGACTCGCTGACGCGCACGCTTACCCGGTTCGGCGCTCCCGCGCTGGTGGCGCAGTTCCGCGAGCGGCTGGTCTCGCAGGACTTCGAGGACCTGTTCCAGGGCGCGATGTTCATGACCGAGCAGGATGCCGGCTCGGATGTCGGCGCCATCACCACCCGCGCGGCGCGGGCGCCCGACGGCACGTGGCGGCTCACCGGCGACAAATGGTTCTGCTCCAATGCCGGTGCGGACCTTGCCATGGTGCTGGCCCGGCCCGAGGGCGCGGAGGCCGGCACGCGCGGCCTGTCGCTGTTCTTGCTGCCGCGCGTTCTCGCCGATGGCAGCCGCAACAGCTACCGGATCGTCAGGCTGAAGGACAAGCTGGGCACCCGCTCCATGGCGAGCGGCGAGATCGTCCTGGAGGGGGCGCAAGCCTATCTGGTCGGCGAGGAGGGCGCCGGCTTCAAGCAGATGACCGACATGATCAACATGTCGCGCCTGTCCAATGCCGTGCGCGCCGCCGGCCTGATGCTGCGTTCCTCCCACGAGGCGCTGTTCATCGCCCGGCACCGGCAGGCCTTCAGCCGCCATCTCGTCGACCTGCCGCTGATGCGCCGCCAACTCGTCAAGCTGATCGTGCCCGCCGAGCAGGGCCGCTCCATGGCGCTGCACACGGCCGAGTGCCTGAAGCGCGCCGATGCGGGCGACGGCGAGGCGGCGAAGCTCATGCGCATCCTGACCCCGCTGCTCAAGTTCCGTACCTGCCGCGATGCCCGCAAGGTGGCCGGCGACGGCATGGAGGTGCGCGGCGGCAGCGGCTATATCGAGGAATGGTCGGATGCGCGGGTGCTGCGCGATGCCCATCTCGGCTCGATCTGGGAGGGCACCAGCAACATCGTGGCGCTCGACGTGACCCGTTCCATCCGCCGGGAAGGCACGCTCGGCCCGTTGAAGGCGCATCTTGCCGGCCTTCTCGACACGCCGGGCATCCCCGCAGCCTCGAGAGCCGCGCTCGGCCAGGCCTTGGAGCACGCCGCGGGCTTCGCCGAGACGGTCGCCAACGACCGCGCCCGCGAGATCGAGACGCGGCGCATGGCGAGCGGCCTCTATCACATCGCCTCCGCCATCGTGATGGCGCACGAGGCCGCGCGCATCGGCACCGACATGCGCCGCCTGGCGCTCGCCCATCTGGTGCTCGTCCACCGCCTGATGCCGCAGGACCCGCTCGGTCCTGCGCCGGATGGCGGGACCGCCGCCATCGCGGCGCTCGTCACCCAGAGGCCCGTCGACGAAGGCCTGGCGCTCAGTCTGCTGCCGGGCGGCCGACCCTGAGGGAGTGGCCGCGTGGCCGCAGCGAGGCACCGAGGCTGCGCGAAGCAGGCTCGGCGGAAATGAACACGCAGCGCCCGGGGCGGGGCGCCTGAACATCCGGCCTGGCCGGCCGTCATGGATCAAGAGCCGGGACGAACCCGGACATGACCGGAGGAGGATTTTTCATGAAACTGCTTGCGGCGCTGTTCGCGCCGGCCCTGTGTCTCGCCGTCCTTGCCGGCGCGGCGCCCGCGGCCGCTGATGACGGCAGGGTGATCCGGCTCGTGGTGCCCTTCGCCGCCGCGGACCGACCGACGCGCAGGCCCGGCATCTTGCCAACGGCCTGCAGCAGCGGCTCGGCCGCAGCGTGGTGGTGGAGAACAAGCCGGGGGCGGGCGGCAATCTCGGCGCCGTCGAGGTGGCGCGTGCCGCGCCTGACGGCACCACCATCCTGTTCGGCACGTCGGGCCCGCTCGCCATCAATGTCAGCCTCTACCGCAACCTTGCCTATCACCCCATCGACAGTTTCGAGCCGGTGGTGATGGTCGGGGCGCTGCCCAACGTGCTCGCGGTCCATCCCAAAGTGCCGGCGCGCAGCCTCTCCGAGCTCGTCGCCTATGCCCGTGAGCGGCCGGGCCGGCTGTTCTTCGCCTCGTCGGGCAATGGCGCGTCCTCGCATCTGGCGGGCGTGCTGTTCAACGGCCGGGTCGGCACCGAGATCAAGCACGTGCCCTATCGGGGCACGGGACCCGCGCTCAACGACCTGGTCGCCGGGCACGTGCACATGACCTTCACCGACGTGCTGACCGCCGCCCCGCACATCCAGGCCGGCACCATCAACGCCATCGGCGTGACCACGCTGGCGCGCTCCGATGCGCTGCCGCAGGTGCCGACGCTGCACGAACAGGGGCTTTCGCAGTTCGACGTCAGCGTCTTCTTCGGCATCGTCGCGCCCAGGAACACGCCGCGCGCGGTGATCGACCAGCTCAACCGGGCCTTCGTCGACTCCATGGCCGATCCCGCCCTGGCTGCGGTCCTGCGCGAGCAGGGCATCATCCGCGACCCGGACACCAGGCCGGAGCGCCTCACCGAGGTGATGCGTGCGGAGATCGACAAGTGGCGCGAGGTGGTGGCGGCCTCCGGCGCCCAGCTCGATTGAACGCGAATCCACGCGGAACGGACGGGATCCCGGTCGCGCGGCGCCTAATGGCGGCTGCGGCCGGTGAGCCAGGGGCCGATCGCGCCCCACGGCCGCTTCAGCGGCGTGCCGTGGGCCGGCCGCTCGTCGCGCGGCAGGCTCAGCGGGTGGATTTCGAGGATCGGCAGGGTGGGGCCGGAATAGTTCTCGCTGACCAGAAGGCCGGATTTGGCGCCGCGCACCAGCACCGCGTCGGAAGGCGCGGCCGAGAAGACCGCCTCCCCGGGCACCCGCTCGCGGCCGATCAGCTTGGTTTCCTCGAAGGCGACGGCGCCGCCATTGTCGGCATGCAGGATATAGAGCAGCGGCAGCTGCTCCGCCTCCTGGTAGCCGATCGCCTCGACGAAGCGCCAGCTCTCCTCGATCACCTCCTCGGAGGCGATGTCGGCGGCGAGCGCCCGGCGCGCGGCGTTCATGCGGGCGCGTTTGGCGAAGACGCGGACAAGGCCCGTGCCGCCCCAGGCGGCGATCCACAGCAGCGCCGCGATCAGCCAGGTCCGGTCGGTTCCGAAGCTGAGGCCGGTGAGGAACTGCAGCCCCCAGGCCGCAAGCAGCACCAGCGGGCCGATGAAGATCAGCGAGACGAGGCCGAGGCCGACGCCCGAGCCGACCTCGGCGAGATCGGCCTGCGGCTGCAGGCGCAGCTGATCGAGCGCGCGCTCCAGAGCGGCGCGTTCGATCGTATCGGCGGGCCGCCGATAGGACAGTGACAGGGGCCTTTCGCGTGCCTCGACCATGGGTTTCATTCCGCAGCTTCCTGCGGCGTCTTGCCTGATGTTTCGTTCAGCAGTTCACGGATGGATTCTTGCGATTGTGAGGCGGCGGGTTGCAAGCTCGGTTCCTGGGCGCGCGCCGGCGTGCCGCGATCGAGCCCCGCCATCTTTTCCTGGGCCTCCGCCGCCTCGCGCTGGCGGTTCCACAATCCCGCATAGAGGCCGCCGCGCGCAAGCAGTTCCGCATGGGTGCCGCGTTCAGCCACCCGTCCGCCGTCGAGCACGATGATCTGGTCTGCGCCGACGATGGTGGAGAGCCTGTGCGCGATGACGATGGCGGTGCGGCCCTCGGCCACCTTGTCGAGGGCGCCCTGGATCTCGCGTTCGGTATGGCTGTCGAGAGCGGAGGTCGCTTCGTCAAGGACGAGAATCGGCGGTGATTTCAGGATGGTTCTGGCGATCGCCACGCGCTGCTTCTCGCCGCCGGACAGCTTCAGGCCGCGCTCGCCGACCTCGGTCTCGTAGCCGTCGGGGCTGCGGAGGATGAAATCGTGGATCTGGGCGAGCTTCGCCGCCGTCTCCACCTCCGCATCGGTGGCGTCCCAGCGGCCATAGCGGATGTTGTAGCGGATCGTGTCGTTGAACAGGACGGTATCCTGCGGCACCATGCCGATGGCCTGGCGCAGCGAGCCTTGGGTGACCTCCCGGATGTCCTGGCCGTCGATGGTGATGCGTCCGCCCGATATCTCGTAGAAGCGGAACAGCAGCCGGGAAATGGTCGATTTGCCGGCCCCCGAGGGGCCGACGATGGCGACCGTCTGGCCAGCCTCGACCTCGAAGCTGACCCCGTTGAGGATCGGCCGTGCCGGATCGTAGGCGAAGGAGACATTGTCGAACCGGATGGCGCCGCCCTTGACCGTCAGCGCCGGGGCTGCGGGCCGGTCCTGGATTTCCGGGCTGCGCTCCAGGATATGGAACATGGCCTCGATGTCGGTCACCGCCTGCTTGATCTCGCGATAGACCATGCCCATGAAGTTCAGCGGCTGGTAGAGCTGGATCATCATGGCGTTGACCATGACGAAATCGCCGACCGTATTGCGGCCGGCGGCGATGTCGATCGCGCACATGACCATGGTCGCGGTCATGCCCAGGGTGAAGATGACGGCCTGGCCGGCATTGAGCACGGCGAGCGAGGTATAGGCCTTGGTCGAGGCGGCCTCGTATTTCGCCATGGAGACGTCGTAGCGGGCCTTTTCGCGCGCTTCCGCGCCGAAATATTTCACCGTCTCGTAGTTCAGCAGCGAGTCGATCGCCTTGACGTTGGCATTGTTGTCGCTGTCGTTCATGTCGCGGCGGATGCTGATGCGCCACTCGGTCGCCGCATAGGTGAACCAGAGGTACAGCGCCACCGTGACGAGAATGACCAGCACGTAACGCCAGTCGAACATCCACAGGAGCACGCCGATGATCATGGCGAGCTCGATGACCGTCGGCGCGAGCTGCAGCATCAGCATGCGCACGATGGTCTCGATGCCGTTGCGGCCGCGCTCCAGCACCCGCGTCAGGCCGCCGGTCTTGCGCTCCAGATGAAAGCGCAGCGACAGCTTGTGCATGTGCTCGAAGGTGATCAGCGCCAGCCGGCGCACGGCATGCATCGAGACCTTGGCGAACAGGCCGTCGCGCATCTGCGTGATCAGCGCCATGACGATGCGGGCCAGGCCATAGGCGAGCGTGAGGACCACGGCCGGCGCCATCAGCCACAGCCACCAGGAGGCGTCCTGAACCCGGGGGGCGGTGAGGGCGTCGGTCGCCCATTTGAACGTGAAGGGCACGACCATGGTCACGATCTTCGCGACCACCAGCATCGCCATGGCCCAGACGACGCGCAGCTTCAGGTCGGCCCGCTCCTGCGGCCAGATGAACGGCCACAGATGCACGATGGTGCGCGACAGCGCGCCGCCATCGGCGGAAACGCGGGGGCGGTCGGGCGGGCGCGCCGGGCTGGGAGCGGATGTCGACAAGCGGGGTCTCTGGTCCTTGGGCGCTCGTATCCCTCATCCGAAACACAGACGGAGCCCGGTTTTCGGGGCGAAGCGCTTCGGGATCACGACACTTACGGCGTCTTTTCTGGAACCGATATAAGCATGAGCGCGGGCCTTTGCAGCGGCCGGGGCGCATGTCAGCCGCGCCATCGCCTTCGCCGGCCTTCGCTGCGGCGCAACAAAGGCCGATTTGGCAGGCTGACCGAAGCCGAGAGGCCGGCTATGGTGCAGGCGAGATTCACGCCCGGGGACCCGCCATGGCCACCATCCGTTCCATTTGCGTCTATTGCGGCTCGGGCAACGGCCATGCCGCGGTCCACCTCAAGGCCGCCAAGGAACTGGGGGCGGCCATGGCCGCGGCCGGCATCCGCCTCGTCTATGGCGGCGGCGGCACGGGCCTGATGGGCGCGCTGGCCGGCGCGGTGCTGCAGAACGGCGGCCAGGTGACGGGCATCATTCCCGAATTCCTGAAGCGCAAGGAAATGGCGATGGACGGCGTCCAGGAGCTGATCACGGTTCCCGACATGCATGTCCGCAAGATGATGATGTTCCACAAGGCCGACAGTTTCGTCGCCCTGCCGGGCGGCATCGGCACGCTCGAGGAACTCGTCGAGCAGCTCACCTGGGCGCAGCTCGGCCGGCATCGCAAGCCGGTGGTGATCGCCAATATCGACGGCTTCTGGGATCCCCTGAAGGTGCTGCTTACCCATATGCGCGAAGAGGGCTTCATCCGCCCGGAGCTGGCGGTGAAATATACCCTCGTCCAGCACGCTCGCGAGATCGTACCGGCCCTGCAGGCGGCGGTCGCCGACCTGCCCGACGAGGCGCTCGCCGAAGAGCACGAGCCGGTGTTGATCGGCAAGATGTAGGCCCGCGGGAGCCCCGCGATGAGGACGATCCTGTGGGGCGCGCTGATCGTCGTTGTCCTCGCGGGCCTGTTGATCGCGGCGGCCGGGCCGGGCCGGTTCCTGTGTCGTCATGATCGTGACGGCTGGCTGACCCAATGGCTGGAGGCGCGCGGCTCCGTCGCGTGCTACCGCATGGAATAGCCGGCGCTCTCCGTCATCTCGAAACGCCATGCCGGTGTGTGATTGCCGGCGCGCCACGGGGGCGCGCCGGGCAAGGGTGTCAGGACCGCAGCCAGGCCTGCTTGTAGATGTAGCCGTTGCGGTCGACATGCAGCACCACCTCGTCGCCCTCGCGCGTCGTTGCCCGCGCGACGACATGGCGGGGCTTTTCCTCGACGATGCGCCGGAACGTGAAGCCCGCCGCCGAGATGACGCGTTCCACCGCGGCCGGTTCCAGGTCGCGCCATTCGGCCACCCGATCCGCATCGTGATCGGCATCCTCGATTTCCCAGAGCCGGCCCGCGAGGTCGAAGGACACCGAAAGCCGGCGGCCGTCGGCGGCACGCGCTTCCGTCTCCAGATGGTCCTCGTCGCGGGTGAGCGGCGCGATCGGCGTCAGGCCGAGCGCCCGCAGCGCCTGCAGCGGCTCGGTCGACCGCGTGCCGGCGACGGGCTGCTGCACCTGTGCGGACGGTGGCCCGAGGATCTGGGCTGGCGCGGCCGGGGCGGCCAGCAGGCCGGCGGCGAGCGTGGCGACCATGGCCGCAAGGGACGGTTTCGACGGGATCATTGCATATTCTCCGGTTGAGTGAACGCCGGCAGGATCGCCCAAGGCTCCCGAACCCTTGCTGTTGACGGCGGTTCAGGCGCCGTTCAGGCCGCCGGCAGGCTCACCTCGACCCGCAGACCGGTCTCCGGCGGCGCGCGGTTCGACAGGGTGAGGCCGCCGCCGATGTCGGCGGCGATGTCGCGCGCAATGGCGAGCCCGAGGCCGGTTCCGAGCGACAGTTCGTCCAGTCGGCGTCCGCGCTGCGGCAACCCCCGCAGCATATCCTCGGGAATGCCGGGGCCGTCGTCGCAGATCGCCACATGGATCAGGCCTGCGCCCTCCTCGACGCGGATCGTCACGCCTTCGCGGGCATGCCTGAACGCGTTGTCGACGAGGCCGCCGAAGATCTCGTCGAGGTCGTCGCGGGTTGCGTTCACCGTCAGTCCGCCCGGAGCGTCCAGCGTCACGGCGATGGACCGCCGGCCGTGGACGCGGCTGGCGACCAGTACCGCGTCGTCGAGCACCGGCCGCAGGGCCGTCGCCCGTTGTCCGAAGGCGAGCCGGCCGCCGGCGCCTGCGCGCGCCAGCCGCCGGTCGACCTGCCGCCGGATCAGGTCCGCCGCGGCGGCGACCTCCCGGTCGGGCGTCGTTCCGCCGGCCGCGGAGCGCAGGGCGATGACCGACAACGGGGTCCTGATCGCATGGGCGAGGTTCTGGGCGTCTTCGCGTCCGCGCTCCGCGGCCTGCACCAGCGCGGCATGCAGGCGGTTCACGGCGCCGCCGACCGAATCCAGGTTGGCGATGCCCGTGGCGGGCACCTGGGCGCGCCGGCCCCTGCCGAGATCCTCGATGGCGCCCACCAGCGACCGCAGGGGCTTCAGCGCGCGGTGGATGAGCAGGCTCGTGCCCAGCACCAGGATGGCCCCGAGCGCCCCGGCAATCTCGAAGACCAGCCAGCGCGTCGCCGCGACTTCCGCGCGGATGCTATCCAGCGGGGCGGCGACGAAGAGCCGCGCATCGGCGGTGCCGGCAAGGGCGCGCTGCCGTGTCACGACCTGCTCGCCGAATGGGCCGGTCGCCGGTCCGTCCCGTCCGCCGGCGAGGGCGACAGTGTTCCGGCCGGCGGTCGACCGGGACTGCCCGATGACCGCATTACCGCGCCGGACGATCCAGTACCAGCCGGAGCGCGCGCGGTCGAAGGCGATCTCGTCCACCGGCCTGAGGATTTCGAGCGTGCCGTCCGCGTTGACGACGAGCGAGGTGGCGAGATCGCCGGCAATCCGTTCGAGCCGCGCCTCCAGCTCGCGCCGGGCATAGCCTTCGGCGAGCGTGCCGAGGACCCAGGCGAAGACGATGAGCGCGGCGAGCGTGCCGAGGGCGACGAGGCCTGCGACCCGCACCTCGATCGAGCGCATCACGGCGGCGGTGTTCCGTTCATGCGGTATCCCGCGCCGCGGACCGTCTGGATGAGGTCGTCGCCGAGCTTTTTCCGCAGCCTCGAGATGATGACCTCCAGCGAATTGAAGTCGCGGTCGTGGTCGTGGTCATAGACGTGCTCGGTCAGTTCGGCACGCGAGATGGTCTGCCGCAGCCGATGGGCGAGATAGAGCAGGATCCGCGTCTCCAGCGCCGTCAGCCGGACCGACAGGCCTTCCCGCTCGACGCCGCCGGTCAGCGTGTCGATCGAGACGTCGCCAATGGCCACATGCGGTGAGGCATGGCCGCCCGCCCGCCGGATCAGGGCGTCGAGACGCAGGAGCAGTTCCTCGATCCGGAACGGCTTGGTCAGGTAGTCGTCCGCGCCGGCGCGGAAGGCCGCGGCCTTGTCGGCCAGCCGGTCGCGCGCGGTGAGCACGAGCACCGGCACCTTGGCGCCCGAGGCGCGCAGCCGGGACAGGATCGTCACGCCGTCGAGAATTGGCAGGCCGAGATCCAGGATCACCGCCGCATAGGGACCTTCGCGCGCCTGGTGCAGCGCATCCTCGCCGTTGCGGCTGACGTCGACGGCATAGCGGTCCGCGCGCAGGCGCCTTGCCACCTCGTCCGCAAGCGTTGCATCGTCTTCGACGAGCAGCAGCCTCATCTCCAATCCGCTCCGTCGCCCCGATGGATCCGGTTAGGCCCGGTGAGCTTAACCCAGCTTGAACCGCATGCGTCAGCAAAGGTTGGGCAAGGCCGTGCCGGTATCGGCAAGGCCAGTATCGTCAGCGAGGTCAGGATGCCTCCGTTCGCCCGTCGCTTCCATCCGCCGGTCCTTCGCCTGCCGTCCGCCGCGTGGGCTCTCGTATCTCTCCTGGCGGTCGGCTCCGGCCTGGCCGGTTCGGCGCCGGCGCAAACGCGCCTCGCCCAGGTGACGATCGAGCAGGCGCTGAGCAACGAGGTGCAGGTGAGGGGCCGCGTGGCCGAGATTTTCGGCGATCGGCTGCTGGTCGAGGACGCAACCGGGCGGATTCTCGTCGAACTGGCCGAGACGACCGACAAGCCGTCCGCCGTCGCGGTCGGCCAGATCCTTTTGATCGAGGGCAGGCTGCGCGGCCGGACCATCGAGGCGCGGCGCGTCGCGCCCGTCGCCGAGGGCGCCGCGCCCGAGCCCCCCGCCGCCGAAGGTCCGGCCGGCGCCGCGCGGGTCGACCGGCTGCTCGACGCACTGGCCCGCCCGGCGGATGCCGCGACGATCCGCTCGACGCTGGAGGCGATCGGCCTCAGTCCCGCGGGGGCGCCGGTCCGCCGCAACAAGCATACCGAGATCCCTGCGCGGGATGCCCGAGGGCAGGCCTGGAGCGCTTCGCTCGATCGGTTCGGCCGGCTGGAGGAGATCGAGCTCGAGGATTACGACGACGACGATGTCCCCCCGCAGCCGCGCTTCGATCCGGCCGAGCTGGCGCGCATCGTCGAACGCGAAGGCTACCGGACCCGGGCCGCCGCCGAGCGGCGTCCCGAACATTTCGAGGTCATCGCCCTCAATCGGCAGGGCGACCTCGTCGAGGTTCACGTCGACTTCGCCGGCGTGATCTACAAGATCGTCTGGATCCGCTGATCGCGGAACCGCCGCGGTCCGCACCGCCGTTCATCGGCTGCCGGCGCCTTCGGCTGTGCCCGGATCTTCGGATCGGCAAGGCGGGCGCGGCGCGTGGCCGGACCTGGTGTCGCTCATGTCGCGCGCAGGGATCGGGGCCTTCTGTCTTCCCGATTTCGGTCGATGCCGGCCACTGGCATTTGCCAGTATCGTCCGCGCGAGCGTGGACGTTATCTGGGCATTCAGCTGCCCCGTCCGGTCTCGTTTGCGTTTTTTCCGAGAAAATACTGAAATTCTGAAGTGTTTTTGTTCGCGTCGACCCTGGTGAGCGGCGCGGAAAGGGTGGTTCATCCGGAAGCGGTGCGATTTCTACTCCAAGCCTCCGTGAAGCAAGGACTCGCGATGAGAAAGCTCCCGGCCGACCCCATCGGCGTGAAATCACTCGACGATCTGCGAAAATGCGAGGCCGAGATCGTCAGGCGCATCGCCGCTATGCCGAATGGCGGTAATCTCTTCTTGCTCGACCCGATGCGGCTTTTGAAGGATGTCGGCGTCGTTCTGGCGCCTGCGGTGGAAGTTGCGGTGCGCAAGTTGCATCCCGAACTCCCCGACGGCGTGGCCGAGGATGTCTACAAGGCGCTCGCCGCTGCGCCGCGCCAGAGCGTGCGGATCAACATCGAAGGGCTGTTCCGGCTGCCGGCCAGGGGGGCGATGTCATGACCGAGCTCGCCGGCTACGACCTGGTCACCGAAATCCGCGCCGGTCTGGTGGCGGATATGCTCGAAGCCAATCTCGACATTCCCGGTCGCGGCCGGGTCGTCACCCCGTTCATGCACACGATGGTCCATGCGGACAATGGCCAGACCTTCAGCCTGCAGATCATCGTCACGGCATTGGATGTCGATCTGCGGACGAACCAGCCGATCGCCGTCGAGATCCGGTTCGCCGATTCCGACGTCTCGACAGAGGGGATCCGCGTCTCGCCGCTCGACGGTACGGTGCGGGCGACTTTCGATCACCGCATCGAGGTGGGCGGAGGCACCGCCGTCCTTGTTCTGCGCGCGCGCCCCGAAAGCGCGGACGTCGCCTTCAGCGACGTGGCGAAAGGCGCGATCCGCAACGCGCTTGCCGGCACCGGCATGGACGCCGTCCGCTTCGAGGATACCGCCGATGCGGCCCTTCGCGGACTCGCAATGCTCGTCGGCGAGTTCAGGCTCGACCTCGGCATACCCGTAACGCCCGGCGTCGACGGCAGCATCATGCCGCGCACGGCCTATGCGGGGCTGGAGGTGTTTCCCTTCGGCGGAGCCGATCGTGCCGAACAGGCCATGGTGCTGGCTGGATTTCTGTTTGCCGGCAATGTCGGCAAGGGGCGCCCGCGGACGAAGTCCAGGCTCGCCCTGCCCATCGACCAGACGATAGCGGTGACGCTGTCGCCGCAGGCGTTCCGCCGTTTCTGCTTCTGCCAGAGCCTGATGGAAGGGCTGATGCCATCGTCCGTTACGATCGGCGGGATACGCATCCAGCGTGATCAGGCCTATCTCGACGGGCGTTGGGACCGGTTGCCCTCCATCTGCGCCGGGGCGAACGAATTCGAGGTGCAGGACGGACTGCGGCTGACGCGGGTGGCCGACGCGCTGGGCGAGGGCCAGGTGATCCTCGACCTGGACTTCTACACGACCGGCTTCTGCTACAAGGCCTCCGGCTCGGTCCGCGCCTATCTCACCTTCGACATACGCGACAACCAGTTGGTGCCGTCGGCCAGGAACGACGAACCGGACGTCGATGTCAGCATTCCCTGGTACTGCTGGGTCGCCGCCTGGGTGGTAGGCAAGATCTATGCTGTCGCCGCGCTCGGCATTGCCAATGCGGTGGCGACGCTCGCGGCCGACGGCATCGCCAATGGTCTCGTGAAGTCCGCGCTGGCCGAGAATCTCTCCGCGATGAATGCCGGGTCTGCGGCGACGGGCCAGCTTGCCGTCACCTTCGAGCGCAGCGAGATCAAGCTGGACAGGTTCACGTTGAGCGGTAATGCCACCGTCAACATGACCGGGCGCCGCGGGCATCGTTCGATCCGGCTCGAGGGCGGCGAAGGCACCCGGCAACTGGTGAGCGTGGAGATCGGCGAATGGACGACCAGGATCCCCTGCGACGTCAAAATGGGGACCTTTCCGTACACCATTTCGCGCCTGGTCATCCCCTTCGAATACCGGGTCGTCACGTCCATGCTGCCGGCGCTGCGCTGCCAGTTCGTGCTGGGCATCCATACCGCGTCGGGCTACCGCGAGGTCGTGCTCGATCCCAAGGCGACCGCGGTGACGGTCGACAATGCGCTCGTCGAATTTCCGCAGCCGCTCGAGACCGGCGGCACCAAGATGGCGAAGGCGGTGCGGATCGAATATGCAATCGAGGGGCAGACGTTAAGCTTCCGGAACCGGCCGGAAGACGGCAACTATACGATCGAACTGCACGTTCGCGATTTCCGTGACTACCTCGGGCGGCCGGTCGACGTGCGCCTGAGCGAGCTGCTGGCCTTTGCCTATGTCGACGGCCATTCGCTGTCGGTGGGAGGACTGTACGATTCCCTGGTGAAGATGTGCATCCTCAAGAAGCTGGAGAAGGCGAAGGTCGACCGCGATTTTCGCGAGGGCATGATCACCCGGCAGGACATCGTCAATCCCGTCATCACCGGCGATCCGGGTCCCGACATCCGCGACCTGTTCGAGCAGATTGCGTTTTCCGGCATGAAGCAGAGCGAGATGATGCCGCTTCTGGCCCAGTTGGGCGCGCTTGGCGGCGGCGCGGCAGCGCGCGCGCCGAATGTCCGCCAGCTGCAGGGACCATCGGTTCAAGGCCGGGTGGCGGCGATCCGACAGCAGGCCGCGGAGGATATTGCCGAGGCGATCAGGTCCTTGGGGTCCGGCGGCGGCCGGTACCGGACATTGCGGCGGAACGATTTCTGACTGCCCTTGGCGCCACCGGCGCGCAACGCGTCGCAGGCCCGCTTCGAAAGGCCGCCGGCCCCGGCCCCTCCCGCCGGCCGGACCGGCGGGAGATGCCTGTGCTCAGCTCGTGAAGAACTGCTGGGTCCCGTGCGCCTGGATGGCGTTGGCGAGCCGCGAGAGCGCATGGACATAGGCCGCGCTGCGCAGCGAAATGCCGCGATCCCGGGCAATGGCCCAGACCGCCGCGCCCTCGCGTTCCATCATGGACTTGAGGCGCTCGTGCACCTCCTCGACCGGCCAGTAGAAGCCCTGCCGGTTCTGCACCCATTCGAAATAGGAGACGGTGACGCCGCCGGCATTGGCGAGAATGTCGGGCAGGACCACGACCTTCTTCTGCTCCAGGATCGCATCGGCTTCCGGCGTGATCGGCCCGTTGGCAAGCTCGAGCACGACGCGCGCCTTCACCCGGTCGGCATTGCGCGCGTGGATCATGTCTTCGAGCGCCGCCGGGACCAGAATGTCGCAGTCGACCGCAATGAGGTCGTCGGCGGCGAGGGGGGTGATTCCGTTCGTGCCGGCGAGTTCGACGAGGCTGCCCCGGCTCTTGGCCGCGAGCAGGGCCTCGACGTCGAGGCCGTCCGCGCGCTGGATCGCGCCCCTGGAGTCGCTCGCCGCGACGATCCTGTAGCCGTCGGCCGCCAGCAGGCGCGCAATATGCTGGCCGGCATTGCCGAAGCCCTGGACGGCGACGCGCGCGCCTGGTTTCAGGCCGAGCTGATCGGCGAGGCGCCGGACGAGATAGTAGCCGCCGCGGGCGGTGGCATCGTCGCGGCCGAGCGAGCCGCCGAGCGAGATCGGCTTGCCGGTGATCACGGCTGGGGCGGACTCGCCGACGATCGAGGCATATTCATCGGCCATCCAGCCCATGATCATCGAATTGGTATAGACGTCGGGCGCCGGAATATCGCGATCCGGGCCGATGATCTTGGCGAAGGCCTGGATATAGGCGCGCGACAGGCGCTCCAGCTCGGCTTTCGACAGCGCATGCGAATCGACGCGCACCGCGCCCTTGCCGCCGCCATAGGGCAGGTTCATCACCGCGCATTTGAAGGTCATCCAGAAGGCGAGGGTCTCGACCTCCTCGGCGGTCGATTCCGGATGGAAACGGATGCCGCCCTTGGTGGGCCCGCGCGTGTCGTCATAGCGGCAGCGCCAGGCCATGAACGATTTGCGCGAACCGTCGTCCATGCGGATCATGAGGCGGACCTTGGTCGTCTCGCGCGGATATTTCAGCTTTTCCAGCACGTCGGGATCGAGAGCGACATGGGCTGCGGCTTCATCGAGGCGCAGGAGCGCCTGGTCGAGCATGGAAATGGCCTGCAATTAATCTCACTCCTCGCGGGAAGGGCGCCTGCGGCCGGGCGGCGGTCTGGAAGCCCGCCGTCGCGTTCGACTGTCAGGTCGGTGAAGCGCCTATGTGCCGGAAACCGGTCGCCGGAGGCAAGCGGCCGGCCTCGTCCATTGGTCGGAGGGGTGGACGGCCGCGGTGACGCCCGGGCTGGGCGCTCAGACGTCGACGCCGTCCTTCATCAGCTTGTAGGTAATGCTGTCGGTCAGCGCCTGGAAGCTCGCGTCGATGATGTTGGCGGAGACGCCGACCGTGGTCCAGGTGTCGCCCTGGCCGTCCTTGCTTTCAATAAGCACGCGGGTGATGGCGCCGGTGCCGCCGTTGAGGATGCGGACGCGGAAGTCGACGAGCTCGAGATCCGCGATGAAGCGCTGGTACTTGCCGAGATCCTTGCGCAGCGCCGCGTCGAGCGCGTTGATCGGGCCGTTGCCCTCGGCCGCCGAGATCAGTTCCTCGTCGCCGACCTTCACCTTCACGGTGGCTTCGGAGAAGGAGACGAGGTCGCCGAGAGCGTTCCAGCGCCGCTCGACATTCACCTTGAAGCGCTCGACCTCGAAGAAGACGGGCACTTCGCCCAGCATGCGCTTCGCGAGCAGGAAGAACGAAGCGTCCGCGCCCTCATAGGTATAGCCGAGGCTTTCCTGCTCCTTGATCGCCTCCAGGATACGTACCACACGCGGGTCGTCCTTCTCGACGGTCAGGCCGACGCGTTCGAGCTCGGCCAGCACGTTGGACTTGCCGGCCTGCTCGGAGACCAGCACGTGGCGGCGATTGCCGACGCTGGCCGGCGGCACGTGCTCGTAGGTTTCCGGCTCTTTCAGCACGGCGGAGGCGTGGATGCCCGCCTTGGTGGCGAAGGCGGAGGCGCCGACATAGGGCGCATGCCGGTTGGGCGAGCGGTTGAGCAGCTCGTCCAGCTTGCGCGAGAGCGTCGTCAGTTCAGCCAGCGCCGCCGGGCTGACGCCGGTCTCGAAGCGCTCCGCATAGGCCTTCTTCAGCATGAGGGTCGGGATGATCGAGGCGAGATTGGCATTGCCGCAGCGCTCGCCGAGCCCGTTCATCGTGCCCTGGATCTGGCGGCAGCCGGCCCGCACGGCGGCGAGCGAGTTCGCCACCGCCTGTTCGGTGTCGTTATGGGCGTGAATGCCGAGATGGTCGCCCGGCACATGCCGGGTCACCGCCGTGACGATGTCGTAGACCTCCTCCGGCAGGGTGCCGCCATTGGTGTCGCACAGCACCACCCAGCGCGCGCCGGTCTCGTAGGCCGCGCGGGCGCAGGCCAGGGCATAGTCGGGATTGGCCTTGTAGCCGTCGAAGAAATGCTCGCAGTCGAGCATGACCTCGAAGCCGCGCGCCTTGGCCGCCGCGACCGATTCCCGGATGCCGTCGAGATTGTCCTCGAGCGTCGAGCCGAGCGCGACATGGACATGGTAGTCCCAGGCCTTGGCAACGAAGCAGATGGCATCGGCGCGCGCGTCGAGCAGCGCCGCGACGCCTGGATCGTTGGCGACCGAGCGGCCGGCGCGCTTGGTCATGCCGAAGGCGGTGAAGCCGGCTTTGACATTACGCTTTTCCGAGAACAGCGCGGTATCGGTCGGATTGGCGCCGGGATAGCCGCCCTCGATATAGTCGACGCCGAGGGCGTCGAGCAGGGCGGCGATCTTCAGCTTGTCGTCCAGGGTGAAGTCGACGCCGGTGGTCTGGGCGCCGTCGCGTAGGGTGGTGTCGAAAAGATAGAGGCGTTCGCTCATCGGGCGGTCTCGCGGAGGGCGTCCGGTCGGGCTCACGGGCCGCGTGCCGGATCGCTTGAGGGCAGGGAATCGGGGGGCCGGTTCGCACGGCCGGCGGAACGGTTCTGGGGCCGGCCGCCGGCGGGAGGCGACGCGCTCAGCGCGCCACCTCCCAGGTGGTAATCGGCTCGCCCGTCGCCTTGTCCTTGCCGTCCTTCAGTTGAATGCCGAGCGCGGCGAGCTCGTCGCGCAGCCGGTCGGACAAGGCAAAGTCCCTGGCCTTGCGCGCGGCGAGGCGGGCGGCGACCAGGGTCTCGACCTTTGCCGTGTCGACGGCATCGAGCGCTGTGGCGCCGGCGAGCTCTCCGGCGCGTGCCGGATCGAAGCCCATCAGGCGGAGGGCCGCGGCAAGGCCGGGGGCATCTCCCGCCTTGTCCAGCGCATGCAGCTCGGCGATCGCCTTGGCCGTGTTGAGATCGTCGGACAGAGCCTCGAGGACCGGCGCGGGAACCGGGCCCGGCATGATCCCGTCGATAGTCCGGTACCAGCCTTCCAGCGCCTTCCAGCTCTCCTCCATCGCCTTCACCGTCCAGTCGATGGGCTGGCGGTAATGGCCCTTGAGCATGGTCAGGCGCAGCACTTCGCCCGGCCAGGCCTTGCCCTGCCAGCCGTCGAGCAGTTCCTGGATGGTGACGAAATTGCCGAGGCTCTTCGACATCTTGTCGCCTTCCACCTGCAGGAAGCCGTTGTGCATCCAGACATTGGCCATGACCTGATGGCCGAAGGCGCAGGTCGTCTGCGCCACCTCGTTCTCGTGATGCGGGAAGACGAGGTCGATGCCGCCGCCATGGATGTCGAAGACCTCGCCGAGATGCTTCCAGCTCATCGCCGAGCACTCGATGTGCCAGCCCGGCCGGCCCGGCTCGGCAATGCCGCAGGGGCTCGGCCAGCCCGGCTCGTGCGCCTCGCGCGACGGCTTCCAGAGCACGAAGTCCATTTCCGAGCGCTTATAGGGGGCGACGTCGACGCGCGCGCCGGCGATCATGTCGTCGAGCGGCCGCTTCGACAGCTTGCCGTAGTCGGGCATCGAGGGCACCGAGAACAGCACATGGCCCTCGGCGACATAGGCGTGGCCGGCGGCCACGAGGCGCTCGCACAGCGCCTTCATCTCCTCGATATGGTCGGTCGCGCGCGGCTCGACGGTCGGCCGCAAGGCGCCCAGCGCGTCGATCGCCCGGTGGAACCGGGCGGTGGTCTCCTCCGTCAGCTGGCGGATGGTGATGCCGCGCTCGTGGGCGCGCTTGTTGATCTTGTCGTCGAGGTCGGTGATGTTGCGCGCATAGGTGACGTGGGTCTCGCCATAGATCGCGCGCAGCAGCCGGAACAGGAGATCGAAGACGATCACCGGCCGGGCATTGCCGATATGGGCATCGTCATAGACGGTCGGGCCGCAGACATAGATGCGCACGTTGTCCGGATCGATCGGACGGAACGTGTCCTTCGACCGGGTCAGCGTGTTGTAGAGCCTGATCGTCATGGCCATCCTCGCACAGCGACAGGCCGAGCGCTCCGCTGGCCGGGCGTGATCTTTGGCTTCAAGAGGGTGAGGCAAAGAACGTCTGCCGGCCAGCGCTGTCGCTCAGCCGCAAATAATCCCGGAAATGCAAATCATCCCCGAGGGGACCGAGAAACCGTTCATGGCGGTGAGATAGCGCAGATGAAGAGCCGGCCGTCAAGCGCGTCGATCGCCGTCGGAGCGCGGAAATGGAGAGGGCCGCTGCCTCTCACTCGAAAAGAGTGACAGCCTTCGCCAGGACCTCATCCATGATGTCCCGCGACAGGGTTTCGACCCGGCGGCCGTTGCGGGCGTTCAGGTCGAGCACGCGGGGCTGATCGCAGCGCACGACCCCCGTCGTTCTGGTGCCCGAAAGCGGCACCGCAAAGCCGATCCGGCGGGCGAAGTCGCCGCCGCTGGTGATTGGCAGAATGACGGGCAGCCCAGTCGCACGGTTGAACGCATCGGGCGAAACCACAAGGACTGGACGATGCCCGGGTTGCTCCCTGCCTTGCGTCGGCTCCAGATCGACCATGTAGATGTCGCCGCGTCTCATATCGGCTCGCGGCCGACAGCGGGGGCGTCGACCCATTCGCGCTCCACGATCGGCTGCGGCTGCGAATAGTCGGACGCGGCCAGCAGTTCGGCCATCGTGTAGCGCGGTCGTGCTTTCGGCTCGACCACAAGGCGGCCATTGTCGACGGTCAGGTCGACCTGGGCACCGGCCGCCAGTTGCAGAACATCGAGCAGCGCAGGCGGCACGGCGAGCATGACCGAACCGCCGACCTTGCGCAGATTGGTCGTGTACATGGGACTGCCTTTTTAGTTATACCGAAGTATAACATGATGCATTCCGCTCCTCAACGGCCGTTTTGGGGCGGCGCCCACCCGGGATGGCGGCGGATCGGCTTGGTTTCGGACCGCAGGCCACCCGTTCGAAGCGGCGCTGGTCGCCCGCGCGTTGCGGCAGGGCCTCGGCACCGACCTATTGGATCCACTCGCTGCAGCGCTGAATGTCGGCATTGGCGCCCCAGGGCATGATCGGAACCGACGAGGTGGAGTTCTGCGGCGAGCCGTCGATCAGCTTGTCCGAATAGATCATGTAGACCAGTACGTTGCGGCGCGCGTCGCAGCCGCGCACGATCTGCACGCGCTTGAAGAAGAACGAGCGCCCCTCGGAGAAGACCACGTCGCCCTGGCCGGTGCGGTTGCGGAAGCGGATCGGGCCGATCTGCCGGCACGACAGCGAAACCTCGGACAATTGCTCGGCGAAGCCGAACGTGCCGGCCCAGCCGCCCTTTTCCGGCACGGTGAAGTGGCAGGCGACGCCCTCCACATCAGGATCGTCGATGCCATAGGTCGCCAGCTTGTCGTTGGGCGAGAGCAGGCGGAACACGGTGGAGCGGCGGAAGATCAGGTCGGGCCGCTCGCCGGCGGCCGGCGCTTCACTGGCCGGCAGCGCGACGGACAGGGCAACGAGAAGGGGAGCGAGAAGGGCGGCGGCAAGGCGGTGAAACATGGCGAAAGCTCTCTCGTCGAACCGGGGGGCGGGAACGGCGTCGCGTCGGGCCGGCAAGTCTAGCCGGCGCCCGCCATGTCCGGATAGCGCCTTTGACGCGAAGGAGCTACGGGCGCCGGGACGGCGGGAACATGCCGGCGTCAGCCGCTGTGGGCGCCGCCATGGCCGGGCGTGCCGGCGGCCGTCTCCCGCGCCTCGTAATAGCCGGCGGTGAACTTCACCGACCAGCGCTGGAAGAACGAGCGGGTGCGCGTGCTGAGCGTCTCGGCATGGGGTTCGTGGGTCCGGCGATACTCGATGGCATAACGCGCCACCACCGGCCCGAGCACCGGCAGCCGGGCAAGGCGCTTCACCAGCCAGCGCACGGCGATACGCAGGCCGCCGGCCGCGGCATCGACGAGGCGCCACAGGGCGTCGCGCAGGGCATGGAGGGCGCGGGTGGCGCCCGTCGCCCGGCCGGCGCGGCGGGTGGCGTGGATCGCCGCGATCGCGGCCTCGTCGCTCTGGCGATAGCGCAGGCCGAGCCTCGCGGCGATCGGCAGCGCCGCGATCCGCCGGCAGATCGCGGCGATGGCCTCCACCAAGGGGTGCTTGCGCGCCTGCGGCCAGGCGGCCGGATAGACCGGCAGGACCAGAAGCTTGCTCTTGGCGAGAATGGTGGCAACGCCGTGAAAGATCTGCATCCAGGGTGGCAGGACGGCCGCCTTGGCGATCAGCAGCGCATGCACGGCGGTGGCGGCGCCGAACGAGATGGGGATCCACAGGACAGCAAGGACGATGACGAGGAGGGCCGTATTGGGGCTCAGGGTCTTGCAGGTCCTGAACACCCAGGCCATGCCCGCCTCGAAGGCGTGATGCACCGCCTCCTCGAAGGCCTTGTAGCTGATCCTGGCCCGCAGCCACGCCCAGCCGCGGGCGAGCGCCTCGCGCCAGGCCTGCTTCTTGTCGCCGCCGAGCGGCAGGATGGCGACGATCGCCTGCATCAGGCGCGTCAGCCCGTCGCCGATCATCCTGAGGGTGAACAGCGGAAAGCGCATCACCTGCAGGAGGATCGGAAACAGGAAGTCGATGAGGCGGACGAGGAGGATGATCAGGGCGCGCGCCAGGCGCTTCAACGCGACGAGGGTTGCCGCCAGCGGAATGAGCACGATGTCGTCGAGCGCAATGCCTCCGCGGGTTCCGGCCGGCTGGGAAGCGGATTGCGGCGCATCGGTGCTCACTAGGGGTCTCCGGAAGCAGGGAACAAGTCTTCCATAGTTAGGCCGGGGAGTTGTGGCGAAAAGAGGTTGACGTTGCGGCATGTGCGCGCACCGGATCACATCGGCGGCGGCTTGCAGGCTCCCGATGCGGCCCGGACTGTCGCCCAGGGCGTCCACAGGCACCGTCCGGGACAAGGTTCCTCGCTTGTTCCCCTTGCCTTGCCGGCCTAATCAGAGGATCTGAGCGTCCCCCGATTCGCGAGGCCAAGACCCATGGGCGAACGTGTCCAGCCGCCCGGCGGCGGTGATGACGGCGTGGAAAGCATCAATCTGCGCGACGCGCTGGAAGAGCGCTATCTGTCCTATGCGCTGTCCACGATCATGGGACGGGCGTTGCCGGATGCGCGCGACGGCCTGAAACCGGTGCACCGGCGCATCCTGCACGCCATGCGGCTCCTGAAGCTGGACCCTGGCACGGCGTTCAAGAAATGCGCGCGCATCGTCGGCGACGTCATCGGCAAGTTCCACCCCCACGGCGACCAGTCGGTCTACGACGCGCTGGTCCGCCTCGCCCAGGATTTCGCCCAGCGCTATCCGCTGGTCGACGGCCAGGGCAATTTCGGCAATATCGATGGCGACGGCGCGGCCGCCTACCGCTACACCGAAGCGCGCATGACCGAGGTCGCCGCGCTGCTGCTGGAAGGCATCAACGAGGACGCGGTCGATTTCCGCAAGACCTACAACGAGGAGGACGAGGAGCCGGTCGTCCTTCCCGGCGCCTTCCCGAACCTGCTCGCCAACGGCTCCCAGGGCATCGCGGTCGGCATGGCCACCTCGATCCCGCCGCACAATGCGGCCGAGATCTGCGACGCGGCGCTGCATCTCATCGCCAATCCGAAATGCACGACGCAGGACCTCCTTGCCCATGTGCCGGGGCCTGACTTTCCGACCGGCGGCATCATCATCGAGGGCAGGGCGTCCATCGCGGAAGCCTATGAGACCGGGCGCGGCGGCTTCCGCACGCGCGCCCGCTGGCACCAGGAGGATACCGGCCGCGGCACCTACCATATCGTGGTGACCGAGATCCCCTACGGCGTCACCAAGGGCCGCCTCATCGAAAAGATCGCCGAGCTGATCGTCGACAAGAAGCTGCCGCTGGTCGCCGATTTCCGCGACGAGAGCGCCGAGGACATCCGCCTCGTCTTCGAGCCGCGCTCGCGCAATGTCGACGGCGCGCTGATGATGGAGAGCCTGTTCCGGCTCACCGAGCTGGAGAGCCGCGTCCCGCTCAACATGAACGTGCTGATGGACGGCAAGATCCCGCGCGTGGTCGGCCTGAAGGACGTGCTGCGGGCCTGGGTCGACCATCGCCGCGACGTCCTGCTGCGCCGCTCGCGCCATCGCCTGGCCGAGATCGAGCGGCGGCTGGAGGTGCTTGCCGGCCTCATCATCGCCTATCTCAACATCGACGAGGTGATCCGCATCATCCGCACCGCGGACGAGCCCAAAAAGGCCCTCGTCGCCCGTTTCGACCTGACCGAGGTGCAGGTCGAGGCGATCCTCAACATGCGCCTGCGGTCTCTGGCCAAGCTCGAGGAGATCGAGCTGCGCAAGGAGCATGACGAACTGACCAAGGAGAAGGACGGCATCGTCAAGCTGCTCGGCTCGGAAGCGCTGCAGTGGAAGACGATTTCCTGGGAGATCGGGCGGGTCAAGAAGCAGTTCAGCAAGGATACGCCGCTCGGCAGGCGCCGCACCACGTTCGGCGAGGCTGTCGAGCATGACGAGGGTGCCATCGCGGAAGCCCTGGTGGAGCGCGAGCCGATCACCGTCGTCGTGTCCGAGAAGGGCTGGATCCGGGCGCTCAAGGGCCATGTCCAGGACCTGTCCTCGCTGTCGTTCAAGACCGACGACCGGCTGAAGATCTCGTTCCCCGCGGAGACCACCTCCAAGCTCCTGGTCTTCGCCACCAACGGCAAGGTGTTCACGCTCGAGGGCTCCAAGCTGCCGGGCGGCCGCGGCGCGGGCGAGCCGATCCGCCTGATGATCGATCTCGAGCAGGAGCACGACATTGCCGACGTCATGCCCTTCAAGGGCGGCCGGAAGGTCCTGCTCGCCTCCCGCGAGGGCCGCGGTTTCGTGGTCGCGGAGGACGATCTCGTCGCCAATACCCGCAAGGGCAAGGGCGTGATGGGCATCGACCAGCCCGACGAGCTCGTGGCCGTCCGGGTGGTCGAGGGCGAGCACGTCGCCGTCGTCGGCGAGAACCGCAAGCTCATCGTCTTCCCGCTCAGCCAGGTGCCGGAAATGGCCCGTGGCAAAGGCGTGCGCCTGCAGAAATACAAGGGCGGGGGCCTTGCCGACGTGAAGACCTTCGCGCTCGCCGAGGGCCTGACCTGGAAGGATTCCTCCGACCGCACCTGGACGGTCGCCGAGAAGGATCTGTCCGACTGGCTCGGCAATCGCGCCGACGCCGGCCGGCTGCCGCCGAAGGGCTTCCCGAAGAACAACAAGTTCGGTTGAATACCCGCTCGATGCGGCAGCTCAAGCCGCACACCAGAGCGGGAACCGATCATCATGAGCTTTTCGAAGAGCCTGACGGCGGTCGCCGCCGTCGCCGCCCTCGGCCTTGCCGGCACCTTCGGGGCCGGCCTGATCGGCCCGGCGCCGGCGCTGGCGCAGAATACCGGACAGGGCGTGACCCTGCAGAAGATCCGCGAGCGCGGCTACATCATGTGCGGGGCGAGCCAGGGCGTGCCCGGCTTTTCCCAGCCCGACGACAAGGGCGTCTGGCGCGGCTTCGACACCGATTTCTGCCGGGCGCTGGCCGCGGCCATCTTCGACGATCCCGACAAGGCGCGCTATCTGCCGCTCGCCTCCAAGGACCGCCTGATCTCGCTGCAGGGCGGCAATATCGACGTGCTCGCCCGCACCACCACCTGGTCGATCGGCCGCGAGACCAGCCAGGGCCTCGCCTTCACAGCCATCAACTATTACGACGGCCAGGGTTTCCTGGTGCGCAAGTCGGCCGGCCTCAAATCGGTGCGCGAGCTCGACGGCGCGACCATCTGCGTGTCGCAGGGCACGACCAACGAGCTCAATCTCGCGGACTATTTCCGCACCCACAACCTGACCTACAAGGTGATCACCTTCGGCAGCCTGGACGAGGTCGCCAAGGCCTATGAGAACGGCCGCTGCGACGCCTACACCACGGACATGTCGCAGCTCGCCACCAACCGCTTCCTGATGCAGAACCCGGAGGACCACGTGATCCTGCCGGAGATCATCTCCAAGGAGCCGCTCGGCCCCTGGGTGCGCAAGGGCGACCAGCAATGGTTCGACATCGTGCGCTGGAGCCTGTTCGCCATGCTCGCGGCCGAGGAGCTCGGCATCACCCGCGCCAATGTGCAGGAGCAGCTCGCCAGCACCAATCCGGAAGTGCGCCGACTGCTCGGCGTCGACGGCAGTTTCGGCGAGACCATGGGCCTGACCCGCGACTGGGTGGTGCGCATCGTCCGGCATGTCGGCAATTACGGCGAGAGCTTCGAGCGCAATCTCGGTTCCGGCAGCCGCATCGGCCTGCCGCGCGGCCCCAACCAGCTGTGGAACCGCGGCGGCCTGCAATATTCGCCGCCATTCAGGTAGGGCGGGGGGAGTAGCGAGTGGCGAGTAGGGCATGCGGCGTCCAACGTGAGGCGCGCGCCCATAGCGACCAGCAAACAGCGACCGCGCGACGCGCATGCCCTACTCGCCACTCGCCGCGCCCATCATCCCGGGCAGCGCCGCGGCCAGGGCGTCGACGGCGAGGCGCACCTTCTGCGGCAGGCGCGGGGTTTTGAGCCAGAGGACGTGGCTGTCGTAGAGAAAGGGGCGCCGCCCGGACATGAGCGGCACCAGCGCGCCGTTCCGCAACTGCTCGCGCATCAGCCAGCGCGGCAGCCAGGCGAGCCCCATGCCGGCGGCCGCGGCGTCGCGGACGGCAGCGAGATCGTCGAGCTTCAGCCGGCTCGGCGGCAGGATTTCGCGCGGCGCGCCGCCATCCTCCGGGAACAGCCAGGGCCGTAGCCGGCCCGGCCGGCCATAGAGGATCGCCTGGTGGTCGCGGAGATCCTCGATCCGTTCCGGCCGGCCGTGGCGGTCGAGATAGGCGGGCGCGGCGCAGACGGTCATCGGCTGGCGCGCGACGAGCCGGCCGACGACGCCGGCCCGGTCCTCCAGCGGACCTGTGCGGATCGCCAGGTCGAAGCCCGTTTCGGCAAGATCGGTGATCGGATCGCTCAGGGAGAGTTCGAGCGCGAGGCTCGGATGGCGGCGGGCGAGGTCGATCAGGACCGGCGCCGCGCAGAGCTGGCCGAACAGGACGGGCATGGTCACTTTCAGCGTGCCGCGCGGCTCGCCCCGCTCGTCGTCGGCGAGGGCGTCGGCGGCCTCGGCCTCGGCGAGCACCAGGCGGCAGCGCTCATAGTAGGCCTGCCCGAGATTGGTCAGGCTCTGCCGGCGCGTCGTGCGGTTGATCAGGCGCGCGCCGAGCCGCTCCTCGAGGAAGCGGACATGCTTGCCGACCATCGGCGCGGACAGGTCGAGCGCTGCCGCGGCCGCCGCGAACGAGCCGAGATCCACCGCCCGGACGAACACGGCCATGCTGGCGAGCCGGTCCATGTTTCGAAACTCCTGGTTTCGACTGAATGTCGCATTCGCTGATTTATCAAAGGGCGAAGGTACGCACATAGATCATTCCGCCTATCTGATTTGGAGTGAGCCCGTGACACGCGTCGTTCGTTTTCATCGTCATGGCGGCCCGGACGTGCTGCGCATCGAACATGTCGAAATGCCCCGCCCCGGACCGGGCGAGGTGCAGATCCGCGTCAAGGCGCTGGGTCTCAACCGGGCCGAGGCCCTCATGCGCCAGGGCCGCTACATCCAGACGCCGCGCCTGCCCTCGGGCCTCGGCCTGGAGGCGGCCGGCACCGTCGAGCGGCTGGGCGCGGGGGTGGCAGGCTTCGCCCCGGGCGACGCCGTCAGCGTCGTGCCGCCGGTTTCGATGGAGCGCTGGCCGGCCTATGGCGAGCTTGCGACCTTCCCCGTGGAGCTCGTCGTCCATCATCCCGACGCGCTGAGCTTTGAGCACGCCGCGGCCACCTGGATGGCCTATGTCACGGCCTATGGCGCTTTGATCGACATGGCCCGGCTCGGCCGTGGCGACGTCGTCGTGGTGACGGCCGCATCGAGCAGCGTCGGGCTGGCCGCGCTGCAGATCGCCCGGCGCGTCGGCGCGACGGCGGTCGCCGTCACCCGCACGTCGGCCAAGCGCGGGGCGCTGCTGGCGGCCGGCGCGCCGCATGTGGTGGCGGCGGCGGAAGAGGATCTTGCCGACCGGCTGAACGCCATTGCCGGACCGGACGGCGTGCGCGTCGTCTTCGACGCCGTCGGCGGTCCGCTGTTCGGGCCGCTCGCCGCGAGCATGGCGCGCGGCGGCATCCTGATCGAATATGGCGGCCTCAGCCCCGAGCCGACGCCGTTCCCGCTGTTCGATGTGCTGGCGAAGAGCCTGACCTTCCGCGGCTATCTCATGCACGAAATCGTCGGGGATCCCGCCCGCCTCGCCGCTGCCAAGGCCTTCATTCTCGACGGACTGGTGGCGGGGGCGTTCCGTCCGACGGTCGCCAGGACCTTCCGTTTCGACGCGATCGTCGAGGCCCACCGGTTTCTGGAATCGAACGAGCAGTTCGGCAAGATCGTCGTCACGCTGTGACGGCGACGCGCGCCGGCCGCGGCGGTCATCCGCCCGGCGGCATCGTTTCGAAGACCGTCAGCGACGGATCCATCACGTCCCAGGCATGGCCTCTGAGCGCATAGGTCACGGCTTTAGGCTGGAACCGGCCGGGATCGTCCAGGCTGCCGGGATGCACCGCGATGACGTCGGGCGAGGCCTCGAAGTCGAGATAGACGGGCGAGCCGCAGGTCGGACAGAAGGCGTGGATCTTCACATTGCCGCTGTCGCCGGCGACCCGCCAGGTCGTCGCCTCGCCCTCGATGCGCACGCTGCTGCGCGGGGTGAAGGCGAGATAGGAGGAATGGCCGGTGCCGCTGCGCTTCTGGCATTCGCGGCACTGGCAATGGATCTGGGCGACCGGTTCGCTGGTCGCCTCGTAGCGGATGGCGCCGCAGGCGCAGCCGCCGGTCAGGGGCCTGGTCATCGTCTCGGACCTTTCGGACATGGACTGTTCACGCGGCCGTCGCGGCGCCATCGATGGGTTTTGCGAAGACGTTCAGCGGCCGGCCGGTTTCGAGGAAGGACTTCAGGCTGGAAAGCACGCACGGCCAGCCCTTGCTGACACCCGCCGCCATGGCGCTGCCGGCCTCCAGCTCGTCATGGGTGACGGTGAGGCGCACCATGCCGTCGTCGTAAGGGGTGATGTCGAAGGTGACGCGGCTGTGCTTGTTCGGGTCGGGGAAGCTTGCCGGGCTCGCCCAGGTGATGACGAGCCGCTTCGGCGGCGTGTTTTCCAGCACATGGCCGGAAATCTTGACGCTCCGGTCGGAGACCGCGACATGGTCCCAGCGCGAGCCGGGAGCCCAGTCGGAGACGTTTTCGTGGCCCCAGTAGCGGCCGGCGATCTCCGGCCGGGCGATCGCTTCGAAGACCCTCTCCGGCGTCGCGGCGATATAGGTCACATAGACGAAGCTGGTGGTCGCCTCGGTCATTTCTGTTCTCCTTCGAGCTCTTTCTTGAGGTCGTGCAGCAGGCTGAGGCGCTGGCGTTCGAACTTGCGCACCCAGCGCTCGTAGACCTCGTGCAGGGGGACGGGGTTGATGAAATGAAGCTTCTCCCGGCCGCGCTTCAGCGTGGTCACGAGGTTTGCGGCCTCCAGCAGATCCAGGTGCTGCGTGACGGACTGGCGCGCCATGTCCAGGTTCTCGCAAAGCTGGCCGAGCGTCTGTCCGTTCCTGTCATGCAGAAGGTCCAGGAGCCTCCTCCGGGTCGGATCGCCCAGAGCCTTGAAGACCTTGTCAGCGTCCATCGTCCTCAACCTTCATCGTGAGGATAATATGCAGGTAAATACCTGCATGTCAAGGCAAGCCATTTGTCGAACGGATTTTTCGCGTCCGGACACTGTCGATCGACGAGGGCAGGGCGTCAGTTCACGCCGAAATGCGCGCGCATGTTCGCGGCCGTCGCCGCTCTTCCGGACATCGTCCGACGGGGTGCGCCGCAAGGCCTTGGAGGCCGTTTGAGAACTCCACCCGGGGCAGTTCGCCGCCGCTCGTCATCCCCGGATTTGGCCTATGGGGCGTTCGGTCAAGTTGCAGTTCCATTGCGAACGATCCGACGGACATCGCGCGGTGATCGGTCCTGCGCCGGGCATGAGGCGGATGCGAACCAGGCAAGCAAGGGCGCTCTTTTGTCTTGGCCGGGCAGGTTTTGACCGAGACCGACATTTGCTTCCGGCAGAAATCTGAGGCGCCCTAATTTAGGTCTGTCGTACTGTAAATTGCCCCTCCCGTTGCATCCCTCCAGCCTTTGGCGCGCCATCGGCATCGAGCCTCGCCGCGCCTGTGAACCGTATCTCCGGTTCATCCCTCGCCAGGGTGCTGTCGCGCTCCCCGGCACCCCATCGACATGAAGGGCGTATCGCCGCCCCTCACGGCTCCCACTCGCCGGACCTGGAGCCTCCCCGCTCCACCGGCACTGGACCATGGAGGAACGTCCGCCGTTATATCGCGCTTGAGGAGCCTCCGTGCTCCCCAAGACCCCACGGCCAACCGTCCGCCGTTTGGATGCCGCCAGCGTCTTGCCGCTGGACCGCGCATCGTTCGCTGACTATTGCGCCCGGATCAACCGCGCCGCCGATGGGTCATAAAGATATCCCGTTATCGAGCCGTCCTTGATGTGCTCGACCGCTTCGTCGATGACGTGCAGTGGCACCAAGAACCATTCCTTCGGCTTCACAGGATGGCCGAACCGATCCGCTATCGTGATATCTAGACGCGCACCGCCGAACAAACGGTGGAAGATGTTTTCCAGGCGCGTCCGGTTGATGTTGAAGAGCTTGTAGCTTGCCACCACTTCGACATCGGCCAACAGATAGGTCGCGTCCTGGGCAGCCTGCGCGATCCGAGTCTCGATCGAGCCGCCTGTGACGCCGATTTTGTGGATCAGCTCCCGATGAGACGCGATCTCCGGCAGAGACGACCGGCTGCGGAGGACGTAGATGGTCCCGCTCTCCAGATCATCATCGCCACTGTCGTTACCGAACAACGGTCCCGCGCTCGGATCAGTGATCCGGCGACCCGCTTCGTCCTTGTACAAGGCGCGCTGCAATGACCGCAGCAGCAGGTTGCTTTCCGTCCCGTTGGAATAGATGACGCGCAAACGGGCATCGGTCTCACCGTTCGGAGCCTTGAAGGTCTCGCCGACCTCCGCAACATAGGCGGTCTGACCGCCCAGAATGAAGAACTGCCCGGCTTCGATATCCGCCTTCAGAAAGCCCGCATCCTTCACGAACTGCCTTGTGGCACGGACGCCGGTTTCCAGATCTCTCTGGACTTGGTCGAATAATGGATTGAACCTGCTGAAATCCGCACAGCGTTCGCGGTTGGCGATTTCTTCGGCGGCGCGGCGCTCGTCACGAGACGCAACATGCTTGAGGACCGTGATGTCGTCGTCCTTCGTGGCAGTTGCGCCGAGTTGTTCCAGAAGCGCGTCGTCATCCAGCGCGTCGGGAAGTTCGCCGGGGCCGCCTGACGCGGCCAGCAGGCCATACTTGTCCAGTGGAGCGAGCAGCGTTCGGGCCTCTTCCAGTTTGCGAATCCGGTCCAGGCGAACCGCATAAAGCCGCTCGAATATGTCACGCCCTTCGCCGTGTTGCGGCGTGCGCCCGTGCTCCTCGCGGAACCGCATAATGTCCTCAAACCCGGCGATGATGCGCTCTTCGCGAAGCGTATGTGCAGATGCCTTCACGGGTTCTATCGATACACCCAGCTCTGCCAGCAGTTCGTCGTCAGAAAGCTCAGCCATTCGCGGCCTGCGCACGGTAGCGGGCAAGAGCCGCCACCCCTTCCGCCAGACGTTTCTCCCAGGCATCCTGCGACGTAATCTCAGGAGCACGGCCACGCTCGCGTTTCCATTCCAGCGCGCGGACAGCAAGATCACGAGCCTCTTCGTAGGTCAGATTGACCCTCTTGGCCTGAATCACGGCCTGAACCTGTTTCAGGATCTTCTCGTCCATCGCTTTCGACAGCACCGCGTAGGCGGCATCAAACGGATTCACACGGTCGATCATGTCGATGTCGAGGTTGCGCACATCGAGCGCGATTTTGCGAACGCCCTCAATCAGGGCCGTATTGGCCGACGGCTCGCCATCGCCAACGCCGCCCCCGCTTGCCAATTGCTTGGCCTGTTGCGTCAGGTTCAGCGCCGCGATGGCGTGCTGGCGGATTGCCTCCTGGTCCGTCTCGCTCAGTTCCGGATAGCGGTCGCGGACGATCTTGCCCATGCGAAGTTGGGTCAGTTCTTCCGGTATGGTGTTCTCGCGGTCGAAAAGTCCGCGTTCCAACGCCTGCCTGTCCTGCACGAAGGCGGTGATGACTTCGTTCAGATCCTCGCGGCAGATGCGCGTCGCTTCCGGGCTTTCCGGTGTCACCAGGCCGTTCAACTCGAAGTGGAACTGTCCGGTCGATTCATTGAAGCCAACATTGGGCTTCCCTTCGACGTAGCCGTCAGGGCCATAGACGAACCCTTCCTTCGCGCCATGGTCTTTCGGCGTGAATTCGAAACGTGGTGCCAGCACCTGCTCCATCAGGAGGCTCGCCGCGATGGCCTTGAGCGTGTCATTGATGGCGTCTACCACCAACGCCTCCGCCGCGTCAGGTTCTGCGATGAGATTGGTGAAGCGGGCGCGTTCTTTGCCCGGCGCGTCCCGCGTTGCCCGCCCGATGATCTGGATGACTTCCGTCAAGCTGCTCCGATAGCCGACGGTCAACGCATGTTCGCACCAGATCCAGTCAAACCCTTCCTTGGCCATGCCAAGGGCGATGATGATATCGACGTGATCCCGGTTGCCCCGCTGCTTGGGGTCTTTCAGCGAAGCGGCGACCTTGTCGCGTGTGCCCGGCTCATCATCAACCAGATCGGCGATCTTGATCGTCCGACCATCCGGCAGCCCGATGAGGTGGAATCCGGTCTGGGGATCCACGCCCTTCCAATCGCCGAGCGCATGCATGATCTCTTCGACTTCGCGGTGCTTATCCTTAGTGCTCTCGCGCGAGTTGACGTTCGGGATATGCACGATCGTCTTAAGCGCCGGATCCAGCACCTTCATGATCGCGTCGAGATATCGGCCGGTGTAAAAGAAATAGCCGATATCGAGCGACTTCAGATGCTCATAGCCATTGAGCTGTTCATAGTAGGTGTAGGTGACGGTGACGAACTTCGACTCGTCCTGCGGCGCAAGCACGGCCTCCGCATCGCCCCGGAAATATGAACCGGTCATGGCGACCAGATGAACCTTGTCACGGGCGATGAACTCGCCGAGCTGGCTGCCTAGCTGTGGAGTCCGAGGAGGTTGTTCATCGCCCGTGAGAGCCCGAAGGTGGTCGTTGCGACACGAAGCACCGCAGGGCACGAGGATGAACAACCCGCACAAGAATGCGCGAACGACGCCGCTTGGTCGAGCGGAGATGATCCGGCGGATGAACTCGCCGAGCTGGCTGCCTAGCTGTGGAGTCCGAGGAGGTTGTTCATCGCCCGTGAGAGCCCGAAGGTGGTCGTTGCGACACGAAGCACCGCAGGGCACGAGGATGAACAACCCGCACAAGAATGCGCGAACGACGCCGCTTGGTCGAGCGGAGATGATCCGGCGGATCGTAGGAGACGGCCGGCCTGTCGGCGAAGTGGCGGCCGGCTTCGGGGTCAGCGAGCGAACCGCCCGCAAATGGCTGTCGCGATGGCGGAGCGATGGAGAAGCCGGGCTGCAGAACCGCTCGTCCCGGCCCCATGCGTCCCGATCGGCGACGAGCGCGTTCTGGCCCGGGCTGGCGGCCAAGCTGCGCCGCGAGTACCGGTTGACGGGTGAGGAGATTGCGTCCCGCCTCGGACTGGCGCGATCGACGGTTGCCGGCTGGCTGACGCGGATGGGGCTCGGCCGGCTGTCCGCGCTTGATCCGAAGGAGCCGGTGCGGCGCTATCAACGCGAGCGTCCCGGCGAGCTGCTTCATCTCGACATCAAGCGGCTGGCCCGCTTTGAAGGCGTCGGCCACCGCATCACCGGCAACCGGCGTGGCGCCAGCCAGGGGCTTGGCTACGACTTCCTGCATGTCGCCATCGACGATGCGACCCGGCTCGCCTATGTCGAGGTGCTGCCCGACGAGCGGCGGTGGTCGACCACCGGGTTCCTCGTGCGGGCGCTGCGCTGGTTCAAGGAGCGGGGCGTCAGCGTGCAAAGAGTGATGACCGACAACGGCTCGGGATACATCGCCAGGCTCTTCCGCAAAGCGTTGAGGATGCTCGCCATCCGGCACATCCGCACCCGACCCTACACCCCGAAGACGAACGGCAAGGCAGAGCGCTTCATTCAGACCATGCTCAGGGAATGGGCCTATGCCATCCCGTTCCCCTCTTCCGCCCGCCGGACCGCAGATCTCACGCGATGGCTGGCCTGGTACAACCAGCACCGGCCGCATGCTAGCCTCGCACGACGATCACCGGCTCAAGCTCTCGCCGGAACAACCTGACCAGAACTCACACCTAGCCGGTTGTCTGGATTGCTGCTGACGTGATGGAATTCATCGACCGCAATGAGGCGGTCATCGAAGGCTGCGACCCCCAGTTCATCCACCGCAAAGCGAAAGGTGGCATGGGTGCAGACCAGCGCCTTATCGCCGCTGGCGAGGAATTCGCCGACAGCCTTGACCTTCGATTTTGCCACGCGCGGCTCGTCGATGCCGGGCGCGTTGCACAAGTTCCACTGCGGCTTGACAGCCCAATCGGCAAAAAAACCGCCTTCTGTCAGCCTTTCGTCCGCGAAGCTCGCACCGATGGTGCGTTCAGGCACGACGATAATCGCCTGTTTCACTCCCTGGTTGGCTAGCTTGTCGAGCGCAATGAACATCAGCGCGCGGGACTTGCCAGACGCAGGGGGAGATTTGATCAATAGGTATTGCTCGCCGCGATGCGCGAAGGCGCGCTCCTGCATGACGCGCATGCCCATGGAATTGGCTTTGGTTGATGCCCCAGTGCGCGCGGTCGTGATGGAGACCGACGGAATCGTTCGCTTGTTGGTCGGGTTCTCCATGCTCATGCAACACGCTTCGCTTTCTTCGTTGGTTGGGTCTCACTCGCTGTCATTTTGGTATAGAGGTCGAATAGTTTTTCCAGCCGTTCGGTGTCGTTGCGGAACCGCCGACCGATATAGATGCGCTCCAGAACCTCATCGTTCTGATCGTGTGCGCGGCGTAGATCTTCGGGCATGGAATCGGGGTCATAAAGGTCGGCGATTGTCGCGGGGAAGTGCGCCTCGCGGGCAAGCAGTATGTTCTCAGCACAGCGAGTTAGGGCCGACTTAGCACTCGCTGTAAGTGCCGGAACAGGAAACGTATTCCATCCAAGCGTGTTCGAAAAACGAAAGTCCGTTTTTATTTTCCCGCAAACGGCAGCAATCCATACCAGCGAAAGACGGGACGCGAACACTGCGATGTTCCAGAACTCCGGATCATAAAATGAGAACGCGCCGTCCCCAACAATTGCTCCTTGGGGAAGAGGAATAACGGGATAATACTCTCGTGCTTCAGAGGAATGTCTAGGCACTTGGAACACGCGTTCGCTTCCGTTTTGTCTTACCTGCTGAAATTGGAAAGGATAATTTGCTCCTTCCTTCGTTAATAGCTTATCACTTTTCTTTCTCATCTCTGAAACGATAGCAAAGCGCTCCTCAAATTCAGGAATCTGCCTCAAAGCGGTATATTCACTGTGATTCACCCAAATACAATATCTCGCGACTCCATGCGTAGCATCATGCGCTCCGAAAAATGGACGGATCGTGCTTTGATATTCAGGTGCAGTATGCTTTAATTTATCTGCGACATCCTTATCGAAAATCAGACCTCCGCCATCAGCAGGCTTGTTTCCGTTCACTACGGGAGACATGCCATTTATCGGGTCAGTCTCATTCTTCACATAGACGTCCTTGTACGGCACCAGATACGCATTGATATTTTCAACCTCGCGCATAAGATTTCCAGAGCCCTCGAAGTGTCTTATCCGCTGCGGATTTCTTCCCAAGCCAACGATACAGACAGTTACGCCCGCATTTTTGCTAGCCAAGTTTGACCACTTAAACGATGTGACAGCGAATGAAATTCGGACCCCATCACGTATGGCTTGAGGCCAAAAGCGATAAACCTGCTCTCCTTGGCAGACAGAGTTGGTCGTCACAAAAGCAGCTTGTGCGTTGCAATAATCAAGGAAAAGACGCGCCTTTTGAAAAAATGCCAAGATGTAGTCGAAAGACTTCCAGATAGGAAAGGTAGCGTCGAAAACAGCCTTCATATCGCTTTTCTGATTGTGGTCTTGCTCAGTAGCGCCTTTGTACGGGGGATTGCCACATATATACGTTTCGCCTCCTTCGTTCTCGAAATCGATCTGAGCTCGGTCAAGTGGCGTATTGAACAAGTCATCACCGTGCAATTTTACGCCGGCACCGGTGGGTGGGCAGATGCTTAACCAGTCAAGGCGCAGTGCATTGCCGCAGGTGATCCAGTTTTGGGTATCAAGCGGAAGGAATTCGGCCAGCGCTTCTTTCTGGCCGCGATAGAGAACGTCGCATTGGAATTCTGCGATGATGAGGGCAAGGCGCGCTATCTCAGCGGGGAAGTCACGAAGCTCGATACCCCGGAAATTCGTGAGCGGAATCTCGGTCCGTAAGTCAGACTCGCCGCGCCTCTGATTAATCTCCGCCTCAATCTTCCGCATTTCCTTGTAGGCGATGACCAGGAAGTTGCCGGAGCCGCAGGCAGGGTCGAACACGCGGATGCGCGACATGCGTTTGCGCAGGTTCAGAAGCGCGCGAGCATTGGTCCCAGCGGCTTCCAGTTGCTCGCGCAGATTATCGAGAACGAGCGGGTTCAGGACCTTCAGGATGTTCGGAACGGAGGTGTAATGCATACCGAGCGCGCCGCGCTCTTCGTCGTCGGCGACCGCTTGAATCATCGACCCGAAAATGTCCGGGTTGATCTCTCGCCATCTGAGATCGCCGACATGCAGAAGGTAGGATCGCGCAATACGCGAAAAGCGCGGGACGTCGGTGCTGCCCGAAAACAACCCGCTGTTCACATACGGAAAGCCGTTGGCCCAGCGCGGCAGGTTTGACGCGGCGCGGTCCGCCACCCTCGTGTTCATCGCACGGAAGATCGCGCTGATGACATCGTGGGTGTTGGATGAATCCTTTTCAGTCATTTGCGCGACAGTGGCCGTGAACAGGCCCTCGCCATGGAAGATATCGGTATCCTCCGCAAAGAAGCAGAAAATCAGTCGCGCCATAAAATGGTTCATGTCAGGGCGGCGATCAGCGGCTGCCCAGTCGGGGTTATCCTTCAGCAGCTCGACATAAAGCTTGTTCAGCCGTCCCGTCGCCCGCACGTCGATGGGGTTGTTCTTGATCTCCTTGATGGTGGAGATACCTGCGAGTGGCAGGAAGAAGCCAAAGCGTTCCCCGAAATCAGGGTAAGCGCAGGCGATCGTCTCGCCGGTTTGGGTGTCCTCGGCTTCAAGCGACACGCCATCGGTCGCCAGCACGAACCGCGCCTTGGCGGATTTGGTTTTGGGGCTTTCGCGCAACCCTGCGAGCGTGCGGCTGACCAAGCCGTCATGGCAAACCGCCATGTGGATGTGATTGCGCTGGAGGACGCCGCCCACAATGTCTGAGGCATTCGTGTTTCCGGCGCGCAGCCGTTTGATCGTGGTTTCCTTGTTTCCGAACGCTGTCAGGAAGGCATACGGGAATTCCTCGCGTTTAAAGGGTTGGGACGCGAGTTGCGATACTGCTTCTTCAATTTCAACGGCGTTCATGAGGCTTGCCAGGCTTCGTTACGCCAGCGCCGGGCTGGGATCGCCCGGATTGCCGCCCTTGAAGCGCGCGACTTTGATCTCGCCCGACCGCTTGCGCGCCTGGGCGATATCAAAGCTGTTCTGCATGCGCATCAGCGTGTCCATCGCCACGCCAAACGCTTTTTCGATGCGCAGCGCCATCTCCGGAGAGAGCGCGGCACGCTCGTTCAGCAGCGCGGATAAAGCGGGGCGCGTGACGCCAAGCACCTTCGCCGCATCCGTGACCGACAAGGTCAACGCCTCGATGATCTCGTGCTTGACGAACCCACCGGGATGAACCGGGGCCTTCATGCGAATACCCATATTTGTGCCCATGCCTACCTCCTAGTGGTAGTCCTCGTAATCGAGGTCGATGATCTCGATCTCGCTGTTGTCGATTTGAAACGTCAGCCGCCAGTTCTTGGTGACGAACAGGCTCCAGGTGCCCTTCCGGTCTCCGGTCAGCTTGTGCGCCTTCCAACTCGGCACGGTGCGAAGCTCGTCCTCGCGCTCCATGTCCTGGAGGAACGAGACCATGCGGCGCAGCTTGTCAGCCACTGCCGCCTGAATCCCGCTCGCGTCATCATCCTCGATAAGACGCCGAAGCCCCTTATGCAGGACGTTTCGAATCCTCATAGACTAGGGATATAGAAAGATGTTGTCGCCTGTCAAGCGACGCTTTACGGGCGACGTATACCGACGGAAATCGGGGGAGACGGCGATTCCAAATTCGAAATACCTCGTTCTTCGCGATACGAGGCTCTGGCGGGAGGTCGGCTTTCAATCCGAGCAGGAGGTCTTTCACGCCGAAAGCTTCTGCGGTGCGAACCGGCTGGCTGAGAGTCTGAATGCATCAAAGCTTTGGTTTGCAGGCACCGCCTTGAAAGGGCCGTCCGGTGCTTATCTGTATTTGGACTTCGAATTCGATCGATGTGGTGTCGTTGCTCGGCAATATCCCACGATCGACAGTGGTGGGCGTCCAACCGGCAGCGCACGAGGGCGCCGATGGTTCCCTGTCCTTTGGCCGCGCTACCGCCCCTCGGCCCCCTCATGGCGCACCCAGCCTTCCGGATGCAGCCGTTCCTGCGGCAGGAAGCGGGCCTTGTAGTCCATCTTGCGCGAGCCCTCGACCCAGTAGCCGAGATAGACGTAAGGAAGGCCCATGGCGCGAGCCCGGGCGATATGGTCCAGGATGACCAGCGTGCCGAGCGAGCGATCGGCAAGCTCCGGCTCGAAGAAGGAATAGACCAGCGACAGGCCGTCGGCGAGCACATCGGTCAGGACGCAGGCGACGAGCTCGCCCTTCGATTTGCCCGTCACGGCGGTGTCGGCGTCGCGCCGGCGATATTCGACGAGGCGCGTCGTCACGTGGCTGTCCTCGACCATCAGCGCATAGTCGAGCACGGTCATGTCGGCCATCCCGCCGGAGCGGTGGCGCCAGTCCAGATAGGCGCGGAAGATCGAATATTGCTCCGAGGTCGGCACGGCCGCGCGCATCTCGCCGGTCAGGTCGGCATTGGCCTTCATCACCCGGCGGAACGAACGGGTCATGGCGAAATCGGCCACCGGCACGCGCACGGAAATGCAGGCCCGGCAATTCTCGCAGGCCGGCCGGTAGGCGATCGACTGCGAGCGGCGGAAGCCGCCCTGGGTCAGGATGTCGTTGAGCTCGCCGGCGCGCGGGCCGACGAGGTGGGTGAACACCTTGCGCTCCATCTGGCCGGGCAGATAGGGGCAGTCCGTCGGCGCGGTCAGGTAGAACTGCGGTGTGTCGCGCGGCTGCTGGGTCACGGCTTTCGGGCTCGCTCCACGGAATCGGGGCCACGCCACCCATCCGGCCCTTCTCATACGATAGTGAGCGCGGGCGCGATCACAAGAGGATTGCTGGCCGAGGCTAGGCGCTGATGTCGGGATGGAGCTGCCGCGCCTGGCCGGGCGTCAGGCCGAACTGTGTGCGGAACGCCGCGCCGAAGGCCGGCACGCTGTCGAAGCCGGCAATGGCCGCGGCCCGGGCCGGCGTGGCGCCCGTCGCCAGGGCGCTCAGCGCTGCGGTCAGGCGGGCCTGCTGGCGCCATTGGCGGAAGCTCATGCCGGTCTCCGCCCGGAACATGCGCGCCAGCGTCCTGCTCGAGGCATTGGCGACGATCGCCCAGTCCTCGAGATTGCGGGTGTCATCGGGGCGCGCGAGCAGCGCGCTCACCACCCGCCGGAGCCGGGCATCCCGCGGCAGCGGCAGGCCGAGCGGCAGGGGCGAAGCCCGGCCGATCTCGTCGAGCGCCAGTTCCGAGAGGTGGTGGCCGCGGCCGTCCGGCGCCCATTCGACCGGCTCGGCGCAGGCGGCCAGAATGACCTCGCGGAGCAGGCCCGAGACGGCGATGACCTTGGCAGCCTTGGCGACGCGGCTTGCCGCGTCCTCGCGCATGAACAGGGCGCGCATCGCCACCGGCCCGTCCATGCCGATCGCGTGGTCCGCATCGGCCGGCAGGAACAGCCCGGTGGTCGGCGGGACCAGATAGTTCGATCCGCCAGTATCCACCCGCATGACGCCGGAGATGGCATAGAGCAGCTGCGCACGCGGGTGGCTGTGCATGCCCGTCGACAGGCCAGCCGGATAGTTGCGCGCGAAGCCGACGACCGGCCGCGGCGCGGTCTCGAAGGGCAGGATCTCGGCCTGTCTGGTTGGCGACAGGAATTGGCCAATTGTCTCCATTCGACCAGACTAGACTAAAGGCCGTTCCGCTCAAGGGACGGGCGGAAACCACGAGGACAATGCCATGGATGCAGGCCTGTTTCAGAAGATCGGCTTCGTCACAGCCGACCAGCTCACCGACGGTCCGAATACGCCCGGCCAGAACCGCAGGAAGGCGCTGGAGGCCGGGCCGCTCTGGGTCGGCCAATGCCATGTGACGGCGCTCGCCGCGCCGAGCCAATGGCATCACCACCAGGAGTTCGACAGCGTCATGTACATGCTGTCGGGCCGCATTCGCGTCGATTTCGGCGAAGACGGCACCGAATCCTTCGAGATCGGCAAGGGCGACTACGCCTATTTCCCCCGCCGGGCGATCCATCGCTGCCAGATCGTCGAAGGCGGCGACGACGTGCACTATGTCTTCGTCCGCCTCGGCGAGGGCGAGACCGTCGTCAATGTCGACGGACCCGGCGGATTTGCCCCCGGGCCGTCGCCGCGCGGCTAGCCCCTGTCAGCGCCGGTCGGCCGCCTTGCCATAGTCGGTGATGTGGGGCGAGCCGAAGCCGGCTCGCCCCCTGACGTCGCGGAGCAGCAGCCAGCCGCGCGCGCCATTGGCGCAGCGCAGCTGCAGCCATTCGTCGTCGGGAACGCGCGCGCCGGCATCGATTTCCGTGGACTTGTCGAACAGCTCCTGCGAGCCGGTATCGGTCCGGCCATCGTAGCGGAAGCGGAACTGGCCTTCGGCGAGGCCGGCGAGATAGGTCCAGGTGGCGCCGGCGGGCAGGTCGAGCGTGCGGGCGCCCCGGCCGTCGCTGACATGGGCGGCGAAGGGCGTGCCGACGCGATAGGACGCGGTCCTGGTATAGGTCACGTAGCGCAGGCCGTCGCTCGCATTGCGGGCGGCATTCCAGGGATGGTAGGTCGCGCCGCGGCGCATCCGGCAGGCGACGGTCGCGGGCGCCTGCGGGTCCGGCCGGCTGCGGATGGAGATGGTGACATCGTCCTCCAGGGTGAACCCGCCGGGATATTCGCCGGGCCAGAAGTTCGACCGGTGCCAGTCCGGACCATAGGCCGCGGGGCGCGGGGCGGCGCCTGCCGCCTGCGGCAGGGCGAGTGACGCGACGAGCCCGACGATCACGACGCGCAGTTCCATGGGCGTCTCCGAAGATTCCGGCCGGCCGACGCCCATGCGCGAGCGTCGCGGCTCCCGGGGCAGGGGCGACCGGCAGCATTTGGCATGACGGCCGCGGCCGATTGATGGCACGGATCCGCCCATCTCCTCCGGCCCGCCGCCATTGCCGCGCCTTGCAGCGGCTTGCACAGGGCGTCCCGCCGGCCGGCATCGTCGCTGCCGGCGCTCGCGCCGCTGGAGCTGCCCTCAGCTGATATCGTCACTGCCGGCGCTCGCGCCGCTGGAACTGCCCTCAGCTGATATCGTCACTGCCGGCGCTGATCCGGGCCGCCGGCAGGCCTTCGGCCGCCAGCGCCTCCATGATCTCGTGGGCGTGGTTGCGGTCGCGGGTTTCCAGGGTGATGTCGAGCTTGGTGCCCTTGGCCGGCGTGTCGAGAAAATGCCGGCGGTGCTCGACCTCGAGGATATTGGCGCCCATCCGGCCGATAAGGGTCGCGATGCTGCCGAGCAGGCCGGGCCGGTCGGGAATGGTCATGCGGATCGCGACAATGCGGTCCTCGCGCTCGAGCTCGCGCACCATGATCGAGGCGAGGATCCGCGGGTCGATATTGCCGCCGGTGAGGATGATGCCGACCCGCTTGTCGCGGAACCGGCCGGGTTCGGCGAGCAGCGCCGCGATGCCGGCGGCGCCGGCGCCCTCGGCGATCAGCTTCTGCTGGGTGAGGCAGAAATTGACCGCCCGTTCGAGCTGGCTCTCGCTGACGAGGACGATGCCGGAAACGTGCTCGCGGACGATCGGCAGCGTGGTCTTGCCGGTGAACTTGACCGCGATGCCCTCGGCGAGCGTCGGGCCGCCGCAGGGCCGGTCGCCGCCGTGGATGGCGTTCCACATGGACGGATAGAGCTCGGCCTCCACGCCCACGCATTCGATCGACGGGCGGATCGCCTTGGCGGCGAGCGCATTGCCGGCGATCAGGCCGCCGCCGCCGATCGGCACGATCAGCATGTCGAGATCGGGCTGGTCCTCGAGCATTTCGCAGGCGACCGTGCCCTGGCCCGCCACCACGTGCGGGTCGTCGTAGGGATGGACCCAGACGAGGCCCTCGGCGGCCTGGATCGCCTCGGCCCGGGCCTGCGCCTCCGCCAGCGTCTCGCCGTCCAGCACCACCCGGGCGCCATGGCTGCGCGTGGCCGCCACCTTCACGAAAGGCGTGGTCACCGGCATGACGATGGTGGCGGGGATGCCGAGGCGGCTGGCGTGCAGCGCCACCGCCTGCGCGTGGTTGCCGGCCGACATGGCGATGACGCCGCGCTGGCGCTCCTTCTCGCCGAGGCTGGCGAGCTTGACCAGGGCGCCGCGCTCCTTGAACGAGTTGGTGACCTGCAGGTTCTCGTATTTGATGAAGACCTCGGCGCCGGACATTGCCGACAGCGCCGGCGCGGGCAGCATGGGCGTGCGCATGACCCGGCCCCTGATGGTCTCGCGCGCGGCCTCGATGGCGGCAAAGGACAGCATCACACGGGCCTCCCATTCGTGTCGAACAGGCCGGTGGGCCTGACGACGATCAACAAGACGAGCGCGGTATAGACGGCTATGTCGCGCCATTCGATAGGCAAATAGCTCGACCAGGCGGTTTCCGCGAGGCCGAGCACCAGGCCGCCGACGAAGGCGCCGGGCACCGAGCCGACGCCACCGAGAATGGCGGCGACCAGGGCCTTCAGGCCGAACACCGTGCTGATGCCGAAATGGACGGAGCCGAAATGCATGGCATGGGCGAAGCCGGCGGCGCCGGCCACCGCGCCCGACAGCGCAAAGGTAAGGGCGATCAGCCGGCCCTGGTCGATGCCGCACAGCGCGGCCATGCCGGGATCGTCGGCGAAGGCGCGCCAGGACCGGCCGAACCGGGACGCACGCATCAGCCAGACGAGGCCGAGCGCGGTGGCGAGCGCGAAGCCGGCGACGCTCATCTGGTTGAGCGTGACGGTCGTCACGAAGTCGCCCGCGCGTACGACCGGGATCGGGCCGGAGGCGATCGGTGGTGCCCAGCGGGCGGCCGCGCCATGCGTCAGGCGCAGGGCCTCGCCCAGGGCCACGGCGAGGCCGACCGTGGCCATCAGCACGGCCTGGCCGTTCCGCCGGCGACCGATGAGCGGCGCGAGCACCGCGCGGCCGACGGCGAGATTGGTGGCCGCGGCGGTCAGCGCGCCGACGGCGAGCGCCAGACCGAGCGCCGGGCCCGGCCCGAGGCTCGTCGCCGTGATGGCGACGAGGCCGATGGCCCCATAGGCGCCGGCCACGGCAATCTCGCCGAAGGCCAGGTTGATGCGGCCGATGAGGCCGTAGACGAGGGCGAAGGCGGTGGCGAGCAGGCCGTAGAGCGTGGCCGGCACCAGCCCGTTCGCCGCCTGCTGGAGGCCGTAGGCGAGCGGCATCGGCACGGCGGGGACGGCAGCTTCCGCCTGCCGGCGCGCTGCGGCCGCGGCGGTGATCGCGGCATTGCCGAGCCACCAGCGCTTCAGGATCTGCAGCCGGACCGGGCTGAGCGGGCCGCGTTCGGTCTCCAGTCGCACGAGGTCGAAGCGGGCGGTGTCGGCGCCGCCGCCCGCGAAGACGCAGATGAGGTGATGCGATCTGTTCTCCTGGCCGGGCTCGCGCGCGAGATAGGCGATGCGCACGGCGTGCTCGTAGCCGGCGACCGGGCCGTAGCGGATCTCGCGGATCGCCGTGCCATCGGCATGCAGCGCCGGCATCACGTCGCGGCAGATGCGCAGGTGGTCGGGCGCGACCACGCTGGTGCAGGCGCCGAGCGCAAGGCCGGCAGCCATGATCGGCCAGAGCCGCCAGGAGAGCCCGGTGCTCCGGGCGAGCGCCCGGCGCGGCCGGCCCGGCTGCGCGGCCGGCTTCAGCTCAGCCTCTGGCGTTGAGGAGGTCGGCCGCCCGCGGCGCGAAATAGGTCAGGATGCCGTCGCAGCCGGCGCGCTTGAAGCCGATGAGGCTCTCCATCATCGCCCGGTCGCCGTCGATATAGCCGGCCCGCGCGGCGCCCTCGATCATCGCGTATTCGCCCGACACCTGATAGGCGTAGGTCGGCACGCCGAAGGCGTCTTTGACGCGCCTGCAGATGTCGAGATAGGGCATGCCGGGCTTCACCATCACCATGTCGGCGCCCTCGGCGAGATCGAGCTCGACTTCGCGCAGGGCTTCGTCGCTGTTGGCCGGGTCCATCTGGTAGGTGCGCTTGTCGCCGATCAGCGTCGCCTTGGTGCCGATCGCGTCGCGGAACGGCGCATAGAAGCCCGAGGCATATTTGGCCGCATAGCTCATGATCTGCGTCTCCTCGAAGCCGGCGGCGTCGAGGGCCGACCGGATCGCGCCGATCCGGCCGTCCATCATGTCGGACGGGGCGATGCAGTCGGCGCCGGCCTCGGCCAGCGCCAGCGACTGCCGGCAGAGGATGGCCACCGTCTCGTCGTTCAGGATCCGGCCGTCCGCGGTCAGGACGCCGTCATGGCCGTGCGAGGTATAGGGATCGAGCGCGGCATCGGTGATCAGCCCGATCTCGGGCACGGCCTGCTTGATCGCGCGCACCGCCCGGCACATCAGATTGTGCCGGTTCTCGGCTTCCGACCCGGTTGGGTCGCGCAGCGCCGGGTCGACATAGGGGAAGGGGGCGAGCGCGGGAATGCCGAGCTTCGCCGCCCGCTCGGCCTCGCGCACCGCCTCGTCGATGGTAATGCGGTCGACGCCCGGCATGCTGTCGATCGGGGTGCGCGGCTCCGGCGCATCGATGAGGAACAGCGGCCAGATCAGGTCGTCGACGGTCAGCGTCGTCTCGCGCACCAGGCGGCGGCTCCAGTCGGCCTTGCGGTTGCGGCGCAGGCGCGTGGCCAGCGACAGTTTTTCTGCTGATACGGCCGAGGGCAGCGGCTGGTGGCCGCGGAGCGCGCGGATCGACATGGTTTTCTTCCCTTAGGGCGCCGGGCGTGTCCGACGCCCCGGCAGGACCAGCCCTAGCATCCCGGTCCGGTCGCGAACAACCCCGCCGGCGGTGTTCTGCGATACGTATTCGGCGAGGGCTGGCCAGTTATCTCACTTGTGTGCCTCAATTGTACTGCGGCCTTGGCCGAAGTGCCGAGTCGCGCGACGCGAAAGGGAGCACAGTGATGGAAAGTCTTCTTCCTATTCTGATCCAGCTTATCGCAGGCGCCATTGGCGGCAACATCGCCGGCAAATCAGCCCCCAGTCTCGACCAGGGCACCTTGATCAACTCCATCGGCGGTCTGCTCGGCGGCGGTCTCGGCGGCCAGATCGTCACGGCGGTCCTGCCCGGGTTGCTGGCCGGAGGCGGACTTTCTCTTAGCGGTATTCTCTCCAGCCTGGTATCCGGCGGTGTCGGCGGCGGCGTTCTGCTGGCGATCATCGGAGCGGTCAAGAACGCCATGGGCAGCCGCTGACCGGCCTTTCCGCGTTCCCGCCGGCCTCTGCCGGGCGGCCGTATTGACCGCACGGGCGCCGGGCTCCTAATCCATTGGCGGAGGTGACCGCCAATGGATTTCGTTCTGTCCGAAGACCAACAGGCCTTCCAGACCGTCGCGCGCGATTTCGCGCGGGACGAGATGGAGCCGCATGCGCGCGACTGGGATGCCGGCTCGGTCTTCCCCGAGGAGACGCTGCGCAAGGCGGCGGCATTGGGATTCGCCGGCATCTATGTGAAGGAGGACGTCGGCGGCACCGGCCTGTCGCGGCTCGACGCGGCGGTCATCTTCGAGGAGCTGGCCAAGGGCTGTGTCTCCACGACGGCCTATATCTCGATCCACAACATGGCCGCCTGGATGATCGACACGTTCGGCCATGAGGACCTGCGCCGGCGCTACCTGCCCGATCTCTGCAGCATGAAGCACTTCGCCAGCTATTGCCTGACGGAGGCTGGCGCCGGCTCCGATGCGGCCTCGCTGCGCACGCGCGCCGTCAAGGACGGCAATTCCTACGTGATCAACGGCGCCAAGGCCTTCATATCCGGCGGCGGGCGCTCCGACGTCTATGTCGTCATGGCCCGCACTGGCGGCGAGGGCGCGCGTGGCGTCTCCTGTTTCGTGGTCGAGAAGGACACGCCGGGCCTCAGCTTCGGCGCCCAGGAAAAGAAGCTCGGCTGGAAGAGCCAGCCCACCGCGGTCGTCGATTTCGACAATGTCCGGGTGCCGGCCGAGAATCTCGTCGGCGAGGAGGGCCAGGGCTTCAAGATCGCCATGGCCGGTCTCGACGGCGGCCGCCTGAACATTGCCGCCTGTTCGCTCGGCGGTGCCCAGTTCTGCCTCGACCGCACGATCGGCTACATGAAGGACCGCAAGCAGTTCGGCGCGCCCCTGAGCGATTTCCAGGCCTTGCGCTTCCGGCTCGCCGACTATGCGACGGAACTGGAGGCGGCCCGGCTGATGGTGCATCGCGCCGCCGTCGCGGTCGGCGCCAAGGAGCCGCGCGCCACCACCATGGCAGCCATGGCGAAACGGTTCGCGACCGATGTCGGTTTCGAGGTGGTCAACGGCTGTCTTCAACTGCACGGCGGCTACGGCTATCTCAACGACCATCCGATCGAGCGCATCCTGCGCGACGTCAGGGTCCATCAGATCCTGGAAGGCACCAACGAGATCATGCGCGTCATCGTCTCGCGCGACCTTCTCGGATCCTGACAGCAAACGGTTCAGTTTCCCGCTCCATGTCCTCATCGAACAGCCGATCCGACACTTCCGAAATCCTCATCGAGCGGCGCGGCAAGGCCGGTCTGATCACGCTCAACCGGCCGGCGGCGCTCAACGCCCTGACGCTCGGCATGGTCCGCGCCATGCGTCCCGTGCTGGAGGCCTGGGCGGTCGATCCGGCCGTCACCCGCGTCATGATCATGGGCGCCGGCGACAAGGCCTTCTGCGCCGGCGGCGACATCCGCGTGCTGCACGATCTCGGCAGGGCCGGGCGGCAGGACGAGGCGCTGGAATTCTGGCGCGAGGAATATGAACTCAACATCCTGATCAAGCGCTTCCCCAAGCCGTTCATCGCGCTCGTCGACGGCATCGTCATGGGCGGCGGGGTCGGCGTCTCGGTCCATGGCAGCCATGTCGTGGCGGGCGAAAAATTCGCCTTCGCCATGCCCGAGGTCGGCATCGGCTTCTTCCCCGATGTCGGAGGCACCTATTTCCTGCCGCGGATTCCCGGCGAGATCGGCACCTATTTCGCGCTCACCGGCGCGCGCATGAAACAGGGCGACGCGCTGTCGACGGGCCTTGCGACCCATGCAGCGGCCTCGGCCGCCTTCCCCGCGCTGATCGATGCCCTGACCCAGGCGGATGCGGTCGATTCGGTGCTCGAGGCCGTCGCCCGCACCTCGACCGTGCCGCAGTCGATCACGGCCCGGCGCGGCCTCATCGATCGCGCGTTCCGTTTCGATACGGTCGAGGAGATCCTCGCCGCGCTCGACGCCGAGGCGGCCGCCGAGCCCTGGGCCGGCGAGACCGCGGCGTCGATCCGCCAGAAATCGCCGACCTCGCTGAAGATCGCGCTCGCCCAGGTGCGCGCCGGCAAGGCGATGAGCTTCGAAGCGGCCATGGCCACCGAATTCCGCATCGTTTCGCGGCTCTGCCGCGGCCACGACTTCTACGAGGGGGTGCGCGCCGTCATCATCGACAAGGACAACCGCCCGGCCTGGCAGCCGGCCGCGCTTGCCGCGGTAACGGCCGAAATGGTCGCCGGCTATTTCGCCCCGCTCGGCGCCGGCGAGCTGGTGCCGCCCGCGGGACCTGCCTCGTGAGCACGACCAAGCCGAGGCTCGGCGGCGACGCGCCGATCCAGGCCCATGCCGCGGCGCGGCTCGACTGGGTGCGGATCCTGACCTGGTTCCTGCGCGGGCTGGCCCTGCTCGCGCTCGGCCGCGGCCTGTTCCATTGGGCGGTGATCTGCGGCTTCCAGCAGCTCGACGGCGTCGAGTTCGAGCAGCTCGCTCCGGGACTGCAGACCGCGACGGTGTTTTTCGCCGTCATCGAGCTCGTCGCCGGCGTCGGCCTCTGGCTCACCGCCGCCTGGGGCGGCGTGGTCTGGATCCTCGCCACCATGGTGGGGCTGGTGATCGACGTCTCCGCGCCGATGGGCATGCAGGGCTGGGTCGAGACCGCCGGCCGGCCACCGCTCGTCTCGGCCGGCGATGTCGCGCTCGTTCTCATCTATATCGTGGTGGCCACCATGGCCGCCCGCCAGATCGACCAGGGCAGCGCAGACTGACCCGCAGCACCCGGGCAGGACCCGTGAGGAGGATATCATGAGCACCATCGCGTTCATCGGCCTCGGCAATATGGGCGGCCCGATGGCGGCCAACCTGGTCAAGGCCGGCCATACCGTGATCGGCGTCGACGTCACCGAGGCCGCGATCGCGCGCCATGTCGCCGCCGGTGGCGCGCGCGCCGCATCGATCGCCGAGGCGGTCGCCGGCGCCGACGCCGTCGTCACCATGCTGCCCTCCGGCCGCGAGGTGAGCGCGCTCTATCTCGGGCCGCAGGGCATCGTGGCCCATGCCAAGGCCGGGGCGCTCTTCATCGATTCCTCGACCATCGACGTCGACACCGCCCGGGCGGTGGCCAAGGCCGCGGCGGAGAAGGGTTTCGCCATGCTCGACGGGCCGGTTTCCGGCGGCGTCGGCGGGGCTGCCGCCGGCACGCTCACCTTCATGTGCGGCGGCGAGGACGATACCTTCGCGCGTGCCAAGCCGCTGCTCGAACAGATGGGCAAGACCATCGTCCATGCCGGCGGTCCCGGCAACGGCCAGGCGGCCAAGATCTGCAACAACATGATCCTCGGCATCACCATGATCGCCACTTCGGAGGCTTTCGTGCTCGCCGAGAAGCTCGGGCTCGACGCCCAGAAGCTGTTCGACATCGCCGCCAAGTCGTCGGGGCAGTCCTGGTCGCTCACCACCTATTGCCCGGTGCCCGGCCCGGTGCCGACGAGCCCGGCCAACCGCGACTACCAGCCGGGCTTCACCGCGGCGATGATGCTGAAGGACCTGAAGCTCGCCCAGGACGCTGCGCGCTCGGCCAATGCGGTGACGCCGCTCGGCGCCGAGGCGGCCTCGCTCTACGGCCTGTTCGCGGCGCAGGGCGGCGCACAGACCGACTTTTCCGGCATCGTCCGCTTCCTGCGCGGCCAGTGAGCGGTCCGCTCAGCGGTGGGGCACGACGCCCCACGGCTGCAGCACGCTGGACGAGCCGGCCCAGGTGATCCGCTCGATGCGCCAGTCGCCGGTGGTCAGCCGCCGCAGGCCGACCGCGATCCGCTGCGGCTCGCCGTCGGTGGCGATGCCGGCAATGGCTGTGGTGTCGCCCGCGTCGATGCTGCTGATCTGGGCGGCCGGGCCGAAGGTGAACGGCAGGACGCCGGCCCGGTCGGCCGCCAGCATGATGTTGTCGAACGAGACGGCGGGATCGGCGAGCGCGTCGTCGCTTTCGTCGCCGCCATTGCGTTCGCCGACATGCGCGCCGGGCAGGTTCATGCCCCTGACCTTGGGAAACAGCGGCTGCAGGCTGAAATAGCGGGCGATCGTGCCGGAAAAGCCGGACTTCGCCCGCGGCGACAGCAGAAAGAACACGGCGAAATAGTCGGACCGGCGATAGGTCCGGATCAGCGTCGTCAGGGTTGCCGCCGGCGAGCTCATGTCGAGCCGGTCGAGGAAGGTGCGCTGCGGCGCAGGGCTCTGGGCCCGGCTCGTGGAAACGTCGAACGGCACGGCACAGGCGAGTGCGAGGAGAACCGCCGCAGGCCGCAGCAGTCCGGTCATCCTTCGGGCCGCAGCTCCGGCAGCCGATAGTCCGCGAGAGTGGTGATCGTTGCCATTCGCCATGTCCTCAAGCCCACCAGGAATTCCCGTGCCCCGTCGCCATAGCCGCGCCGGCTGATGGCGAACAGGTTCACGCCGTCGCGGCGTGGAGTGTACCGGTAGGCATTCCATTCGATGATCGTGGCATCGCCTTGTCCGGCGCTCATCACGAAATCGAGGATGATCTCGCCGCGCCCCTCATTGCGCAGGACCTGGTAGTTGACCACGGGATCGCTTGCCTTGCGGCGGTCGAGCGTATTGATCTGGCTGCCGGCGGCGGCCGCGACGGTGACGCCCGAGGTCAGCGTTTCCACGATCAGCATGGCGGCGTAGCGTTCCAGCCGCTGGCCGGCCGGCAGGTATTCCTGTTTGATGTAGGTCGGGTTCGGCCGGGCGCTCCAGGTGAGGAAATAGTCGGCGCCGTCGAAACGGATCGGCCCGGGCAGGCCGAGATGGTCCTTGGCCGGGCCCGCCTGCGCCCAGGCCGGCCCGCTGCCGGCAAGGACGACAAGTGCGGCGGTCAGCGTGCGGCGGCTCAAGCGGTGGTGCGTTTCGGACATGGCGCGGCTCTCCATCTCTCCTGGCCTCGACTTCGGCGATCATCTGCAGCCGGCACGGCTCCTCCGGCCAGTGCCGGGGCTTGCGCGCGCTTGCTGGCCGTGGCGCGAGAATCCGGCATCGCTCCGGATATGCCCAAGGAAGTATAAATGGCCGATGGTTGATTGAACCTATCCGCCATCAGGCCGATGGTTGACCGTCCCTTTCCGAATTCGGCGGCGATCGCGATCGAATTCGAGTCAAATCCGCCAGGAGCGGGCTTCGGATCGTGAATCGTTTCTTGCCGCAATTGCCTGAGGTTTATGAAGAGAAAACAAGAGATTTTCAAAAGATCAATTCAAGATCTTGTTCAGCCTGTGAGGGTTAAGCCGCCTTCATCGTATTTTTTGGGCAGCTCTTAAAACTCGCGGGCCTAATTTGGCTGCCGACACGGACGGAAAACAGGGCCGTCCAGCCGAGGGCAAAAAAACGCCCCGGCACCCGCAACAGGATATGAGGCGTCACCATGACCACGGCTGCAAAGACCCGCGATGTTACGGCTCCCCCCATTTCGCCGGAGCGCCAGGAGCGCTTCGAGGCGATCAGCCCGGCCTATCTGGAGGCGCTGACCCTGATCGAGCGCCTGCACCGCCGCCTGCTCGACGTGATCAAGGACGAGTTCGACCGCCGCAACCGGTCCGACATCAACGCCGTCCAGGCGCTGCTGCTGTTCAATATCGGCGACCGCGAGCTGACCGCCGGCGAGCTGCGCACCAAGGGCTACTATCTCGGCTCCAACGTCTCCTACAATCTCAAGAAGCTGGTCGAGATGGGCTATCTGTCGCACCAGCGCTCGCGCGTCGACCGCCGCTCCGTGCGCATCAGCCTGACCGACAAGGGTCATGAGGTCGCCGATGTCGTCGGCGCGCTCTATGCCAAGCACGTGCGCACCGTGGAGCAGGTCGGCGGCATCTCGCTCGACGACTTCAAGGGCCTGAACAAGGCGCTGCTGCGGCTCGAGCGGTTCTGGACCGACCAGATCCTCTACCGGCTCTGACGGTCGAGGGGCGGGGGCACCCATGACGTCCATCCTGTCGGATTGGTCGATGCTGCTGGCCGGCATCGCGCTTGTGGTCATCCTCGGCGAGAATGCGCTCGCCGTGGTCGGGGGCGGCGGCTGGTTCGGCCGCGACGAAAGATAAGGCCGACGGTCGGGGCGCCGATGCGCCGGACCGTCGGAAAGCCCGGACATTGCCGGGCGGAGCCTGGAGTTGCGCGCGAAACCGACGGCTATTGCGATGCCGTCGGCGGTGCCGCGGGATATCCAGCCGGCGGGCTCGGCGGCCGTTCGCCGGCTTTTTCTATTCGAGGCCCGGCAGGGCTTGCGCGACGGCTGCACCGGCAAGAGCGGCAATGAGCGCGGCGGTCGCCTCCGCCGGCCGCTCCGGCGTCGAGAGGCTCGCGAAGAAACCGTAGCTCGTCAGGGCGAACAGCACATCGATGAGGTCCCTGGTCACGCCGTCGGGCGGCGGGCGATCCTTCGTCATGCGCGCGACCAGCACGGCGAGGGCCTGGCGGCGGCGTTCGTTGCGCGCCTTCAGGGCCTCGACGAATTCCGGGTCGCCGAGGCTCTCCGCGTGGACGCGCTCGGTCACGACCCGCTCGAAATCCCAGAAATGACAGAAGACGGCGACCAGCCGCCGCAGGCCGGCATGCGGATCCGGGTCGCCCATGGCCTCGCCCAGCCGATGCAGCCCGGCCCGCCGCGCGCGGTCGTCGAACACGGCTTCGAGCAGCGCCCGGCGCGAACCGAACTGGTTGTAGACGGTCAGCCGCGTTACCCCGGCCGCCTTCGCGGTCGCTTCCAGCGAAAAGGCGCCGGCCGCGCCGGGTCCGGCCAGCACTGTGGCGGCGGCGGCCACGATCCGCTCGCGCGTCTGCGCGGCGGCTTCGGCCCGGCGCGGGCTCTTGTAGGGGCGCGAGCTCACGGTTCTTGACACTCCAAATTGACTATACGATATGTATATCGAATTATCGCCCTGGCCGGGAGGACCTGTCGATATGCAGTTTCCGATCATCGCCGTTATCGCATTGCACGTCATGGCCGCCACGTTCTGGGCGGGATCGACCTTTGCTCTCGCCCGCCTGGGCGGTGCTGCGGCCGGTCCGCTGTTCCGGCCGCAGATGGGCGCCGCGACGGTCGCCATCGTCACCGGCGCGCTGCTCTGGTGGTTTCTGCATGGGGGCCTGTCCGGCGCGCCGGAATGGGTGCTCGGCGCCGGCGCATTCGCCGCCATGGCCGCGGTCGCCGTGCAGGCCGCGGTCATCGGCCCCGTCCATGGCCGCCTCGACAGGGGCGAGGGGCAGGGGATGTCCGGTGCGCCGGCGCGCGTCGCGATCGGTCATCGGGTGGCGGCGGGCCTGCTCGCGGTCACGGCGCTCACCATGGCGATCGCCCGTTTCGTCTGACCGGCAGTCGATCGTCACCGCGGCCAAGGCGCCCATCATGTCCAGCGATCTTGCACGGCCCGTCATCTATCCCGGTCTCGAGGGCCGCACGGCCTTCGTCACGGGCGGCTCCGGCGGCATCGGCGCCGAAACCTGCCGCTGGCTCGCGGCGAACGGGGTGAATGTCGCGGTCGGCGGCCGCAACAGCGAAGCCCTCGACCAGGTCGTGCGCGGCATCACGGCGGCGGGCGGAGAGGCGATCGCCGTCGCCGCCGACTGCACCGATGCGGCAGCGCTGGACGAGGCCCGCATGGCGATCGGCCGGCGTTTCGGGCCGGTCGACATTCTCATGGCCTTCGCCGGCGGCGGCACGGCGCGGCCGGCACCGGTCGACGAGACCGCCGAGGCGGACTGGCGCTCCGGCGTCGATCACAATCTCACGGCCACCTTCCTGACCGTGAAGGCCTTTCTCCCGGGCATGCGGGCGCGCGGCGCCGGCACCATCGTCACCATGGCATCGACGGCCGGCCGCCAGGCTTCGCCCGCATCCTCGGCCTATGCGGCGGCCAAGGCCGGCGTGATCATGCTGACCCGCCATCTTGCCGCCGAGGTCGGCCCCTCCGGGATCCGGGTCAATTGTGTTTCGCCATCGGCGATCCTGACAGGGCGGACCGCCGCGATGATGCCGCCCGAGACGCGCGCGGCGGTCGCCGCCATGCATCCGCTGAGACGGCTCGGCACCCCGGCCGACGTTGCCGGGGCGGCGCTGTTCCTTGCCTCGTCCAGCGCGTCCTGGATCACCGGCGCGACCCTGGACGTCGCCGGCGGCCGGCTGATGCACTGAGCCGCGCCGCGGAGGGGCCGGCCGGTAGCGATTTGGCAACCGGTCCGAGGCCATCTTCACGACGCCCGCCGACAGGCGGCGGAGCAGGACATGAACGATAAGCGATAATCGTTTGCACGGACGAGATGGCCGCGTGATATCTGCCGCCTGCCTCAGAACGATAAGCGATAATCGGGGCTGGATGGCAGAGCTCAGGATTATCGCCTTTTTCCGTCGCATAATCGATGATCGATAAGCGCTAAGGCACCACGAGGCCGGCCGGCCAGAGCGGCCGTCAGGCCTGCTCGACGAGGCGCGCGAGCTGTGCGGCGACCGTGCCCCAGCCGTCATGGAATCCCATCTCCGCATGCATGGCCCGGTCGGTCGGGCTCTTGTGCATCACGTGCGCGGCATAGTCGGTCCCATCGGCATGGTCCTTCAGCGTAATGACTGCGGTCATGAAGGGCTGTTCGGCCGGGCGCCAGCCGCCGGTCAGCGCATTGGTGAAGACGATCTGCCTGGTGTCCTCGACGGCGAGGAAGCAGGCGTCGAGATGCGGCACGAAGGGGCCGCCATCCTCGCTCATGCGGGTGACGAAGGCGCCGCCCGGTCGCAGTTCCAGGGCCGCGACCTGGCAGAGGGCCGGGGCAGGGATCCACCATTTCTCGAGGCTGGCCGGTGTCGTCCAGGCGCGCCAGATGGCGGCGCGCGGCGCCTTGATGATCCGCGAGAAGGTGAGGTCGCGGTCGGGATCGACGGAACGGGTCATGCCGGGGGCTCCTTGTCCTGGATGGGCGTGTCTTGGGTCGCGGTGACGAAGCGTTCGAGCCGGTCGGTGCGGGCTTCCCACAAGGCGCGCTGCGCCGAGAGCCAGCTTTCGGCCAGCGCGAAACTGTGCGGTTGGAGCGCGCAGGTGCGCACCCGGCCGGCCTTTTCGGTGCGGATGAGGCCGCTGCCCTCGAGCAGCTGGATGTGTTTCATGAACGAGGGCAGGGCCATGGCGAAGGGCCGGGAGAGCTCGGTGATGCTGGCCGGTCCCTGGCCGAGCCGGCCGATCACGGCCCGGCGGGTCGGGTCGGCGAGCGCCTGGAAGATGCCGTCGAGGCTGGTCTGATGGTGAGCCATAAGGCTAAATATCAAACGACAACACTTAGCGCAAGAGCTAAGTTTTGGGCCGGCACGGCGCCGCGACTGATCCGGCGGCGACAGTAATGTGGCTTCCGGCGGGCGCGCGGGGCAGGATTGTGCCGATCGCCTTGAGTTGGTCACAATGCTTGCACTACTAGCTCCTCCAGGGTCGTCATATCGTTTTCCTTAACGATAATGGTGTTCAGTCCATGCCGACGGTGGAGGGCTCGGCCCTCGCCGATGAGCCGGAGAGTCCTTGTGTCGAGAAAACAGATCTCATCCACCGGATCCCTGACGCTCAGCCGCCGCGCGGTGCTGGGCTCCATGGCTTCGGCATGCGCGCTCGCCGCCGGCAGCGCCTCGGCGCTCGCCCAGGGCGTGCGCGGCGGGGCGGCGACGGCCGAATGGGGTGACAGCTTCGATGCGGGGTCGCGCAGCCGCGCCACCCGCAACACCTTCCCCGTCCTCGGGCCGCATACGGTGCAGGGCCTGGAGCAGGCGATCGCCCAGTATCAGAACATCGTCGCCCAGGGCGGCTGGCGTCCGGTTCCCTCCGGCGAGCGCCTGCGCATCGGCGCGCGCCGACCGGCCGTCGTGCTGCTGCGCGACCGCCTGATGGCGACCGGCGACCTCGATCCCAGCGCGGGCCGTTCCGACGTCTTCGACAGCTACGTCGACACGGCGGTCAAGCGGTTCCAGAACCGCCATGGCATCTCGCCCGACGGCCAGGTGCGCGATTCGACCTTCGCCGCGCTCAACGTCCCGGCCGCGGTGCGCCTGCGCCAGCTCGAGACCAATCTGGTCCGCGTGCGCGCCTATTCGGGTTTCCTCGGCAACCGCTACATCGTGCTCAACATCCCGGCCGCCCAGGCCGAGGCGGTGGAGAACGGCCAGGTCGTCTCGCGCCACGTCGCCGTGGTCGGCAAGGCCGACCGGCAGTCGCCGGTCATCTCGACCCGCGTCGCCGACATCAACTTCAATCCCTACTGGACCGTGCCCGCTTCGATCATCCGCAAGGACCTGATCCCGAAGATGCAGGCCGAGCCGGATTACCTGACCAACCAGCGCATCCGCATCTTCAATGGCCAGGGCCAGGAGGTTCCGCCGACCTCGATCAACTGGAACTCGATGGACGCGCTGAACTACCGGTTCCGCCAGGATCCCTTCGAGGGCAACTCGATGGGCAATGTGCGCATCAACATCCCGAACCAGCACGCGGTCTATATGCACGACACGCCTTCCAAGGGCCTGTTCGGCGAGGATCAGCGCTTCCACTCCTCGGGCTGCGCGCGCATCCAGAACGTCCGCGAGCTGATCGCCTGGATCCTGCAGGGCACGCCCTGGACCCGTTCGGAAATCGATCGCGTCTTCCGCACGGTCGACCGGGTCGACGCCCGTCCGGTGCAGCCGGTGCCGGTCTACTGGGTCTATGTCACGGCCTGGGCCGATCCGGACGGCATGGTGCAGTTCCGCAACGACATCTATGCGCGCGACGGCGCGGGCGATCAGGTGGCTCTGGGCCAGCAGGCCCAGCGCTGACACGTCGCCATCCCGGCTCATCGGACAAGGCCCGGCCGCCGTGCCGGGCCTTTTCTCGTTTGGTTCGAGGGCATGGCACACTGTCGCCATGGCCGAATCGATGCTGCGCGACGTCTATTTCGAGTTCACCCCGATCGGCCATGCCGTCCGGGTGGCCGCGGTCTGCGGCGAGACCGGAACGGAAGTGGTGGTGGTGGCGCCGGCCGGCACCGCGCGGGCGACGCTCGAGCAGCTCGCCCTGCGCAAGCTCAGCTGGCGTCTCGCGCAGGGCGCGCGCTGATCCGGCTCGCCGACCGGAGAAATCCTGATCGAAATCAGGCCTTTGCGAAGGCGGCCTGAATCGAAACCTCACCGTCTGCGCCGGTTTCCCGCCACCGAACACCGCGCGGACCTAATCGGTGACGAGGCGCGGCATCAGCCTGCCGGCATCGGCGACGAGGTCGTCGACCGCGGCGGTGCTGCCGGCCAGCTGCCGGATCAGGCCGTGCCGGAACATGCCGTCGAAGGCGGCATATACGGCACCGGGCGACGGGACGAGGCGGCGGCCGGAGAGGGCGGCGTAACGTGTCATGATCCGCCACGTCATGTTTTCCAGGCTCTTGTCGATGTCGTCGACATCGGCACGGAACTGATCCTCGAACATCGACTGGCCGCGAATATCGTACCAGAGCCGGTGCATCGCCCCGTCCGTGCGCAGCGTCTCCGTGAGAGCCGCCATGTAGCCGCGGATCAGTTCCTCGGGCGTTGCCGCCGCCGCCATGATCTCGTCGTAGCGCCGGACGCACTGCGTCTTGTCGCGGCGGACGCAGAAGGTGATGAGGTCGGCCTTGTCGGCGAAATAATAGTGCAGGACGCCGTGGGAGAAGGCCGAGTTCTGGGCGATCTCGCGCAGGCTGGTGCGGGCATGGCCGCGTTCCGACAGGGTTTCGATGGCCGCGTCGGCAAGCTCGGACCGGTGCTCGGCGAACTTGGCGGCTTGACGCCGCGCGATCCTCTCCCGAAACCGAGCCGCGCTTTCAGCCATCGTCTCGCCCGGGCCCCGCGTCGCAGCACGACCAGTTCATGCCATGCTGCCGGACGCTATCATGCGGGCCGGGAGGTTCAAGCCGGCGGCTCCGCCTGATGGCGCAGGAGCGGGCCGAGGACCGGCCGGCCAGGGCGGACATTGCCGGGCGTGCCGGGCCGGGCGGCGGCGCTTCGCTTGCCGACGGACCCGGGCGGATCGGCCGTTCGGAATGGCGTCGCGCGGCTTGGACTCACGGGGGCTTCCGTGCTACCGGCAGGGCAGTCCACCAAACCCGCGCCAGCGCCATCCGGAACGGATGGACCGCGCCCCGACGGAGACTGCCGGATGTCCGCCTCGACCTCCAGGTCCAACCAGCCGTTCGACGGCTTCTTCTCGGCTTCGCTCGCCGAAGCCGACCCGGCCATCTTCGATGCGGTGGAGAAGGAGTTCGGTCGCCAGCAGGAGGAGATCGAGCTGATCGCCTCCGAGAACATCGTGTCCAAGGCTGTGCTCGAGGCCCAGGGCACGGTGCTCACCAACAAATATGCCGAGGGCTATCCGGGCAAGCGCTATTATGGCGGCTGCCAGTATGTCGACATCGTGGAGACGCTGGCGATCGAGCGCGCCACCCGCCTGTTCGGCTGCCGCTTCGCCAATGTCCAGCCGAATTCCGGCAGCCAGATGAACCAGGCCGTGTTCCTGGCGCTGCTGCAGCCGGGCGATACCTTCATGGGCCTCGACCTGAATGCCGGCGGCCATCTCACCCATGGCTCGCCGGTCAACATGTCCGGCAAGTGGTTCAAGGTGGTGCCCTATGGGGTGCGCCGCGACGACCACCTGATCGACATGGACGAGGTCGAGCGCATCGCCCACGAGACGAAGCCGAAGCTGATCATGGCCGGCGGCACGGCCTATTCGCGGGTCTGGGACTTCGCCCGCTTCCGGCAGATCGCCGATGCGGTCGGCGCCTATCTGATGGTCGACATGGCCCATTTCGCCGGGCTGGTGGCGGGCGGCGTGCATCCCTCGCCGTTCCCGCACGCCCATGTCGCCACCACCACCACGCACAAGTCGCTGCGCGGCCCGCGCGGCGGCATGATCCTGACCAATGACGAGGACCTCGCCAAGAAGCTGAATTCGGCGGTGTTTCCGGGCCTGCAGGGCGGCCCGTTGATGCATGTCATCGCGGCCAAGGCGGTGGCCTTCGGCGAGGCGCTGCGGCCGGAATTCAAGGCCTATGCCCATCAGGTGGTGGCCAATGCCAAGGCGCTCGCCGAGACGCTCAAGTCGAGCGGCTTCGACATCGTCTCCGGGGGCACCGACAACCATCTCATGCTGGTCGACCTCCGGCCGAAGAACCTCACCGGCAAGACCTCCGAGGCTTCCCTCGGCCGCGCCTACATCACCTGCAACAAGAACGGCATTCCCTTCGATCCGCAGAAGCCCTTCGTCACCTCGGGCATCCGCCTGGGCACGCCGGCGGGCACGACCCGCGGCTTCGGCGTCGCCGAGTTCAAGCGGATCGGCGAGCTGATCGCCGAATGTCTCGGTGGCTTGTCCAAGGCCAATTCCGAGGAGGGCAATGCCACGGTCGAGGCCGAGGTGCGCGCGAAGGTGAAGGAACTCACCGCGCGCTTCCCGATCTATTCCTGACCGGCGGGGCAGGCCGTGCGCTGTCCCTTCTGCGGTTTCGCCGACACACAGGTGAAGGACTCCCGTCCGACGGAGGATGGCTCGGCCATCCGCCGCCGGCGCGTCTGCACGGAATGCAACGGCCGCTTCACCACCTTCGAGCGCGTGCAGTTGCGCGAGCTCACCGTGGTCAAGCGCAACAACCGGCGGGTGCCCTTCGACCGCGACAAGCTGATGCGCTCGATCCAGATCGCGCTGCGCAAGCGCCCGGTCGATCCCGAGCGGGTCGAGCGGCTGGTCTCCGGCATCGTCCGCCAGCTGGAGGCGTCGGGAGAGAGCGAGATCCCGGCCGAAAATATCGGCCGCATCGTCATGGAGGCGCTCAAGGCGCTCGACGATGTCGCCTATGTCCGCTTCGCTTCGGTCTATCGCAATTTCCGCGAGCCGAAGGATTTCGAGCAGCTGATCGGCGAAATGGCCGAGGACGAGGAGCCGGCCGCCGTGCCGAAGCGCTCCTGATCTCGAACATGGCTGGTGTCGCGTGTCCATCCTGCGCTGCGGCTTGATCGCGAGCCTTGGCCCGGACCGGGCAAACGGAAGCGGCACCGGGAGCGACGACCAGCCGGGAATGGCCCGTCATGACTGAACCGACCGGATCCGCGCCGTTTTCCGAAGCTGACCATGTCTTCATGGAGCATGCGCTGAGGCTCGGCCGGCGCGGCCTAGGCCTGACTTTTCCCAATCCGGCGGTCGGCTGCGTGCTGGTCAAGGACGGCATCGTCGTCGGGCGCGGCGTGACGCAGCCGGGCGGACGGCCGCATGGCGAGACGACCGCCATCGCCCATGCCGGGGCCGCGGCGCGCGGCGCGACCGCCTATGTGACGCTCGAACCCTGCTCGCACTACGGCCGCACCGCCCCCTGCTCGGACGCGCTCGCTCGTGCCGGCATCGTCAGGGTCGTCTGCGCCATCGGCGATCCCGATCCCCGGGTCCACGGCCGCGGCTTCACCATGCTGAAGGCCTATGGCATCGCGGTCGAGACCGGGCTCGGCGCGGCCGAGGCCGCGCTCGACCATCGCGGCCATTTCAACCGCGTCCGGCTCGGCCGGCCGCTGGTGCAGCTCAAGATGGCGCTGAGCGCCGACGGCCTGGTGGCGGGCGAGGGCGGCCGGCCGGTGCAGATCTCCGGTCCGCGCGCCAGTTGCGAGGTGCATCTGATGCGGGCCATGGCCGACGCCATCATGGTCGGCATCGGCACGGTGCTGGCCGACGATCCCATGCTCACCTGCCGCCTGCCGGGCATGGCGGACCGTTCGCCGATCCGCATCGTGCTCGACCCGCGCCTGCGCACGCCGGTCGATGCGCGGCTGGTCGCGACCGCCCGGCAGGTCCCCACCTGGATCATCGGCGCGGTCGACGCCGCTCCCGAAGCGGAGCGCTGGCTGCGCTCGGCCGGAGCCGAGGTCATGCGCGTCGGCCGCACGCCGAAGGGCGATCTCGATCTCAGCGAGGCGCTCCGCCTCGTCGCCACCCGCGGCATCACCCGCGTGCTTGCGGAAACCGGCCCGACCCTTGCCAAAGCGCTGATCGGTGCCGATCTCGCCGATGAGATCATCCTCATCCGCTCGCCGGTGGCGCTCGGCGCCGGCCTCGCCGCCTTCGACCGTCCCTTGCCCGGCCGTTTCCGCCTTGCGCAGGCGCTGCCGTCCGGGCCAGACATGATTGAGATCTATCGCTAGGAGCCGCCATGTTCACCGGCATCATTACCGACATCGGCGAAATCCTCGCCGTCAAGGACGAGGGCACGGCCCGCCATCTGACCGTGGCCTGCGCCTATCCGGCCGATACGATCCCGCTCGGCGCCTCCATCTGCCATATGGGCGTCTGCCTGACGGTGACCTCGCTGAAGGAGGGCTCCAACCACACGGTCATCACCGTCGACGCGTCGGCGGAGACGCTGGCGCGCACGACCATCGGCAGCTGGGAGACGGGCCGCAAGGTCAACCTCGAGCGCGCGCTGCGCATCGGCGACGAGCTCGGCGGCCATATCGTCACCGGCCATGTCGACGGCGTCGCCGAGATCATCGGGCGCGACGACAAGGACGGCACGGCCTCGCTGGTCTTTCGCGCGCCGCGCGAGCTCGCCAAGTTCATTGCCGAGAAGGGCTCGGTCGGGCTCGACGGCACCTCGCTCACCGTCAATGGCGTGAAGGACGACACCTTCACCGTGACGCTCATTCCCCACACCCTCGCGGTGACGACCTGGGGCGAGGCCAAGGTCGGCGACCGGGTCAATCTCGAAGTGGACATGATGGCCCGCTACTCGGCACGCCTTGCGGAGGCGAAGGCCGAGGGCTACTAAGCCGCTCCGTTTCAAAGGATCCGCCATGGCCGCCCCACGTTCCGCACCTGCCGAGGTGATCAAGACCCCCGCCCGGGTGCTGATCGTCGAGGCCCGTTTCTACGACGACCTCGCCGATGCGCTGCTCGACGGCGCGAAGGCGAAGATCGAGGCGGCGGGCGCGACCTGCGAGGTCCACACCGTTCCCGGCGCGCTGGAGATCCCGGCCGCCATCGCCATGCTGGTCGACGGCGCGGCGGCGCGGGGCGAGCCCTTCGACGGGGCTGTGGCGCTCGGCACGGTGATCCGCGGCGAGACCACCCATTACGAGATCGTCTCGATCGAGAGCTCGCGCGCGCTGATGGATCTTGCCGTGGCCCGCAAGCTGCCGCTCGGCAACGGCATCCTGACCGTCGAGAACGATGCCCAGGCCTGGGCGCGGGCCCGCCGCTCCGAAATGGACAAGGGTGGTGGCGCGGCCGAAGCCTGCCTCGCCATGATCCGCCTGAAACGCAAGGCGGAGACGCGCTGATGGCCGCTCCCCTGAAACAGGCCAACAAGCGCGGCACGGCCCGGCTCGCCGCGGTGCAGGCGCTCTACCAGATGGATGTCGCCCACACCGACATCAACGAGGTGATCGGCGCCTTCCAGGTGTTCTGGATGGGCCAGGAGGTGGAGGGCGAAACCTATCTGCCGGCCGATCACCAGTTCTTCCGCGACATCATCCAGGGCGTGATGCGCGAGCAGCAGCGCGTCGACGTCGCGATCAACATGATCCTCGATACCGACTGGCCGCTGAAGCGTATCGAAGCGGTGCTGCGCGCCGTGCTGCGCGCCGGCTGTTACGAACTGTTCGAGCGCCCGGACATTCCGGCACGGGTGATCATCACCGAATATGTCGATGTCGCCGACGCCTTCGTCGACCGCGACGAGGTCGGCATGGTCAATGCGGTGCTCGACCGCATTGCCAAGCGGGCAAGGCCTGCCGAAATGGGCGAGGCGCCCAAGCCCTGAACCTGGGCTGCCGCGAACAGGAGCATGTCCGATGCGGGTGAGGACGTCGTCATGAGCCGGCCGTCCGAAGACGCACTGATCTCCCGGTTTTTCGCGCCGCTCGCGACCGAGCCGGGAGCGGCCGAGCTCACCGACGATGCCGCCGTGCTGCCGGCGGGCCCGGGCGAGCTCGTGGTCACCAAGGACATGCTGGTTGCCGGCGTCCATTTCTTTCCCGACGATCCGCCCGATCTCGTCGCCCGCAAGGCCCTGCGGGTCAACCTGTCCGACCTTGCCGCCAAGGGCGCGGTGCCCGTCGGCTTCCTGATCGGGCTCGGCTTGCCGCCGGACTGGACCGAGGCGTTCCTGGAAAGCTTCGCAGGCGGCCTCGGCGCCGACATCGATCAGTTCGGCTGTCCGCTGTTCGGCGGCGACACGGTCAAGGTACCGGGGCCGCTGACCCTGTCGATCACCGCTTTCGGCCGGGCGAAGCGCACGGTGCGCCGCGACGGTGCTTGGCCGGGCGATCTCGTGGTGGTCACCGGCACGATCGGCGACGGCGCCCTCGGGCTCGTCACGCGCGCCGCCGAGCGCGAGCCGGCGGGAGCACCGGGCTGGCTCCAAGCGCTCGACGAGGACCAGCGCGCGGCGCTGCGCCTGCGCTATCTGCGGCCCGAGCCGCGTTGCGTCCTGGCCGAGGCCGTCTCGGCCCATGCTTCCGCGGCCATGGACATTTCCGACGGCTTTGCCGGCGACCTCGCCAAGCTCGCCGCGGCATCCGGCGCCGGCGCCGAGATCGACGTGGCGGCTGTGCCGCTGTCGCCGGTTATACCCCTCTGCGCTCGCGGCCGCGCCGGACGTGATCGGCCGGATCCTGACCGGTGGCGACGACTACGAGATTCTCGCGACCGTCCCGCCCAAGGCCCTGGCGCCGCTCGAGGCCGCCGCTCGCGCGGCAGGCGTGGCGGTGACGGTGGTCGGCAAGGTGACGCCCGGCCATGCCGTCGTTTTGCGCGGCGCGGACGGCCGGGCGCTGGACCTCGGCAGCGGCCGGTTCGAGCATTTCTGAGCGGTGCCGGCGACGTGCTCCGACACAGGCACGTCAACGTGCCGCCGTCAGGAAATGGATATCGGGCTTGTCGCCGATCAGCCGGCCGCCCTCCGGGTCTGCTTCGAACTGCCTGCCATCGGAGGCGGCATTGGCCATGCGCACGGCGGGATGTGTGCCCTCGACGGCGACATCATCGCCGTCATCGGCGAACAGCGCCGCATAGGCCTCGGCATCGTTGCGGGTCCAGGCACCTTCCATCTGATGGCGGCGGGTGTCCAAAACCGATACGGCATCGCCACTCGACCAATCTCGACCCGCGCCAACAAGGTCTGATACAAACGGTGCCACAGGGTTCGCGGCCGCCGCGGACGCATGAGGCAGCCGTCACGAGGACCATGGCCAGGACATCCCATCCGACCAGCGCGGCAGGCGCCGGAGGCCCGCCCGAGCGCAAGGCGACGGCCGGCTCGCTGACCGAGCAGGCCTATCAGGCGATCAAGGAAAAGATCATCACGCTCTATTTCCTGCCCGGCCAATATCTCAACGAACAGGCGATCTGCGAGCTCCTGCATCTCGGCCGCACGCCGGTGCACCAGGCGCTGCAGCGGCTCCAGGTGGAAGGGCTCGTCGATATCGTGCCGCGCAAGGGCGTGATCATCCAGCCGGACTCCATCGGGCGGATCCTGGAGATCCTCGATGCCCGCCTGGTGGTGGAGACCGAGATCGCGCGCAAGGCCGCCGAGATGGCCGAACCCGACGATATCGCGGCGCTGCAGGCGATCCTCGACCGGCATTCGCAGGGCGAGCACGGCGGCGGGGCGATCGACGCCTTCGTCGAATGCGACCGCGCCTTTCACGTCAAGATCAGCGAGACCTCGCGCAACCACGTTCTGGGCGACTTTGCCCGGGTGCTGCACGAACGTTCCACGCGGTCGTGGTACCTGCATCTCTGGCAGACCCTGGATACGGAGGCCTCGGACCGCCAGCACCGGGCGATCCTCGCGGCGATCCGGGCCGGCGACGGCGAGGCGGCGGCGGGCGCGATGCGCGAGCATCTCACGAGCCTGCGCGAGCGCGTGGCCCATCTCCAGCAGACCGCGCCGCGCCGGGCGCTCGGCTGACGCGGCCTTTCGCCGGTTCAGCTGCGGTAGTCGAGGCCGATATCCAGGACCGGAGCGCTGTGCGTCAGCCAGCCGATGGAGATGAGGTCGACGCCGGTGGCCGCCACCGCCGGCGCGATTTCCGGCGTGATCCGGCCCGACGCCTCGGTGATCGCCCGGCCGCCGACCATGGCGACGGCATGGGCGAGGTCGCCGGTGCTCATATTGTCGAGCAGAACGGCATCGACGCCGAGCGACAGCACCTCTTCGAGCTGGGCGAGGGTATCGACCTCCACCTCGATCTTGACGAGATGGCCGACGCCGGCCCGCGCCCGCTCGACCGCCGTGCGGATGCCGCCGGCGAGCGCGATATGGTTGTCCTTGACCAGCACGGCGTCGTCGAGGCCGAAGCGGTGGTTGCCGCCGCCGCCCATCCGCACCGCATATTTCTCGAGCGTCCTGAGCCCCGGCGTCGTCTTGCGCGTGCAGACGATGGTGCAGGCATGGCCGGCGACGGCCTTGACGACGCCCGCCGTCGCGGTGGCAACCCCGCTCAGATGGCCGAGCAGGTTGAGCGCCGTGCGCTCGGCGCTGAGCAGCCCGCGCGCCGGGCCTGTGACGGTCGCGATGACCGCGCCTTCGGCGACCTCCTGGCCGTCGGAGCGCTGGACCGACAGCGTGATGGCAGGATCGACGAGGCGAAAGGCGAGCGTGGCGGCGTCGAGCCCGGCGACGACGCCCGGCCGGCGTGCCGTCAAGGTCAGCGTCGCCGAGAGCTCGGCCGGGATCACCGCCGTGCTGGTGATGTCGCCGGCACGGCCGAGGTCCTCGGCGAGCGCGGTCCGGACCAGGGGCTCGTAGAGGAAGAGAGGGAGCGGGCTCATCAGCCGAACTTTCGCAATGCGGGAGAGAGGGGGGCGGCCGCCGCCAGCACGGCGTCGAGCGTCCAGGTGCTGCGCTGGCCGACGGGGGCCGTGTCGGGGAAATCCGTGCGGCTGTGAGCGCCGCGGCTTTCCTCGCGGGCGAGCGCCGCGACCGCGATGGTCAATCCGACCAGCGCCGGATCGGCCGCTGGGCCGTTGCCGGTGGCGAGCGGCGCGAGGTCGGCGATCGCGCCTTCCAGTCCGGCGCGGTCGCGCAGCACTCCGGCGGCGCGCGACAGGACCGGGCGGACGGCGCCCGATCGGGCGCCGGCGGCAGTGCGGCGGGCTTGAGCGGCCGGCAGGCGGCCGGGCTCGCGGCCAGGCTTGCCGCCACCGCCCCGGCGCCCACCGCCGCCTCGGTCAGGGAATTGCTGGCGAGGCGGTTCGCGCCGTGCAGGCCGGTCGCCGCGGCTTCGCCGACGGCCCAGAGCCCGCCCACCGTGCTGCGGCCGCCCGCGTCCACCGCAATGCCGCCCATGTGGTAGTGCTCCGCCGGGCGGATCGGGATCGGCTGCAGGGCAGGGTCGATGCCGGCGCGGCGGCAGATCGCCGTGATCGCCGGAAAGCGGGCGGCGAAGCGTGCGCCGGGCCGCTCCCGCGCATCGAGAAAGACCTTGTGGCCAGCGGCGAGGTGGCGCCAGACGGCGCGTGCGACCACGTCGCGCGGGGCAAGCTCGGCTCCGTCCATGCCGGCCATGAAGCGCCGGCCGGTTTCGTCGATCAGTATGGCGCCTTCGCCGCGCACGGCTTCGCTCACCAGCGACATCGGCCGTTCCGGCCCGTCGAAGGCGGTGGGGTGGAACTGGACGAATTCGGGATCGGCGATCGCCGCGCCGGCGCGCAGCGCGAGCGCCAGGCCCTGGCCGAACGAGCCGGCCGGATTGGTGCTGTCGCGGAACAGGCCGCCGATGCCGCCGGTCGCGATCACCACCCGGCCGGTCGGGATGGTCAATGCCCCCGTCGGGCCGGCCGCGACGACGCCGGCAATGCCGCCGTCCGCGACGATCAGCCGGCGGACCTCGAAGCCGGTGAGAATGTCGATCGAGCGGGTCCGCGCTGCGGCGGCGTCGAGCGCGCGCATGATCTCGCGGCCCGTGCCGTCGCCGCTCGCATGGACGATGCGGTGGCGGCCGTGGGCCGCTTCGAGGCCGAGGCTGAAGGCGCCGTCCGGGCCGCGGTCGAAGCGCACGCCGAGGCGGGCGAGCCCGGCGATCGCCTGCGGCGCTGCCGCCGTGATGCGGTCGACTGCCGCCGCGTCGCACAGGCCGTCACCCGCCGCCAGCGTGTCGGCGGCGTGCAGGGCCGGGCTGTCGTCTGCGCCCACCGCGGCGGCAAGCCCGCCCTGCGCCCAGGCGCTGGACGCCTCCTGCCCGAGCGGCGCGCGGGCGAGCACGAGCACCGGCATGGGGGCGAGCGCGAGGGCTGTCATCAGCCCCGCCATGCCGCCGCCGATGACGACCGCTCGGCCGTCGAAAGACATGGCCGCGGGGGTCATGCCGCCAGCATCCGCTCGACCGCGCGGCGGGCAGGGGCCATCAGTGGCGCCGCGATGGTCACTTCGTGCCGGTTCTCTTCCAGTGCCCGCCTGATATTGGCGAGCGTGATGCGCTTCATGTGCGGGCAGAGATTGCAGGGCCGGATGAAGTCGACATCCGGGTGCTGCACGGCGACGTTGTCGCTCATCGAGCATTCGGTGAGCAGCACGACCCGGGGCGGCTTGCGGCTGTCGACATAGTCGGACATGGCGGCGGTCGAGCCGGAGAAGTCGGCTTCGGCGACGACGGCCGGCGGGCATTCGGGATGGGCGAGAACCGTCACGCCGGGATGGTTGTCGCGCAGTTGCCTGACGTCGTCGGGCGTGAAGCGCTCGTGCACCTCGCAATGGCCCTTCCAGGCGATGATCTCGACATGCGTCTCGGCCGCAACGTTGCGCGCGAGATATTCGTCCGGCAGCATGATCACGCGGTCGGTGCCGAGCGCCTCGACGATCGCCCTGGCATTGCCGGAGGTGCAGCAGATATCGGATTCGGCCTTCACCGCGGCCGACGTGTTGACATAGGTGACGATCGGCACGCCCGGATGGCGCTGGCGCATCAGCCTGACGTCCGCGGGCGTGATCGAATCGGCCAGCGAGCACCCCGCGCCGAGATCCGGGATCAGCACGGTCTTGTCCGGGTTCAGCAGTTTCGCCGTCTCGGCCATGAAATGCACGCCGGCGAGCACGATCACGTCGGCCTCGACATCCATGGCCTTGCGCGCGAGCGCCAGGCTGTCGCCGACGAGGTCGGCGACGCAGTGGAAGATTTCGGGCGTCTGGTAGTTGTGGGCGAGAATGACCGCGTTGCGCGCACGCTTCAGCGCGAGAATGGCGTCGACATCGTCGGCAAAGGCCGGCCACTCGACCGGCGGAATGACCCTTCTCACCCGTTCGTAGAGCGGAGCGGTGCGCTCCAGCACGGCCTGGTCGGCTGCCATCGATTTATACTCCAATTGAGCATATGATGGCTTATGCTGATCCTGAGCATAAAGAATGTCAAGGCCTGGAGAGAGGCAGCTTGGTGCCGGCCACCGCACGCTCGGCGAGCACGGCATGGCGGAAGCGGAACAGCTTGGCGGGGCGGCCGCCGGTGTCGGCCGCGATCGCGCCGGTTTCCTCGACGAGGTCCTGCTGCTCGATCAGGCGGCGGAAGTTCTGCTTGTGCAGGGGATGGCCGGCGAGCGCCTCGACCGTGCGCTGGAGCTGCAGCAGCGTGAAGGCCGGCGGCATCAGCTCGAAGACGACCGGCCGGTACTTGATCTTGGCGCGCAGGCGGGCGAGGCCGGTCGCAAGGATGCGGCGGTGATCGCCGCGCATGATCCGGCCGGGAATGGCCGGCGCCGTGCCCGGCGGCTGTTCGCGTTGCGCTTCCGCGACGAGGCCGGCTTCGTAGAGCAGCTCGTAGCGTTGCAGCACCAGCTCCTCGTTCCAGCTCCGTCCGGCGAGGCCGAAGGTGATGGCGACGCGCTGGCGCCGCTCCTGCACCGCGCGCTCACCGTCGCCGGTCGTGGCCCAGGCCTCCAGCCGCGGCGCCAGCACCCGCTCCAGCATGGCCGGCGGACCGGCCCGGAAATCCTCCCAGGGAAAATAGTCGTACCAGCTGCGCCAGCCGGCGCCGTCGCCGCTGCCCGGTTCCTCCCGGGTCAGGCCGAGATAGCTGATCGAGATCACCCGATGGTCGGGATCCTCGCCCGACCGGTCGCGGTCGGCGAAAGTGTAGAGCTGCTCGACATAGCCGAGCGGGTGGGCGGTCTGTTCCTCCACCCAGCTCCTGAGGCCCGATTGCAGCGAACGATGGCTGAGCGCGAACGGGCCGGAGGGCAGGGCGCTGCCGTCCTGGATGGTCATGACGCGCGGTTCGCCGCCGGTCACGGCCACCAGCACGGCGATCAGGTCGGCGGCGACCGACCGGGCGGCCGGGGCCGTCGAGGCGCGCTTCGGCTGGCCGCGCATGGTGCTCCTGGCTCTCCCTCGTCACCGATCCGCCGGACGGACCGTGGCGGCGATGTCGCCGCAAAGCGGCCGGCGAGGCAAGTGGTCTTCGACCGCCGTCCCGGCTTTTCACGGTTCTGCCTTGCGGCGGGCGGGCAACGTCAGGACCCGCCGCCGAGGCTTTGCAAAACACATCACGTGAAATATCATACGCTCCGATCAATCGTCGGCGGATATCCCACGGCAGAAAGGCTCGACATCATGACGCTTCCGGAAGGTGCTCCGAAGCTTGAGGAAATTCTCATTCAGACCGCGTCCGTGCCCTGGCGCGAGAAGTCGCTGAAGGGCGTGCACGAGAAGATGCTGTGGCGCGACGAGGCGACTGGCGCGAGCATCGCGCTGATCAGGTTCGAGAAGGGGGCGAGCATCCCGCAGCCGCACCTGCACGCCTCGAACCAGTTCATGTACTGCCTCAGCGGCCACTATGAATATACCGCCACGGGCGTGACCCTGAAGGCCGGCAGCTTCTACTGCAATCCCAAGGGCAATGTGCACGGGCCGACCCTCGCCCACGAGGAGACGGTGGTGCTCGAGATCTATGACGGTCCGCACTATCCGGAAAAGCCGTCCTGGTACACCGACGAGCGGGACGCGCATTGATGGCGGCTCATGGCATGAGGGGGCGCTCATGAGCGCCATGCTGACACTGCCGGCGGCCGATCTCGCGGCGCTGGCTCGCGACCTCCTGGCCGCGGCCGGCGCGCCCGCCGACAAGGCGCGCCTCGTCGCCGAGGCGCTGGTCGACGCCGACATCGAAGGGCTCGGGTCACATGGCCTGATGCTGCTGCCCATGTATCTCGATCGCATCGGCGCGGGATCGGTCGCGCCGGCCGCCGAAGGACGGATCGTGTCGGATACCGGCGCGCAGATCGTGCTCGATGCCGAGAACGGCCTCGGCCACGTGACCGCCGTCCGCGCCGCCGCGCTCGCCGTGGAACGCGCCCGTAGACATGGTCTCGCGGCGGTTGCCGTGCGCAACGCCTTCCATTTCGGCGCCGCCGGCCGGTTCGCCCGGTCCATGGCCGAGGCCGGCTGCGTCGGCATCGTCATGGCCAATACCCGGCCGCTGATGCCGGCGCCGGGCGGCGCCGAGCGCGTGGTCGGCAACAATCCCGTCGCCATCGCCGTGCCCGGACCTGCCGCGCCGATCGTGCTCGACCTCGCCCTCAGCGCCGGCGCGATGGGCAAGATCCGTCTCGCCGAAAGCCGCGGCGAGGCGATCGAGCCGGGCTGGGCGACGGATGCCGCGGGGCTGCCGACCACCGATCCGGCCGCGGCTATCGCCGGCATGCTGCTGCCGGCGGGCGGAGCAAAGGGCTTCGGCCTTGCCGTCATGGTCGATCTCCTGACCGGCGGCCTCGCCTCGGGCGCGATCGGCGAGGCGGTGCGGCCGCTCTATGGCGATCTTTCCAAGCCCTATGGCTCGGCCAATCTGTTCCTGGCGATCGACATCGCCGGCTTCCGGCCGGTGGCCGACTTCGCCGCGGCGGCCGGGGCCTTCGCCGACCGCATCCGCGCCTCGCGCACCGCGCCAGGCGCAGGCCCCGTGCGCATGCCGGGCGACCGGGCGAGCGAGGCTCACCGCGCCTTTTCCGGCGACTGCCGCCTGGCGGCGGCGACCCGCGCCTCGCTCGCCCGGTCGCCCGGCTTGGCGTGGCGGTGCCGGCCTCGCTCACCGGCTGAGCCGGCTCACTCGATGCTGATCCGGGCTTTTGCGATGACATCGCGCCAGAGCCCGGTTTCGGCGTCGATCTGCCGCGCGAGTGCCGTCGCGCCGTCGGCGACGACGGTGACGCCGACCTGGCCGAGCTTCTGCCGGGTTTCGGTATCGGTCAGCGCCGCGACGACCGCGCCTTCGATCGCGCTGCGCAGGGTGGCCGGCGTTGCCTTCGGCGCGAGCAGCGCGAACCAGGCGCTGGTGTCGAAGCCGGCAAGGCCGGCCTCGGCCATGCCCGGCACGTCGGGCAGGAAGGGCGAGCGTGCCGCCGTGGTCACGGCGAGCGCGCGCAGCGTGCCGGCCCGGATCTGCTCGATGACCGATGGCAGGTTGTCGAACATCAGCTGGATCTGGCCGCCGACGAGATCGGAGACGGCCGGCGCCGAGCCGCGATAGGGCACATGGGTCAGGCTGACGCCGGTCATCTGCTTGAACAGCTCGCCGTTGAGGTGGCCATTCGAGCCATTGCCTTGCGAACCGTAGCTGATCGCGTCCGGCTTCTCCTTGGCGAGCGCGATGAGCGCGGCGAGGCTGCGCGCCGGCAGCGCCGGATTGACCACCACCACATTGGGCACGCTGCCGGTCCGGGTGATGGGCGCGAAATCGCGCGCGACGTCATAGCCGAGCGAACGGTAGAGCAGGGGATTGACGGTCAGGGCGCTGGAGGCGGTGGCGAGCAGGGTGTGGCCATCGGCCGGCGCGCGGGCGACGGCGGTCGCCCCGACCCCGCCATTGGCGCCCGGCCGGTTCTCGACGATGACGGGATGGGGCCAGGCGCCGCCGAGCTTCTGCGCGATCATCCGGGCGATGATGTCGCTGGTGCCGCCCGCCTGGTAGGGCGAGACGATGGTCACGGTGCGGCCGGGAAAGCCGCTGGCGGCGGTCGCCGTGGCACCGACGGCAAGGCCTGCGAAGGCGGCGCCTTGCAGCGCCGCGCGGCGGGAGAGGCGGATCATCCGGCCTGCCCCCCGGCGTTCTTCAGCTCCACTAGGATGTTGCGGTAGGTCCAGCCGCTGGTATTGACCAGTTCGTGCGGCGCGCCGGGCATGCGCCACAGGGCCTGGCCGGGCTGCTCGGCGGTCTTCACGACGCGCCCGTCCTTCCAGTGCATCTCGTTGCTGCCTTCGGTGAGCGGAATCACCAGATAGGGCAGTTCGTGGACGTGCCAGGGCTGGCGTTCGCCGGGATCGAGCGTCAGGCCCCAGACCCGCACGAACTCGTTCTCGAAGATGATCTCGTCGCCGATCTGGCCCAGGCTTTCGTCGCTCATGCGCTCGGCTCCCGCTGCTTAGTATGATATTTCAGGCAAAATATGAGTTGGGCGGCGGGAAGTAAAGCGCTCCGAACCGCATGGCACGGCTGCTGTTGCACCGGGCCGGCGAGGGGGCGCAGACATGCAGTCTGCGCCGCTCAGAACGGCAGCGCCACCTCCGTCTTGATCTCCTTCAGGATCACGTTGCTGCGCACGTGGCGGATGCCCGGCAGGCGGAACATGAACTCGTCCAGGAAGCGGTTGTAGGCCTCCATGTCGCGGGCGACGACACGCAGGTGATAATCCGCATCCCCGGTTGTGGCGAAACATTCGAGCACGTCGGGCCGCGCCTTCACGCGCGACACGAACTGCTCGACGAAGGTCGCATCGTGCCGTTCCAGCGAGACGTGAATGACCGCCGACATGGCAAAGCCCGCGCGCTCGCGGTCGACGAGCGCGGTGTAGCGCTGCACCACGCCGGCCTCTTCCAGCCCTCGCACCCGCCGCCAGCAGGCGGAGGCCGACATGCCGACGGCCTCCGCGATCTGCTGGTTGGTGGCACGCGCATCCGCCTGTAGATGGCGCAGGATCCGTTCGTCCTGGGGTTCGAGCATGATCGGCCTCGCCTTGCGCGGGAGCAGTTGGAGGAATTATCCAGGATTCCGGGAGATTTGGAAGGATTGACCGATCGAGCCGCTGGCGGCCGCAAGATTGGACGAAAATTCCGACCCGCCGGGCCGATAATGAGCGAAACGCCATCAGCCCGGGGACAATGCCATGACGACGGCGCTCGCCGACTATCGGCTGGCAGATCGCTATGCGGCCACCGAAGGCCGTGTCTTCCTGACCGGCACCCAGGCGCTGGTCCGCATCGTGCTGGACCAGGCCCGGCGCGATCGCGCCGCGGGCCTTGCCACCGCCGGTTTCGTCTCGGGCTACCGCGGCTCGCCGCTCGGCGCCGTCGATCTCGAACTGTGGCGGGCCAAGGCTCTGCTCGCCGAGCACCGCATCGAGTTCCTGCCGGCGGTGAACGAGGATCTCGCGGCGACCGCCGTGCTCGGTTCGCAGCAGGTGGAGGGCAACCCGAAACGCGACGTCCAAGGCGTGTTCGGCCTTTGGTACGGCAAGGGGCCGGGCGTCGACCGCGCGGGCGACGCGCTCAAGCACGGCAATGCCTACGGCTCGTCGCCCCATGGCGGCGTGCTGGTCGTTGCCGGCGACGACCATGGCTGCGTCTCCTCCTCCATGCCGCACCAGTCCGACGTCGCCTTCATGAGCTGGTTCATGCCGACGCTCAACCCGGCCGATATCGGCGAATATCTGAGCTTCGGCGCCTATGGCTACGCGCTGAGCCGCTTCTCCGGCATGTGGGTCGGCTTCAAGGCGATTTCCGAAACGGTTGAATCGGGCGGATCCGTCGTGCTGCCGGCCGAGCGGCGTTTCGCCGTGCCCGATTTCGTCAGTCCGCCCGGCGGCCTGCACTACCGATGGCCCGACCTGCCGGGACCGCAGATCGAGGAGCGGATGGAGGCGAAGAAGCACGCGACCTATGCCTTCGCCCGTGCCAATCCGATCGACCGGCCGATCTATGGCGTGGCGGGCGCGACCTTCGGCATCGTCACCACCGGCAAGGGCCATCTCGACCTGATGGAGGCCTTGCGGCTCATCGGTCTCGACGAGGCGGCCTGCCGCCGCATCGGCATCGACATCTACAAGGTCGGCATGGTCTGGCCGCTGGCGCTGCACGATGCGCTCGAATTCGTCCGCGGCAAGCGCGAGATCCTGGTGATCGAGGAAAAGCGCGGCATCATCGAAAGCCAGTTCAAGGAATATTTCTACGATTATCCGGGCGCCAAGCCCGATCGCATGGTCGGCAAGCACGACGAGACCGGCGCGAGGCTGGTCTCCTGGATCGGCGAGCTGTCGCCGCGCATGCTGGCGCCGATCGTCGCGGCACGGCTCGACGCGATCTTTCCCGGGCTCGGCCTCGCCGCCCGCGCCGAGGCGCTGCGTCCGGCGCCCGAGCGCATCATCACGGTCGCGGGCGCGACCCGTACGCCCTATTTCTGCTCGGGCTGCCCGCACAACAGCTCGACGCGCGTGCCGGAGGGGTCCCAGGCGCTCGCCGGCATCGGCTGCCATTTCATGGCGAGCTGGATGGACCGCGAGACCACCTCGCTGATCCAGATGGGCGGCGAGGGCGTCAACTGGGCGGCCGCCTCGCGGTTCACCGGCCGCGGCCACGTGTTCCAGAATCTCGGCGAGGGCACCTATTACCATTCCGGCTCGATGGCGATCCGCCAGGCCATCGCGGCGAAGGCCAACATCACCTACAAGATCCTCTACAACGACGCGGTGGCGATGACCGGCGGCCAGCCGGTGGACGGGCCGATCAGCGTCCAGGCCATCGCCCACGGCGTGCGCGCGGAGGGCGTCGCGCGCATCGCGCTGGTCTCCGACGATCCGTCCAAGTTCCGCGCGAGCGACCTGCCGGACGGCGTGACGCTGCATCACCGGCGGAGCCTCGATGCGGTGCAGCGCGAATTGCGCGACATCGCCGGCGTGACCGTCCTGATCTACGATCAGGCCTGCGCCACCGAAACCCGCCGCCGGCGCAAGCGCGGCGAGGTTCCCGATCCCGCCCGCTTCGCCGTCATCAACGACCTCGTCTGCGAGGGCTGCGGCGACTGCTCGGTGGCCTCGAACTGCCTCAGCGTCGAACCGAAGGACACGCCGTTCGGCCGGAAGCGGCAGATCAACCTGTCGTCCTGCAACAAGGATTTTTCCTGTCTCGACGGCTTCTGCCCGAGCTTCGTGACGGTGGAGGGCGGGCGCCGGCGGGCGCGCGGCGGCTCCGGCCTCGACGCGGTGGCCGAGGCCGCGCGGCTCGGCGAGCCGGCGCGGCCGTCGCTCGAGCAGCCCTACGATCTGATCGTGACAGGGGTCGGCGGCACCGGGGTCATCACGGTAGGCGCCCTGATCGCCATGGCCGGACATCTGGAGGGCAGGGGCGCTTCGGTTCTCGACTTCACCGGCTTCGCCCAGAAATTCGGCCCGGTGATCAGCTATCTCAGGCTGGCGAAGACGCCGGCGGAGCTGCACCAGGTGCGTGTCGACCAGGGCGCGGCCGACGCCCTGATCGGCTGCGACATGGTGGTAAGCTCCGCGCCCAAGGCGTCCGGCACCTATCGCCGCGGCATGAAGGCGGTGATCAACACGGCGGAAATGCCGACCGGCGACATCGTGCGCCGGCGCGATGCCGATCTTGGCGCCGCCTTGCGGCTCGCCGCCATCGACGACCGGCTGGGCGAGGGCAATGTCGCAAGGCTCGACGCCAACAGGATGGCCGAAACCCTCATGGGCGACGGTGTCTATGCCAATATGATCATGCTGGGCTTTGCCTTCCAGCAGGGGCTCGTGCCGCTCTCGGCCGCAGCCATCGGGCGCGCCATCGACCTGAACGGCGTCGCGGTCGAGCGCAACCACCAGGCCTTCGCCTGGGGCCGCCTCGCGAGCGCCGCGCCGGACCGGCTCGCCCGGGCGCTCGGCGCCGAGGCCGAGCCTGCGGAGACGCTGGACCGGCTCGTGGCGCGACGGGTCGAATTTCTGACCGCCTACCAGGACGCGGCCTATGCCGAACGCTATCGGGCCCGGATCGCGGCGGTTCGAAGCGCGGAAGCGCGGTTCGGCCGCGAGCGCCTGACTGCGGCGGCCGCCCGGTCGCTGTTCAAGCTGATGGCCTACAAGGACGAATACGAGGTGGCCCGCCTGCATATGGCGACCGGCTTCCGCGAGGCGCTGGCACGCGACTTCGAAGGCGATTTCAAGATCGCCTATCACCTGGCGCCGCCGCTCCTGTCCTTCGGCCGGGACGCCCGCGGCCGGCCGTTGAAGCGGCGTTTTGGCCCCTGGATCGCCGGGCCGCTGCGGCTGCTCGCCGGCCTGCGGCGGCTGCGCGGCACGGCCTTCGATCCCTTCGGCTATCTCGCCGAGCGGCGCGCCGAGCGGGACCTCATCGACTGGTTCGAGACGACGCTCGACGATCTCGTCGAACGGCTCGATGGGGTCGATCCCGACGAGGCTGTCGCGATCGCGGCGGCGCCCATGGACATCAGGGGCTTCGGCCCGGTGAAGGACGAGGCGATGAAGCGGGTGCGGGCCGATGTCGCCGACCGGCTGGCCCGGCTCGCCGCCGGCCGAAGCGGGCCGGCAATGCCGGCCGAGCGCGTCGGCGGGTAGGTCGCCGTCCGCGGCCTGTGCGCGGCGGCACAGGCCCGGCCGCGCCGGGATGACATGGTCTCCCACCGGTCAGGGAGAACGCCATGAACCCCGCGCAATATTTCATCGCCATCAATCCGGTGGGACTGACCGGCGCCGCCGCAACCCGTTATGTGCGCGACGTACGCGAGCACCTCACCTGGATCCATCGCACCGTGTCCGGGCGGATCCTGCTCAACTGCATCCGGCGGCCGAGCTTTCCGATCGAGATCCGTCCGCATCCGACGGCCGAGTGCAACGCGGTGGGCGGCGCCGAGCAGAAGGCCGCCGGAGCCGCCTGGACGGGCGTGGTGACCTATACGCCCTTCGCCTTCTCGGCCCACGGCTCCTGCGCGCTCCTGCCTGCGGGGCAGACCTTCGGCCGGCTCTGGGACGAGATCCTGTTCCACGAGCTCGTCCACGTCTTCCGCAACGCGACGGGGCGGTGGAACACGGCACCGGCGCTGTCCTTCGGCATGCGGCAGTATGACGACAACGAGGAGTTCATCGCCGTCCTCTGCTCCAACATCTACGTGTCCGACCGGTCGAACAGGATCAAGAGCGGCCTGCGCGCGGGACATGCGGACTTCAGCGCCATGGCGCCGGCCGACGCGGCCCGCTTCGGCCTGTTCATGTCGTCCAAGGCCGCCTTCGGCCTGGTCAAGCAGTTCTGCTCCGACAATCCGATCTTTACCAAGGCGCTGAGCGACAAGCTCGCGGATGTCGAATACAATCCGATCGCCGACTATTACCGCTACCCGAAGCTCTGCGAGACGCTGTCCGTGATCGGCGATCTCAAGGATCGGGCGCGGATGATCGATGCGCTCGTCGCCATGCGCATCCCGCGCGCCGTCGCCGCCCAGCTGATCATGGGCATTCCATGACGCACCGTCAGGCGAGCTCGGCGCCGCGCCGTTCGGGGATCAGCAGCCAGAGCGCGACGATGTCGACGACATAGAGGACCGCGAGCATGGCGATGGCCGTCTCGAAGCCATAGGCGAGCGACAGCGCGCCGACCGCGACCGGTCCGAAACCGCCGACCGCGCGGCCGATATTGAACAGCACGTTCTGGGCCGTGGCCCGCGCGGCGGTCGGATAGAGCTCGCTGATCAGGGCGCCGTAGCCACCGAGCATGCCGTTGACGAAGAAGCCCATCACCGCGCCGCCGACGAGCAGCGCCATCGGGTCGGTGAGCCTGGAATAGCCGACCACCATGATGGCGGCGCCCAGCATATAGGCGAGGAAGGCGGGCCGGCGGCCGATGCGGTCGGCGACATGGCCGAACACGAAGATGCCGGCGGCCATGCCGCCGATGGTCACGGCCGTCCACACGGCCGATTGGGTCAGCCCGTAGCCGAACCGCGAGGACAGGTAGTTCGGCAGCCAGATCATCACGCCGTAATAGCCGAAATTCTGCACCGAGCAGAGAATGACCATGCCGAGGCTGAGCTTGGCCGTTTCGCCGTCCTTGACCAGCAGCTTGAGCGGCGAGCCTGTCCGCGGCCGGGCGGTGCTGCGCACGAAGACGTCGGGCTCGTGCAGCGACTTGCGGATGAAATAGGCGGCGATCGCCGGCAGCACGCCTATGGCGAACATGCCGCGCCAGCCGATGGCGGGCAGCAGCAGCGGCGTCAGCAGGGCCGCAGCGAGTACGCCGACCTGCCAGCCGAGCCCGACATAGGAGGAGGCGCGGGCGCGCTTCGAAGCCGGCCAGGCCTCCGCCACCAGTGCCATGCCGATGCCGAACTCGCCGCCGAGGCCGAGGCCGGCAATGGTGCGGTAGATCAGGAGGTCCCAATAGCCTTGCGCGAAGGCGCAGAGGCCGGTGAAGACGGCGAACAGCACGATGGTCCAGGTCAGCACGCGCACCCGGCCGAGCCGGTCGGAGAGCATGCCGAACAGGAGGCCGCCGGCGACCGCGCCGACCAGGGTGGCGGTGACCAGCGAGGCGCTTTGCGTGGTGGTCAGCTTCAGGTCGGCCGAAATGGCGCGCAGCATGAAGCCGAGGATGAGCAGGTCGAAGCCGTCCATCGCATAGCCGATGGCCGAGCCCCAGAGCGCCTTCATCGCCTTTGAATCGACTTGCGCCGGCGCGCCGCCCACTTCGCCTGCATGGTCGGTTGCGGTCATGGTCGGGCTCCCTTCGTCGATACGCACACAAGGCCCGGCGCCGTCAGCGGCCGAAACCCGTCATCGATCCCGGCCGCGCTGCGCACGTCGTGCGTCGCGGGCGCCCGTCCTTCCCTGGCCATGCATGCGGAATCGCGGGAGTTTGCTGCGAGGCGGCCGGAGCGCGCAATCATCCTTGCCGGCTCAGCGACCGCCATCAACAGATTTCAGCCGTCCCGTCATCTTGGCGCCATGAACGATTCGGGCTAACCGCAGGGCGAAGTCAGGAAATGCCGAGATTCAGAGGAGATGTCCGTGCCGGCACGCCCGCTCGTCATCTATCCCGATCCGCGGCTGCGGCTGAAGGCGCTGCCCGTCGGCGTGGTGGACGCGGCGGTGCGGCAGCTTGCCGGGGACATCGTCGAGACGATGCGCGCCGTGTCCGCCGTGGGCCTGACCGCCTGTCATGTCGGCGAGCTCCGGCGCGTCGTGGTCATCCGCCTCGATCCGGCCGCGCCGGCGCAGATCCATGTCGACCCCGAGATCACCTGGATGTCGGCGGAGACGGCCGTCCATACCGAGGGCAGCGTCTCCATGCCCGGCGTCAACGAGCAGGTCGAGCGGCCGGCGCGCATCCGGCTCACCTGGCGCGACCTCGACGATGTCGCGCACGAGGCGGAAGCGGACGGGTTCCTCGCCGCCTGCCTGCAGCACGAGATCGACCAGCTCGACGGCATGTTCTGGATCGAACGCCTGTCGCGGCTGAAACGCGAGCGGGTGATCAAGCGTTTCGACAAGCTGCGGCGGCAGCAAAGGGGGTGATGAGGCGCGGCGCGGACGGGCCTGAGCACGACGGCGCGGGCTTCAGGGCGCCATCTTCGCCGCTCGGCCAGGCTCTTGCGCGAAGCGAGGCCGGGAATGCCCCACACATCCCGGCCACGCAGGTCAAGGCCCGATCAGGCTTTCGGCCTTCACGTGGGCGAGGCCATGGGCTTCGGCCACCGGCCGGCAGGTGATCCTGCCGTCGGCGACGTTGAGGCCGTTGCGCAGATGGATGTCGTCGCGCAGCGCCTGCTGCCAGCCCTTGTCGGCGAGGGCGATCGCGAAGGGCAGGGTGGCATTGTTGAGCGCGAAGGTGGAGGTGCGGGCGACCGCGCCCGGCATGTTGGCGACGCAATAATGCACCACGCCGTCGACCACATAGGTCGGATGGGAATGGGTGGTCGCTTTGGAGGTTTCGACGCAGCCTCCCTGGTCGATCGCGACGTCGACGATCACCGCGCCGGGCTTCATCGTGCGCACCATGGCGTGGCTGACGAGCTTCGGCGCGGCGGCGCCGGGCACGAGGACGGTGCCGATGAGCAGGTCGGCCCGCTTCACCAGCTCGGCTATGGCCGGCCGGGTCGAGAAGACGGTCGAGATCGACGTGCCGAACTGGGCGGCGAGCCGCTTCAGCGCCTCGGCCGAGCGATCGACCACCGTCACATTGGCGCCCATGCCGACCGCGATGGTGGCGGCATGGCTGCCCGAGACGCCGCCGCCGAGGATGACCACCTCGGCCGCGGGAACGCCGGGCACGCCACCGAGCAGGATGCCACGCCCGCCCTGAGCTTTCTCCAGGCTGTGGGCGCCGACCTGAGGGGCGAGACGGCCGGCGACCTCCGACATCGGCGTCAGCAGGGGCAGGGCGCCCGACGGCGAGGTCACGGTTTCGTAGGCGATGCAGATCGCACCCGAGCCGACGAGGTCGTGGGTCTGTTCGGCATCGGGCGCCAGATGCAGGTAGGTGAAGAGGAGCTGGCCCCTGCGCAGCTTCCGCCGCTCGCTGGCCAGCGGCTCCTTGACCTTCACGATCATGTCCGCGCGCGCGAAGATCGGGTCGGGGCCGGCGGCGATCTCGGCGCCGGCGGCGATATAGTCGGCATCCGTCAGGCCGCTGCCGATGCCGGCATTGGCCTCCACCATCACCTTGTGGCCGTGATGGATCAGTTCCGCGACGGACGACGGAATCAGTCCGACGCGGAACTCATTGTCTTTGATTTCTTTAGGCACCCCGATCAGCATTGTTCCTACCCCTTGTCCTGGTCGAGCCGGCTGTTGTCGCCGAGCCAAGTCCTGTCACGGCTGTTGCCGAGGACGTCATGGTGGCCGGGGATTTGCGCAATTTTTCGCCTGATGCATTGGCGTCCGCCAAATGTGATCGCATAATGTGCGACGATCCGGCCAAAAGACCGTCATTCATGCCAAAATCTGAAAACCTGCTCGACCAGCGCGACCGCGCGATCCTCCGTCTGCTGCAGGCCGATGGCCGCCTGTCCAATGTGGAGCTTGCCGAGAAGGTCAATCTGTCGCCCTCGGCCTGCCTCCGGCGGGTCAAGCTCCTGGAGGAGCGCGGCCTCATCGCGCGCTACGTCATGCTGCTCGACGAGAAGGCGGTCGGCCTGCCGGGCATCGCCTTCGTGCTGCTGACGCTCGATCAGCAGGGGCGTGCCGCGCTCGATGCCTTCGAGGCGGCGGTGCAGCGCCATCCGGAAGTGACCGAGTGCTGCCTGCTGGCCGGCGCCGCCGACTACATGCTGCGCATTGCCTATGCCGACGCCGCCGATTTCGAGCGGATCCATACCGAGATCGTCACCCAGCTTCCGGGCGTCGCGCGCGTGCAGTCGACGCTGGCGCTGCGCAGCGTCAAGAAGACGACCGCGCTGCCGCTCTAGCCTGGCGATGCGAGGGCGGTCATGCCGCCGGGCCGATCGCGTCCGTCATGGCCCGGCGCACCTCCTCGGTCAGCTTGTCCACCGCCGCGACGGCATCGAGCGTATGGCCGAGCTGCTCGCGCGAGGAAGCGCCGAGCAGCACGGTCGTCACCGCCGGTTCGGTGAGGCACCAGGCGATGGCGAGCTGCGCGCGCGACAGGCCGAGGTCCCCGGCGATCGGCCGCAGGCGCTTGGCGGCCGCGATCATCTGCTCCTCGCGTCCGGCGAAGACGAAGTCCTTGAGCCAGGCGAAACCTTCCGTGGTCAGCCGCGAGCCGTCGGGGATGCCGGCGTCATAGCGGCCGGCGAGCACGCCCGAAGCGAGTGGCGACCAGGTGGTGAGGCCAAGCCCGTGGCGGGCGGCCAGTGGCGCGTAATCCGTCGCCATGGCCTTGCGATGGAACAGGTTGTACTGCGGCTGTTCCAGCTGCGGCGGCGTCAGGTGATGGGCGTCGGCATAGGCGATGAGCGCCTCGATCTCGGCAGCCGGCCATTCGGAAGTGCCCCAATAGAGGACCTTGCCGCGGGTCACGAGGCCATGCATGGTCCGGCAGATCTCGGGGATCGACATGTCCGGTTCCGGCCGGTGGCAGAGGTAGAGATCGAGATAGTCGAGGCCGAAGCGCGTCAGTGCCTGGTCGCAGGCCTCGACGATATGTTTGGCGCTCAGGCCGCGCTGGGTCGGCCGCAGGGCGCTCGCCGCGCCGGCGCCGTAGAGCACCTTGCTCGACACGCAGTAGCTGTCGCGCGGCCAGCCGAGGTCTTTCAGGGCGCGCCCGAGCATCCGTTCGGCTTCGCCACCCAGATAGACCTCGGCGCTGTCGAAAAAGTTGACGCCGCGCTCATAGGCGAGCGCCAGGCAATCGCGCGCCGCGCGGTCGTCGAGCCGGGTGCCGAATGTCACCCAGCTGCCGAACGACAGGGCGGAAAGGCTGAGGCCGGAGCGTCCGAGGCGGCGATACAGCATGAGGGGCTCCATCGGTTGCGATGGCGGCCTTGTCGCAGAGCACCGGGCGATCTGTAAAAGACCAAGTTTCTATCGGAATGATATGCCTTGCATATCATCGCCATGGGCCGGGTCGGCGGCGAGGCTCCGGATCTCGGCAAGGAAGCGGTCGCGGACCGGCGAGGGGTGTGCCGGGTTTCAGGCCATCAGCAGGTCGACATGGGTGAGCGCCGGCGGCGCCGCGCTGCGGATCGGCCGGAACACCACGTCGTGCCGGCTTCGATCGACCACCGAGGCCGGCACCAGGGCGATGCCGAAGCCGGCCGCGACGAGGCCGATCAGGGTCTGCATCTGCCGCGCCTCCTGGGCGATCCGGGGCGAGAAGCCGGCATGCTGGCACAGGGTGATGAGCTGGTCGTGGAAGGCCGGGCCGAGCCGGCGCGCCGACATGACGAAAGGTTCGTCGGCGAGCGCGGCGAGCGCGACCGGCCCGCCGCTGTCGCATCGATGACCAGCCGGCAGCGCGGCATGGATGGCCTCGCGCTGGATGCTCTCGAGGGCGAGATCGGCGCCGGCGGCACCCGGGCGCCGCATGAAACCGAGATCGAGCGCGCCCCTGCCGAGCGCCTCCACCTGTTCCGCGGTGGTCGCCTCCGACAGGGCGAATTCGACATCGGGATGGCGCGCACGGAAGCGGCTGAGTGCCGTGATGATGAGCGGCCGGGGGCCGAGCGTGATGAAGCCGAGCGCCAGGCGTCCGGCAATGCCTTCGGCAACGCGCCGGGCATGGGCGACGCCGTGGTCGAGTTCGGCGAGGACGTTCCGTGCGGTTGAAAGGAAGGCATGGCCGGCCGGGGTCAGCGCCACCGACCGGTTGGTGCGCGTGAAGAGCGGGCTGCCGATATCGGCCTCGAGCTTGCGGATCGCCTGGCTCAACGGCGGCTGGGACATGTTGAGACGCGCGGCCGCGCGGTGGAAGTTGAGTTCCTCGGCGACGGCGACGAACTGCCTGATGAGGCGGGTCTCGATCAAGGCGGCTCCTCCTTGCGGCGCGGCGCATGGCGCCCGGATCACTCACCCATGTGCAAGCCGGCGCATCCCGGCGCAAGCGGCTGCAATTCTCCGGAACCCTGCGGTCACGCTAGCAGAGAGGTCATCAGGACGCCCGGTCGTCGGGCCGGACCGATCAAGCTGGAGGTGCCGTCATGATCGCTCGTCGTTCGTTTCTGGCCGTCATGGGTGGCGGTCTTGTCGCTGCAAGCCTGCCCGCGATCGCTCAGGCGGGCGCCGGCGGAGCTGCCGCCGATGTCGGGGCGGGCGGTCCGGTCCGGGAGGTCTCGGGCCTTCGCCGCGCCCTCGGCGCCGCGCCGGCCGCCGGCGAGCCGCGCGAGATGCAGTACTATATCGTTCGCCGGCGATACTACGTGCGCCGCTACTACTACCGTCCGCGGCGGCGTTTCGTGCGCTGCTGGTGGAACGGATATGGCCGCGTCTGCCGGTATTGGTAAGCAGCCGGCGGGGACGGACCGCCCTCCGATCCCCGCCACTGCGGATTTGGATGACGAAACCATTTTGCGTTCCATCTGCGTACCCAGCATGAGTCTCGCTGCAGCGGGATCCCGTCACGATTGCAATACGCATAAAAATGCCGGGGCATTGCCCCGGCGTTTTCGCGTGGGAACGGCCGTCCGGCCGGTCGGAGGATCGCTCAGTTCGAGGACGAGAAGGCCGAGGAGGGAACGGCTTCGCGGTCGACCTGAACCTCGCCGAAGGCCGGCGCATAGGCGTGGCGGGCGGTGAATTCGCGCGGCTGGACCGGAGCGGCGGTGCTGATCGCGGGAGCGCCGACATAGCCGGCGGCGTCGCCGACGCCCTGGGCCGAAGCCGGAACGGCGAAGGCGAGGGGAGCGAGGAGGGCGGCAACGAGAGCGAACTTGTTCATGACAGTCTCCATTGGAAAACCCGGGGGTGGGAGGGACACGCCAGATCCGGGATGTTTGTTGTTCCGTGTCGCGGGAGGTGTCCGCCGCCGACGTTGTTGAGATAGGCCCGACCGGCGCGCCGCGCTAGCCGTCGATTTGAAAAATTGCATTCACAAAAACGAGACAATCTCCGTGAAGGTGCATCAACGCAATGTGAGGAGGGCGGCGCCTTGGCTGTCCATGACCTGCGCGGGGCGGCCGTGGAAACGCAAAACGCCGGGGCAGCGCCCCGGCGTTTTGATGGGATGGCCGGCCGGTGGCCGGCGGCCTCTTCGTCAGTTCGAGGACGAGAAGGCCGAGGAGGGGACGGCTTCGCGGTCGACCTGGACCTCGCCGAAGGCCGGCGCATAGGCGTGGCGGGCGGTGAATTCGCGCGGCTGGACCGGAGCGGCGGTGCTGATCGCGGGCGCGCCGACATAGCCGGCGGCGTCACCGACGCCCTGGGCCGAAGCCGGAGCGGCGAAAGCGAGGGGAGCGACGAGAGCCGCGGCGAGGATGAGCTTGTTCATGATGGATCTCCGTTGGTTTCAGCCGGCGAGCGCGATGGGCTCTGCGCGGCAATCATATGAGAAGGTGAAGGTTTCTGGCCGGCCGAACGGTCAGTTCGAGGATGAGAAGGCCGAGGACGACACCGCCTCGCGGTCGATCTGGACGGCGCTGCTCGCCGGAACATGGCGGGCGGTGAACTCGCGGGCCTGGGCCGGGGCAGCTGTGGTGATGCCGGCGGCGCCGACATAACCGGACGCGTCACCGACGCCCTGGGCCGAAGCCGGAACGGCGAAGGCGAGGGGAGCGACGAGGGCGGCAACGAGAGCGAACTTGTTCATGACAGTCTCCATTGGAAACCCGGGGGTGGGAGGGACACGCCAGATCCGGGATGTTTGTTGTTCCGTGTCGCGGGAGGTGTCCGCCGCCGACGCTGTTGAGATAGGCCGGCCTTGCCGCCGGACATAGCCGTCAAACGGAAAAATTGCATTCACAAAAACAGAATAATCAAAATAGGCATATAAATTTGCGCTGGTGCAATTTCACGCTCGCGCCGCGCCAATCCAAAAAAAGGCCGGGGCGGACGCCCCGGCAAGTTGTCCTGTCATGGAGCAGGTAAAAGTTCGATCAGTCCGTCGCTGAAAAGGCGTTGGCCGGCACTTCATCGTCCTTCAGCGTGATGAGGCCGGCGGGCTGCAGCGCATGACGGCGCGCGCTGAACTCGCGGCCATGGCTGCGGGCGAGGCGCACAGGATGGGGCATTGGCGCGGCGAGGGGAGCCAGGAGCCCGGGCGCCGGCGCCAGCGTCGGATCGCTCGGGGCAATGAAATCCGCAGCGTCCTGCTGCGCGAAGGCGGGGCCGGCGAATCCCAGCGGCGCGAGCAGTGCGATCGTCAGAACAAGCCGTCTCATCACGATCTCCATCGCGAAAGACCGGAGACGGGAGGGACACGCCAGGTCCGGAATGCTTGTCGGGGCGCGCCGCCGGGAGGTGTCCACCGCCGCGCCTCTTGAACGTGGGAGCCGGTGCAGTCACATGCCAATCACGACCATGCGAGAGGCGGCCACGGGCCTTCACATCATCGAGAGACGGCTAGACGCGCGGGCTGTCACGTGTCGCGTTCGGGCATGCGGATCGTGTCGATCAGCGCCCTCAGCACGGTCGGCACGTGGCGATGGCCGGGATAGTAGAGATAGAGGCCGTCGAAATCCGGGCACCAGTCTTCGACCAGCCGCACCAGCTGGCCGGTTTCGAGAAACGGCCGGATCCGCTCCTCGGCGGTATAGACCAACCCCAGCCCGTCGACCGCCGTGCGCACGCCGATCTCCGGATCGTCCGTAATCAGCCGGCCGGTGACGCCGACCTCGCCGACCGGATCGACGAAGCGCCAGGGAAACGGCTTGCGGTCGTGCGTGCTGCGCAGGCGAATGCAGTCGTGCCGGGCAAGATCCTCCGGCCGTTCCGGCCTGCCGGCCACGGCGAGATAGGACGGCGCCCCGGCCACCGCGACCCTGAACGGTCCGACGACGCGCGTCGCCACCATGTCGGCCGCCACCCACATGCGCGGGGCGATGCCGGCATCGAGGCCCTCGGCGACGATGTCGGACATGCGCGGGTCGGTGGCAAGCTCGACACGCACGTCCGGATAGGTCGCCATGAAACGTTTCCACACCGGCCCGAGGGTCATGGCGGCAAACTGCGAGACATGCAGCCGCAACAGGCCGAGCGGCCGGCCGCGATGTTCGTCGAGATCCTTCAGCGCCTCGCCGATTTCGTCGAAAGCCGGACGCAGCCGCTGCAGCAGTTGCAGGCCGGCATCGGTGAGCGCCACCTTGCGGGTCGTGCGATTGAACAGGCGCACGCCCAGCCGCTCTTCCATCTGGCGCAGCGTATGGCTCAGCGCCGACGCGGTGACGCCCATCCGCACTGCAGCGCCGCGAAAGCTGAGATGCTCGGCAATCGCCAGGAACACGGTCAGGTCGGATACTTCGCTGCGATCCATTGCTGAATGGTACTCAACAGTCCATCAAAATCAAAGCTATTCCTAAGTCGGCTCCGCAGGCCAAATCTGTGGGCGGCGGAACATGGAACCGCCCTTCCTGTTCTGCGCCCGGCCCGCGAACCACAAAGCTCCGCCGCCGCGCCGTTCGCGGGCCATTTCCCCTCTCGTTCCCTCTCGCCCGGTTGAGGATTCAGGCCGTGTCGGACGCAGCCCCCAGCACTGTTGCCCAAGAGGCCGTCACCAGGGCCGCCGGTGCGGGTGGAGGCGGTTCCAACCATCCGGCGGAGCTGCCGGCGCGGGCGCGCGATCCCGAGCCCGACGCGCTGCCGGCAGGGCCCGAAGCGCCGCTGGCGCCCGGTCCGGCCGAGCCGATCGGCGACAGGGGCGTCTCGGCCGCCACCGCAGCGGCGGCGGCCGAGAGGTCGAGAAAACGCAAGCGGCTGCTGCTCTTCGCCCTCGTGCCGGTGGTGCTCGTCGTCGGCGCCTATGCCTATGTCACCGGCGGCCAGGTGATGTCGACGGACAATGCCTATGTCCAGTCGGCCATGCTGGCCGTTTCGACCGATGTCTCCGGTATCGTGCGCAACATCGCCGTACACGAAAACCAGAAGGTGGCCGCGGGCGACGTTCTGTTCCAGCTGGACGACCAGCCGTTCCGCCTGGCGCTGGCCGGCGCCGAGGCACAGATCGGCATCGTCACCAACGACCTGACCGCGCTGAAGGCGAGCTATCACGACATGCAGGAGCAGATCCGCCAGGCCGAGGTGGATATCGCCTTCTACCAGCGCGAATATCAGCGCCAGCAGACGCTTGCCAACAGCAATTTCGCCTCGCAGGCCGCTCTCGATGCCGCGCGGCACAATCTCGATTCGGCGCGGCAGAAGAAGGCTTCGCTGACCCAGCAGCTCGCCGGCATCGTCGCCAATCTCAACGGCGCCCCCGACGCGCCGGTCGAGCGCCATCCCCGCTACCGGGCGGCGGTTGCGACCCGCGACGAGGCGGCCCGCCAGCTCGCCCACACGACCGTGAAGGCATCGTTCGACGGCGTCGTCACCAATGTGCCCTCGCTCCAGATCGGCCAATATCTGCCGGCCTCGACGCCGGCCTTCAGCCTGGTGGCCAGCGGCCATGTCTGGGTGCAGGCATCGCCGAAGGAAACCGAACTGACCTATGTTCGCCCCGGCCAGCCGGTCAGCGTGTCCGTCGACACCTATCCGGGTGTCGTCTGGCACGGCGCGGTGGAGAGCATCAGCCCGGCCTCGGCCGCGAGCTTCTCGCTGCTGCCGGCGCAGAACACGTCGGGCAACTGGGTCAAGGTCGTCCAGCGCATCCCGATGCGCGTGCGCCTCGACACGCCGGCGGGCAAGCCGCCGCTGCGGGTCGGCATGAGCGTGGTCGTGGATGTCGATACCGGCCATGCCCGCGGCGTGCCCGAACCGGTGGCGCGCCTCTTCGGGCTGGAACCGCCGCGCCATGAGTGAGGCCGGGACCGCACCGGGGCCAAAGGTCGCCAACCGGGCCGCGATCACCGCATGCCTCATTCTGTCCGTCGTCATGCAGGCACTGGACACCACCATCGCCAATGTCGCCATGCCCTATATCCAGGGCAGCGTCTCGGCGAGCGCCGACCAGATCAACTGGGTGCTGACCTCCTATATCGTGGCGGCCGCGATCATGACGCCGCCGTCGGGGTTCCTCGCCGGCCGCTTCGGCCGCAAGCGCATCCTGATGATTTCGGTCGCCGGCTTCGTGGTCGCCTCGGTGCTCTGCGGCATTGCCCAGTCGCTCGGCCAGATCGTCGGCTTCCGCCTGCTCCAGGGCTTCTTCGGCGCGGCGCTCGTGCCGCTCTCCCAGTCGATCCTGCTCGACATCTACGAGCCGCGGGAGCGCGGTTCGGCGATGGCCCTGTTCGGCGTGTCGATCATGGTCGGCCCGGTGCTCGGCCCGGTCGTCGGCGGCTGGCTCACCGACAATCTCAGCTGGCGCTGGGTCTTCTACATCAATGTCCCGATCGGCATCCTGGCTCTGGCGGGCGTTTCCGCCTTCGTCAGCGAGACGCCGCGGGACGGCGCGGCCAAGCTCGACTGGCTGGGCTTCGGCGCGCTCAGCATCGCGATCGCGGCGTTGCAGGTGGCGCTCGACCGCGGCGAGCAACTCAACTGGTTCGGCTCGCTGGAGATCATCCTGGAGATGGTGATCGCCGGCGTGGCCTTCTACGTCTTCCTCGTCCACATCTTCACCGCCGACAAGCCCTTCGTCGATCCGCGGCTGTTCCGCGACCGCAATTTCGCGGTCGGCATCCTCTTCATCTTCATCGTCGGCATCACCTATCTCGCCTCGCTCGCGCTGATGACGCCCTATCTGCAGACGCTGATGGGCTATCCGGTGGTCACGGCGGGGCTCGTCATGGGGCCGCGCGGGATCGGCACCATGGTCTGCATGCTGGTCGTCGGCCGGCTGGTCGGCAAGGTCGACACCCGCCTGCTGCTCGCCATCGGCTTCGGTATCAGCGCCTATGCCATGTACGACATGACCGGGTGGACCCCGGCGGTGTCGCAATGGACCATCATCTCCACCGGCTTCATCCAGGGCGCAGGCCTCGGCTTCCTGTTCGTGCCGCTGACCACGGTCACCTTCGCCACCCTGCCGGCGGCGCGGCGCGGCGAGGGGACGGGTCTCTACAATCTCTCGCGCAATGTCGGATCGAGCGTCGGCATTTCCGTCGTCAGCGCATTGCTGGTCTCCAACGGCCAGGTCAACCACGCCGAGATCGCCGCCCATGTCACCCCGTACAACCGGTTGTTCGAGGCCCCGGCGGTCGCCCAGGCCTTGAGCCCCTATACGGCCGTCGGACGCGCCGCGCTCGACGGGCTCGTGACCATGCAGGCGAGCATCATCTCCTATGTCAACGACTTCAAGCTGCTGATGATCCTCTGTCTCGCCGCGCTGCCGCTCGTCCTGCTGCTGCGTTCCGCCGGGCCGCCCGCCGCCGGCGAGCCGGTCGTCGTGGATTGACGGAAAGCCCCGTCGCCCGTCAGCGCCGCGCCTCGCGGGCCGTGTGCGTCAGGGCCGGTGGCGGCGGCCGAACCAGGCTCGACAATGCGCCCTGGACGCGATCGCGGCCGGCCGACTTGGCCTGGTACAGCGCGGCGTCGGCGGCCTCGATCAGGCTGCGCCAATGCTCGCCGCCGCGGCTGCCGCAGGCAACGCCGAAGCTGGCCGTCACCTGCAGGCGCGTGCCGCCGTCGAGGACGAAGACATGCTGCGCCAGGTCCTGGCGGATGCGGCCGGCGAGCGCGAGGGCGGCATTGATGTCCTTTTCCGGCACCAGGATGGCGATCTCCTCGCCACCGAAGCGGGCCACAAGGTCGCCCTGGCGCAGGCTCGCGCGCACCAGTGTCGCGACCTCCGTCAGCACCTGATCGCCGACCAGATGCCCATGCCGGTCGTTGATCGCCTTGAAGTGGTCGACATCCATCAGGATGAGGCAGATGTCGCGCGCAAGGCCCTGGTAGGGCGTATCGGTCTCGCCGATCCGCTCCAGCGCGCCGCGGTTGAGCAGTCCGGTCAGGGCATCGGTGTCGGCGAGCAGCTTCAGTTGCTCCATCAGCACGGCCCGCTCGCGCAGCCGGCCGTCGAGACTGCCGATCGCGTCGAACAGGCGGCTCATTTCTTTCGAGCCTGTGCCCGCCGTGGGACGTGCGACGCGGCGATTGTCGGCGAGCGCGATGACCATGTCGCGGGCCTGCAGCAGAGGTCTAAAGACGAAGCGCTGAGCCGAGACGAGCAGGCCGGCGAGGATCACGAGAATGGCGAGGGCGAGCGCGATGGCGGCGCCGAGCGTATGCAGCGCGCGCTCGCGGTCGGCGGCGACCCGCGCGATCGTCAAGTCCAGAAAGGCGCGCCGCAGATCCTCCAGCGGCTGCAGCGTCGGCACGAACCGGTTGGTCAGCTCGGCCGGCGTCATCGTGTAGTGGCCGGCGCCGCGGCCTTCGCGGACGACGTCCTCCAGCATGGCCAGGCCGTCGCCGAAAAACTGCAGCTCGGTCTGGCGCCAGAGATCGGCGAGGCGCCTGTCGTCGGCGATGGTGTGGTCCTGGCGGCCGACCAGTTGCCACAGCTCGATCAGACGGCCGCGCGTCTCGCTGTAGGCGATCAGGTTGTTGAGCGCGAGCGGGCGCCGCGCGGCGATCGGCGCCATGATCTGCGAGGCGATCCGGCCACCATATTCCCTCAGGTCGCCCAGCATCTGGCCGGTGATGACGGGGGAGGCGAGGCGCGCGTCGCGCGCGACCAGGCGGGCGATCTTCCAGCGGATCGCCGGCTGCAGCCGGTCGACGGCGTCGAACATGGCTTCGATGACGCGCTGCAGATCGACGACGTCGCGGCTCGCCAGCGGCTGGCGGCTGATGCGATCGACCTCGGCACGCGCATTCAGCAACTGCCGGCGCACGAGCTCGATCATGGCCTGCGGCACATGTTCGGGAGCGGCCGGGCCGGGATGGTCGGTCAGCCGGGCGAGAGCCTCGTCGCTCGCGGCACGAAAGCGCGCGAGGCGCTGGCGCGCCGGGCTGACGGCGGCCGGTTCCTCGCCGAGCACGCTGTTGGTCGGCCCGCGCTCGGCCGAGATCCGGTTGGCCGCCTCCAGGAGATCGCCATAGTCGGAGATTTCATGGAGGTTGAAGCGTGCCGTGGTGAAGTCATCGTAGCTCCGTGCCAGCAGCACCGCCGCCAGGATGAGCGTGCAGATCGTAATGATCCCGGCGCCGATCCACAGTTTGCGATTGAGACTATGGTCCGGCTGGCCTTGATCGCGCACCTCGTTGCCGAAGGTTCTGCCCTGCAATGAATCAATGGCTTTCACAATAATGTTTCGTTGTTGCGAAGACATGTTGCGCTCGTGACGGCGGCCGAAAAGATAATCTTGTCGCTGCGGTGAAATGGCTTCGTGTTTGTTTGCGATCTGCGGCAGTGATTTCGCGGTATATATGTACCGCCGATATCCCGAAAAAATCGTGAAGATCTTGCCCGGCTATTGATCGACATCGCCCTGCGGCAATGCCATGGAGGCCGAAATGGTGGTATCTCGCTCTCGCAGAGGTAACGTCTCTTGGCCACACTGGCCAGAGTGGTATGCCGTTGGGGCATTCGGTGCAACCTTGCGCGCCGGGACGACCTGGGGCACGCCATCTGCTCATTGCGTCTTGTGATTGCTTCGGTAACGGCGGACAACCCGCACAATGAACGACGAGATCGAGCAAGGGCAGTTCGCGGCCGGCGCGCTCGCGCAGAACGGCGATCTTCTGCTTCGGATCATCGACAAGGCGGGCATCGCCATGGCGCTGCTCGGACAGGGGGGCCGCCTGTGCCTTGCCAATCCGGCCTTCGACCGGCTCTTCGGCGGCCCGATGGCCGGCCGCAGCCTCGCCGCCATCGTTCATCCGGAGGAACGTGCCGGCGTCCCGAGCGAGGACGCGGCTGAAGATCAGGTGGAGCGGCGCTACCTGCGTTGCGACGGCACGGCGTTCTGCGGCCTGACGAACGTCTCGCCGCTGGGGCTCGCATCCGAGGCGCCCGTCCGGGCCGTGCTGCAGATCGTCGACATCGACGCCCGCAAGGGGCTGGAGGCGCGGCTCACGCGGAACGAATGGCGCCTGAATCATGCCCTGCTCGGCGCAAGGCAGGGTATCTGGGATGCCGACCTGGCAGGCGGCCGCATCTGGGTGTCGCCGCAGATCCAGGCGATGCTCGGGCTCGCCGACGACCAGTGCGACGTCAGCGAAGCCGAATGGGCCGAGCGCATTCACCCGGACGACCGTCCAACGGTTCTCGCCATGGCGGGGGAGGCCATTGCCGGCCGCGCCGCGGGCATGGACTCGACCTACCGCGTGCGGCATGCCGATGGTCGCTGGATCTGGATCCTGTCGCGCGGCAAGGCGGTCGCCGATCCACCGTCCGGCAGGCCGGTCAGGTTGGTCGGGACGATCACCAACGTCACTGACGAGCGGGACATGGCCGAGCGCCTTGCCGCGGTCTCGGAGCGGCTGGACGTCGCCCTCGAAGCGAGCGGCATCGGCCTGTTCGATGTCGATTTCGAGGCAGGCCGCCTGCACTGGGACGCGCGGACCTACGAGTTGCACGGCGCGACGCCGGAGAGTGTCAGCGGCGCGCTGCACGAGCTGCTCCAGATCCTGCACCCGGAGGACGCGGCGCGGCTGGTGCGGATGCGCGACGATGTTTCCCGCGGCGGCCGGCTGCGCGAGCGTGTCGACTATCGGGTCATCGATCGCCACGGCGCCGTCACCAGGCATGTCAGCGCCTCGTTCCGGCTGAGCCGCGCCGCCGATGGCCGGCTGCTGCGGGCGCGGGGCGCCTGCTGGGACATCACCGAGGACGTCGAGCGGGAGCGGCGTTCACGCGACACGCTGGCCCTGCTCGAGGCCGTCATGAGCGGCACGCCGGACCTCGTCTATGTCAAGGATCTCGCCGGCCGCTATCTCATCGTCAACGGCGCGGCCGAAAGGGTCATGGGCCGCCCCCATGTGGTCGGCCTCGACGATACGCAGATCTTTCCGCCCGACACGGCCGCCGCCATCCGCGCCAATGACCGTAAGGTTACCGCCGGCGGCAAGCCGCTGACGATCGAGGAGACGGCCGTCGTCGACGGCGTGCTGCGCCATTATTCCTCGACCAAGGCGCCGCGGCACGGCCGCCAGGGGGAGATCACCGGCCTCGTCGGCATTTCGCGCGACATCACCGAGATGAAGGCCGCGGAGGCGGCGCTCCGGCGCAGCGAATTGCGCTGGCAGTTCGCTCTCGACGGCTCGGGCGACGGCATCTGGGACTGGAACCCCGGCAGCGGCGAGGTCTTCTATTCCAGGCGATGGAAGGCGATGCTCGGCTACGAGGAGCACGAGATCGGCTCCGCCGTCAGCGAGTGGTCCGACCGGGTCCATCCGGAGGACCTGCCGGCCTGCTGGCAGGCGATCGCCGAGCATTTCCGCGGCGCGACGGCCGATTTCTCCATCGAGCACCGCATGCGCGCCAAGGACGGGTCGTGGCGCTGGATCCATGACCGCGGCCGCGTCATCGAGCGCGGGCCGGACGGCAAGCCTTCGCGGGTGATCGGCACCCATACCGACATAACCAGCCGCAAGGAGAGCGAAAGCGCGCTGCTGGCACTGAACCAGCGGCTGCAGCTGGCGCTCGAGGCGGCCGGCGCGGGCATTTTCGAATTCGACTTCGCGACGCGCCGTTGCGCCTGGGACGAACGGATGCACGAGCTCCACGGCGTCGCGCCCGGGGCCTATGACGGTCGCCGGAGCACCTGGCTCGGCTACATCCATGCCGAGGACCTGCCCTATGTGCAGCGCGTCTATGACGCGGCGCTGAAGGAAAGCGATCTCTTCAGCATGGATGTGCGGGTCCGCCGGCAGAGCACGGGCGAGCTGCGGCACATCCGTTCGCTGGCCCGCATCATTCGCGACGCATCCGGAGCTGTGGTGCGGGCGGTCGGCATCAACTGGGACATTACCGACCACCAGGAACTCGCCGAGGCGTTGTTCGAGGAGAAGGAGCGCCTCAGGATCACCCTGCATTCGATCGGCGATTCCGTCATTTCCACCGATGCCGAGGCGCGCATCACCTTCATGAACCCGGTCGCCGAGGAGATGACCGGCTGGAGTGCGGCCGAGGCGGCGGGCCGGCCGCTCGGCGAGGTGTTCCGGATCGTCGACGAGAAGAGCGGCGAGCCGATCGCCGATCCCGTCGAGACTTGCCTCCGGCAGTTGCGGCCGTTCCACCTGAACGATGGCGCCGTGCTGCTGGCGCGCGACGGCGAGCGGCGCAGCATTCGCGATTCCGCGGCGCCCGTCCGCACGGCGGCGGGGGAGGTGATCGGGGCCGTCCTCGTCTTCCAGGACGTGACCAAGGCGCGCTCGCTGCAGCAGGCGCTGGAACATTCCGCCAATCATGACGGCCTGACCGGCCTGCCCAACCGGTCCGCCTTCGAGCGCGCGTTGCGGGAGGCCGGCGAGGCGGCCCGCCGCGGCGGCGTCGAGCACGTGCTCTGCTTCATCGATCTCGACCGCTTCAAGATCGTCAACGACAGTGCCGGGCACGCCGCCGGTGACGCGCTGCTGCGCGAGGTCGCCAATCTCCTGCGGCGGCTCTGCCGGCCCGACGATCTGCCGGCCCGTCTCGGCGGCGACGAATTCGCGCTGCTGCTGCGTGGCTGCACGCTGGCCGAGGGCGAGACGATCGGCCAGCGGTTCATCGACAGCGTGGCCGGGCTGCGCTTCACCTGGGACGATCGCAGCTACCAGATCGGCGCGAGCCTGGGCCTTACCCGGATCGGCGCCGGTGCGACCCGGCCCGACGAATTGATGACCGAAGCCGACATTGCCTGCTACACGGCGAAGGCGTCGGGCCGCAACCGGATGGCGGTCTACGGTGGTGCCGGCAGCGCGGCCGGTCGCAACCACCGCGAGATGCAGGTGGCGGCCGGCATCCGCAACGCCATCGAGACCCACCGCTTCCGCCTCTTCGCCCAGGAGGTGCGCAGTTTCGACCCGGCGAACGGCGCGACGCGCCATTTCGAGGTGCTGCTGCGCATGGTCGATGACAGCGGCAACATCGCCGCGCCGGCGGACTTCATTCCCGCCTCCGAGCGCTACGACCTGATGGGCAATATCGACCGCTGGGTCATCCGTTCGGTGTTTCAGAACTACGGCGCCCGCCTGCGCGCGGCGGTCGGCACGACGCTGGCCATCAACCTCTCGGCCAATTCGCTCAACGACCCCTTCCTCTGGCCGTTCCTCCAGGAACAGTTCGCTGCATCGGGCGTGCCACCCGCGCTCATCGATTTCGAGATCACCGAGACCGCGGTCATCAACAATCTCTCCGCCGCCCAGCAGTTCCTGTCGAAGGCGCGCGCGGCCGGCAGCGGCGTCATCCTCGACGATTTCGGCACGGGACTGTCGTCCTTCAGCTATCTCCGGCAGTTCCCGGTCAACGGCCTGAAGATCGACGGCGGCTTCATCCGGCAGATGCACGACAGCGAGATCGACCGGGCCATCGTCGAATCGATCAATGCCATCGGCCACCGCCTCGGCGCGGTGACGGTGGCCGAGCAGGTCGAGGACGTCGCCACGCTCGACCTCGTGCGTGCCATGGGCATCGATCGCGCCCAGGGTTTCGTCATTGGCCATCCGAAGGCGCTCGACAGCGTGCTGTGAGGGTTCGAGCCTGCCGCGCGCTGCCGGCTGCGGCCACGCGCTAGCGGAACAGCGCTTTCGGGATGGTCGCGTGGACGCCCCAATTGCCGTCGGCGACCTGGGTCACGCCGAAATCGACGGCGACCGACATGAGCGTCGTGGCCTCATCCTCGTCGAGGCCGCGCGCGTCCATCAGGAACCGGCGCGTCAGGCGGAAGGCCGAGCGCAGGGCCCGGTTCAGCGAGGAGCGTTGATAGACCTCCGCCTGGGCGTCGCGGCCGAGATCCCTGAGATAGTCGGGATAGCTGAAGCCGTGGAGCACGAACTCGTCGGGCGTCTCCAGGAGCGGCCCGGCGAGGCCGCGCAGGAAGCCCTTGGTCGGGCTGCCCTTCTTGTGCAGCTCGAACCGAAAGGTGCCTGTCATCGAGCATTCGAGCGCGGTCCCGTCGATCTCGCCGTCGCCCTGGGCGAGATGGCCGTCGCCCACCGAGAACAGCGCGCCCGGGACGGAAACCGGCAGATAGAGGGTCGCGCCCTTGCCGGCCCGCCAATTGTCGAGATTGCCGCCGAAATTGCCGGGAGGAATGGAATCGACGAGGCCGGCCTCGCGCGGCGCGACCGACATGCAGCCGAAATGCGGGCGCAGCGGCACCTTGATGTTGCGCATGACGTCGAAGTTCTTGACGAGGCTCGAATGATCGACGGGAATGCCGGGATAGTCGATCGTGTCGTGGCGAATGCCCGAAGGGTCGGTCTGCGGCACCCAGCGATAGGAGTAGAGCGCGCGGGCGGCATCGCCCGACGGCTCGACCTCGAAGATCGTGACGACCTCGCGCCGGTCCGCCTTGTCGAGAAAATCGGAATATTGATAGCCCCACCAGGTCGAGGCGTTGCTGGCGAAGCATCGGCCGAAATGGTCCGGATTGGCGCTCGGCCGCGGCTTGATGTCGAGGATCTGCACCTCCAGGACATCGCCGGGCTCGGCGCCCTCGATATGGACGGGGCCGGTCAGGATATGCACGCCGAAGCCTTCGCCGGCGCCCCGGCCGAAGATCGAGGCATCGAGCGGTCCGGCGCCGCGGCGATTCACCTTTTTCAGGTCCGGCGTCCAGTGGAACACGCTCTCCGCGCCCGGATCGCCCTTGATCATCCGCTCGCAATCGTCGGAAGCGTGCTGCGTCAGCGTTTCGATCATCACCTCGGCGCCCGGCGCGACATGCAGCACTGGCGGCAGGCTGCGGCTGAGATAGCCCCAATGCACGGTGTCGGCGCCGACGGCGACGTGATGGCGTGCCGCCGGTCGCGGCGGGCCGTCGAGGCCGCCCGGACCCGCGCCGGCCGGGCTGGACTGCGTGGCGAGCGCAGGGGTGTCGGACCGGCCGGCGTCGCGCGGCCGCCCGATCTTGCCGAGCGGCCGGCCGCGGACGAGGCGCGCTGCCTCAGCCTCACCCTGGCCGGCGTTGCGGCAGGCGCGCGGCGTCACGCCGAAGGCGAGGCGGAAGGCCCGGCTGAAATGGCCCTGATCGCGGAAGCCCCAGCTATAGGCGATCTCGGCAATGCTGCGGCTGTCGTGCCAGGGCGCGGCAAGGTCGAGCCTTGCCCGGTCCAGGCGCCGGTTGCGCAGATAGTCGGAAAAGGTCGTGCGCTGCAGCTCGAACAGCTTCTGCAGGTAGCGCTGCGACATGGCTTCGCGCTGCGCGATGTCGCGCATCGACAGGTCGGGTTCCGACAGGCGCGCCTCGATCGCCGCCGTCACGCGCTGAAAATGCGCGGCCTGCACCTGGGTGACGCTGGAATGCTCGGCGCGGACCGTCGCCGGCAGCGCCGCGGCGACGAGCTCGGCAATGGCGATTTCCGCCGAGACCAGGTCGGCGCGGCTCAGATTGTCGAAATCGACCGCCAGCGTGCGCATCACGCCTTGCGCGGCGGTCGCCGAGATGGCGGGTCCCAGGACCAGTGGCAGCAGCAATCCGCCGCGGCCGAGGCGCTCCACCAGCCGCTGGCGCGGCACTTCCAGGGCGAGCAGCTCGAAATCGTCGTCGAAATGCATCGTCCAGGCCGCGCCGCGGTCGCAGAGCGAAATGTCGCCTTCCTCGAACCGCGCGCCGCCGGCAAACCGACCCGCGCCGAAATGGTGGAACACGACGAGCAGCATGTCCGCGCCCGGCGCGCCCCTGCCGCGGGCATCCTGGGCGAGGGCCGGCGCGGCGGCGCGCAGGCGCATCAGGGCAGTGCCGCCCGGCGAGAGCAGGACGTCGATCGCGCTGGCGCGATCCCGCGCCATGGCCTCGCAGCGCAGTGAAAACGCGGCCAGCGTCTCGTCGGGGCGTCCGGTGTCCGGGGGCTGCGGAAGCGCATCGATGGAGGTCAGCATTCACCCGATTCCTTGTCGATGAGGGCGCAGAGCAACACTGAAACTCACGGCATCCATGGTGCGATCATAGGCCCTCGTCGCGCCAGAATTTTTGTTTCCCGGCGCACAAAAATTGGTCCGCAGGCGAACAGCAGCAGCCGGCGACGGCTGGGCGCCGCGCCCATATCGTTTTGGCTAACCGACTGGCATGACGCATGAATTTGTCGGCCGGCTGCGGCGGCGAGGCACCCCTCGCGACGGGCCGTGCGGGTTCCGCATCCCATCTGCGCCATAGCCGAACGCGGCAAACGCAAGTTATCGTCGCAGCAATGACAACAACGGCCAGGGTGGAAACATGAAGACGGGATATCATATCGGATCTTAGGGCGCCAAAGCCCGAAGGGGCATGCGGTCGGAACCGCAGAAGCCCCGTCCATGACCGGAAAAAATGGAAGGTTCCCGGCCGAATACTTGCCGGAGACCGCTGGCTGCGGGCGCGGGTGGGCCTGGATAGGCCATTTGCGTTGCCGGCGGCATGCACCCCGAGTGCTTCATCGATCAATACTGCGGAGGAAGACCATGCAGCATGTCTATATCGGCAGAAACGAGATCGTCGCCCTGGTGGTCGGGCTGATCACCGGCTCGCTCTATTCCTGGCTCAGCCTGCCCATCCCCGCGCCCAACGTGCTGGGCGGAATTCTCGCGATCCTCTTCACCTATGCCGGCTATCTCATCGTGCAGAAGCTGCGTGGGACGATCGCCTTCGGCAATCCCGGCCGCGGAGGCGACCATGGTTGAGATCGGCATCGGCAGCACCGAGCTGCAGGCGGCGCTCGTCGGCCTCGTCACCGGGCTGATCTACACGACGGTGCGTGCGCCGATCCCGGCGCCCAATGTGCTCGGCGGCATCTTCGCCATTCTCGGCACCTTCATCGGTTTCGTCGCAGTCGCCGCGATCCGCGGCCAGTTGCACGTCGCGTTGTGAAGCGGTCGGCCGAACCAGAACCAGAGACGAGAGGAAACGACATGAACATGCAGCATCGCGGCGGCAGCATCAGCGGATCGCGCATCCACGAGATCAAGGCGGGTCTCGACACCGTCCAGTGGGGTGCCTTCGATGGCAGCACCAAGCCGGTCTGCCACGTCGCATCGGGCGACATCATCGATGTCGAATGCCTCTGCCACCATGCCGGCGATGCCGCCGAGCTGCTGATGGACGAGGCGATCCGCGCCATCTACGACGGCATTCCCGAGGAGACGCGGGCGCCGGGCGTGCACATCATCACCGGGCCGATCTATGTCGAAGGCGCCGAACCCGGCGATACGCTGGAATGCCGTGTCCTGAACATGCGGCCGCGCCTGAAATACGGCGTCAACTTCGCCGGCAGCTGGGGCCTGCTGCACGAGGCCTTCGGCGCCAAGGAACATGTCATCGTCTACGAGGCGGACATCAATGCCGGTGTCGCCCGGGCCGTCTACCAGTACGAATATGACAGCCCGAAGCGGGCCATTCCCGGGCGCTACACGAAGGTGGATCCGGCGGCGCGCAAGCCGGCGCTCGAAGGTTTCGTGGTGCCGCTGCGCCTGCATTTCGGCACGGCCGGCGTCTGTCCCGCCGCCGACGGCCCGATCAGCACCGTGCCCCCCGGCTCGCACGGCGGCAATGTCGACAACCGCGAATTCGTCGCCGGCACCCGCATGTTCTACCCCGTTCAGCGCAAGGGCGCCCTGTTTTGGTGCGGCGATACTCATTTCGCCGAGGGCGACGGCGAGGTGAACGGCACGGCCATCGAGGCCCATGTCAACGCCACGATCCAGCTCGTCCTGCACAAGGGCGCGCGCGGCCGCAATCCGATCCTGGAGACGGCCGAGCACTGGATCTGCCACGGCTTCAACGAGGATCTCGACGAAGCCGTGCGCGAAGCGGTGCTCGAGATGATCGCGCTGCTCCAGACCGAGTGGGGCATCTCCCGGATGGAGGCCTATTCGCTCTGCAGCGTTGCCGGCGACGTCCGGGTGACCCAAGTCGTCGACGGCGTCAAGGGCGCGCATATCGCCATCCGGCGCGACATGAAGCGTTAGGACGGTCCTGGTCTCCCAGGGCAAGCCTGCCCCCGACTGGCCCGGGGCGTCTTCGACCGGCGACGGCGAAGGCGCTCCGGGCTTCTGTCGCGTGCAGCGCGCCGGGATGCGCCGGCCTCGGGTGCGCCGGCACGGCCGCCGCCGTCAGGCGGTCCTGCGATAGGCGAACATGGCGGTGTCGTAGGGCAGGGCGACATCGCCGCTTCCCGCAAGTTCGGGCGTGGCGGCGATCAGCGCCCTGACCTTGTGCATGACCGCGGCCTTCTGGTCCGGTGGCAGCGACGCGATGAAGCTGACCGACATGGCGCGGTCGACGATCACCCGCTCGGCTGGGCCGACATGGTCGTGCCTGGCATGCCGCTCGCCGAGGAAGGCGAAGCCCTCGGCCGGAAAGGCCCGTCGCCAGGCGGCCGAGCGGTAGCGCGGCGCATCGCCCTCGTGGGCATCGAGGATTTCGGTCAGGGCGGCGACCCAGGGCACGCTCTCGTCCCGCACGTTCCAGATCAGGCCGAGGAGGCCGGCGGGCTTCAGCACGCGCCGGATCTCGGCGAGCGCCTCCGCCGTCGCGAACCAGTGGAAGGCCTGGGCGCAGACGACGGCATCGACCGAGGCGTCGGGGAGCGGGATCGCCGTCGCGGTGCCCGCCATGGCCATGACATCGTGGTTTTCGCGCTCGATACGGCTGCGCATGGCGGCGACCGGCTCCACGGCGAGCAGCCTGGCGCCGGTGCGCCGGAGACAGGGCAGGAATTTGCCGGTCCCGGCGCCGAGGTCGAGGACCGAGCGGCCGGCGCCGAGCCCGACGACCTCGCGCAGCCATGTTTCGCATTCCGCCGGATAGCCTGGCCGGCCGGCGGCATAGGTTGCGGCCGCGGTCTGATATCCGGCCGCGGCGGCTTCGTGAATGGCTGGCATCGGGAAGCTCCGATCGGAATTGGCGCCGCGAAACGGCCCGCCCGTGCATGGCGCAACGAGCCTAGCCCCTGGCGGCGAGCGCCGCGAGCATGACGGCTTCAACTTGTGGCGAGCGCCAGGGGATCGCCGGCGTCACGGCTGCGCGACGAGAATGCCGGCCCCGGGATGGGCAGGGAGTTGAACCGTCCAGGCGCCGAAGCCTTTGGTCTGTTCCGGCATTCCCCGTGTCTCCAGGGCGGGCGGCCGGCCCCGGGGACGCGTGTCCCCGGGGCCGTCGAGAGCGTCAGGTGCGCACCAGCGGGCAGCCACCCTGGTTCAGCGGGCGGAAGGCTTCTTCGCCCGGCATCGTCGAGACCAGCTTGTAGTAGTCCCACGGGCCTTTCGATTCCGAGGGCTTCTTCACCTCGAAGAGATGGACCGGGCCGATCCTGCGGCCGTCGGGGCGTATCGTGCCCTTGCCGAACAGCGGGTCGTCGGTCGGATTGGCCTTCATCCACGCCATATTGGCTGCGGCATCGCGGGACCTGGTTGCTGCGACGGCCTTCAGGTAGTGCAGCGTGCCGGCATAGACGCCGGCCTGGACCATGGTCGGCATGGCGCCGCCGCGCAGCGCGCCGAAGCGCTTCGACCAGGCGCGCGTCTGGTCGCTGAGGTCCCAATAGAAGCTCTCGGTCAGGGTCAGGCCCTGTGTCGTCTGCAGGCCGAGCGCATGGACGTCGGTGATGAAGACGAGCAGGCCGGCAAGCTTCTGGCCGCCCTGCACGATGCCGAACTCGGCCGCCTGCTTGATGGCATTGATCGTGTCGCCGCCGGCATTGGCGAGGCCGATGACCTTGGCCTTGGAGGCCTGCGCCTGCAGCAGGAACGAGGAGAAGTCGTTGCAGGGGAAGGGCGTGCGCACCGCGCCGACGACCTTGCCGCCGGCCTTCTGGACGAAGGCGGCGGTGTCGCGCTCGAGCGCGTGGCCGAAGGCATAGTCGGCGGTCAGGAAGAACCAGGTGTCGCCGCCGGCCTTCACCATGGCGCCGCCGGTGCCTTGCGCGAGCGCATAGGTATCGAAGGTCCAATGCACGGTGTTGGGCGAACATTGCGGACCGGTGAGGTCCGCCGTGCCCGCGCCCGAATCGATCAGGATCCGGTTCTTTTCGCGGGTGATCTGGTTCACGGCCAGGGCTACCGACGAGGTCGGCACGTCGAGAATGACGTCGACGCCGTCGTTGTCATACCACTGACGCGCGATATTGGCGCCGACATCGGGCTTGTTCTGATGATCGGCTGCGATGACCTGGACATTGAGGCCCTTGGCAGCGGCCTGGAAATCCTCGACCGCCAGGCGCGCGGCCACCTCCGAGCCTTCGCCGGTGACGTCGGCATAGAGGCCAGACCGGTCGTTGAGAACGCCGAGCTTGATGGCGATGGGGGCCTGGGCCTGCGCCATGGCCTTCATCGAGAAGCCGGTCGCCAGCGCGCCGGCGAGCAGAGAGCGTCGATCCATCGGTGTGTTCCTCCCTGGACTGTGTCCGTTGTTGTCGTTCGAGCGATGGCCGGGATCGCGCCGCGGCATGTCCGCGGCGCCGATGGTCATGGCCCGCTGCAACGGTAATCGTGATGGAGGCGGATGCAACCACCGGCAGCGCGCGCCGATGGGCGCGGCCGCCAGAAGCGGCAGCCGTCGTTGGGAAGAAAGGTGCGGGGGGAGGAAAGGTGCTGGCGGGCCGGCGCGGCACAGCCTTCGGCCGGCAGCGTCGGATCAGGTCCGGCGGGACGGGAGCGCCGCTGCGGCGCTCCCGTCGATGGCTGAGGTGCGGATCAGGTGCGGACCAGCGGGCAGCCGCCCTCGCTCAGCGGGCGGAAGGCCTGCTCGGCCGGCAGGGTGGCGAGCAGCTTGTAATAGTCCCACGGTCCCTTGGATTCGGACGGCTTCTTCACCTCGAACAGATAGGCCGGACACATCTTGCGGCCGTCCTGGCGGACGCTGCCGGCGCCGAACAGCGGGTCGTCGGTCGGGTTGGCCTTCATCCAGGCCATGTTGGCGGCCGCCTCGCGCGACTTGGTCGCCGCGATGGCCTTCAGGTAGTGCAGCGTGCCGGAATAGACGCCGGCATGGGCCATGGTCGGCATGGCGCCGCGCCGTTCGGCGGCGAACCGCTTGGACCAGGCGCGGGTGCCGTCGTTGAGGTCCCAGTAGAAGGTTTCGGTCAGCACCAGGCCTTGCGCCGTCTGCGGCCCGAGCGCGTGCACGTCGATGATGGTGACGAGCAGGCCGGCGAGCTTCTGGCCGGCCTGGGTGATGCCGAACTCGGCCGCCTGCTTGATGGCGTTGATCGTGTCGCCGCCGGCATTGGCAAGGCCGATGACCTTGGCCTTGGAGGCCTGGGCCTGAAGCAGGAACGAGGAGAAGTCGTTGGCGGGGAAGGGCGTGCGCACCGCGCCGAGAACACGGCCGCCGGCCTTCTGCACCACCGCGCCGGTGTCGCGCTCCAGCGCGTGGCCGAAGGCGTAGTCGGCGGTCAGGAAGAACCAGGTGTCGCCGCCGGCCTTCACCATGGCGCCGCCGGTGCCCTGCGCCAGCGCATAGGTGTCGTAGGTCCACTGGACGGTGTTGGGCGAGCATTGCGCGCCGGTGAGCTCGGTGGTGCCGGCGCCCGAGACGATGAAGATCCTGTTCTTGTCGCGGGTGATCTGGTTGATGCCGAGCGCGACCGAGGAGGTCGGCACGTCGAGGATCGCATCGACCCCGTCATTGTCGTACCATTGGCGGGCGATATTGGCGCCGACATCGGGCTTGTTCTGATGGTCCGCCGAAACGATCTGGACGTTGAGGCCCTTGGCCGCGGCCTGGAAGTCCTCGACCGCCATCCGGGCCGCCACCACCGAGCCTTCGCCGGTGAGATCGGCATAGACGCCGGAGCGGTCGTTGAGCACGCCGAGCTTGATGTTGAGCGAGCCTTGAGCTTGCGCTTTTGCCGTCATCGCAAAGCCGGTCGCCAGCGCGCCGGTGAGCAAAGAGCGTCGATCCATTCCAGTAGTCCTTCCTCGGCAGCTCCTGTGAGCCCGCCCTTCTGGCATTGACGAACGGGAAAGCGCAACACGCCGTGAGACGGAGGCGCGGCCCTCCGCGTCCTGGACGGGCTGCCCGCGGCTCAGAGGCCGTCGAGCTGGGCGCGCACGGCGGCGATCAGGTCCTGGTCGCGCAGATGTTTCGCCTCGGTGTCGAGAATGGCGCGGAAAGCCTTGATCTTCAGCGCCTTGACGTCGATCTCGCCGAGGGCGCCCTCGGCGGCTGCGGCATCGGCGACGATGTCGATCAGCCGCTCGGCGCCCTGCAGGCGGCCCCAGAGATAGTCGTGCTCGCGCCGCGTGCGGCTGAGGAAACCGGCGAAATGCTTGAACTCGGCGCCTTTCAGGCGGGCCGCCGCGCCATTGCGCAGGATGCCCCCGTCGGCCGGGCTGATCCGGTCGATGCGGATTTCGCGGTGCTCCTCCAGCGTGCGCCATTCGGCCACGGGATAAGTCCAGACATCCCAGAACGGAAAGCCGAGATAGAAGACGGTCAGCTCCCGCCGCAGGGCATCGGGAATGCCTTCGGCCATCGACGAGGCGACGATGGCGTCGACGTCGCGATCGATCTGGGCGAGGTCGAGTTCGCGGTCGATCTGCTGCACCAGATCTTCCACCTCCGTCTCGAAGGCGGTCGGGCCGCCGATGCCGGCTTCGTCCGTGCCGAGCCTGTCGAGCCGGTCGGCGAGCTGCCGCGCCCGCAGCCGCAGGCCGGCACTGGCGAAATGGCCGGTCTGCAGTGCCCGCAGGCGGTCCAGCGCAAGCTGGAAGCGGTGCTTCAGCCGGTCGACATGGTCCGACGACACGCCGGCGAGGGCCGGTTCGCCGAGGCGGCCGTAGAGCAGGTTGAGACCGCGCATGACGAACAGCAGCCGGCGGCGGCGAAACGGCGCGTCGGCCCGCATCAGGAAAGCGATCCAGGGGCGGGGACCCGCGCCAGCCGCAGCGTGCAGCGCGCCCTCCGGCGGAATGGCGCCGAACCGGCCGGCCCAGGCTTTGAGCCGCGCCGCAAACTCCGCGCCGGCGTCCGAGTTTCGCGCCTTGCCGGCGAGGCCGCAGATGAGGTCGGCGACGAAATCGACCGTCGCCATGGTCTTCAGCCGGGCATAGACCTGATAGGCGTAGCCGGCTTCCGTCGCGGCCATGGCATTGGCGGCCTCGCGCCAGGCCCGCACGGTGTCTTCTGCGGTGTCGGCCCGTTCCGTCTCCTGCGTGATCTTTGCGACGAAGCCCGCGAGCTCGGGATAGGCGGCGGTCAGGATGTCGCGCATCCGCCTGACCGCGTCGTTCGTCGCCTGGATCTGCATCAGCTCGCGATAGATCGGAGCGTGCATGGGGATTTCGAGGATCGCGCCTTCGAGCGTGCGGATGAAGGTCGGGACATGGCCTTCCAGCGGGGCGGCGGGCTCCGGATCCGGCTCGATATAGATCAGCCGCCGGTCGACGTCGCGATAGGCCGGGCGCTCGCGCACCATGTCGAGCACGGCCGCGAAGGGCTTGTTGTTGACGACGCTGCCGTCGACCAGCGTCACATGGATCGGATCGATGCCGGCGGCGAGATGGGCCTGGTAATTGGCGGCGATGAAAGCGCTCCGGCTCGGCCAGGACCGGTTGCGTGCCGCCAGCAGGCGCTCGAGGTCGGCGAGCTGGGCCGGTGGGAATGCGCCGGGAAAGTTCGAGGTCGCGCGCGCCGCGAAGGCCAGTCCCGGAACGCTGTCATCGTCCAGTTCCGAGCCGCCATTGGCCGCATCGCGGTAGCGGAAGGTCCAGAACAGGGCATGGTCGCGCTCGGATATCACCGCCGGCGAATTGATCTTCAGCTTGCGCGGATGGCCGAAGAAATCGGTGACCGACACGGCGAGATCGAGATCATGGCCCTGTGGCAGCAGCGAGGACCGGGTCGTGCCCTCGGGGCGCATGGCGCTGAGCCCGTCGAACAGCAGCCCGAGGAAATGGTTGCCGTCGAAAGGCGGCTCGAACCAGCGCGAGCGGAGCACCATCGACAGGTTGTTCTGGATCTCCTGGTCGAGTCCCGGCCCGAGACGCTGCAGGCGGAAGAGAAACCAGAGGATCGGCCGCAGAAACAGCTTGCTCCAGGGCCGTGCGCGTTGCGTGGCGCCGATCAGGCGCATCACGTCGGCCTCGTCCAGCCACAGGTCGCGCAGGTGGTCGATCGAGAGATCGTGGGCCAGCGCCCGGGCCAGCACGATGCCGCTGATGCCACCCGCCGACGCCCCGGCAATGCTGTCGACCACGACACGCAGGTTGAGCCTGGCGCCGATCGCCTGCATCAGCTCGAAATAGACATGCTCGGTATCGTGGACCCGTTCCGAGGGACCGGTGGCGCTCCTGAAGTCGTGGGACTGTCGCTCGACGCCTTCCGGCAGCGCGTGATAGGCCTTGGAGGCCCGCGACAGCTTGAGGATCTCCTTGATCGCGCCGTGCATGTAGAGCACCAGCGACACGCCGCCATAGCAGACGAGCGCGATCCGCAGCTCCTTCTCCTTCATCGGCCGGCCTCCCTGCCGTGTCGATGCACCGGTGGCGGCCGGTCTGCGCCGGGTTCGGCATCACGCGGTTCTGCAATGGGCTGCACGGCGCATATCCTGCAACGGATCGTCGGCCGATAGGCTTCGCCAGGATTTCGATGCTCTGCAAGTCGCGATTGCGTGTGTTCGGCAGGCCTTCGCCGGCCGCAGGGCTCGTCAGGCTCTGTGCCAGCCGGCGCGGAACATGCCGGGCGTGATGCCGCGGGTCGCCCGGAACCCGCGCGACAGGTGGCTCTGGTCGGCGAAGCCGGCCGCAAGCGCCGCCTCGGCAAGGCTGGCGCCGCCGGCGATCAGCGCGTCGGCCCGCCGCAGCCGGCGGTCGCGGATGAAGGCGGCCGGCGTCAGCCCGGTCACCGCCTTGAAATCGCGGATGACCTGAAAGCGGGTGACATCGGCCGCCTGCGCCAGGTGGCCGAGGCTGAGGTCGCCGTCGAGCCCGGCATCGACGAGCGCGGCATAGCGGGCAAAGCGCCGCCGCGCCCCGGCCCGGTCGGAGGATCCCGCAAGGCCGCCCCAGTCGGCATGGCGCAGCAGGAGATGGCGAAGCGCGACGAGCATGGTGGTCTCGGCCGCGACGCGGTCATCCTCCGCCGCGGCCGCATGGGCGCGCGCGAGCAGCGCGGCAAGCCGGTCGTCGGCGAGCTGCCTGTGGTGGAACAGCGGCATCCGGTCCCGGCCGAGCTCGCCGGCGATGCCGGTCATCAGCGCCACCGAGGGATAGAAGGTGCGATAGGCCCAGCCGCCCTCGGCGCCGGGCTCACCGTCGTGGCATTCTTCCGGATTGACCAGCGCCACCGTGCCGGCCGGAGCCAGGATGGTCCGGCCATCGATGCGGATGCGCTCGCAGCCCTCCGTGATCAGCGCGATCACATAGGTCGGGTGCGTGTGCAGGTCGTAGCGATGACGGGTGAACCGCGCGGTCATGAGGCCGAGATCGCCGAAATGCGGATGGCGCCAGAATGTGCTCGTCTCGCCCAACGCGCGCCGCTCCCGCCCTTGTCAATCCGGTTCAAGACCGCGCACCCTGCGCAGGCGCATTATCCGCGTCCAGGAACCGGCCGGCAATCCGTGCCGGCTTTGAAAGGACGATCAGCCATGTTGCGCAACGATCCGGTCGCTGCGGTCACTCCCGATGTCGTCGCCTGGCGCCATCACATCCACGCCAATCCCGAACTCGGCTTCCAGGAACACGAAACCGCGCGGTTCGTCGCCGACAAGCTCAAGTCCTTCGGTCTCGACGCGGTGCATGAAGGCCTTGGCGGCATCGGCGTGGTCGGCGTCTTGAAGAGCGGCACGGGCAGGCGGGCGATCGCCCTGCGCGCCGAACTCGATGCCCTGCCGGTCACCGAGAAGACCGGCCTTGCCTATGCCTCGCGCAAGGCCGGCGTGATGCATGCCTGCGGCCATGATGGCCACACCGCCATGCTGCTCGGCGCGGCGAAGCTGCTCGCCGACAGCCGCGCCTTCGACGGCACGGTCTATTTCATCTTTCAGCCGGCCGAGGAGAACGAGGGCGGCAGCCTCCGCATGATCGAGGACGGGCTGTTCCGCCGCTTCCCGGTCCAGGCGGTCTACGCCGTGCACAACTGGCCCGGCGTTCCTCTGGGCACCATCGCCGTGCGGCAGGGGCCGCAGATGGCGGCGGTCGACAATTTCGAGCTGAGCTTCGAGGGGCTCGGCGCCCATGCCGCCATGCCGCATCTCGGCGACGACCCGATCCTGGCCGCGGGTGCCTTTGCGCAGGGCGTGCAGCGGATCGTCAGCCGCACCGTCGATCCGCAAGCCGCGCTGGTCGTCAGCCTCACCCAGATCCACGGCGGCAATGTCGGCAATATCGTGCCCGCCAAGGTCTGGCTGCAGGGCACCTGCCGGTTCTTCGCGCCGGACTATTCCGACCATTGCGAGACGCTCATCAAGGCGATCGCCGACGGTATCGCAGCCGCCCATGGCGTCACCGCGCGGCTCGACTACCGCAAGGGCTATCCGCCCGTCATCAACACGCCGGAAGCGACCGCGATCGCCGTGCGGGCGGCTGAGGCGACCGCCGGGCCGGACAAGGTCTCGACAGCGTTCCAGCCGAGCCTCGGCTGCGAGGATTTCGCTTATATGATCCGCGCGGCGAGCGGCTGCTATGCCTGGGTCGGGGCAGGCGAGGCCGGGCCTGGAGCGGGGCTTCACGGCGACCGCTACGTGTTCAACGATGCCATCGTGCCGACCGTCCTCGGCTATTTCGTCAATCTCGTCGGCAAGGCCCTGCCGGTTGATGGTGCGGAGGCGGGACGATGAGCCGGGCGGACGGACGCAGCCTCATCGGCCGTCGCGGCGGCGGCCGCGCCGTGGTCGACGGCGCCGACATGGTCATGCTGGGGTCGAACGACTATCTCGGCCTGTCGACCGATCCACGGGTGATCGCCGCGAGCCGTGCCGCGCTCGACGTCTACGGCACGGGCGTTGGCCTCTACCCGGTCTTTGCAGCGACGCCGCTGCACGAGGAACTCGCCGCGAGCCTTGCCGCCTTTCTCGGCACGGAGGCGGTCGTCCTCTACGGCTCCGGCGGAGCCGCCAATGCCGGCGTGCTGACGACGCTCGTCGAGGCGGGTGACGTCATCCTGTCCGACCGTCTCAACCATGCGAGCATCATCGACGGCTGCCGGCTCAGCCGTGCCGACGTCCTGGCTTACGGCAACCGCGACGTCGCCGATCTGACCGCCGCCCTCGCGCGCGCAGCGGGTGCTCGCCGACGGCTGATCATCACCGATGGCATTTTCAGCATGGAGGGCGGGGCGGCGCCGCTCGATGCCATGCTCGCGCTTGCGTGCGCCCATGACGCCATGCTGGTCGTCGACGAGGCCCATGCCAGCGGCGTGGTCGGCCCCGACGGCACCGGCACCGCGCCGCTCTGCGGCATCGGCAACGATGCGCCGGGCCTCGTCCTCACCGGTTCCCTGTCCAAGGCCCTCGGCGGCGCCAGCGGCGGCTTCGTCGCCGGCCCACGCGACGTCATCGAAAGGCTGGAGCGGACGAGCCGCGGCTGGATCTTCTCCATGGGCATGACAACGGCGAATGTCGCAGCCGCGCGCGCGGCGATCGACATCGTCAGGTCGGACCAGGCGCCCCTGGCGCGGCTCAGGGCCAATGTCGAGATCCTGCGCACGGCGCTCGCGGCCCAAGGCCTTGGCGTTCATCCGAGCGACAGCGCGATCCTGGCGCTCGCCATCGGCGACGAGGACCGTACCCGCAGCCTCGCCGCCGCCCTGCGGGCGCGAGGTGTCTATGCGCCCGCCGTCGCCTATCCCATTGTCGCGCGTGGCGAGGCGCGCCTGCGCCTCCAGGTCAGCGCCGCGCATGAACCGGCCGATCTCGAACGCGCCGCCGGCATCCTTGCCGACCTGATGGCGTGACGGGCCGCCGCGCGGCCGTCAGAGAGGCGGTACGAGGCCTGGCGCGGCGCCGTGGCTCGACCGGTGCACGATGAGGCGTTCGAGCGCGGCAAAGTCCCAGTCGATGCCGAGCCCTGGGGCGTTGGAGGGGATCGCCCTGCCGTCGACGATGCGGATCGGCGCCGTCGTGACGAGGTCGAGCTGCGGGATATATTCGAGCCACCGGCTGTTCGGCACGGCGCAGGTGAGGCCGAGATGCAGTTCCATCAGGAAATGTGGCGCCACCGGCACGTTGAAGGCTTCGCACAGATGCGCGACTTTGAGCCAGGGCGTGATGCCGCCGATCCGCCCGACATCCACCTGCACGATCGAGCAGGCGCCGGCTTCCAGATAATCCTTGAACTGGGACAGGCTGTAGAGGGATTCGCCGATGGCGATCGGTATCGCCGTCGACCGGGCGAGGCGCCGGTGCGCGCCGACATCGTCGGCGTGGATGGGCTCCTCGAACCATGCGATGTCGAGGCTCTCGAAATGGCGGGCCCGGCGGACCGCCTCGTCCAGCGTCAGGCCCTGATTGGCGTCGGTCATGATCTCGAAGGCGGGGCCGACCGCATCGCGCACCAGGGCGAGGCGGCGCATGTCCTCGGCGACGTGGGGCCGGCCGACCTTGATCTTGGTGCCGCCAAAGCCGGCCTCCTTGGCCTTGACGGCTTCCGCCACCAGCGCGGCCTCGTCCATGTGCAGCCAGCCGCCTTCGGTGGAGTAGAGGTCGATCGCCTCCTTGGCGCCGCCGGCAAGCCGATGCAGCGGCAGGCCGGCCTTGCGGGCGCGCAGGTCCCAGAGCGCGGTGTCGATCGCCGCGAGCGCGATCGAGGTCAGCGCGCCGACCGTGGTGGCATGGACGCGGAAGAACAGGGCGCGCCAGATCGCCTCGATCGCCTCGGCCTCGCGCCCGATCAGCAGGGGCGCCAGATGATCGTCGATCAGCCGGCAGACCGAGGAGCCGCCGGTGCCGATCGTATAGCTGTAGCCGGTGCCGGTCGCGCCGTCCGCATCGGTGATGCGGACGATCGGCGTCTCCTGCGTCTCGAAGCTCTGGATCGCGTCGGTGCGCTTCACCTTCGGCTTCAGGTCGGCCTGCAGCACGTCGACGGATGTGATCTTGGCCATGTCAGGCAGTCCTCCCAGGATTGCGAGGAGGACAGAAGAGCACGGGCGGGCCCGGCGGGGCAGGGGCTTGCCGTGCGACGAGGTCAGACCCGTCCGGGCATGTCGAAGCGCCGGGCCAGTACCTCGCGCATGCCGGCGACGAGCTCGGCGACCGGGCCGGCATCCTCGAAGGCATAGATCGAAACGACCATGGACGGTTCCATGCCGAAAGCGGCATGGGCCCTGAGGCGGCGGCCGGCCGTCGTGCCGATGGGCAGCAGCGACAGGCCGAGCCCGGCCTCGACCGCCACCAGCACATTGTGCAGGCTGCTGCCGGAAAAGGCGACGTACCAGCGCCGTCGCTCGCGCTCGATCCGCTCGAACATGGCCTCGCGATAGAGGCCGCCCGGCGGGAAGGCGACCAGCGGCAGAGGATCGGGCCAGGCCGGCGCGTCCAGCGCCTCGAACCAGCCCATCGCCTCCGGGTAGGCGGCGCGATGGTCGGCGCTCGCCGCCTGTTCCTTGACGATGACGATGTCGAATTCGCCGGTCCGATAGCGGCGTGTCAGATCCCGGCTCAGGCCGGCGACGACGTCCAGCCTGATCTCGCGGTGGCGGGAGGCGAAGTCGGCGAAGACCGCGGCCATCGCATCGCTGACGATATCCTCCGGCAGGCCGATCCGGACGGCGGCGGTGCCGGCCGGGTCGGCCAGCACCATCTGGGCCTCCTGTTGCAGGCCGAGGATGCGCCGCGCATAGCCGATGAGACGCTCGCCCGCGGCGGTCGGCCGGACCGGCCGGTCCGCCCGGTCGATCAGCCGTTGGCCGACCGCGTCCTCCAGCCGGCCGAGCTGCTGGCTGATGGTCGACTGCGTCATGTTCAGCCGCTCGGCCGCTTGTGTGAAGCTGCCGGTTTCGGCGATCGCGACGAAGGTGCGCAGCAGGCGTGGATCGAGCATAGCTCATTATGATTCTGAATAAAGATAATTCATATATCCCATTTGCGAATGGTGAGGGCTCTCGCTAGTGATCGGTCGACACCCTGTGGCCGGGAGCCAGAGCCGATGCCATTGCCGCTTGCGGCCCTCGCGCTGTTCATGATGGCGATCCTGCCTGGCGGCGGGTCGAATGTTTGGGGACGCGACATGACCGACACCCGACTGCCTGCCGCCGCGGCGCGCGACGACGTCGCGGCGATCGGGAAGCTCATCGGCGAGGGTGCCGCCGTCGACGGCCGGGACGGCGAGGGGCGCACGGCGCTGCTGGTCGCGACCCATGCCAACCGGGTTGCCGCCGCCCGCGCGCTGATCGCGGCCGGCGCCGACGTCAACGCCAAGGATGCGATCCACGACAGCCCCTACCTCTATGCCGGCGCGCGCGGCCATCTCGACATCCTGAAACTGACACTGGAGCACGGCGCCGATTTGAGCAGCACCAACCGCTTCGGCGGAACGGCGCTGATCCCGGCGGCCGAGCGCGGCCATGTCGAAACGGTGCGCACCCTGATCCGGGCTGGCGTCGACGTCGACCATGTCAACCGGCTCGGCTGGACCGCCCTGATCGAGGCGATCATCCTCAGCGATGGCGGGCCGCGGCACCAGGAGATCGTCCGGCTGCTGATCGCCGCAGGCGCCGATGTGAACATTGCCGACAAGGAGGGCGTCACGCCGCTCCAGCATGCGCGCCGGCACGGCTATCGGCCGATCGTCGAGATGCTGGCCGCCGCCGGGGGCCGCTGAAAGGGAGCGATCATGGACGAGACCGAACGTTTCCTGTGCGAAGCGATCAGACTGGCTGACGACAATCTGGACAAGGGCGGCCGCCCCTTCGGGGCTGTCGTCGTGCGCGACGGCGCCGTGGTGGCGACAGGGGTCAATGAAATCCTCGCCACGGGCGACCCGACAGCCCATGCCGAAATGATGGCGCTGAGGGCCGCAAGCCGCGCTCTCGGCGCGCCGAGCCTCGATGGCTGCGCGGTCTATGCCAGCGGCCATCCCTGCCCCATGTGCCTGGCGGCAATGCGGCTCACCGGGGTCGGCCAAGTCTATTACGCCTATTCCAACGACGATGCCGCGCCCTATGGCCTGTCCACGGCGGCCGTCTATGCCGACCTCGCCCGGCCGTTCGCCGAACAGTCGATGACGATCCGCCACGTGCCGGTGCGGCGCCAGTCCGAGCCCGATCTCTACGCCCGATGGAAGCGGCGTCAGGCCGACGAGGCCTGACGCGGAACCCATGTCGATGCGCATCCGGCTGCCGCCGCCGTCGAAGCGGCTTCTGCTGCTTGTCGTCGTGCTGGTCGGCCTCAACCTGAGGCCGTTCCTTGCCGGCATCGGTCCGCTCGCCGGCGAGATCACGGCCGCGACGGGCCTCGATTATCGCAGCATAGCCCTGTTCACCCTGGTGCCCATGCTGCTGATGGGGCTTTGCGCCTTTGCGGGTCCGTCGCTGCAGCGTCTCGCCGGGGTGCGGCCTGCGGTGGTCGGCGCGCTCGTTCTGCTCGGTTTCGGATCGGCGCTGCGGCTGCTGCCGCTCGGCGGCGCCGCGCTGATCGGCACCGCCGCCATGTGCGGCCTCGGCGTCGCCATCGTCCAGGCTGTCTTTCCGGGTGTGGTCAAGGAACATTTCCCCGGGCGGGTCGCCTTCGTGATGGGCCTCTATTCTGCCGCGCTGATGGGCGGCGGCGCACTCGGCGCGCAGGCCGCGCCGCTCGTCGCGGAGCTTTCGGCAAGCTGGCGGATCGGGCTCGGCTGGCTGGCAGTTCCCGCCGCGCTGGCTGCCGCCGCGGCGGCGCCGGCCCTGCTGCGCCGGCCCCGCACCTGGCTGCTGATGGCCTGTTTCGGCCTGGTCAATGGCGGCTATTCCACCGTCATCGCCTGGCTCGCGCCGTCCTATCAGGCGCTGGGCTGGAGCGCCGCGGCGAGCGGCGGCCTCATTGCCGCGATGGCGGCGAGCCAGGCGGTCTCGGCCCTGGCCATGCCGCTCCTTGCCGCGGGCTCGCGCGATCGCCGGCCGTGGATGTGGCTTGCCCTGGCGCTGCAGGTGGCGGCCTTTGCCGGGCTCGCATTCTGGCCGGCGGCCATGCCGCTCGGCTGGGCGGTGCTCGCCGGCATCGGGCTCGGCGGCAGTTTCGCGCTCGCCATGGTGGTGGCGCTCGATCATCTCGACGATGCCGCCGGCGCCGGCGCGCTCTCCGCGCTGATGCAGGGCGGCGGCTTCCTGATCGCGGCGGTTCCGCCCTGGATCGTGGCGGTGCTGCACGACCTGACGGGCGGTTTCGCCGCCGGATGGCTTTTGCACCTCGGCTGCGCCGCGCTGGTCGGCGTGCTCGCCCTCCGTCTGTCGCCGCGCGGCTATGCGGCGGCAATGCGGATGTCCTCCGGCGGCGATCCGGACGGCGCCGTGGAAGCGCCGGTCAGGCCGCCGGCGTGAGGCGCTCGAAGAGATGCTCGTAGGTGACGACGAGACCGGCATCATCGACGACGAGATCGGCTTCGAAGCCCTGCGACAGCCCGAGATCGACATAGCGCAGGTGTCGAGGCCCCTGGCGGTCGTAGCGCTGGCGCGAGCGGGCGACCGTCAGGGCAGGGCCGTCGATGAAGGCGATGTCAAGCGCGAGGCTCGCGCCCGCGGTTTCGGGGACGCGGCGGATCGGAAAGGTGTTGCAGAAGGGCGTGATCGAGAGGTCAGGTTCCTCGGCGCCGTCGAGGTCCGGGCGGTCGACGCCGTCGACGCGCCAGCCGCGGCCATGCCGTTCGAGCCGCAGCGCGCCGTGGCCGCCGTTGTTCCAGCGCTCGATCTCGACCTGGAGCGCCTGCCAGTCGGGGCTCAGCCGCCAGCGGTGATCGAGGCGGAAGCCGCCGGCATCGAGCGAAACCACCGAGGAGGTGGCGGTGATGCGGTCGGCTTCGATGGCGAGCGCCATGCGCTCGAGGCCGTGCACGTCGGTGCGTCGCCAGAACAGGACCGTCTGCGTCATCGGGGCCTCCTCGTCGCGCCTGCCGCATGGGCCTTGGCCGGATCGGCGCCAGCGAACCCCAAGGCCGGCCCCGGCGCAAGGCGCTTGCGGTGCGTGCAGGGCTCGTGGCCGCGCGGGGGCATTTTGCGAACTGCCGGCGCCGTGCCTAATGGCGCAGGTACCGAAATCGGGACGGAACGGGAAGGGAGCCGAAAGCCATGGCCGAGACGCTGGTGATCCGCAATGTCAGGCCGGGCGGCGGCGCGCCCGCCGACATCCTGATCCGCGACGGGCGCATCGCCACGGTCGCGCCTCCGGGCCTTGGGGCTGAAGGTCTGGAGCGCGACGGCCAGGAAATCGACGGAAACCTCGCCCTGGCCCTGCCGGGCCTCGTCGAAGCCCATACCCATCTCGACAAGACCCTATGGGGCATGGGCTGGCACCCCCATTCCGCCGGGCCGGGCATCGCCGACAAGATCGACAACGAGCGCCGCATCCGCCGCGAGATCGGCATCGAGCCCGACCGGCAGTCGGCGCGCCTCACCGCCCAGATGCTCGTCATGGGCACCACGCATATCCGCAGCCATGTCGATATCGATACCGAGGTCGGACTTTCCGGCGTCGAAGGCGTCATGGCGATGCGCGAGCGGCTGAAGCCGGTCATCGACATCGAGATCGTCGCCTTCCCCCAGTCCGGTCTGATGATCCGCCCGGGCACGCTGGAGCTCGTCGACCGGGCGCTCGCGCTCGGTGCCGAGGTGGTCGGCGGCCTCGATCCCTGCGCCATCGACCGCGACCCCAAGGGCCATCTCGACGCCGTCTTCGGCCTTGCCGAAAAGCATGGCAGGCCGATCGACATCCATCTGCACGAGCGCGGAGAAATGGGCGCCTTTTCGCTCGACATGATCATCGAGCGCACCCGCGCGCTCGGCCTGCAGGGCCAAGTGACGGTCAGTCACGCCTTCTGCCTCGGCATGCCCGACGTCGATCATGCCCGCCGGCTGATCGCCGACCTCGCGCGCGAGCGGATCGCGCTCGCGACCACCGCGCCCGCGAGCGCGCCGGCGCCGGCGGTCAAGGCCTGCCTGGAGGCCGGCGTCGTGGTGTGCGGCGGCTCCGACGGCGTGCGCGACAGCTGGAACCCTTACGGCATCGGCGACATGCTGGAACGGGCCATGCTCGTCGGCCTGCGCAACGATTTCCGCCGTGACGAGGACATTGCGCTGGCGGTCGACGTCTGCACCCATGGCGGCGCCAAGGTCATGGGCCTTGCCGATTACGGCCTCGCGGCCGGCTGCGCTGCCGACCTCGTCCTCGTCGCCGGCGAGAGCCTTGCCGAGGCCGTCGCGGCGCGCCCGCGCGAGCGCACGGTGATCAAGCGCGGGCGGGTGGTGGTCCGCGACGGCCGCCTGGCCGTCCCCATCGCCTGATCGGGCGGCGACATCGGGCAGGGGATGGTGGCGAAACCGTTCGCGCAAGGTCGCTTTCTGTACCTTGCCGGTCCGGCTGCGCCGCCGGCGTCCGGCATTGCGCCGCGCCGCGGCATTGGCACAATCTATGCTTTGAGCTTGCGGCCTCGGGCATCATACAGGGCGGCGTATGGAGGCATTCCTTGGATCAGGACATTGTCGAGCGCATCTACGAGGCTGCCTTCGTTCCGGACATGTGGCCACAGGTCCTGGCCGCTGCGAGCGGGATCTCGCACTCGGCGAGCGGATCGATCTTCGTCTTCAGTGACCGCGCCCCGGTACGAGGCAGGATCGGCTACCTGTGGAGTCCGAGGAGGTTGTTCATCGCCCGTGAGAGCCCGAAGGTGGTCGTTGCGACACGAAGCACCGCAGGGCACGAGGATGAACAACCCGCACAAGAATGCGCGAACGACGCCGCTTGGTCGAGCGGAGATGATCGGCTACCTGTGGAGTCCGAGGAGGTTGTTCATCGCCCGTGAGAGCCCGAAGGTGGTCGTTGCGACACGAAGCACCGCAGGGCACGAGGATGAACAACCCGCACAAGAATGCGCGAACGACGCCGCTTGGTCGAGCGGAGATGATCCGGCGGATCGTAGGAGACGGCCGGCCTGTCGGCGAAGTGGCGGCCGGCTTCGGGGTCAGCGAGCGAACCGCCCGCAAATGGCTGTCGCGATGGCGGAGCGATGGAGAAGCCGGGCTGCAGAACCGCTCGTCCCGGCCCCATGCGTCCCGATCGGCGACGAGCGCGTTCTGGCCCGGGCTGGCGGCCAAGCTGCGCCGCGAGTACCGGTTGACGGGTGAGGAGATTGCGTCCCGCCTCGGACTGGCGCGATCGACGGTTGCCGGCTGGCTGACGCGGATGGGGCTCGGCCGGCTGTCCGCGCTTGATCCGAAGGAGCCGGTGCGGCGCTATCAACGCGAGCGTCCCGGCGAGCTGCTTCATCTCGACATCAAGCGGCTGGCCCGCTTTGAAGGCGTCGGCCACCGCATCACCGGCAACCGGCGTGGCGCCAGCCAGGGGCTTGGCTACGACTTCCTGCATGTCGCCATCGACGATGCGACCCGGCTCGCCTATGTCGAGGTGCTGCCCGACGAGCGGCGGTGGTCGACCACCGGGTTCCTCGTGCGGGCGCTGCGCTGGTTCAAGGAGCGGGGCGTCAGCGTGCAAAGAGTGATGACCGACAACGGCTCGGGATACATCGCCAGGCTCTTCCGCAAAGCGTTGAGGATGCTCGCCATCCGGCACATCCGCACCCGACCCTACACCCCGAAGACGAACGGCAAGGCAGAGCGCTTCATTCAGACCATGCTCAGGGAATGGGCCTATGCCATCCCGTTCCCCTCTTCCGCCCGCCGGACCGCAGATCTCACGCGATGGCTGGCCTGGTACAACCAGCACCGGCCGCATGCTAGCCTCGCACGACGATCACCGGCTCAAGCTCTCGCCGGAACAACCTGACCAGAACTCACAGCTACCCGCCGTCCATCGCTCCGGATTCGGTCGGCGATATCGAGCAGATGTTCGCCGGATTCCTCGCTGCCGACAGCTGGAAACTGTCTCCGGGCATCCTGCGCATGTACGACATGCGGCCTGCGAGCTTCGTTCACGTCGAAGGTTTTATGACGCCGGACGAAATCGAGCGGGATCAGCCGCGTGTGGATTTGAAGGCAATCGGTATCGGCGCGCATCTTTGCGCCGCGATCCCGGTGCCGAGCGGCGAGCTCGTTACGATCGTCTTTCAGCGCTGGTTGCGGGATGGCCCGCACGACCGCCGGGCCGTGGACGGGCTCGACCGGCTCATGCCCCGTTTCGGCCGTGCGGGCCTGATGGCGGCCCGGCTGGGCCTGACGCGCGCCAACGCGACGGTCTCGGCGCTGCAATTGATCGGATTGCCCGCGGCGGTGCTGGACCGGCGCGGGCGGGTAGTCGCGTCGAACGCGCTGCTCGAGACTGTCGGCGGCCAGATCATGCCTGCTGCCTTCGGCGCCCTGGCTTTGCCCAATGCCGCGGCCAATGCGCTGCTCCAGCACTCGCTCGCCCAAGTCGGGCGGCCTGCGGCGCAGCGCATCGGGTCCATCCCGATCGCCGCCGCCGAGGGGTATCCGGCCATGGTCATCCACGTCCTGCCACTCCAGGGCGCGGCGCACGACCTTTTCGCCGGAGGCGACGTCGTGGTCGCGGTGACCACCGTCAGCGCGTCGTCCCTGGTGCCGGAGGCTTCCGTGCTGATGGGGCTGTTCGATCTGACCCCTGCCGAAGTCAAATTGGCGTCGGCGTTGACCCGCGGTCTGTCGCTCAAGGCGTCGGCCGACGCGGCTGGGGTCGCCGTCAGCACGGCGCGCGCCTATCTGGAGCGGATCTTCGCCAAGACCGGGGTTCACCAGCAGAGCCAGCTCGTGGCCCTGCTGAAGGGCGCGGCGTCGTTCAGGTGACGGCGAAGCCTCGGGACCTGCAGTCGGGCGCTCTTCGGCGCGGGCCCCGCGGCAGCGCGTGGCCCTGCCGATTGGGCGTTGACTACTGGCAAATGCCAGTAGTCGGCGAGCCGCCCCAACGTCACGCTGGCGTTCGCCGGTGAATCGGATGGGGCAGTGGGGCATTGATGACATTTTCATGCGGGAATCGGCCAGCCGTCTCGACGAAGGTCGGCACGGGGAGGGCGGGGCGTGGTTCATCGCATCGACCTGAAACCGGCCTGAAACGTCGGCTTCTCGGCTCCGCGGCATTGCCTGGCGCCGGGGCGAGGCGCTCGCTCGGTCCGGCCGGGATGCGCGCGGTCGCTGTTGCGGGCCTGTTGCTGACCATGAGCTTTGCCGTGCCGTCTGCGGCGCAGGCCGGCTGCAACCTGATTTTTTTCGCCGCCTACGAGTGCGGCGGCCAGGAAACCACCCAACAGGCGATCACCTTCAACACGCCGGCCACCACTTTCGTCACCACTCTGCCGGGGTTTCAGGTGGTGACCGGCGATCCCGTCGCCTTGTCCATGACCGGGCAGGGAGGAGCATCCTATGTCGACGGCAATGCCGCGCGCCTGTCGGGGCGTGACATCGGCCTGAACCTTGCCGTCGCCGATGTGCCCGCGTCGCCCTATCAGGCGACGATCGTGATCAGCACTGCCGGCGCGATCAGCGGTGGCGTCGCCGGCATACAGACTGTCAACAACGGCACCGGCTCGACCCAGATCATGACGACCGGGCCGATCCAGGGTGGCACCTATGGCATCCGGGCGGAGAACAACCTCAACACATCGGGCGACCTGATCGTCAATGTCGCCGGCGTGACCGGCGGTACCGGCATCAGCCTTGTCAACCGAACCAATACGGGCGCGGTCAACCTGACCGCGACGGGACATGTCCTGGGGACGCTAGGCGATGGTATCGCCATCGCCGCACCGGGTGACCCGACCCGGGTATCAGTGACGGTTGCGACCGTCGAGGGCGCGCAGAACGGCATTGTCGCAACAGCCGGCTATGGCGGCCCGTCCAGCCATATCGGCGGTGGCTTCATTGCGATCACGGCGTCTGGATTGGTCAGGGGTGTTGCCGGCGACGGCATCAACGCCGACAACAGCCAGGCGCTCGGCGGCGGCGGCGGCATGAGCATCGACGTGGCGGAGGTGTCCGGCGGCCGACACGGTATCGTCGCGCGCACCAACGGCACCGTCATCACGCCATTCCTTGACGCGCAAATGATCATCACGGCGCGTGGGCCCGTCACCGGCCATGGCGGCGACGGCATCTTCGCCGAGCATCTGTGGGACGCCGCCGTTTCGATCGACGCCCAGGCCCCGGTCAGCGGCCTCGGTGGCGCCGGCATTCGTGTGCTCGCGCCGACCAACGCCCATGGCGTGACCGTTCGCGCGACAAGCGTGACCGGTGCCGCCGAAGGCGTCGTGGTCGAGAATGGCGGGAGCGGCGCAACCCTCATCACCACCACGGGCCTTGTGCAAGGCGGCACCTACGGCGTCCGGGCGGAGAGCAGCAACAACACCGCGGGCGATCTGACGGTCAATGTCGCCAGCGTGACCGGCGGGACCGGCATCAGCCTTTACAACAGAACCAATTCGAGCGCCGTCAGCCTCACCGCGACGGGCCATGTCCTCGGAACGTCGGGCGACGGTATCGCCATCGCCGCACCGGGCGACCCGACCCGGGTATCAGTGACGGTTGCGACCGTCGAGGGCGCGCAGAATGGCATTGTCGCAACAGCCGGCTATGGCGGCCCGTCCAGCCATATCGGCGGTGGCTTCATTGCGATCACGGCGTCTGGATTGGTCAGGGGTGTTGCCGGTGACGGCATCAACGCCGACAACAGCCAGGCGCTCGGCGGCGGCGGCGGCATGAGCATCGACGTGGCGGAGGTGTCCGGCGGCCGACACGGTATCGTCGCGCGCACCAACGGCACCGTCATCACGCCGTTCCTTGACGCGCAAATGATCATCACGGCGCGTGGGCCCGTCACCGGCCATGGCGGCGACGGCATCTTCGCCGAGCATCTGTGGGACGCCGCCGTTTCGATCGACGCCCAGGCCCCGGTCAGCGGCCTCGGTGGCGCCGGCATTCGTGTGCTCGCGCCGACCAACGCCCATGGCGTGAGCGTCAAGGCGACAAGCGTGACCGGTGCCGCCGAAGGCGTCGTGGTCGAGAATGGCGGGAGCGGCGCAACCCTCATCACCACCACGGGCCTTGTGCAAGGTGGCACCTGCGGCGTCCGGGCGGAGAGCAGCAACAACACCGCGGGCGATCTGACGGTCAATGTCGCCAGCGTGACCGGCGGGACCGGCATCAGCCTCTACAACAGAACCAGTTCGAGCGCCGTCAACCTCACCGCGACGGGCCATGTCCTCGGAACGTCGGGCGACGGTATCGCCATCGCCGCACCGGGCGACTCCAGGCGGGTATCGGTGACGGTTGCGACGGTCGAGGGCGCGCAGAACGGCATTGTCGCGACCGCCGGCTATGGCGGCCCGTCCAGCCATATCGGCGGTGGCTTCATCGGGATCACAGCCTCGGGCCTGGTCAGGGGCCTCGCCGGTGACGGCATCAATGCCGACAACAGCCAGGCGCTCGGCGCCGGCGGCGGCATGACCATCGACGTGGCGGAGGTGTCCGGCGGCCGGCACGGCATCGTCGCGCGCAGCAACGGGACGGTCATCAGCGGGCTGCTCGATTCTCGCATCGCCATCACCGCGCGCGGGCCCGTCACCGGGCATGGCGGCGACGGCATCTTCGCCGAGCATCTGTGGGATGCCGCCGTTTCGATCGACGCACAGGGCGCCGTCAGCGGCCTCGGCGGCGCGGGCATTCGCGTGCTCGCGCCGACCAACGCCCATGGCGTGACCGTTCGCGCGGCGAGCGTGACCGGCGCCACCGAAGGCGTGGTGGTCGAGAACGGCGGTTCGGGCGCGACAGAGATCATTACCTCCGGCCGCGTCAGCGGTGCCGCCGCCGGCGTTCGGGCGAGCCAGACCGGTACCGGCGATACGACGGTGACGGCCGCCGGACCGGTTGTGGGCACGGCCGGCGGCAGTTCCGGCGTCTGGGTCGACCATGCGGCGACCGCGGGCAAGATCACGGTCGACGTCACCGACGCCGCCGGCGATGTCGCGATCCGTGCGAGCAATGCCGGCATCGGCGCAACCGCGATCACCACCCGCGGTCTCGTCGAGGGCGTAGGCGCCGCGATCGTGGCGACGGCCCCGGGCGGTCAGCCCGTCGTCATCGTCAACGAAGCGAGCGGCACCATCCGCAACGCGTCGCAGCTCTCCGCCGCGCTCGCCGTGCAGGCGACCGGCGCGACGGTCGACCTCGCCAACCGCGGCACGACGATCGGCCGGGTGGAGCTGTCTGGCGGCGCGGTCCAGATGAGCAATGCCGGGCGCTGGGACACGACCGGCGGCACCAGCCAGTTCGGCGGCGCCGGCCTGCTGGTCAACCAGGCCGGCGCGATGCTCATTGCCGGCAACCGCGCCGATCTCGCGCAGACGACGACCTTGTCCGGCCTCGCCAGCTTCGAGAACCGCGGTGTGGTCAGCCTGGCCGACGGCGCGGCGGGCGACGTACTGCACGTCGCGGCGGCCACCCGCTTCGCCGGAGGTTCATCGATCAGCGTCGATCTCGGCCGCGGCCTGACCGTGGACCGCCTGGAGACATCCGCGACCCTGACGCTGGATGCCGGCGCGACGCTCAATGTCGCTTCGGTTACCGGGCTGATGCCCGGCCGCTATATGGTGATGACATCCGCCGGCGGCCGGCTCGGCACGTTCGGCGGCGTCACGGGCCTGAGCAGCACGGCCTTCCTGTCGATCACCGACGCCTATGACCTGAACAATGTCTATCTCGACGTGGTCCAGGCGCGCTCCTTCGTCAGCGCTGGCGCGACACCCAACCAGATCGCGGTCGGGCGCGCGCTCGACGGGCTCCCGGTCACCGGTCCGCTGTACGGGCCGGTCGCCAGCCTGCCGACCGTGGCGGCGGCACGGGCGGCCTTCGACGCGCTCTCCGGCGAGATCCACGCCACCGCCCGCACCATCCTGATCGAGGACAGCCGTTTCGTCCGCGACGCGGCGATCGACCGCCTGCGCGGCGCTTTCGACGGAGTGGCGGCGAGCCGCGCCCCCGTCGTCATGTCCTATGTCGAGAGCCGGTCGGTCGCGGCCCCCGCCAATACCGATCGTTTCGCCCTGTGGGCCCAGGGTTTCGGTGCATGGGGCAACCGGGCCGGCGATGGCAATGCCGCTGCCACGCGCCGCGACCTTGCCGGCTTCTTTATCGGCGGTGACGGCCTTGTCGCCGAGGCGATCAGGATCGGTCTCTATTCGGGCTACAGCCGCACCAGCTTCCGCGTCGGCGCGCGCAGCTCCTCGGGCGCGAGCGACAATTATCACGTCGGGCTCTATGGCGGTGGGCAGTGGGGGGCGCTCGGCCTGCGCGCCGGCGCGGCCTTGTCCTGGCACGACCTGACGACCAACCGCACGGTCGCCTTTGCCGGCTTCGGCGACATGCCGAGGGCCGCGTACACCGCGCGCACCACCCAGATCTTCGGCGAAGCCGGCTATCGCTTCGACCTTGCGACCGCGATCGGAGCGAGGGCGGCGGTCGAGCCTTTCGCCGGCATCGCCCATGTCGGCTTCGCTTCCGACCGGTTCGGTGAGGGCGGCGGCGCCGCCGCGTTGACGGGGGCCGGCCGGTCGCAGAGCGTGACCTTCACGTCCGTCGGCCTGCGCGGCTCGGCCGCCTTCACCCTCGGCGGCGGTTTCGACGTGACGGCACGGGCAACGCTCGGCTGGCGCCATGCCTTCGGCAGCACGACTTCGCTCGCGGTGGCGGGTCTTGCCGGCGGCACGCCCTTCGCCGTTGCCGGCGTACCGATCGCGCGCAACGCCGCGCTCGTCGAGGCCGGCCTCGACATGATGCTGTCGCCGGCGGCAACGCTCGGCCTCTCCTATGGCGGCCAGTTCGGCTCCGGCGCGACCGATCAGACGGTGAAGGCCCATCTCGCCGTCCACTTCTGAGGACGGGCCGCGGGGAGTGCCGGCGTCACCAGGCCCCTGCGCGGCTTTGTCGCGTGCCGGCGACCGACCGGCGCCGGCCGGGCGTCCGGCGACACGAAAGCGTGATCGGACGGGCGCCACGCGACATCCGTCCGCCGTTCCAGGCGGCTTTGTGGCGAAAAAGTGGGCATTGTTGCTGGCCTCGGCGCCGCCGGCGATCCTGCTGCTCCGATGCGCCAGCCGGCGCCTCGTTCGATGGTCTCATGCGTCGAAAACTTGACCTGCCGGGCGAGCGGGATATTCACTGACCCCCCGATCGGGTATCGGCGCCCGCGTGTCGAACACCTTGAAAGGGCCAAAACCAGAGGCGGTCCAGCGGGCATCACGGTGCTCCCGCGGGGCTGAGGGGAGCACAGGAAGCCACGTCATGAACTTTGCTTTGTCCATCAGCCGCGTGATCGATGCGGTCAATACGGCGATCGGCAAGGCGGCAAGCTGGCTGATCCTGCTGGCGGTCGTCATTTCCGCGGTCAATGCCATTACCCGCAAGGTCTTCTCGCTCTCGTCCAATGCCTGGCTCGAGGCGCAGTGGTACCTGTTCGGCGCCGTCTTCCTGCTCTGTGCCGCCTGGACGCTCTTGTCGAACGAGCATATCCGCATCGACATCGTGAACAGCGCGCTGCCGCGCACCGTCCGCAACATCATCGAGCTGGTCGGACACGCGCTGTTCCTCCTGCCGTTCTGCCTGCTGGTGCTGGTCGATTCCTGGCCGTTCTTCCTGCGCTCCTACCTGCAGAACGAACAGTCGATGAATGCCGGCGGCCTGCCGGTCTGGCCGGCCAAGGCCCTGGTCGTCGCCGGATTCGCGCTGCTCGCCCTGCAGGGCATCAGCGAGCTGATCAAGCGCATCGCGATCATGACCGGGAGGCTCGAGGACACGATGGGCGGCGGCCATCACGACATGGCCGAGGCCGAGGCGGCGCGGCTCCTGGAGGCCGCCAAGGAGGACGGCGTCGCAGCCGATGCCCCTGTCGCCGCCGGCACCGCCAAGCATTGATGCGCCCGAGGAGAACTCCCTTGTCGATCCGACGTCCCCTCGCGGCTGCCGCTGCCACCGCCGTCCTCGGTCTCATCTCGATCCTCGTCTTCTCCGAACCGGCCTTGGCCGCCAACGGAGCGGGCGGCATCGGCGACTTCCTGCGCGCCAACATGGCGCCGGTCATGTTCGCCAGCCTGATCGTCTTCCTGCTGCTCGGCTATCCCGTCGCCTTCGCGCTCGCGGCCAACGGCCTCGTCTTCGCGCTGGTCGGCATCGAGCTCGGCCTGTTCCAGCCGAATTTCCTGCAGGCGCTGCCGGAACGCATCTACGGCACGATGAACAACGAGACGCTGCTCGCGGTGCCGTTCTTCACCTTCATGGGCCTTATCCTGGAGCGCTCGGGCATGGCCGAGGATCTGCTCGACACGATCGGCCAGCTCTTCGGCACCATTCGCGGCGGCCTTGCCTATGCGGTCATCTTCGTCGGCGCGCTGCTGGCGGCGACCACCGGCGTGGTGGCGGCCTCGGTCATTTCCATGGGCCTCATCTCGCTGCCGATCATGCTGCGCTACGGTTATGACCGGCGGCTGGCCACCGGCGTCATCGCGGCCTCCGGCACGCTCGCGCAGATCATCCCGCCCTCGCTGGTGCTGATCGTCATGGCCGACCAGCTCGGCCGCTCGGTCGGCGACATGTACGAGGGCGCCTTCGTGCCCGGCCTCGTGCTGGCCGGCCTCTATGCGCTCTACGTCTTCATCGTCTCGCTGCTGGCGCCGAAGGCGGTTCCCGGCCTGCCGAAGGAAGCCTTGCTCTACATGCAGCCGGACGGCAGCCGCGGCACCTGGAAGCTCGGCATCCTCGTCGTCTTTTCCGGCCTCGTCGGCGTCTTCGTCATGAAGCAGACCGGCGTCAAGGCCGGCGCCGATTTCGTCATCCTGACCATGTCGCTCGCCGTGATGGTCGCCTTCATCGCCGCTGCCTGCAATCACTATTTCGGCGCCCGGCGGCTCGTCCTGACGCTGGCCTCGACGGCGGCGCTCGCCGCCGCCTACTACTTTCTCAAGCGCTATGAGCACGAGACCTTCGCGCTCGTCGCCGAGGCGGCCGCCTTCGGTTTCGCCTATGCGATCATCGTCGGCCTCGTCGAGCGCTTCTCGGGGCTCAAGCTGATCTCGCCGATCGCGGAGCAGGTGACCTTCGTCATGGTGCCGCCGCTCGGCCTCATCTTCCTCGTGCTCGGCACCATCTTCATCGGGCTGGCGACGCCGACCGAGGGCGGCGCCATGGGCGCGGCCGGCGCCATGATCCTGGCGATCATGAAGGGGCGGCTGTCCTTCGGCCTGGTGCGCCAGGCGACCGAATCGACGGCCAAGCTCTCCGCCTTCGTCCTGTTCATCCTGGTCGGCGCGCGCGTCTTCTCGCTGACCTTCTACGGCGTCAACGGCCATGTCTGGGTCGAACACCTGCTCGTCTCGCTGCCGGGTGGCCAGACCGGCTTCCTGATCGTCGTCAATCTCATGGTCTTCCTGCTGGCCTTCTTCCTCGATTTCTTCGAGCTGGCCTTCATCGTCGTGCCGCTGCTCGCGACCGCCGCGGACAAGCTCGGCATCGACCTCATCTGGTTCGGCGTCATGCTGGCGGTGAACATGCAGACGAGCTTCATGCACCCGCCGTTCGGCTTCGCGCTGTTCTTCCTGCGTTCGGTGGCGCCGAAGGACCCCTATACCGACAAGGTGACGGGCAAGCGCATGGAGCCGGTCACGACCATGCAGATCTACTGGGGCTCGGTGCCCTTCGTGGTGATCCAGCTGATCATGGTTGCGCTGGTCGTGCTGTTTCCGCAGATGGTGCTGCATTATCGCGGCAGCGGGCCGACCATCGACCCGAGCAAGGTGGAGATCCGCCTCGACATGCCCGGCCTCGGCGGCCTGCCGGGCCTCGACACGCCGCCCGACCTCGGCGGCGGCCTGCCGGGCCTCTCGCCGCCGCGCAGCCCGTAGGCGCACGCCGCCGAACGCGACCGGCGCGGGCGCGGCCCGCTCACGAGCGCGTCGGGACGAAGCGGGGAGGCGCAGTCCGTGCCGGATCTTCAGGCGGCCGCCGCCGCGCGGTAGGCCGCCAGGAACCGGCGGCCTTCGGCGGTCGGCACGATCCAAGTCGTGCCGTCACGCGTCTCGCGGCGGGCAAGGCCCCGGTCGATCGCGTCTTCCCAGACGGTCAGCCGCGGGCAGGAGGTACGCCAGGCGTCCATGACCTCGGCATAGGACCTGGCTTCGCGGTCGAGCCAGAGAAGGAGGTCGGCGATGAGAGGCGCAAGCTGGTCGGTCACGGTGGCACCGCGCAAAGTTTGCGAACGGCAGGGAGCTTAGCACCTGAGGCGAGTTTTGCGCATCACGGGCCGGAGAGCGGCGCCGATGCGAATGCGGCCGCCCGTTTCGGGGCGGCCCGCAGGCGAGAGCGGGATCGCCGGTGGCGCGGCGGGGCTACTTCAACAGGCTCTTCAGGCCATCGACCGCCTCGTTCACGCCGTCGCCCACCGCATTCTTGAGGCCGTTGAGACCGCCGAGCATGCCCCCCGCGGCGAGGCCGCCGAAGGCGAAGACGGGACCTCCATGGATGCCGACCTTCGCACCCGTCTTGGCGCCCTCCAGGGCGCTGTTGCCGATATTGGTGAGCTGCTGCAGGACATCGAAGCCGCCGCTCACCGCTTCGAGCGCGGCGTCATCCAATGCAATGGTGCGGTTGGTCACGGTATTCATCATTGTCTCCATCGATCGGGCCGTGCCCGGAGGTTCGATGGAACTGACCCTATGGCGTGCCACTTACACCAACCTTACGGGAGGCGCGCCGGCTCGCCGCCGCGCGGCAAACCGGGCCGTCCGCGGGCAAGCATCCGGCGCCGGCCAGGCGCGGTACGCCTCTTGGTTGTGCGTCGGGCCGCGGGCGGGCCGCTACGGTCACCCATTTGATCTATGCATAGCGCCTATGTCGAATTGTAGATATATTTGTATCAAATTTTATACATGCAACCTTGTGCGGCTAAGTAGTTCGGGAGCAAGTCGGGCCGTTCGTCATCGCCGTCATGCGTTCGCTATTGCACAGAAATATAGTTATCGTTGCCAGCATGTGCTGTTTATTTGTGTATTTCATATAAACTGACCTACAGTCATGTCAATTAAACATAAGAATATATTTTGTGGATTGTTTATATATGACAGAATTTTTCAATATTCTCAACCGCAGGTCGCTGGATTGCGCGTAATGAGGGTGTATTTTTATCGAAACGTGCGTGGGGTGACCAAAAAGAATAGGAAAATGTGACAATCGGCAGAAAGCAAGGCCGACTCTCATGCGTGGCGTGCCCATCGTTCTCATCGAAAAAAGCCGACTCGTCCGCGAAGGGCTCGAGAGGATTCTGTCAGGTACGCTGTTCCGCGTGGTCGCCACCGCCGCTGCGCCTGCCGAGTTGAAGACCGCAATCACTGCGGGTCAGGGCGGCATTCTGATCGTTCTCGGTGTCAGCGACGAGGACGGTTCGCCGGCGGCGGAGATCGAAACTCTTCGCAGCAGGTTTCCCGATGCCCGCATCGTGATCCTCGCCGACCACTACGAACTGGAGCCGCTCGTGGAAGCGCTCCGTCTGTCGGTGAACGGCTATCTGAGCAAATCCATCAGCTCGCAGGCCCTCATCAAGGCGCTCGAGCTCGTCGTGCTGGGCGAGGGGATTTTTCCCTCGTCCGTGCTGGCCAGGCTCGGCAGTTCCCGCGGCGTGGCGCCGCCACTGCTCCTGAAAGCGCCCGAAGAGCAGCCGTTCAGCCAGGCCGGCTCGATCCTGTCCGAGCGCGAGACGCAAATTCTGCGCGGCCTCATCGAGGGCCAGTCCAACAAGACGATCGCGCGGACCTTGGACATCATGGAAGCGACGGTCAAAGTTCACGTGAAGGCGATCCTGCGCAAGACCGGCGTGCAGAACCGAACCCAGGCAGCCATCTGGGCGCTGGGACATCTGTCGCCGGCGCAATTCGCGGCGCCCGAGGCCGAGGAGGCCCTGACGCCGGAAGAGAACGGCTGCAGCTGCCACAGGTCCGGCAAGCCCAACGGCCATTGAAGGCAGTCGGGCCGGAGCGTTTCGATGCTCCTCGCGCCGATGGGCGCGGCTTCTCATCCGATCGCATGACGACGCCCTTTGCGGCGCTTCCTAGTTTCCCAGCAGGACATTCCAGAGGTTCCCCGCATGGGCCGAAGAGGCCTTCCGGGGATGGACGGAGGCGCCGCAATGGACTCGCATGTCCTGTGTCTCGGCGGAGAGGACCATGGCCTGCGCGTTCCTTTCCTGCAGGCCTTGCGGGATCGGGGCTTTCGCATCACGGCGGCCTCCAGCGGTGATGCGGAGCCATTCCGGGCGTGCGGTCTGCCGCATCTGTCCTGGCACTTCGATCGCTTCGACCGCCGTGGCGGCGATCTGGCGGCGATCGCGCGCATCGCCAGGCTGGCCGCGGAATGCCGGCCGGACCTGATCCAGACCTTCGACACCAAGCCGAACCTCCTGGCGCCCCTAGCCGTGCGCGGCTCGGTGCCGGTGGTGCGGACCATCAACGGCATGGGCTGGACGTTCTCGCCGGGCGGGGGGCTGCGCGCGCGGCTGCTCCGGCCGGTCTACCGCCTGCTCCAGCGGTCGACCGCGCGCTGGTCGGCCGCCACCATCTTCCAGAACGCCGACGACAAGACCTATTTCGAGCAGCACGGCCTCGTTCACCGGGACGCTGCGCATCTCGTCCGCAGTTCGGGCATCGACGTACCGGCCTTCAGGGCGGCGCTCGCGCGGAGCGGCGATCCGCGCAGCCTGCGGCGTCAGCTCGGCCTCCAGGGTGCCAAGGTCGTCGTGACGGTAAGCCGCCTGACCCGCCAGAAGGGCATCGGCACGTTGCTGGCGGCGGCGGGCATCGTCGCGCGCACCCGCCCGGATACGAGGTTCCTGCTCGTCGGCCCGCGCGAGAGCGAAGGACCCTTCGCCATCGGCGCGCAGGAGATCGAGGCCGCGTCGCCTCACGTCGTCGCGCTCGGCCATCGGCGTGACGTACCGGCGCTGCTGGCGCTGGCCGATGTCTTTGTCCTGCCGACGCAATATCGGGAAGGCGTGCCGCGGGCGCTGCTGGAGGCGGGGCTCGCGGGCCTGCCGATGGTGGCGACGCGGATGCCCGGTTGCACCGATGTCGTGGCTGACGGCTGGAACGGCTACCTGGCCGAACCGGGGGATGCGCCGGCCCTGGCGCGGAGCATTCTCAGGCTGCTCGAAGCCCCCGACCAGGCGAGGGCCATGGGCCGTCGCTCCGTCGCATTGGTGGCGCGCGACTTTACGCTCGACGGCGTCGCCGACCGCTATCGCGACATATATCGGCATGTGCTTTGCGCGCAGCCCGTTGCGGCCCGTCCGATCCCGCCCGCCCGCGGGCTCACGGTCGTCCCTCGCGCCGACGGAGAATGGCCGTGATGCGCGACGCCGTTCTTGCCGCCGGAACGGTTCTCGCGGCAGCCTCGACCTTGCGCCTGCCGGGCCTGCCGGTCGGTGCCGGCGAGATCCTGCTGGTCCTCTGGCTCGCCCTTTCTGCGACGGACATCGCCGTGACCCGCCGCGCAATGCCCGGTCCGGCATTCCGCCGAATGGCCGCCTTCTGGATCATCCTTGCATTTGCTCTCGGCTTCGGCGCCTTCCTCGGCATTCTGTTCGATCCGGTCGTGGAGCAGCTCGGCATGAGCCACGACACCATGGCCTATGGGCTCATGGCGTCGATCTGCTGCCTTGCTCTAGCCCAGGCGGATCATGCGGCCCGCATGCGCCGCGCGGCATGGTTCCTCACCGGCCTCGCCAATCTCGGTCTCGCATTCCAGCTGGCGCTCGGCTGGCATCTGGTCTCCGCCGGCGGGATCGACCCCTGGTACTGGAACCGGTTCCGCGGCTGGTCGGAGAACCCGAACCAGCTGGCGCTCTACTGCGCCGTTTTCGCCGCCGTTGCGGTCCATCTCGGCATGACTGCCGGGAGCCGCGCCGCGCGCGTCGCCGGATGGACCGGCGCCGTCCTTCCGCTCGTCGTCGGCCGCCTGACGAAGAGCGACACCTTCCTGTTGACCATGCTCGGTCTCTTCGGCCTGCTGGCCCTGCTGCGGCTGAGGGCCTGGCTGGCCGACCCGGTGGCGAGCGGCCGGCGCACCGCCGCGGTGGCGCTGCTGCTCATCGTCCCCCTGGGCCTTGCCAGCATCATGCCCTACCTCTGGGCCGACCGGTCCGATGCGGGCGCTCTCGCGCTCAGCCTCGCCAAGGATCAGGGCGGCGAAGCGACGATCCGTACCGCCAATCTGCGCCTCGATCTCTGGCGCAGCGCGGTCCGCAAGGGGCTGGAGTCGGCATCCTTCGGTTTCGGCCCGGGGCCGCATCTGGACCGGCCGAACATCCCCGGCTCGTCGTCGCTGCCGCGCCCCTTCGAAGCGCATAGCACGATCCTCGATCTGTTCCTGCAGGGCGGCATCGTCGCGGTGGGCGCTTTCCTCTGGCTCAACGTCAGCACCATGCTGCTGATGTTCCGCGCCAGGCTGGATGTGCTCGCGGCTCTCGTCGGCGCCATCCTGATCTTCGGCATCAGCCATTTCATCCTGCGCCATCCGATCGTCTGGTTCGGGCTGGTGCTGTGCCTGGCCGAGGGTTGCGCGCGCCTGCCCGCCGTCGCGACACGCCGGCTCGCCGCGCCGCGCGCCGGCCTCCAGCGGGGGAGGCGGCCATGTGCGGCATAGCCGGCATCTTCCGGGCGCCCGATGCCGCGCCGGACCTCAATCTCGATGCGATCGGGCCGATGCTTTCGGCGATCGCTCATCGCGGCCCGGACGGCGAGGGGGCCTGGATCGACCGCGAGGCCGGCATCGCGCTCGGCCATCGGCGGCTCGCCATCGTCGACCTGTCGGCAGGCGGCCGGCAGCCCATGCATTCGGAGGACGGCCAGCTCGTCGTCACCTTCAACGGCGAGATCTACAACTTCCCCGAACTGCGGCGCGAGCTGGAGGCGGCCGGACACCGGTTCCGCAGCTCCAGCGACACGGAAGTGCTGATCCGTGCCGTCCAGGCCTGGGGGCTGCAGCCGGCCCTGCGGCGGTTCTGCGGCATGTTCGCCTTCGCGCTCTGGGACCGGCGCGCGCGCGTGCTCCATCTCGCCCGCGACCGGATGGGCAAGAAGCCGCTGCATGTCGCCTGCCTGCCGGGCGCCGTGGCCTTCGCGTCGGAGATCAAGGCGCTGCGGGCGGTTCCCGGTTTCGCGGCGCGTATCGACCGCGAGGCGGTGGCGGGCTTTCTCGCCCGCGGCGTCGTCGGCGGACATGCCTGCATCTACGAGCAGGTCTTCAAGCTGCCGCCGGGATCGAGCCTGTCGCTGGATGCCCGGGGCCTGGTCTGTGGCGCCGACGCCGCAACCTTTTCGGCCTCCTGCCGGCCCTGGTGGTCGCTCGCCGAGGCTGCCGAGCGCGGCCGTGCCGACCTGTTCGCGGCAGGAGACGACGAGCTCGTCCAGGCGCTGGACGGTCTCCTGCGGAAGGTCGTCGGCGAGCGGATGGTCGCCGATGTGCCGCTCGGAGCCTTCCTGTCGGGAGGAATCGACAGCACTGCCGTCGTCGCGCTGATGCAGGCTCAGTCCGCGCGGCCGGTGCGGACGTTCACGATCGCCTTCGAGGAAAGCGGCTACGACGAGTCGGTCGGCGCGTCGCGGGTCGCGCGTCACCTCGGCACCGACCATACCCAGTTCGCCCTCTCGCCCGAGGAGGCGATGCGGACCATTCCGGCGCTGCCGCGCATCTGGGACGAGCCCTTCGCGGACGAGTCGCAGATTCCGACCCTGCTGGTCTCGCGGCTGGCGCGTCGTGACGTGACGGTCGCGCTCACCGGTGACGGCGGTGACGAATGTTTCGGGGGCTATCACCGCCACTTCGTCGTGTCGCGTCTCGCCGGCCTGATCGCTGCCCCCGCACCGCTGCGGTCCGCGGCCATGGCGATCGTCCTTGGCCTGTCGGGTCACGGTTCGCGGCGCATCGCCGCCGCGCTGCCGTTGCCGGGCCGTGTCCGGCGGATGCTGGAAGGCGACAGCCTCGTCCGGCTCGGCCGCTTGATGGAAGGCGGAGAAGACGGGCTCTACGAGCGGCTGACACGCCTGTCCGACATGTCTCCCGGGCGGGGCCAGGATCGAGCGGAGCCGGTACCGGCCCATCCCGGCGACCTCCTTTCGCGCATGATCTTTCGCGACATGGCCGGCTACCTGCCCGACGATATCCTGGTCAAGCTCGACCGCGCGACCATGGCGGTGGGCCTCGAGGGACGGAGCCCGCTGCTCGATCACCGGGTCGTCGAGTTCGCCTGGCGTCTCCCGAACCGCGTCAAGGTGCGCGGCCGGCGGGGCAAGTGGATCCTTCGTGAAGCGCTCGCCCGCTATGTGCCGCGGGCTCTGTTCGAGGGGCCGAAGCGCGGCTTCGACGTGCCGATCGGGGCATGGCTGCGCGGCCCGCTGCGTCAGTGGGCCGAGGACCTTCTGGCACCGGCCATGCTCGTCCGGCACGACCTGCTCGATGCGGCTGTCGTGCGCCGGTGCTGGTCCGAGCATCTCGACGGACGGCGCGACCATTCCCGTATCCTCTGGGCCGTTCTGATGCTGCAGGCCTGGCTCGACGAACATGTGCGCGAGACCCCCGTGGTCTCCGCTTCCGACCTTGAAACCGCTCAGCAGTGGAGTTGACCATGAGGGCGCTTCTTGACCACGAGGCGCGGCTTCTTCAAGCCGTCCGCGCGACCGGTGCAGGGCCCTATGATGCGGACCTGAACGCTCCCGGGGCCGCCGGCGAGCGCTCCCACCAGGCTCTCGGACGCAGCCTGCGCACGATCCTGCGGCGCTGGCGGCTGATTGCGGCGATGACGGCGGCCGGCGCGATGGTCGCGCTGGTCACCGCGCTCGTCGTGCAGCCGAAATACACGGCATCCGCCCAGATCATCGTGGATCAGCGGGGCAATGACGGGCCCGGGGCGACGCCCGCGACCCAGCCGGGCGAGGAATCGGCGATCGAGACCCATGTGACGATTCTCGCGTCGGAGGCGCATCTGCTCGCGGTCGCCTCGGCGTTGCTGGCAAACCAGTCCGAAGGCCACGTCGAACCGCCCTCGCGGCTCTCCCGGATCCGTCGCGCCGCCAGCGTGATCCTGCAGCGGTTGGGCCTCGCGGCCCCGAGCCCGGCGGCCGACACCTCGTCGGCCGCGGCCACACATGCTCTCGCCCTCGACCTGAGGCGGCGCATCAAGGTCGACCAGGAGCGCCGGTCGCGCGTCATCACCGTCAGCTATTCATCGGCCGATCCGCAGGCTGCCGCCACGGTCGCCAACACGGTCGTGCAGGTCTATTTGGACGATCTCGCGCTGCGCCGGCGCGTCGAGGCGCGCCGCCTGATGGTCTGGCTCGCCAAGCGGATTCCGGAAGCGCGCCTCGAGGTAGCGCGGGCCGAGCGGGAACTCGAGGCCTATCGCCTGATCCACGCCGCGGCCAGCGCCGCGCCGGCCGACGAGACGGCCGTCCAGATCGCCCAGCTGTCGCGGCAACTCGCGATCGCGCGGTCGGAGATGCAGTCGGCCACCGATCGCCTGGCGCGCGCCAGGCAGCTCAGCGAGCGGCCGGGCAGCGAGATGGAAATGGCACGCCTGCTCGGCTCGCCGCTCCTGCTCGAGCTCGTGCGGCGGGACGCCGGCGACGCCATGACGCGGCCCGCCGTCCAGGAGGAGCTCGCCCGCGGCCTGCGCCGGCTGGAAAGCGAGGCTCAGGTCTATAGCGAGCAGGCCCGGTCGATCGAGCAGCGGCTCGCGCCCCTGCGCGCCGCCGCCAACTCCACCGCCGACGGCCTCTCCGGGCTGCGCGCGCTCGAGCGACAGGCGCTGGCGCTCGGCCAATTCTATGACGGGCTTCTGCGTCGCCAGCAGGAGGTCGACGAGCAGGTGCAGCTCGTCAGGCCCGATGCGCGGCTGCTCGCGGCCGCCTGGCCGCCGGAGCGGCCAAGCTCGCTGCACCCCGCCTTTCTGCTTCCCCCGATGGTCATCGCCTCGACGATTCTCGGCATCCTCCTCGCCTTCGGTCTCGCCCTCACCGAGCGCACGATCCGCGATAAGGACGATGCCGTCGAGGTTCTCGGAGTGCCGTGCCTCGGCACCGTGCCGCGCCTCGAGGCCCATCGCGCGGCGCTGCTGTCACGGGAGGAGCCGCAATCCGGCTATGCGCGGCTCGTGCGCTCGCTGCTCGTTTCGCTGATGCCGACGAACGCGATCCGGCACGGGCCGCAGGTGGTGTTGCTGACATCCACGGGCCCGGACGAGGGCAAGACCGCGCTTGCCTGGAGCCTTACGGTGGTCGCCGCGCGCCTTGGCCTGAAGGTCCTGCTGGTCAGCCGGAGCAGGCATCCCGCCTGGCTGGAGGACGTCCCGCGGGCAGCGGGCCGCGCGGCCCCCCCGAATGGCGCGACCGGCGCCGCGAGTCCGGCGGCTGCCGAGAGGATAGGCGACCTGCAGATCGACTTCGCGCCGGCGGCGCTGCTGGACGGCGCGCCCGGCCTGGATGCGGCCGAAGCGGGCGGGCGATGGAGCGACCGCTTCCGCGGCGCCTATGACATCATCATCGTCGATGACGACAGCGTGGGCGAACGGCCGGAGGTCGGGCTGGCGGCCATGGACGCCGACTGGATCCTGTTTCTTGTCCGCGCCGGCGTGACCGGACGCGCCGCCGCCGGCGACGCGGTGCAGTTCCTTGTCCGGGCGTCGGGCGCAGAAGCGTCCGGCAGCCCCCGGATCGCCTCGATCCTGTCGGAGGCGCGTGCCCCCACATCGCAGAGTGCCGCCGCATTGACGGGTGCCGGCGTCGGAGAGTGACATGATCATCGAGCTGTTCGGCCCGCCCGGTTCCGGCAAGACGACCCTGGCTCAGGCGCTCTGCCAGCGCCTTCAGAGCCAGGGGCATCCGACATCCGTGGTCCTCTGCCACCGGCAAGGGGGCGCCGGGCGTTCGGCCGGCCTCGGCGGCAGCCTCGCTGCGCTCGCCCGGCTCGGCCGCGCATTCCTGCGGACGCTCGCGACCGTGTTCAAGCCGCGCAAGCATCGGCAGGAGCTGCGGCTGAGCACCGCGCTGATCAGGACGCTGCCGCCGAGAAACCCCGTCTGGATGCTGCGCTTCTGGCAATACATCCTGCGCCTGTCGTGCTGCTGGAAGCGGAACGCGCAATCGAGCCGGGTGGTGATCTTCGACCAGGCCTATTTGCAGGCCGTGTGTTCGCTGGCCGCATTCGCGCGCGCCGCCGACGACCATGCGCTGGCGGGCGCCCTGGAGGCCACACCCCACGCGGACCTCGTCATCCGCCTCGATGCACCGCGCGAACTGCTGGAGCGCCGCCTGCGCGAGCGTTCGATGCGCGAGCCGCGGATGGAACAGTTCTTCGATGCCGAGCTCGACACCAACCTGGCCACCGGCCCGATCGCGGATCGGGTTCAAAATCTCCTGGAGAGCCGTGGCGGCTCCATCATCCAGGTGCGATCGCTCGACGGCGCCTCGCTGGGCGCGGCGGTGGACAGGATCGAGAGCGAGGTCGCAAGGCGCATCGGCCCCGGCGCGGAAGCCGCGGGCGGCATCGTACCGCTTGTTGAGCCGGCCGAGCAGGACAGGCAGCGGCAGGACGCGCAGAAGCAGGCCGAGCTCGGAAGGCGTATGGTCAGCGCCAGCGCGCAGGCTTTCGCGCTCTATGTGGGCGGTGCCGTGCTGACCAGCCTCGTCCAACTCCAGATCGCCCGGCTCATTGGCACCGACGGCTTCGGCCTGTTCTCCTACGTGCTCGCCTGGACCTCGTTTCTGTCCTACATCGGAACGCTCGGCTTCCACGTCGCGGTGCTGCGCTTCGTGCCGGTCCATGCGGCGCGGGAGGAATGGGCGCTCGTGCGCGGCGTCGTGCTGTTCGCCATCGGCATCTCCACCGTCGCCTCGCTGATCCTTGCGGGCCTCGGCGCCATGGTCATCGTCGCCGTTGCCGATCATCTGCCCGATGCGAAGGAGGTCGGTCTGCTCATCGGCATGGCGACCATCCCCGCCATGACCCTCTATCTGATCTGCGCCGCGCTGGTCCGCGCCTTCGGCGGCGTGGCGACGGCCCTGCTGCCGGAGCGGATCGTCCGCGATGCGCTGCTCTCCGTGCTGGTCGCGCTGATGGCGGCCTTCGCCATCCAACCGGTGGATGCCTCCGGCGTGCTGACCGCGCTGCTCGTCAGCTCGATATTCACCGCGGCTCTCGCCTGCGTGCTCGTGCTGCGGATATTGCCGGCCCGGCTGAGAGGGATGCGCCCCGCCTTCAGCATCGCGCAATGGTGCGTCACGCTTCTGCCGATGACCGTGCTGTCGCTTCTGGACATCCTGATGGTGCGCACCGGCGTCATCCTGCTCGGCTGGCTGGAACATATCCGCGAGGCCGGCATCTTCGCGCTCGGCCTCAGCATTGCGACGCTGATCCTGCTGCCGCGCGTCGCGGTCGGCAGCATGTTCGCGCCAACCGCGGCGGATCTTCATGCGCGCGACGACCATGCCGGGCTGCAGCGGCTCTTCGTGCGCGCGGCAGTGCTGTCCTTCGCGGTATCGGGACTTCTCGCGGCGCCGTTGCTCATCTTCATGGAGCTGGTCCTGCGCTTCTTCGGCGATGACTTCGTGCAGGGAGCGCCGATCGCGCGGCTGCTCGTCCTCGGCCAGCTGATCGCCGCCGCCATGGGGCCGCAGCAGCACCTGATGACCATGACCGGGCAGGAGCGGATGGCCGCCCTCGCGATGGGCGTCAGCGCCGGTCTGAATGTCGTGGGCTGCTTCATCGGCATCGAGCTGTTCGGCGCCATCGGTGCGGCGGTCGCGACCACTCTGGTCATCGTCATCTGGAACGCGATCATGGCGGTGAGCATCCATCGCCGGCTCCGCCTCCTGCCAGGCCTGGCCTGGGTGGTGTCGGAACGCCTGCTCGCACGCGCTGCGCGACGGGCCGAGGCAGGGGGCGGCTGAGCCTTGCAGCGGCGGCCGGCGGGCCCGGCAGGCGCCCGGTCCTTCGATCGGACGATGTCGCCGATCCGGCCGCCCCTTAAGGACCAGAAGAGACGAACGGAGCTGCCCATGCTCGATGTGAACCGCGGTCGGATGACCGGTGCCGTCCGGATGCACGAGGGCTTCGCGCAGCAGGCTCTTTCGCTGGCCGGCAGTGCGATCCCGGCGCCGCCCGTCGGCGAGCCTCCGATCGTCTGGTCCAAGCCGCCGCTCCGCGCGCTCGATGCCGGCGGCCCCGTCGACCATCCGTTCGAGGCGCTCGGCGCGTCCTTTGCCGACGTGCCGGTGATGCAGCATGTGCGGCGGATCGCGACCCGGCATCCCGACAAGCCGGCCATCGCGGATGACGCCGTCGAGTTGTCTTATGGCCAACTTGTCGAGGCTGTCGCATGGCTCGCGGGCCGCATGGCGGCGGTCACGGCCCAAGGCGAGGCCGTCGGGCTGCTGCTCGGCAACTCCGCCTGGTTTCCCGTCGGGCTGCTCGCCGGCCTCGAATGCGATCGGCTGGTCGTGCCGCTCAACCCCCGCGACCCCCCGCAACGCATCCTCGATATCGTCGCGGATGCACATCTTCCGGTCGTCGTCGGCATCGGTGCCGCCAGCCCGTCCGGCTGGCCCGCTGCCTCGGATGTCTGCTGGATCGATGTGACGGGTGCCCTGGCACCGGGCGTGCTGGCGCCGGCCGTGCCGCACAACACGGTAGGGCCGGGCATGACGGCTGCGGTCGGGCGGCCCGCAATCGTGCTTTACACCTCGGGCAGTACGGGCCGGCCCAAGGGCATCGTCAACAGCGAGCGCAGCCTGCTGCAGCGTGTCCATCAATATGTCGATGCCTGCCACATCGGCCCCGGCGACGTGCTCATGCCATTGAGCGGCGCTGCGACGATTGCCGGTTGCCGCGAGGTTCTCTCGGCGCTGACGACCGGCGCGACCCTCGGGATCGTCGACGTCGAGGCCGCGGGCTTGCGCGGTGTCCGGCGGCGGTTTCGCTCGGCGGGCGTGACGGTCGTCTATATCGTGCCGGCGCTCCTGCGCGCTCTCATGCGGCAGGGCGGCGACGACTTCGCCTCACTGCGGATCGTCCGCATCGCCGGCGAGCGGATCCTTTGGGACGACATCGCGGCGGCGCGGGCCGTCGTGCCGGCCGGCTGCCGGGTCCAGGTCAGCTATTCATCGACGGAAACGACGGGCTCGCAATGGTTTCCGGGCGAGCCCACGCTGGCGGACGGGGTCGCCGTGCCGGCGGGCTACCTGTTGCCGGGCATCGAATATGCCGTGATCGGCGAGGACGGCCGCGGCGTCGCGCCGGGCGAACCAGGCGAATTGGTGATCTGCAGCGACTATGTCGCGCTCGGGCACTGGTCCGACGGCGAGGTGGTGTCCCTTCCGACCGACGGGGCGCATGCGGACCGCCGCATCCTGCCGACCGGCGATCTGGTGACCGTCGCTCCGGACGGGCTGGTGCGGATCGTCGGCCGGAAGGGACGCCAGCTCAAGATCAATGGCCGGCGGGTGGAGCCTGCGGAGCTGGAGGTGGCGCTGCGCCAGTCGCAGCTGGTGACCGACGCGGCCGCGATCCCGACCGAAGCCGGCGAACTCGTCGCCTTCGTCGTCCCGAAGCCGGAGCGGGCGGATCCGACCAGGGCGCTCCGCGACATGGCGCGCCGCACCCTGCCGCCGTCGCTGCATCCGGCGCGCCTGCATGTCCTTGCCGACCTGCCGCGGCTTCCCGGCGGCAAGCTCGACATGCAGGCGCTGCGCGACCTCGACCTCGACCTCGACCGGCGCAACGCCGGCGAGCGCATTGTCGCGCCTGCGCCGGTCGGGCGCGCGGCACAAGGCGAGCGAGCGGTCGTCGCACGCCTGTGGCAGGCGGCGCTGAGGGTGCCGATCGCGACCGGCCGCTGGGACGAGGCCGGCGGCGATTCCTTGAAGCTCCTGCAATGCGTGCTCGACATCGAAACCGCGCTCGGCCGCGAGCTGCACATGGATGCCTTTCGCGTCGACATGAGCTTCGAGGAGATGGTCGGGGCTGCCTCCGTCCCGGCGGACGATCCGCTGGCGCCCGCCGCGGCGGACGACGGCCGGCCGATCCTGTTCCTGTTCCCCGGCTCGGTCGGTTATGGGCCGAGCATGGCCGCCTTCGGCAACGAGATCGGGCATGTCGTCCGTGTCGTGCCGATCCGCTATCCGAGCCTCGAAGCCATCCTCGACGGCCAGCAGACGGTCGCGGCAATGACCGACATGGCCTTCGCGCAGATCAATGCGGTCCAGCCGCGCGGCGATGTCCGGCTGCTCGGCTATTCGCTCGGGGGCGCTGTCGCTTTCGAGGCCGCCGGCCGGCTGCTGGCCGAGGGGCGGCAGGTCCGCTTCCTCGGCATCCTCGACACCAATGTCGGCGGTCGGCGCCATCAGCTCGGAGAGACGATGGCCCGGGCCTTCCAGCGCGTCAGGGCCCATCGCGTCACCGCCTACCGGCTGCTCTGCCGCACCGCCGCGAAGGTCGCGGTGCGGCTGCGCTGCGAGGCCGGGTTCGCGCGATTTCTGGCGACCGCCCTGCCGGGTCGGCTGGCCGGGACCCGCTTCATGCTGCGGCTGGAGCTGGAGGAGATTCTGCGCATGCGCGCCATGGGGCGCTGGATCGGCAGTGCCCGCGGTGCCGGGGCGATCGAGCCGCCGCTGCCGATCGCGGGCACCCTGTTCCGCTGCGAGCGGCGCGGGCTGACGGAAGATCTCGGCTGGCGCCGGATGCTGCGTGAGCTCGAGATCGTGCCGATCGCCGGCGGTCATCTCGATCTCGTGGTGGCGCCGCACCTGGCGCACAACCTGCCTCTTATCCTGTCGGCGCTGCAATTCTGCCGTTCATGACGGCGGAAGAGTGGAGGCGATGCCTGAAGTCCGGGCGCCGGGAAGGCGCCGCTCAGTTCGCGACGACCGCCACGCTCGCCTCCGCGCGCAGGACGACTTCCACCACGTCGCCGGGCAGGACGTCGGTATCCTCGGCCACCGTGAGGCGCTGCCACTGGTCGCCGACCTTGCGCGTGACGATGAGGCTGATCGAGGGCGTTGCGCCAGGGCTCGGCACGGCGGGCGCGCCGCCGCTCGGCCGCAGCTTCTCGCCGACCGCCTGGATGCGCAGGGCAAGTTCGGCAAGGCGTGCGCCTGCATCGCGCAATTGCAGGAGAAGCGTGTTCTGGCGCTGGTTGCCGAGCCGCTCGAGCTGGCGCGCATAGTCGTCCGCCTGGCGGCGCGCGCGCATGAGCTGCACCGTTGTTTCCAGCCGGCGCGAGGAGGACAGCAGGACCGCGCGGCGGCTGTCGGTGACGCGCTGGCTGACGAGGGTGCCGCCGCCGAAGAGGCGGTTGACGCGCTCGAGCTCGGCAGTGTCCGCGTCGACGCCCTTGCCCTCCTCCTGCTCGCGCCGGGCAAGCACGACGACCTGTTCCTGCGTCTCCCGCGCGGCGCGCGCGAGATAGCTGCTCTCGAGCCGGAATTCGGCCTGCGAGACCTTCAGCGATTCCAGTTCGGCTTTTGCGATCGTCTCCGCAACGGACGGCGGCAGGGGCGAGGCGCGCGGCGGCGCGAGATCGAACTCGTCATGGTCGGCGAGCTCGGCGCGGAGACGCAGCGTGCGGAAATATTCCCGCAGGTAGTCCGTCCATAGCGTGTCGTGGTCGCGGCGCAGGTCGGCCGGGTCCGCACCGGCCTGGGTGGCGCGGGAGCGCAAAAGGCTGTAGCCGCCGGCAGCCGTCACCACCTGGCGCACGGTCGTCATGGGCCGATAGGCCTGCTGGCCGGGGGTCAGCACGTCGCCGGTCACGTAGACGGGCCTGAACTCGGCCACCGAGACGAAAATGTCCTCCGGGCGGATGCCGATAATGTGCTCGCGCCCGTCCGGCGTGCGGCTGCGCAGCGTCCGGTTCGGCAGCAGCATCTCCATCCGTGTCTGCAACTCGGCTTCGGTCAATCCACCGACCATCACGCGGCCGGTCCAGGGCAGGGCGATGGTGCCGTCGGCCTGGATCATCGCGCGCTGGCGCTGGTCGCCGAGCACCGCCAGTCCGATCTCGACCGTATCGCCCGGCGCCAGCCGGTAGGGCCCGCCCGCACGCGCGGACGGAGAGGCGGCAAGGCAGGCGCAGAACAGCGGGGCACCGAGCAAAAGCGAATACCGGATACGGGTCATCTCTGCGGCTCCGTGATGGATTCCAGGGCGGCGGCGCGTTCCGGCCAGTCAAGCTGAGCGACGAAGGCATGGATGGGGCCGCCGGCCTGATCCCAGTTGCTCGCCCATATGACGCGCGTGCCGTCGGGCGAGGGGGAGGCCTGGGCCTCGTTCCAATAGTCGTGCCGGACGCTGTGGGTGTGGACGATCCGGCGGAACTCGCCGCTGCCGTCGATCTTCAGCGCGATCACCTCGCGGGCGAAGGGCGCCCAGCCTGTCCGGCGCGCGACCGCGGCGGGATCGCCGGCATAGGTGACGAACACCCAGCCCGGCCGCCGGATCGAGCGCAGCGAGGCATGCTGTCCCTCGCCGGTCGGCGCGAGAACGGTCACCGCCCCGTCGGAAAGCCGGCGCTTGATGATGAAATAGCGGTCCGGCGGAGCCTTGCTGATGCCGACATAGACCTCGCTGCCATCGGCATCGACGGTCATGTCGCCGTGGCCCGGCCGATGGTGTTCGGGCCAGCGCTGCACGAGCTGGGCGTCGATGGTGAAGACGAAGGCCTGGTCCGTGCCGTCCTCCAGATACTGGAAGCAGACCACATGCAGGCCGAGCGGCGAGATCGTGCAGGAATTGGTGCGCCCCGGCAGACCCTGCAGGGAGATATCCGCGCCCTTGCGCCGCTCGGCGAGATCGAGGGCGAAGGCGACCTCCTGGCCGTTGGCGGCGACCGCGCGCAGGGCGATCCAGCGCCCGTCATTGGAAGGATTGCCCTTGTTCGGTCCGAATTTGAGGTCGCGGTAGCCCTCGGCGCGATAGATCACCTCCTCGCGTGCGCTCCTCGGCTCCCAGATCGTCACCGCGGAGGGCGATACGCAGATCATCGCCTCCGGCCGGACCGGATGCCATTCGCATTCGCCGGACCGGGCCCGGCGGAACAGGGGTTCATAGCTGCGCCCGTCGAAGAAGCACAGGCCGCCGCAGCCGACCGGGATGAGGAGCAGGCTCTGGTCGGCATTCCACGCCTGGGCGCTCGAATAGCGGTGGCGGCACATTTCGCGCCGGCAGGCGATGCCCGCGCCGAGCGCTGCGCCGGGATCGGTGATGCGCGTGAAGGGCGTGCCGAAAGCCGCATCGCGGCTGGGCTGGCGATAGCCCGGCAACGCCACCTCCGGCGGCGGAACGACCTGCGTGCCGGAGAGCTGATCGGGCAACGCCGACGTCCATCCGGAAAAGGCCGCGATCGTGGCGGCGGCCGCGACCCATCCGGGCAGACGCCGGCGCCCGGCCCGCGCGGGCCGGTTCATGTGATGAAATCCTTCTGGCGGCGCACGCGACCGGCGCCGATGCGGCTGCGCCACCATGCGATGGTCTTTTCGAGGCCGTCGCTGAGGCCGGTGCGCGGCCGCCATTCGGTCTCTCGCTGCAGGCGCGAGC